>CAYPOT010000166.1:0-1547 GCA_964412455.1 uncultured Nitrospiraceae bacterium | reverse complement strand
CTCGAAACCATCGATGTAATCCGTGAACTTGCTCATACAGGCTCCTGTTATTTATCCTTGTTCTTCAAATTTTCGGTCGCTATGACAATATCGAAGGCTTGCCCGAGTACCACCGCAGCCTCGCGAAAATACTTTGGGCCAAGAGTCGCATTCCCGTTTTCCCGGTAATCCGCTATGTCGCCATTCAGCAATTTCCAGACCTCATCAAACTGCCGCATGGTATCGCTGTTGGGTTTACCTTTCCCCTTCTCGTATTCATAAGCCTTGCGAAATTTCAGCGTAATGTCTGCTATAGCAGCCTCATTGCCGGCAAAAGGCTTTGTATCAAACGTCTCAACAATCATTACAGCTTCGGCTTTAAGATCGGTCAGATTCTTGTAAGTAGCAGCGTCGTGATATGATATGGGGATGGCACAACTTGTCAGCCACGTGCTCGTGACCAACATGCAGGCAACGAGGACGAAAAAGTAACGAGGTAAAGGATCGTGGAATTGCGCCCCGTGACGCCCGTTCCGGAATGAGATGATCTTTTGCTGGATGTATTCTAAATCAGCCATGATCCTCCGTGCGGTGCTGGTTGTAAATGTTTGAATTATTAAAGACTTTACTATGATTTATTGCAAATGTCCAGAAAAGAGATGGGGTGATCTAAGCAGCTGAATCAGAATTACAGCGTGATATGTTGAAGTTTAGAGGAGATGCCGATACTGCAATGTACAGGAAGTACTAAGCGGTCCTTGCTATATCCTGCCATCATCACTTCGCCGTTTTATGACAAACCACACATTGTTCCTTCGGCGGATGGATATCCTTCAAGGGCGCCTGCTTTCCCGGCGCATGACAAGGCATGCAAGAGTCGTTCGTTTTGAGATCGGCATGAAGACTGTCGCGAGGGATAACGGGTGGCTTCTTCCCGGTGGAGGATAGATAGAGAAGGAGGAGCAGGATCGCTGCACCGGCAACGATAAGCGGCAATGACTTTTTCATCTTACTTTTCCTTTATTTTGAACTTCTTCAGTTTATACCGCAGCACCCGCTCGCTGATGCCGAGCTTCTCCGCCGCACGGGTCTGCACCCCACCGGCCGACTTGAGCGCCTCCATGATGATGCCGCGCTCCACGGTGTCGAGGGTCTCGGTCAACGAACCGTCGCGCTTCGCAACGCAGATTTTCTCCTCGCTCTCCGTCGTCTTGAGATGCAAGGGGATGTCCGCCGAGGTGATGATCTCGCCTTTTGTCAGAACGACGGCGCGTTCGATGATATTCTCCAGTTCCCGCACGTTCCCCGGATAGGAGTAGCGCATCAACAGGTCCCGCGTTTCCGCGGTAACACCGCCGATGTTCCTGCTGTTCTCTTTTCCGTATTTCCTGATGAAATGCTCCATCAGCGCGGGAATGTCCTCTTTCCGTTCCCGGAGCGGCGGGATGACCACGGTCACCACGTTCAGCCGGTAGTAGAGGTCCTCCCTGAACGTCCCTTCCTTCATAGCTTTTTCCAGGTCACGATTCGTGGCCGCGACCAGCCGCACGTCCGCCTTGATGGTCTCG
>CAYPOT010000165.1:0-1872 GCA_964412455.1 uncultured Nitrospiraceae bacterium | reverse complement strand
TTTATTTCAAGATTTGCATTTCTCTGCGACCTCTGCGATCTCTGCGGTAAAATATCCTTCGTTTTTTCGTAGAACTTTTGACAGTACCGCTGATTCTTCGGACAAGCATGTTCCGGAAGCACTCGAATCCTCTTTGCCTGTGACGAAAACCGTCTCGTAACTGCCAAGTCGGTCATGCCGTCATGGACACCCCCGGCGATAAACTGCCGGGGGGCCGATGTGTCAGTGGAGAACGCGCTTTCACCTATGAACATAAGAATTGCATCCCGCAGCAGACGGGATCAGCGCTGCTCCGCTGCTTGCAGTGCATCCAGAGGTATGAGCACGATCTCGATCCTGCGGTTCTTTGACTTGTTCTCCGGCGTGTCATTGGGGGCAACAGGCCGGTACTCGGAAAAGCCCTCGGCGCTCAGGATCGCCGCATTGATTCCGCGGCCCTGCAGATAGCGTACTACGGTGGTCGCCCGCGCGGTGGAAAGCTCCCAGTTCGTCGGGAATTTCTCGGCAAGGGCAGAGCTGATCGGCACATTGTCGGTGTGTCCCTCGACCTTGATCTGGCGGTCGGTCACCGTCTTGAGAATTTCGGCGACGCGGTCGAGCACTTTCTGTCCCTTTCCCTTGATGGCGGAGCTGCCGGAATCGAAGAGGACCTTGTCCACCAGGTTCACGGTCAGCTTGTCCTTGAGCTGGGTGATCTGGATCTCGCCATCCTTGATCTCCTGCTTCATTTCACTTACCAGGCTCTCATAGGTGTTCTTCATCCGCGCAATGGCCCGCTCCTTCTCCTCAATGGCCTTCGTCTTTTCCTCGGACAGCTGGGCGAGGAGGTTCTCATTCTCGCTCAGGCGGTTCTTGAGATCCACGACCTCGTTGGCCAGTTTGTCCCGTTTGGTCTCCAGGGTGGTCTTGATATTGGCGTTCTCCTGGGTAAGGGCGGCTTTCGCCTTCTCCAGGTCGTCGATCTTAGCGTTGAGGTCAGCGATCTTGGTCTCCAGCCCCGCCTTGTCCGTCTTAAGGTTGTCGATCTCGGCGAGACTTTTCGTGTACTCCGACTTCCAAACACATCCGCTCGTCAGCGCAAGAGCGATGAGGGCAACGGCTGTTATACAGTATCTCATGGTCGGTTCTCCTTGGCCTGGTATGGATCCCTTTTGCGAAAAATGGATAAAACGTAATCAAACCCTTTTTGACAGGATAACAGGATAGAATCCGATAAAAAGCATTTCATCCTGAAAATCCTGTTGATCCTGTTATCCTGTCGAAGTTTTTTATTCCGGCTTGTCCGTTAGGCACATGAAATATTCAATCTCGCATAAAAATGACTGTATGATCATTACGCAACGATGCCGCTCGATCCTTTCTGCGGAGCGCTATGCGGTCGTGCGCTTCCGCGCAGGCTTCGCGCCGGTCTGCTTGCCTTCCAGTTTCGCGATCTGCACTTCCATCTTGCCGATATCGGCCATGACCGTCTTGACCGTCGCATCGAGCGCGGGATTGGCCGCCTTCTTCTTGCCGGTGAGGAGCATATGGACCCGCTCGCCCAGGTCATAGACCCGTTTGTGGATCTTCGTCTTGAGCTCGAAGACCTTATAGCGCCGCTTTCCCTCGTCGGTCAGATCGCCCGCTTTCTTCTTGGCGACGATCGAGCCTTCCTTCACGACCGCCACGCCTTCCTTCCAGCCCTTCTGAATGTCCTTCTTGATCGACTGCCAGTCTGCCTTCTCCCAGTATCCCATGGTACATTTCTCCTTTCGTGTTGCGATTATTGAGGCCGAGCGTTCGGCATCAACCAATATGATAAAACTAGGTTCATTCACAATAAAGTTGAAAAGGCAAGGTATGGTCACAGAAACAAAGGCTCGGAGGAAAAAC
>CAYPOT010000164.1:0-2436 GCA_964412455.1 uncultured Nitrospiraceae bacterium | reverse complement strand
GGGTAACGGTAATGCAAAAAGACCGCATAACGTAACCGCTGGACGAAACGGGCGTCGTCACCGTTACCTGTTGGTTCCGGCTTGTCCAAGTTAAGTTGTTTATACTAACATATTCCCATGGCACCTTACAACAGCTTTATCCCCGGGTCCCGTCGCGCTCGTCGAGCGGCAGTACGGCGATGTACGGCAGGTTCCGGTAGCGGTCCTTATAATCAAGGCCGTATCCCACCACATACTTGTTCGGGATGCGGAATCCCGCGTAATCCGCCTCGATCTGCACCTTCCGGCGGTCCGGCTTGTCCAGAAGCACGCAGACCTTCAGGGAGGCCGGCCCCCGGTCCAGCAACATCTTTTTAAGGTAATCGATGGTCACTCCGGAGTCCATGATGTCCTCCACGAGCAGGACATCCTTGCCCCGGATGTCCTCTTTCATGTCAGCGAGCATCGTGACGGGGCTGGTGCCCTTGGACGCGCAGCTGGTGCAATGGATGAAGTCCATCCGCACCGAGATCCGGAGCGAACGAAGCAGGTCGGACATGAAGAAGAGCGCGCCTTTGAGCACACCGACGACGAGCAGGTCTTTCTCGGCGTATTCCGTCGAGATGCGGGACCCGAGCTCCTGGATCTTCCGCTGGATCTCCTCGCGGGTGAAGAGCGGTTTTCCGAAATCAATTCCTACCATGCAGTAACCTCCTGTAAATCTCGTGAGACGTGAATCGTGAAACGTGAGACGTGAAGAACACACGTGAGGCGTGAAACGTGAGACGTGAAACATGAAAAAAACAAAACGCGTGAGACGTGAAACGTTAGACGCGAGGTGTTTCTGATCGAAATCAGCCGCTCTTTCCCTCTCTCGTATCACGTCTTCCGTCTTCCGGCCTTACCGTGACGACAAGAACCTTCTTCGTCCCCGGTCCCGGCAGGAAACGGCCATCGGTCCGCATACCTACGATCCAGACCACGTCCTGTTCGGTTGCCAGGAGGGGGGCGGCGTTCCGCCGCATCCGCGGGACCTTTTCGTCCACAAAGTAGTCCTGGAGCTTCTTGCTTCTGCCGTCCATTCCGGCAGGGCAGAACCGGTCGCCCGGCCGTCTGTTCCGCAGGTATAAAGGCAGCGGTATCTTATCATAATCAAATACAGCCTGCCAGAGATAATTTCCCTCGCCGGCATCGGGATCGGGGAGGTTATCAAGGATAGCGGTCTCTATGACCAGGCTGGCAGCGGGGACCGCGGTCTCTCCGGGAACGGCAAGAGGGACACAGAAGTCCGTTTCCTGCTTTCGCGCACGAATGACAAGGTCGTCATATTCACGCTCCAGGAGCAGGCCTCCCGGAATCTCCATGCTCCTGCCGCTCTGGGCCTCCGCCATGAAGCCCAGGGCCTCGCCGGTCCTGATCCAGGAATGATCGATGGCGTCATCACCGGCAGCCAGTTCAATGGCTTTTCTCAGGACCCTTCGCCGGAGCGCGGGCAGGAGACGGCCGAACTCTTCACGCCCGATACGCACGGCACCTCCTTCCGCGTGGAGGACCTTTAACAGGATACCCGGGAGCATTGTCTCAATGGCGTCGTTCTCGTCCCGGAGCAGGTCAGCTTCCGTAGCGAGGGCCTCAATGATGCGCGGGTTGAACCGCTCGAGGACCGGGAGCACCTCATGACGGACGCGGTTCCGGGTATACACCGGTTTACGGTTGGAAGGATCGGTCCGAAAATCGATCCCCTGGCCCTGCAGATATGCCAGGACCTCGTTACGGGTTATGCCGATGAGCGGCCTGGTAATGTTTTCCCGCACCGGCGGGATGGCGGAAAGCCCGGAAAGGCCCGCCCCCCGGAAAAGCCTCATGAGAAGCGTCTCGGCCTGGTCGTTCGCCGTGTGACCGAGCGCGATGCGTCGGGCGCCGGTGGCCTTTGCGCACTGCTGGAGAAACGCGTACCGCACCTCCCGCGCCCCTGCCTGCGCCGACAGGCCCCGCTCGGCACAGTACGCGGGGACATCGCGGCTCTCGATGGTAGCGGCGATCCCCATATCCTTTGCCAGCTCTTCAACGAACCGCGCGTCCGCGGCGGATTCCGTTCCCCGGAACCGGTGGTCCAGGTGGGCCACCTGGAGCGTAAGGTCGAGGTCTTTCGCCAGGGCATGGAGGACACTCAGAAGGCAGACCGAATCCGGCCCGCCCGAGACCGCCACAATGACTCGGTCGCCGGGGGAGAGCATGCGATATTTCCTGATCGTTTCTTTGACCTTTGAGATAAGCATGATTGCTGTGCTTCGTGTCTCCGCGGTGAGACCGCCGGCGTTCATCTCTTATACAGGTATACAGGAATAATCCGAGTAGTCAGTTATAAATGAAATTCTTGCCGAAATGGCGGAATTTTTGGTAACGTCTTATGGTTACGAAGCCCGTATCGTCAAACGTCTTTCGGGTAACGGTAAT
>CAYPOT010000163.1:0-2842 GCA_964412455.1 uncultured Nitrospiraceae bacterium | reverse complement strand
CCCCTGCCCCCAGTGCAACGCCCCCTTCCTGACGGAGAAGTTCTCCAAGAAGACCGGCCCCTACATCGCCTGCTATAAAAAGGAATGCGGCTACAAGGAAGCTCCGACTTCCGACGCGGACGCGCCAGAAACGCCGAAAGAACCTGCTGTATGACGCCTGCTCCGGCGTGGAGATCATCGTTGGGCCGCAACTAACGACCCCTATGCGCTGACCTTTTTCTTGCAAAATAACACCCCCTACGTTACAGTATCTGCATGCAGAAGCATCTTGCCACCTTCCTGCTCCATCTCAGGAATGAGAAGAACGTCTCCCCCCACACCGAACGCGGCTACCGCTCCGACCTGGAACAGCTGGCCGAATTCCTCGGTGACCGCGACATCGCCGGCATCGGCCACCAGGACCTGCGGCAGTTCCTCGGCCATCTCATCGCCGGGAAAACAAAAAGATCCTCGCTCGCCCGCAAACTCTCGGCGGTCCGCGCATTCTTCAAATACCTGCACCGCGAAGGGATCGTGCAGGGTAATCCTGCGCGGCTTATTGCGACGCCTAAACAGGACAAGCGCCTGCCTTCCGTTCTCACCGTCGATGACGCTTTGCGGCTGATGAACGCCCCCGAGGGTGATGCTGTCGATGACCTCCGGGACCGTGCCGTGCTCGAAACGCTCTACTCGACCGGCATCCGCGCGAGCGAACTGGTCGGGATCAATTTCGAGGACATCAACCGGAATGACCGTCTCATCCGCATCAGGGGCAAAGGGCGCAAAGAGCGCATCGTGCCGGTTGGCCGCAAAGCCCTCGATGCCGTCGATGCCTACTCAGCCCGGAAGAACGACAAGGACAAAGGTACGTCGGTCTTCACCGGCCCTTCAGGAAAACGCTTGACAGCCCGAACGGTTCAGCGTATTTTAGGTAACTATCGGAAAAAGCTGGGGCTTTCGCAGAAGACCAGTCCCCACACGCTCCGCCACAGTTTTGCGACACACCTGCTGGAATCGGGCGCTGACCTCCGGGCGATCCAGGAACTCCTTGGACATGCCAGCCTGTCCACGACCCAGCGGTACACGCATGTGAACCTTGATTCCCTCATGGAGACCTACGACAAGGCGCACCCGAGGGCGAAAAAGGGGGGGCATGGGTCAGGGGACAAGGACGACGACTAACCGAGTCAAATGGGAACGAAGGCGTTATGAACACAGGCGGCGACTCGACTGAGCTCGTCGAAGTCTTCTCTGCACACGGTAAAACTTTATTAAGAAACAGATCAAAATAAGTCCTTTGTTCTAATTCGTATTTATCTGTGTGTCGCGTACACGCGACCCGTGGTTATAAGGTTTTGATCTGAGTAGTTATAAAATCCGAAGTATGATCCTGTAATCCTGTCGAAGATTTGTAGTTCCGGCTTTTCAAGATTAGGGTAATGACGGAGATGCAATGAGCGAACTCAATACCATGCACGCAACCACCATCCTCTCGATCAGACGGAACGGGAAGACCGCCATCGCCGGCGACGGGCAGGTGACCGTCGGGAACACCGTCATGAAGAGCAATGCCAGGAAAGTGCGCAAGATGTACAACGACAAGGTGCTCGCGGGGTTCGCCGGCGCAACTGCCGACGCGTTCACCCTCTTCGAAAAATTCGAAGCGAAACTTGAACAATATCACGGGAACCTCACGCGCGCTGCCGTGGAACTCGCCAAAGACTGGCGGACCGACAAGATCCTCCGCCGTCTTGAGGCGCTGATGATCGTCGCCGATGCAGAACGTTCGTTCGTCCTTTCGGGCAATGGCGACGTCATCGAGCCCGAGGACGGCATCGCAGCCATCGGCTCCGGCGGTCCTTACGCGCTTGCCGCCGCGCGTGCCCTCGTGGCACACACGGAACTTGGCTCCCGGAAGATCGTGGAAGCGGCCATGCAGATCGCCGGAGATATCTGTATCTATACTAATAAGGAGATCACGGTAGAGGAGTTGTGAATCAGACCACAGACAGCAGACATTCAGATAACAGACTGAAACAACCTTAGGGCTTGTTTTGCTTCTTTCGTCTGACTGTCTGATCGTCTGTCCTCTGTCCTCTGAAAATTATTATGAACGACACCCTTACGCCCCGCGAGATCGTCGCGGAACTGGATCACTTCATCATCGGCCAGAACAAGGCAAAGCGCGCTGTTGCCATCGCGCTCCGGAACCGCTGGCGGCGCCAGCGCCTTTCCGAGGACCTGCGCGACGAAGTGATGCCGAAGAACATCATCATGATCGGTCCCACGGGCGTGGGAAAGACCGAGATCGCCCGCCGGCTCGCCCGGCTCGCGAACGCCCCGTTCCTCAAGATCGAGGCGTCGAAGTTCACGGAAGTGGGCTACGTGGGCCGCGACGTGGATTCCATCGTCCGCGACCTCACCGAGATCGGCGTCAACATGGTGAAGAACGAGGTGTCTGAACAGGTGAAGGAAAAGGCCGCTGCCCTGGCCGAGGAACGGCTTCTCGACCTGCTCCTGCCCCCGCTTCGGTCAGCTGCCGTCGAGGCCACGCCTGAGGAACAGCACAAACAGCAGGAACAGCATGCATCGACCCGTGAAAAGCTCCGCCAGCAGCTTCTGGCCGGCAAGCTCGATGAACGGATGGTGGAACTCGACGCCAGGGAAAAAGTGATGCCCTTCGGCATCATCTCGAACGTGGGCATGGAAGAGATCGAGATGAACCTGAAGGAAATGCTCGGCGGCCTGCTTCCTGAAAAAACGAAGAAGCGTAAGTTCAAGGTCCCCGAAGCGCTCCGTTTCCTCGTGCAGGAAGAGGCTGCCAAGCTCATCGATATGGACAAGGTCATCCACGAAGCGCTTC
>CAYPOT010000162.1:0-3259 GCA_964412455.1 uncultured Nitrospiraceae bacterium | reverse complement strand
ACTTTTTCCGTACATAATCAGCAAGTTGAATGTTAAAATACAGACTCTATATAGTGGACTTAGTCAAAAATATAGTTTCAAGACCTTACGTTTAGTCTGCAACGATTGGTTACCTAGGGGCATTTAGTACCCTTGATATTCATCGCTCGCCTTTCACGATCCTGCTGATCAACGAATAGTGTAGGCCCAGGTGGTCCGCGATCTCCTTCTGACGGTAGCCATACCGTTCAACAGCTTCAAGGATCATCTTTCGCCTCTTTGTTCCGGTTGCGCTCAGTCCTTTTTTGAACAGTCTCCCCAGGGCGGGTCGATTCGCATACCGCTGGCTCCGGGGAATCTCGGGAATGCCTTTGTGTTTCTTGAGGCGATCGGTAAGATCATCCATGAAGGTATCTTCACCCAGGAGCGCCTGCCCACGCACCTCACTGACGGGGGACGGGGATACGAGGACAAATAGGTTAAGAACGATCTACGCACCTTATCCGCGTTCATCGGCGAAAATCCGCGTCCAATTTCATGTATCTACTTTTTCCTCCGGCGTGCCCGGCACGGTGCGCATCTCCTTCTCCCTGTTGTCTTGTCTTAATATAGGATCTTTCGTATTTTCGTTGAAAGAGATTCCCTGTCCCCGAGTCTTGACAGGCTTGGATCAAGCCTTTGACACGGATCAGTGCGGATAAAATATGATTTTCACTGATACGTCAGGGTAGTATCCGTGTGAATCATACAAAAATCCGCCTTCGCTTAGAAGCGCCTACTTCTGGTATCAGTGTCAAATTCTTTCGTATTTTACTTTCGCATCCATAGCCGATTTGGTTTTTCAACTTAAACACGAATGATCCTTAATATACCACCGCCTGGTGCGGCGGCAGTTCACTCTCTCACTGCAGGCAGTGAAACAGCCCGGTGCACCAGAGGCAGGCTCCGCACGGGACCGGCTCGATATAGCAATCCTGCTCGAACTCCTCCTCGCTCACGTAGTCGCACAGCGCAAATCCGCAGTCGAAACAGAATGGGAACTTGTACCCGAGTACGCGCTCCCGGAAGGAACGGGAGGCCGCGTCGTTCCAGATGGCAAGGACGTCCCGGTCGCGCAGGTTGCCGAGGACCCAGGGTTTGACCCGCTTGGTAACGCCGCCGACATGGCAGTCGTAGCGGTGCCAGAGGAAATAGCAGGGATGCACGTTGCCGTCCCAGGAGACGAAGGCGCTGTCCCCTTCGACGAACTCGCATTTCCTCGTATTGCGCGGCGCCATGCCCGGAAGCGTCAGCTCGACGCCCTCTTCCCGGGCGACCCGCCGGGCCTCGTCGAGGATCCGTTCGGCCGACGCGAGCCACTCTTCGTCCCGCCTGAGCAGACGGTCCACGTGCAGGGTGATGCCCTGCTCCTCGGCGTCCTTCCTCATCTGTTCGACAAGCTGCTCTATCCTCTCTTCCTGCGGGGTCCTTGCCACCTTCGTGAGGGTATCAGGATACCGCCGGATGTCCAGTCCTTCCTGCAGCGCCATCGCTTTCCAGCGCTCGTAGATGGCGATGGCGGCGGTCGTGTTGGTGTCGTAAGCTGCCTGCGCAACAAGGTCCTTCTGGTAGGGCATGAGCTGGGTGACAATGGCGAAACTGGCGCCGGACCTGCCTGCCCAGCGTACCGCGGACGGAAGGTCGGCGAGGTTGTCGCGCATGAGCACGAACTCGATCCCGATACTGAGGCCGCGTCCTCCGCGCCGTGACCTGGCCTTGTTCAGGCTCTCAAACGCCGCCACGATGCCCTGCATCTCACCGCCGCTCCGGATGGAGCGAAAGCTGTCATCGGACACGGTGTCGAGGGAAAGGCAGATGCGGTCGAGGCCGGCTTCGACGAGCGATACCGCCCGCTCGTCGGTCAGCGCCATGCCGTTCGACTGGAATCCTATTGAAGCGGCTTCCGGAAGCAGTGAGCGAGCACGGGCAATGAATGTCTCCAGGTGAGGATGGAGCAGGGGTTCTCCGATCCCGTTCAACACGAGGGTGTCAAGATGGGGAAAGGCCGGCACAAGCCGCTCGAAGGTCTCAGCCGACATGCTGCCCTCGGAGATGCCGCCTGTGCCGTTCTGCTTCACGCACATGCCGCACTGAAGGTTGCAGCGGGTCGTCACCTCGACGAAGAGCTTTGCTGGATGATCATTCGCCGCCATGATGTATTGTAACCGTTCTGTCGTACCGGAGTATGATGCCGGTCATATGCCTCCCGGCCTGCAGGTACCCGATGACAATGCCGTACCCTATGGTATAATGGCGATATGAAAGTGAAGGTAAAACTGTTCGCGTCCCTGCGGACCTTCGGCCCTGATGAGCAGATGCTCGAACTGCCCGACCGGACGACGATCGACGAGGTCATCCGTTCCTTCAAGTTCCCCGGCCAGATCAGGCTCCTCAGGATCGTCAACGGCGAGCACCGGCCCGGGGACCATGTCCTGAAGGACGATGACGAACTCGCCCTCTTCCCTCCCATTGCCGGAGGCTGACTTCGACGCTCAGGCGTTGACCGGACCATCAGCTACCGTAAGAGATATCTGATCTTTTCCCGTCAACGCCGCACTTCCCTTCAACCTCCCGATATCGATGGACTTGCCGTCGAGCGTGACGCTGCATCCCTGCCGGGACTCCTGTGACCACTCCTCCAGGAGATCGGCGAGGTCAGCGGCATGAACGAGCACACCCTGCCGCAGCAGGCCGGGGCCCAGTTCTGCCATCATCTGATTGAAGAGTTTTATGGTCACCCACCCCTCGCCGGGCGCGCATGTTTTCCCTTCTTCATGGTAGGTTATCGCATTGCGGAATGATGAATAGGCCCCGCTCCGCCTGAGCGTGGCACCGACCAGACCGGGCATGGCAGCGGAGAGCGCGAGGACCGAACCGTCGTGCAGCAGCGCCGAACCGATGTCATCGACCGGTTTGCCGTCCACCATGAGGGACTGGATCTTCTCGATCGTCTCCAGTGCAGCCCCGATCTCCTTCCGCAGGAACGCATCGACACTGCAGCCGACGCGGCGCCGTATCCTCACCCCCTGCTGGAGCAGCAGGAAGAAACGCGCAATAAGCGGTTCGTCCACGACGAAGACGATTCGGGGATACTGGCTTTCTGATCGGTCCGCAACCATAGCATTTCACCTCGACGAATACATCTCTTCTCTGGAAACATCCTCTCACCGGACGCTGTCCTGCCAGGATCGAGTAGGCGGGGGCCTCACAGCCCCAGCCTCTCACACCACCGTACGTGCCG
>CAYPOT010000161.1:0-3638 GCA_964412455.1 uncultured Nitrospiraceae bacterium | reverse complement strand
GGGCAGGTGCGCGAACTGGGGCGGCTCGCAGCCGACCGCCCGGTAGATCTGCATCTGGCGCGGCGTGTTGTTCAGGTGGTCGTCGCCGCGGATGACGTGGGAGATCTTCATGGTCACGTCGTCAACGACCACGGCGAAGTTGTAAGTTGGAAACCCGTCGGAGCGCATGATGATAAGATCGTCGAGCTGCTTGTTCTCGAACGTCACGGCGCCGCGTACCAGGTCGCGAACCACCGTCTCGCCATCGTCGGTCGAATGGAACCGCAGCACCGGCGTCCTGCCCGGCACGGGCTCCTTCAGGCCATAGCACTTCCGGTCGTACTTGGGCGCTTTGCCGGCCTTCATGGCCTCTTTTCTTCTCGCGTCGAGCTCTTCGGGAGAGCAGTAGCAGTAGTAAGCCTTGCCTTCCTTCTGCAGGCGGTCAGCATACTCGCGGTAGAGGTCCATCCGCTCGGTCTGGCGGTACCCTTTGACCGCTCCGTCCGGCATAACGGACGGGCCCTCGTCCCAGTCCATGCCGAGCCACTTCATGCCGTCGATGATGACCTTGATGGACTCGTCGGTGGACCGCGCCTGGTCCGTGTCCTCGATGCGGAGGATGAAGGTTCCTTTGTGATGGCGGGCAAAGAGCCAGTTGAAGAGGGCGGTGCGGACCCCGCCGATATGCAGAGCGCCAGTCGGGCTGGGCGCGAACCTGACGCGAACGGTATTCATGTTTAAATGATGCTCCTTAAGGGTGGAGATGTTGTCAGGGCGTTATTATACCGCAAAGGGGAGGGGGGAAAAAGGGAAAAAAGGATAAGGAGTTTGACTGAGGAGCTGAGTGGATGGGGAACAACGAGTTGATGGGTGCGGCGCTTTATCGCCTCGTCCCTCTCGGACGACTGGTTGAATTATTCAATCACCGACTGACCAATAAACCCAATTAAATATATAGAGATTATCCCTATTTTCAAAAAAATAGTTATTTTCACCCCAAGTTGTGAATATTTTGTTTTGCAGAATTTTACTTACACTCGGCACATAGATATAGAGATCATTCTTATAAATCTGATTTGATTTTATTTCCAGAGAAGAAGCATCAATTGATATATCTTTTTTGTTCGGTTCTATAGGTCTCAGTACAGTGTTTTTTTTCGGGTAATAAAACGTTTTCACTCTAAACTTCCAAATGTTATCAACTGACTTATCAAAGAGAAAATAATTTCTTGCCAATTTTACCCAACCCTTTTGTTTAGCATTCCAATCTACATATATTAGCGCCCACTTACCTTGAATATCCATTATTGGAATAAATATTGCGTATCCCGGCATTTGTTCATCATATCCGTGAGTGGAAATAAATAATGGCAATTGATCTATATAGTCTCGACTTTGTTTCACATATTCTTCCATGGGTAATACGACCCGCTTCGGTTTCTTTATAGTAAATTCACGAACAATATTAGAAGTATCATTAGGCTGCTCATAAATTTTATGCCGTTCTTGCCAACCATCAGCATCTTGCAGCATCATAACACCCTTAGCCATGTACCATTTGTCAATAATGTTGGATTGAAAAGCCCTCTTCATAAGATGGGAACTTGGCATGTCCGCATACGCAAATGTCGGAATCAATAAAAAACAAATAATGAGGAAAAGACATCTTTTCATTCAATGATCCTCCCAAAATGCATTTAACCATTTACATGATAAACTGGACTATAGCATGTGAATAACGATTTATCAATATGCTAGCAAAACACCCATGTTTTGGACGACGAGATTGCTTCGCTTTGCTCGCAATGACAAAGTTAGGGTTATTCTTCTGACCTGAGATTGTTTAACAGACAAAAACAGAGGGGACGGTTTTCACCGTTCTCTCTTTGGGTACTGCTCTACTAGTAATGCCTAGGCCTTGATGAAGATGATGACCAGTGTGTAGATGGCCGGTTTCAGGTTGAGATCAGCTATGCGCAAATACATGTATACCGGCAAGGCGTTTGCCGATGCTCGCCTTGGCGATCTTCAGATCGTACGACGCCTGAAGATTGAGCCAGTATTGCGGCGACTGGTCGAACGCGCGACCGAACAACAGCGCCAGTTCTGCGGTCACCGGACGATCGCCCCTGATGACATGCGAGATCCGCATGGGCGATACACCGATCGCGCGCGCGAACTCAGCCTGTGAGATCTCCATTTCGCCCAATATCTCAGCCAGAAATTCCCCCGGGTGGATTGGACGTCCTGTTCTATCCCGCGTTCTCATCGGCCATCCTCTATTTAGCTTCCACCTCACTCCAAAAATCTGCATGAGAAATGCCACCATGCTCTTTAATTTGCTGTCGGGCCAGGGTGAGTATTTTTTGCAGCTTCGGCGAATACGCCATGGTCAGACGCTCGAGCTCGGCTTCGTCTTCCACGGAGATCAATACGGCTGCCGGCCGGCCATTCTTGGTGACCACGATAGGGCCCTTCTTGCTGTTATTCAGGAATGTGCTGAAATGTGCCTTCACTTCCGCTACGGATGCGATCTTCATAAATTGTGCTCTGTCCGCCGATAAGGGAGAGGTACGCGACGGCAAGGTCAACCGATCGCCTGTTTTTTGACGGTCCGTGTTGAGCGCTTGGTCGGGATGCGCGAGTGTTGCGCCAGTTTAATGAGACCGCGCAGAGCGGAATTGACCGCGTCATCATCCGGAAACACCGCAGCCACATCCGGGCCCAGGAGAACGAGGTTCGTTCCTTTTTTGTGCTCGCTTAAGTACTTGCCGCGAATGCCGATGCCGAGGTCTTCCCGTCGATACTCTTTTCTCATATCTTCTTTTTTCGTTTTAGCCGTTTTCATATATTGTCCTTTCATGACGTGTCGCTCGCCGTGCGCTGATTATCCGCGTTTTGCCTTGCCGCTCAGTATGGGCAACAACGAGCAAATGGTTCACCCTGGAACGTCCGAACGTCAGAAATCGATGCTCTCCCTGGGAATGGTCCGGATCAGAAAACGTAAGTGCAAACGGATCGGCGAATACCGTTGCAGCATCATGAAAAGAAACACCATGCTTTTTTCGGTTTGTCTCCGACTTCTTCGGGTCCCATTCGAATTCCATATCATTCTACCACTTTCCCAAAATAATCCTCGTATTTGAGTTTATTGGATCGCCCAAGATTGCGTTCACGCGATATCGGAACTATAGCACGGAAAGACTCGATTATCAATCAGTTGGTTACCGCACCCGGGTTTCGAACGGAGAGACTACTTCTCGTCTCTCGCAATGAAGGGAGATGGTTGTTCTTCTGGCGTTATCGTGCTAACAGGATAAAAAAAGAGAGGGCGGTTTTCACCGTCCCCTCTTTAGGGTGCTGCTGTACTGGTAGTGCTTAGGCCTTGATGAAGATGATGACCAGCGTGTAGATGGCCAGCGATTCGATCAGCGCCAGACCGATGATCATGGTGGTCATGATCTTGCCGGAGGCTTCGGGATTGCGCGCGATGCCTTCGACGGCCTTGCTGATGCTGAGGCCCATGCCGATGCTGCCGCCGAACGCCGCAATGGCGATGGCGAAGAGCGCGGCGGTTGCCGCGGTCAGGCCGCCGGCTGCTGCTGCAGGGGCTGCCTCCGCTGCGAACGCCACACCCGCTACCAGCATCAGGCTGAGGC
>CAYPOT010000160.1:0-4111 GCA_964412455.1 uncultured Nitrospiraceae bacterium | reverse complement strand
TTCAGAAGGACAGCCATCTTCTCGAAGTATGCCGGTACGTGGTGTTAAATCCCGTTCGAGCGAACATGGTTGAACGTCCGGAAGCCTGGAAATGGTCCAGCTATCGCGCTACGGCAGGACGGGAATCACCGGCACTGTGCCTGACCACGGATTGGATCCTTGGACAATTTAGCCGAAAGAGGGCCACAGCAGAGCAGAAATACCGTCAATTCGTCGACTGGGGTATCGGCAAGGAGACTATCTGGAGAGAGGTAAAGGGCCAGTCTATCCTGGGCGAAGACGATTTCGTGGAGGGACTCATCTCCCATATCAAAAAACATCAGGACATTCCTGAAATACCCAAGAGTCATCGGTATGTGAACAGACCGTCTCTCGACAAGATATTCCCGAAAAATGTGATCCTGGACAAGAGAAAACGAGATAAGAAGATCATTGATGCCGTGCAGAAATATGGTTATACTCAGCAGCAGATAGCCGCTCATTTGAATATGCATTATTCAACGATCAGCAATCTGGTGAGGGGGAAGGCGTAACACCAAAATAAAAGACCTGACACTGAGGCAGGTTTTGATGCTTAACCAAGTGTAGACTTTTGGAGTAACTGATATGAGCGACAAAGACAAATTCCTTTTTTACACCGCGGAAGACGGCGCGGTAAAGGTTGAGGTTCTGTATAAGCAAGAAACCGTCTGGTTGACGCAGAAGGCGCTGGCCGAGCTTTTCGGCGTTCGCGTCCCGGCCGTCAATAAACATTTGAAAAATGTATTCCAACCCCATGAATTAGTGGAGGATTCAGTTATTTCCATTTTGGAACATACTGCCGTTGAGTCTACCGGCAAACGTTCTTCGCTTTCCTTTTTACGAGGGGAGGGCGGGCAGAGGAGTTTCATATTGTGACGAAGAAAACATCTCTTGTTAAGAAAAGTTCAACTCCATCCGGATACACTTCCGTTCTTGCCGATGTCGCTCACCTGCTTGAAACCGCCCGGCATGCTTCAGTCCGGACTACCAATGCGATCATGACCGCGACCTACTGGGAGATCGGGCGGAGAATAGTGGAATTTGAGCAGCAAGGCAAAAACCGCGCAGATTATGGTGAGTTGTTACTGGAATATCTGGCTCGGGATTTGACTAAGAAATTCGGCAGAGGGTTTGGAAGAGAAAATCTTCGGCTGATGCGCTTGTTTTATTCGATTTACAAGGATTATCGAATTTCCCAGACACTGTCTGGGAAATGTGACACGATTCGGCAGGCACTGTCTGCCGAATTCAAGGAAAGCACGTCGCCGAAGTCAACGGCAATTATTCAGACACCGTCTGAACAATTATCCATCGCCGACCTTGCCAAACAGTTCCCGCTTCCCTGGTCTCATTATGTCCTGCTCCTGTCGATAAAGAAACCCGAAGCCCGCGCTTTTTACGAAGCAGAAGCCTTACGGGGCGGCTGGAGCGTGCGGCAGCTGGACCGCCAGATATCTTCGCAGTTCTATGAACGCGCCCTGCTTTCCCGCAACAAGGCCGCAATGCTCAAGAAGGGATCAAAACCTCTTCCTACAGACGCGCTCACGCCTGAAGAGGAAATAAAAGACCCCTTTGTGCTGGAGTTTCTCAATCTCAGGGACGAGTATTCGGAAAACGATCTTGAAGAGGCTCTTATCCTGCAGTTGGAGCACTTCCTTCTGGAACTCGGAGGCGATTTTGCCTTTGTCGGCCGCCAACGGCGCCTACGGATCGGCGACGAGTGGTATCGTGTAGACCTCCTGTTCTTCCATCGCAAGCTGCGCAGTCTTGTCATCATCGATCTCAAACTCGGCAAATTTACTCACGCTGACGCAGGGCAGATGCACCTGTATCTTAACTATGCCCGTGAGCACTGGACAAATGCCGGCGAAAATCCTCCGGTCGGACTGATCCTGTGCGCGCAGAAGGACCATGCAGTCGCACATTACGCCCTTGAAGGGCTTCAAAACAAGATTCTTGCGTCTGAATACCGCACAACACTCCCGGATGAGAAGATATTGGTTACTGAGCTGGAAAGAACCCGCAAACAGTTTGAAAAGAGGGTTCCGGCCGGGTTGACGAAAAAAGAGCGCAAATAAGATCGTGAAAGGTCTCTCCTTACTATGACATCAGCAGCGATTGTTCAAAAACTCTGGAACTACTGCAACGTCCTCCGTGACGATGGGATGAGCTACGGCGATTACGTGGAGCAGCTTACGTACCTGCTGTTCCTCAAGATGGCCGACGAGCGCACGAAGCCGCCGTACAACCAGCCGAGTGCCGTGCCTGCGAAGTACAATTGGCCCACGCTCTTAAAAAAGGACGGCGACGATCTGTTCGACCACTACCGCCACATGCTCGAAAGCCTGGGCCTAATCAGATTCAGTACTTGCAGACATCCCTTGGCCGTTACCATACAATTGTCATGATTTAAGACTTTGTATGGTAACCAATGGGTAAATGAGAAATAGCTCAAGGTATATTCTGAGTGTAGCACTTCACTGATTCGCTGAACTACAACGCTTATAATATACCGAGGAATAGGATCGATTCATGACAAACGAATTCTGTGAGATGAATATCTATTGTGACGAAAGTAGGCATACTTCCAACCCTGAAGATGCCTATATGGTCATCGGTGCGTTGTCGTGTACTCGTGATCAGAAATCGTTACTCTCACAAAAGATAAATATCATAAAGAAGGCTCACGGTATTGGGGGCGAATTCGGCTGGAAAAAACTTTCTCCCAATCATCGGGAATTCTATTGGGACTTGCTAAAGCTATTTAAAAGCGAGCCTGCACTTGCCTTCCGCTGTCTTGTCGTTGATCGTAATATTCTCGATCATGGCAAATACAATCTGGGTGATGAGGAACTGGGATTCTATAAACTCTACTATCAAATGCTGGGTAACTGGCTGAAGCCGGGCTGCTCGTACCACATATATCTCGATTGGCAACTAAACAAAACGCAAAAACGTTTTGTCGATCTTCGCGATATCTTACAGCGCAAACTGATGGGCAAAGCGAAAATTGCCTGTTTGGAGCCGGTCAGCTCTCACAGTCTTCCGATTCTGCAGCTTGCAGATTTATTCATAGGAGCTGTTGGATATGCCTGGAATGAACGAGAGGGGAGCTCGACAAAAGTTGAGTTTTGCCAAGAATTGGCACAGAGTGTCGGCTTCGATCAGTTGAAAGCTTCCACGTTCCCGAGTGCTGAAAAATTCAACATATTTCATTTCACGGGGCGTTGAGATGGCTGAACATCTATGGCCCTTGCTCCGTATAAAGGCGGCTACCGATGAAGAAATCAAGGAGGCGTATCGGAAGATCTTTATAGAGACTTATGTTCAATCGAACGAGGGTAAGCAGATTGTAATTACTGACTGGGATGGCAAACGAGTATATTTTAATCCTAAAAACTTTGATCATGCTTTCTCTGAAAGCACAGATTATCGTTTTGGTTGTGGCGATCACGACATACCACTATCAATGAAGCGGGCTCGCCGAATTCTATGGATCAAGGAAGTCTTGGCCGCCTCGAAAGGTACGATTGAGCGAAGGCATCAAGCTAGAAAAGACAGCCGTAATAGAGTTATGAAGAAGCGGCGGGATTTCATTGTAGTTGAGGAAAAATATGTCGTTGTCTTGGAGGAAAGGCCGGATCATAAGGAGTTTGATTTTATAACAGCCTTTCCGGCAGATAGCAGCTATTTGGAGAAAATAAGGCGGGAAAGTGTACTGGTCGAAACTAGAAAAGAAAAGCCCCAGTCTTAACGGCGACTGAGGCGCTGCCACGGTCCTAAACCATAGGTAAAGGGCCACCAGCCTTGCGGCTTGATATTAATGTACTACAGTTCATTACGATTGTAAAGAAAATATGTGAACAATTGTTCACATATTCGTTAAGGACAATTTACCAATTATCAATATAACTACTTATAAATTAAGGATATTGTAGATTTATGACTTCTTCCGCTATTGTTCAAAAACTCTGGAACTACTGTAACGTCCTCCGGGACGATGGGATGAGCTACGGCGACTACGTGGAGCAGCTCACGTACCTGCTGTTCCTCAAGATGGCCGACGAGCGCACGAAGCCGCCGTACAACC
>CAYPOT010000159.1:0-4316 GCA_964412455.1 uncultured Nitrospiraceae bacterium | reverse complement strand
GAGAGGACAAAGGTGAGGGGCAAATCAGTAACGAATCTAAATGCGTTTGTATTAGTAAGATGAAAAGGCATGATCCGGCCCTGGATCTATCCGCCTCTGTCAGGAACCTGATCAGCCGTGATCTGTGTCAAAGGTTATCGTAGTATTCTTCAGACATTTCAAGATTCAATATGTTGAATCTAATTTCTTTCCAAGGAGGATTTGATATGCCTTATGATGCAACGAAGTTGGCTGACTGGCAGATTTCCGAAGAAGCGGAAAAGAACATGCCCACGCCGGAAGCGTGGCGCGAGAAGTTGGGTCTGCAAAAGGACGAGATGCTGCCCATGGGCCGCCTGTCCAAGATCGATTTTCTCAAGGTCAACGAGCGTCTTAAAAGCAAGCCCGACGGCAAGTACATCGAGGTGACCGCCATAACCCCGACACCTCTGGGCGAAGGCAAAAGCACCACCTCGTGCGGATTGATGGAAGGCCTCGGCAAGCGCGGCAAAAATGTCGGCGGCGCACTGCGCCAGCCTTCCGGCGGTCCCACCATGAACGTGAAGGGCACCGCAGCCGGCGGCGGCAACTCACTGCTGATCCCCATGACCGAGTTCTCGCTCGGACTTACTGGCGATATCAACGACATCATGAACGCCCATAACCTGGCAATGGTTGCAATGACCTCCCGTATGCAGCACGAGCGTAATTACAACGATGAGCAGCTCAAACGGCTTACCAGGATGAGAAGGCTCGACATAGACCCGACCCGCGTGGAGATGGGGTGGATCATTGATTTCTGCGCCCAGAGCCTCCGCAATATCATCATCGGCATCGGCGGCCGGACGGATGGTTTCATGATGCAATCAAAGTTCGGCATCGCCGTCGGGTCCGAGTGCATGGCTATCCTGTCCATTGCCAAAGACCTCGCGGACCTGAAGCAACGGCTGAACAATATCACGGTTGCATTCGACAAGAGCGGAAAGCCGGTCACCACGGGCGACCTGGAGGTCGGCAATGCAATGGCCGCCTTCATGCGCAATACGATAAATCCCACCCTCATGTGCACGGCAGAATACAACCCCTGCCTGGTCCATGCCGGTCCTTTCGCCAATATCGCCGTGGGCCAGTCGTCCATCATCGCCGACCGGGTCGGCCTGAAGCTGTTCGACTATCATGTCACTGAGTCCGGTTTTGCCGCGGACATCGGGTTCGAAAAATTCTGGAACGTCAAGTGCCGCAACAGCGGGTTGAAGCCTCACGTTTCTGTGCTTACCACCACTGTCCGGGCCCTGAAGATGCATGGCGGCGGCCCCAAAGTCGTGGCCGGAAAGCCGCTTGCTGAAGAGTACACCAAGGAGAATGTGGGCCTCGTTGAAAAGGGCTGCGCCAACATGGTCCACATGATCAACGTCATCCGCAAGTCCGGCATTAACCCGGTGGTCTGCGTCAACCGTTTTTACACCGATACGAATGCCGAAGTGGCCGCGGTCAAAAAGGCCGCCGAAGCGGCAGGCGCCCGCTGCGCAGAGTCCCAGCACTGGCTCAAGGGCGGCGACGGGGCACTGGAACTGGCCGATGCGGTCATTGACGCCTGCAACGAGAAGAAGGAATTCAAGTTCCTCTACCCGCTCGAGATGAAGCTGCGCGACCGCGTAGCGACAATTGCCAAGGAAGTGTACGGAGCCGATGGCGTTTCCTGGTCGGCCGACGCGGAAGCCAAGGCCAAGATGCTGGAAAACGACCCCCAGTACGCCGACTACGCCACCATGATGGTCAAGACCCATTTGAGCCTGTCCCACGATCCGTCGATCAAGGGAGTGCCCAAGGGCTGGACGCTTCCCATCAGAGATGTCCTGATCTACTCGGGCGCCAAGTTCCTCTGCCCCTGTGCAGGGACCATCAGTCTCATGCCCGGCACGGCATCAGACCCGGCCTATCGCCGCGTGGACGTGGATGTGAACACCGGCAAGGTGTCAGGACTGTTCTAACTCCCGCGACGCGGAGACGGAAAAGGCAAAGGGCGAGCTTTAACTCAGATTCAAAATTCAATATTCAAGATCCAATAAGGCCCGTGCCGGTGATCCGGCACGGGCCTTTTGTTTTCGATTTGAAAAGCGGGCAAGAAGTGCTTTTAGAAACCGTATGTTTGTGATAAAGTTGTGCTGTGCAAGGTTCTTCCTGAAGCTGTTGTAGTTTCCATTCTTCGTAATACATAAGTTGCAATCCGTACTCTTCGGCAATACCCTTAAATTACCTCATCGGTATCTTTGACATCGCCGCTGAAAAGGCATATTATCGTGCCTACGTATTCGGGAAAAGCATATACAGGTAGATGGTTCATAGCAGTTTGCAAATTTGAAAAGTTATCTACCTGTATATGGAAGCTTGTTATCTACAGGTAGATAGTTCCATATACCTGTAGATGATTCTATATATATGTAGATGACAGTTTACTTAAAGTCAACAACTGGTTTATCCATTTTAAAAAGGAGAATATCATGAACCTGAAAATTACTGCAATGCTTCTGTTCGTCATCACTGCTTTCCCCGGAATATCAAATGCAGCAGAAATCGAAAACTACATCCAGGTTAAAGGGGAAGCCAGTATCATCGTTAAACCCGATGTAGCACATTGTTTCTTAATCGTGGCAGATTACGGGAAGAATTATGAGGCTTCAGCCAAGGCAGCAAACGCTAAGCTGGATCAGCTGAAGAGCTTGCTAAAAACAACCCTAAAAGAGACTCCTGAGATAACGGTTCTTAAGATAGACAACAAACCTAGGGGGCAGTCTTTTGACCAACAGCGTTACATCACCGAGATGGCGAAAGCGATGAAGGGTGAGACGCCAGGCAAGTTGCCAGAAGAGCAGAAAGAAGTGGGAACACACATAACGGTCTATTTTACGCTGACTAATTTCAACCGAGAAAGCATTCTTACGCTTATGAATGCATTAGCGGAAAAAGAAATTGCTTTTGAAAAAAGCTCAAAGTTTGAATTCGATTTTGCAACGGAGTTCACTGTTGGCAAAAGCATGATCTATTTTGGCCTTCTGAACTCAGACAAGCAGCTTGGGATTCTAGCGGGTGATGCATATCGGAAAGCAGATCACGACGCGCAGATCATCGCTGCAGCCATTAAGAGGAGGCTGGTCGGTCTTATAAACATCACGGGATGTGGCGACCTTATTGAAGGAAATGTTACGATGCCAGATAAATCGAATCTTACTGGAAAGGTTCTTGGTCCGTTATCCAGCGACCCAACGCGTCTCATGATAAGGCTCACCAAAGATTTCGGATTCAAGATGGAATAGATCGAAAGCTATTGGATGACATCGACGTGACATCCATAACCTGCGCCTACCTTTCGGCGCGCGTTATCTGTATAGGAGTTTCGATCCAATGCGTATATATTCATTAATGGCACTGGTTCTGATCTTAACCATTGTGGCCTGTGAGAAGTCTGAGCAGAGACCAGTCGCTCCGCCGGAGGTGAAGCAAGATCAAGAAGCCCTGGCAAATGCTAACAGTAGGATTCAGGAGTTGATAGCCCAGCTCGATCAATTGAAATTGGACAATCAACGGCTAAAGGCAAAGAATGATCTCCTTGCATCACAGAGTGAAAATATCCGGCCTCGGATTCAAGAATTGATTGCTGGTTATGGCACCGGTATTTGGGATTATGCCGAGAACACCACTTACCCTGTGTTTGTTAAATCGTTGAAAGGCGCTGGTGTCCGGGATGTCTTGGCAGAGCTGAATGATCGGTTCCGTAAATACAAACAGCCAAAAGTTCAGTTCAAAAAGAAAGAAGACGGAACGATTTTCATAGGTGTAGATAATGAAGACCAACTCGGCGAGCAGATGGGATCAAACGGGGCGTTGGGCTATATGGCAACTATTGCTTACTCCCTCATTTCGGTAAAAGGCATTGATTGTGTTTACTTCGATATTGGCGAAAGTGAACACGCGAGTCCGGGTAAGTACTGTAAAGATAGCCTTGAACCGTTTACACCGAAATGATAACAAGTCGTTCGAGTCCCGCGCTCTACGGCGTGGGGCTCAACTCGTCGTTAATGCCCCTGACGAGATACAACTCATGTTAAATGAAAAAAGCCAGATATACGCATCTCCATCGAGGTGATAAATCAGAAATGATTAAAAAGAAGTTAACGACTCAATTATCGAATCAACTTCAAGAGTTAAGAAGAACAAGAAGGTTAGTTGATGCAGACCTTGTTAATGAGCATTATATTAATTTTATCGCCAGCTTTATGAAATACCGGAATTTGTCAATGACTTTGAGACACCCCGCAGTCGAATTTAGTGTACTTTTT
>CAYPOT010000158.1:0-4449 GCA_964412455.1 uncultured Nitrospiraceae bacterium | reverse complement strand
GTTTTATTCAGAAGTAACGAAGGGCTTTAAGGCTGGTATAAAGCTGAAGGCTACACCCGACAATCCGCATATCAAGATAAAACATATGCAAATAGTTAACGGCTGCCAAACAGCAACAACACTCGCCTTGGCTCATAAGGACGGCAAGTTGGCACCAGATGCCAGGGTTCTGGTAAGGATTTATGAAACCAAGAATACTGATCTCGTACAGAAGATTGTTTTGACAACCAACAATCAAAACAAAATCAGCAGCAGAGATCTCAGGTCAAATGATCCTATTCAGGTTGACATGGAAAGATCATTTAGCAAGTACGGCTTCTACTATGAGCGAAAGCCAAGACAGTATGACAGCCTCCCCAATATCGATTTCAATAAGATAATTCCCAATGAGCTTGTCGCTCAGATCTATCTTGCTCAGATTATGAAGAAACCCTCTGACGCAAGAAGGCGAAAGTACAAAGTTTGGGGTGAGCTGTATGAAAACATTTTTAATGGCCAAGTAATCGAACCGTATGTGCTTAGCATTTTCATCCATCAACGAGTTGCGGCTTGGCTCGATGCTGCTCCCGAAAAAACGTCGACAGATATTGTGAAAAGGAAGATTGCAAATAATGGGCTGTTTCATATTGCTAGAATTCTTGCATTCAGGCTCAAGAAGAACGACAATTGGAATGACCTTACTATAATTGCTGATCTCATTAACAACCTTTCTGGCAAGCAATCTTCCATTGCGCCGCTGATTGAGCAATCATTCAATATCATCAATGACATCTTCAGGACATCTCCGTCCGGGTTTATAAATGACATAGACAATTCCTTGAAGTCAAATTTACTCGACATTGAGATTGATAAATACTTACATACCAAGAAATTTGCGGATAAAAACTAAGAAAAGCTAGGGTGATACCTAGGGTACT
This sequence comes from uncultured Nitrospiraceae bacterium, assembly GCA_964412455.1. Classification (GTDB taxonomy): domain Bacteria; phylum Nitrospirota; class UBA9217; order UBA9217; family UBA9217; genus JAAXXJ01. Next base: position 3,532 of record CAYPOT010000158.1, on the reverse strand, counting down.
CTATCTGAAGCAGAGATTTCAACCTGCGCGTCGAGTCCGCCGCGAAAAGCTCGCGGCTCACGCGCGCGTTCCTAGGAGACCATCATGCTCAAACACATTGTCCTGTTCAAGCTGAAAACAGCCGCCGAAGGCGCATCAAAGGAAGAGAACGCGAAGAAGATCAAGCGAGACCTGGAAGCATTGAAAGGTGTGATACCGCAGATCCGGCACCTTGAGGTCGGCATCAACGTTATCCCATCGGAAACCGCGTACGACATCGCCATCTATTCAGAGTTTGCTGATGAGAAGGACCTGAATGCTTATATGAAGCACCCAGAGCATGTGAAGGCCGCCGAGTTCATCGGGAAGGTGCGGGAGAGCAGGGTAGTTGTGGATTACCTTCTTTAATTGCGGATTGAATGACGAAAAAGCAGAAAAGACTAACCGCATCGAAAGACGTAAGATAAGAAAACAGGCTTATCATGCTTTTTCATGGCACCTCTCAGTGTAAATCAGTGTCAAAGACATTGGCTTTTGGCTCAATCCAGCGACACCACAAAACTTCCCCGGTACCCGTTATTTGAGAAGCGCCCTTCCGCATCTTCCGCGGCCTTCAGGGATGTATATTTTCCCGCCTGCACCCGGTAGAACAGCTCTCCGGTCACCATGGCCGATCTGACCTCGGAATATCCGTGGAGCTTCTTCATTTCTTCGGACAGCCGCTTCGCATTCTGCTGGTCCTTGAACGAACCGATCTGGACGGAGTAATTTCCGATGTCGTAGGTCTCCGGCGACTGATAGGTATCTCCCGTGGCCCCTGGCGAGCGGTAGCCCAACGCCTCGACCCTCACCGGCGCGGTCCCCTTAAGATCAACGCTGAGTTTCTTGGCCGCCGTGTAGGAAAGGTCGATGATGCGGTTCTTGACGAACGGTCCCCGGTCGTTGACCCTGACGATGATCTCCTGTCCGGTGTCCCTGTTCCGTACTTTCACAAAAACGCCGAGCGGCAGGGTCTTGTGGGCCGCGGTCATACCGTGCATGTCGTAGACCTCGCCGTTGCTCGTCTTCTTCCCGTGGAAGTCCTTCCCGTACCAGCTCGCGATGCCCTCCTGCGCGAAGCCCACATGCGTCTTAAGCGGCTCATAGCGCTGCCCGAGCACCGTATAGGGCTTCTGGGTAGCCCTCAGTTTTCCCGGCTCTTTCTGAACAGGCTGTTTTTTTCCGGCGCAGGAGATCATGACCGAGCCAGCCAGAAGGATCGCGAGCAGGGACTTCGTGACGATGCCGACGTCATATGCGAAAGGAAATCTCATAATGGTGCATTTTTACCAGACGCCATCCTGTTTGTCCATAGAAAAACAACCGTGGAAGGCTATTCCATCACACGAGCAGTCGGCGCGGGTCGGCGAATACAGCAGCGGGCGATCAGAAGGACGATCTTTTCCTTGAGGATCTAAGGTTCCCTGCCGTCTGCTGCGGGAGGCTTAAATATCACAAAGGACAAAGACAGATGATACGGGGAAGGTTTTAGCGTGAAGGAACAAGGAAGGGGAAAAACATACGCGGGACAGCGCAGAGCGCTGTCCCGCGATAGTAATAACGCGAGTAAGTGCCTAGAACGTATAGTTGGCCCCGAAGGTGAGGCCGGCAAAGGTTTCTGTATAGGTATCGCCGAACTCATCGTCACCGGAAAAGGACTGCGACTTGATGCCGACATTTGCTGAAAAAGATTCCGAGAACGCAAAAGCCACTCCGATTTCAAAGGACGCGCCTGTCATATCGGAAGATGCCGAACCAATATCCGTCGAGATCTTCTGATCCAAGGACATGATCGCGAGGTTCCCGTACAGAGCTAATGACTCGCTGAGCGGTATGTTGCCGAGGATTCCGATTCCCGGTCCCTTTAACGACACTGTTCCGATCTTCTCATCGATACCGAGGGCAGGAAGATGGTAGGTAGCATCGAATTCGATCGATTTATATCCGACAAAAACGCCGAATCGCGGGTTGATCATATACCCGACCGTAAGGTCCAGATCCTCCCGTTCAAAGCTCACCGAGTCTCCGATAACAACCCAATCATTCGATTCATAGTCTTTGGTCGACACAAGATACGAAGCGCCAAGAAACATATTGTTCTCGAAACGAAGGTTTACGGACGGTCCTATCATCAGGGAGCTGCCATTGTCCCAGGTATCCGATCCTCCGCCGTTATACTCGACCTCTTCTTCCCAACTGTTGGACCATGCCTTGATGCCGACCGTAACCTTGGTGCCTTCCGCATATGCCATACTCGACAGTCCTACGATCATGGCCAATATTACAGCAATCCTCACACCAGACTTCCTCATAACAGTTCCCTCCTTCGTATGATGTTCGAGCATTACCCCATCTTTAGCTGCTCGATGTAGCATTGCTTGTTTATAATGTAACACAAGGTCAGGACGACTTTGTTCAGAACGATGGCATCGGCACGTTCACCTTCGGCCTGGGACCGGCTTGCTCGGGAGGACGCCGCTCGCTTGGCGTTTCCATGGTGGGCTCGCTGTCGATGTTCACCAGCTGCCCCCTGATGGCGCTCCGGACCATGGTACCGTACACGACGGCCTCCGGGGAGGACTCCCTGTTCACCTCGCCTGAAGCGGTCTTCTGGCGCACATCGGTGATCTCGATCTCCCCGATCTCGATCGTCTCGACGTCGAGGACCTCGCCGGTCTTCGGGTGCTTGATCACGCGGCCCTCCTTGAATGCGATGAACCGCATGCCCGGTCTGACGCCCAACTGATTGCCGAGGTCAAGGGTCACCCGCTTGCCGGTCCTTTGGACCACGTAGCCTTCGAGCGGGAAAGCCTGGGCGATCTTTTCGGTGATCTGCGACACGAGCTCGTTCAACCGGCTCGCGCTGCTGGCCCGCACTTTTTCGGCAGCGACGATCGAGGCCGTGTCCACATTGATCAACCTGGCGTTGATCTCGCTCATTCCCTCGAGGTTGGTGAGCGTTCCCGAGACGATGGTCTTGACGCCCAGGATCTTGCCGAGCTGGGCAGCGCTCGTCGGGTCGATGGCGCCGGTGACGCCGAGCTTCTGTTCTTCCAGGATCTTTTCGAGGAGACGCCGCTCGATCACGTCGAACCGGCCGGTTTCGACCAGCCCGGTAATCAGCCACTCGGCCACGATCTTACCCATGTCCTTTGAGGCGAAATCATCGCCCTGGAGCTGGAAGTCCAGCACCGCGATCTTGGTCTTCTTAAAATCCGCTTGGGCGGAGCAGGGGGAGAGCAGGAAGCAGGACGCAATGAGCGTCATTAGGGTTAACGACCGCGCAGCGATTTTCATTATACAGACCTCAGGACCGGGTGCCGTTTTAGGATGGAAGTTCCGGGCTCTTGCCCGAAAGAATAAGCTTTTTGCGGAACAACAGGATATGTTCGTTATTTTAGAGGAGTTGATGACGGTTGTCAAGCACAAGGGGCACCGCGAATTGACTCACAATAAATGTTGACGCATTCGTAAAAAGTCGAAATATTGCTTATTACGTCATTCCCGTGCAAAC
>CAYPOT010000157.1:0-4658 GCA_964412455.1 uncultured Nitrospiraceae bacterium | reverse complement strand
CGATCAGAAGTTGTCTCGTCATTATGTTTCATAATTAACTTGTTGCAATACTAGATAATAACTAACAAGTCGTTCGAGTCCCGCGCTCTGCGGCGCGGGGCTCAACTCGTCGTTGAGTCTGTAGGAAAACCCCTAAGAGGGCTCATTTTAACCCCTTGAGGGCAGCAACGTAATTTCACTGATGCAAAGAAGAATAGTAATAACGGCGATTCTGAGCCCGAATGACGGGCTTCCCCTCACTTGGCCATCATTGAGCGACATCGCGGAAGTTTAATCGCGTTAAACGAAGCCTGGTGCGTCGAGGCTTTGAAACGGGCTTTTTCTACAGACTCGTTATACCGGAAAAAAGAATATGGCCAAATACGTCGTCATCGGATTAATGGCTTTAGCTGCTATTGGAATATTAATGATTAGCTTTGTCCAAACGAGAATCATCGCGCGACATGGCATCGGTCATTTTAAGAAAAGAGGCTTTGTTAACGTATACTGGCATGATCGAACAAGGGCAGAGCGATGGTGCTTTTGGACGGGCCTAATTCTATTAATAACGCCATCCGTTGTTGCCGGAGTATTTGCAACAATTTTCAATTAACGGCGGGAGCCAAGAATCAATATGACCGAAGAAGAATCTAAATAAATCACAATGCGACTTATATATGTCAGAGGCAAAATATGAAAGAAATGATTATTAATATATTGCTCGCATTGTCTGCCCTCTTATGGATTGCATGTATCTTAATTTACCTATCTCTTCAGCTGCACTACACTAGACGAAACGCAGAATTTCTCAAAAAGAGCTTGTTTGGCTCGTTTAAATTCGATTACACAGCAGGAAGCGAAGATATGTCACGAACGGATAGGCTTCTGTACATCTTCTCATTTATTGGAATATTTATTTTCTTTTTGCCTGGCGGCTATCTCATAGGTTCGTTGCTTCATAACTACTTAGAAAAACGATAACCAGGCGCTCGACTGCGACGCGCCTTGCTGCGCGTCAGCGCCGTGTTAACTTCTGAGGTGTCCTTTGGGCAGGAGTAAAAAATATAAGGATAAGATATGTGTCTACTGCCGGCAAAATATGTCGGCGACAGTAGATCACATATTCCCTAGAGAACTATTCCAAACAGAGCAACGAAGCATGCTTCCGAAGGTTCCTTCGTGCACGAACTGCAACAATGAAAAATCTAAGTCGGAGCTTTATTTGCTTACCGTGCTGCCTTTTGGGGCAACTCATTCAAACGCTCAAAAGGCACTTTCGATAGATGTCCCTAAAAGACTAATCAAAAACCGAAAACTTCATGAGCAGATAAAAAAAGGTTTCGGTTCAAAAAATATTCCTTCTGCAAATAACGGCATTGAAAAAAGGCTGAGCGTTGAATTCGACGCGCGGCGTCTAAATGATTTTGTTGGATTTGTAGGCCGCGGGTTGATGTGGCATCATTGGGGAATATGTTTACCGTTGAACTGTACGTTTAAGATATTTACGCCAACACGTTCGGGAATAGATTTCTTGAGTGGCTTATTTCAGTTGAAGACGAAATACAGAGTGGAAGCACAATTAGGCGATGGTACTGTGCGGTATAAAGGTGTAATGAGTGAAACAGACGAAGGTGTATCAGTATGGGCAATTCAACTATTCGGCGGTATTACTGTTGCAGATGACAAATTAGAACATCTTTTCAGCCATAGTTTTGTGGCGATGATTACTGGACCCGCAGAAGTGCTGGATCAAATCCAGATTTTCAAAGACTAAATCTTAACGTCGGTAGGTCGGGTAGAACGATGTGAAACCCGCAGATGATTCTAACGAGGCGGGTCCACAGCGACGCGCCTGAAGCGGCGCGTGACCCGCGTTGTTCATGTGCATGTTTCAAATAGTATTCGATGATAGTTTCATCCTTGCGAAATTGCACAGTAGTAGGTGTACATCACAGGGCCAGGATCTTACAGGATTGAAGAATATCGATTGAAACATGTATTGAAACATTCAATGGATGATCCTTCCTCGTTGAAGCAGCATTATATTGAAACATATCATGTTGCATTCTTTATATTAAGTTGACATCTGCCTGCTATGGGAGCACAATTAGTCATCTTGTGTCAATAATAATAAGGAGGACAACATGCAAATGCTATCGCAAGTCTTGTTCTGGGTCGGATTGCTTTCGATCCCGCTGTCATGGCTGATGTGGTTTTTCGGACCGAAAATCGAACTGAAACGGCACGTCCTCGACAAGATCTCCGATCCCGCGCTGCAGGCGGCGCTAAAGGAAGCTCACGCAGAGCGCTGGGGGATCTTCGTCGGACTTTGGCCTGCGACACTTCTCCTGCTTAGCTTTATTCTCGGGAAGTGAGTTTGACTGCCGCGCCGGCCCGGCAGCGGCGAGCGAGTTTTGTCTTGGGGTTGCTGGTGCTCCCGGCGATCAAATGGATCTGCGCCCTGACCCGTAGCTGGTGCGTACTGGCTGAAAGCATCGTGCCATCTTTAATCACCGTGCGGGCCCGCCGCACAGTATGACGTTGTAGTGCAATTTACAACCAGTAGCCAATGGTTGTTTTGCCCGATCGAAATTACAGCCTTGTGAAATTAGCAGTATGATAGTTATGCAAAAAGGCCCGTGCCGAACCTCAGGTACGGGCCTTTGTTCTTTCTTGCCAGCGTCTTTGCTCTTGTTTAACGAAAGACGATATTATATAGTAGAGCCTGATATGAACGTCTGTCACGCATGCAGGAAGGAGCTGTCCCTTGACCGCGAGATCGGACGAAAGCAGGAATGCCCGTTCTGCCACACCGACCTGCGCTGCTGCCTGAACTGCAAGTTCTACGACCGGTCGGCGCCGAAGCAGTGCCGCGAGCCCATCGCCGAGCTGGTCCGGGAGAAGGACAAGGCGAACTACTGCGATCACTTCAGGTATGCAGAAGCGGCAACGGCGGGGTCTGCGGTCCCCGAGACGGAAACAACCAGAAAGGCATTGGACGATCTGTTCAAGAAATGATTCGCCCCTGTTAGTCCGCCATGTTGAAACTTGACCGCAAATCAATCCTGCAGCTCCTGCTCATCGGCACGCTCCTCACGGTGGGAACCTACCTGCTGTACCACTTCGGCCTGATCGACCTGTTCCTGGACCGGCAGCGGATGATGAAATTCATCCGTGAGCACCGGGCGTACTCGGCATTCATCTTCATCGGGCTGCAGGCGCTCCAGGTCATTGCCGCGCCGGTTCCGGGCGAGATGTCGGGTTTCGTGGGAGGATATTTCTTCGGGACCTTCTGGGGGATCGTCTATTCGACCATCGGGCTTACCATCGGCTCATGGGCCGCGTTCATGATCGCCCGGCTGCTCGGAAGGCACATCGTCGAGGTCGTGGTGAACGCCGACGTCATCAAGCGCTACGACTACGTGATGAAGCACAAGGGGCTCTTTCTTGCGTTTGTCATGTTCCTCATCCCGGGCTTCCCCAAGGACATCCTGTGCTATCTGCTCGGTCTGGGCCACATGGGCCAGCGGGATTTCCTCATGGTGTCAACCAGCGGCCGGGTCCTCGGGACAACGCTCCTGACCGTCGGCGGTACGCTGTTCCGCGACGAGCGTTACGGTGCGTTCTTCACTGTTGTCGGGATCGGCATCGGAATTATCCTGCTGGTCATGATCTACCGCGAGAACATCGAGGGTTGGTTCAGAAAGCTTCGCGCATCTCAGCATAGGAAGGCACGGGCCGACAAAAAAAGGAACGATCAATACCGCGAGCCATAGCGAAGGACGCTATTTCCGCTACACGCCCCTGCGATGGCCCGCCCGCTTGTCGCTCGGGAAGGATGCCGTCCGGTCCTTGTACCGCTTTGCGATGATATCGCACACTTCCTCGGGCTCATCGACCACGTGAAAGAGGTCCAAATCAGCTGCGTCGATGTTGCTCTCCGCAAGGACGGTCGCCCGCATCCAATCGATCAGTCCCGCCCAGTACTGCTTTCCCACGAGGATCACCGGAAAGCGCCTGATCTTTTTGGTCTGGATGAGCGTGAGCGCTTCGAACAACTCGTCCATGGTGCCGAACCCGCCCGGGAAGATGACGTAGCCCACCGCGTATTTTACGAACATGAGTTTCCGTACGAAGAAGTAGCGGAACTCCACCTTGATATCCTGAAAAGTATTCGCCGACTGTTCCATGGGAAGGGCGATGTTCAGTCCCACTGAGGTCCCGTTGCCGTTCTGGGCACCCTTGTTTGCCGCCTCCATGATGCCGGGTCCTCCCCCGGAGATGACGGTAAAGCCTCCCCGGGCTAGTTTTTCCGCGACCGTCAGGCATTTGTCGTAGTAGGGAGAGCCGGGCTGCTGCCGCGCGCTGCCGAATACGGTGACGGCCGGCCCGACGCCGCTCAGTTTTTCGAACCCTTCGACGAGTTCCGCCATGATGCGGAACACCCGCCACGTATCGGATTTTGCCAGATCTTCCATTGAATCACTACCCTCCCTCTCAATAACAGCTAACTAATAATCTTCACTTTTCAGTCATTCCCGCGCAGGCGGGAATCCAGGTCTCTCAGGCTGCTACTGGATCCCCGTTTTCACGGGGATGACGAATTAGGCCGCAAGAAATCCCTTTTTCAGTGTTGAACGCCTCTTCCATGGCCCAATGTTTTCAGATTACTTCTTCAT
>CAYPOT010000156.1:0-4685 GCA_964412455.1 uncultured Nitrospiraceae bacterium | reverse complement strand
GCGATCTCTGCGGTAAAATATCCTTCGTTTTTTCATAGAACTTTTGACAGTACCCTCTTGATCTTGATAAACTCACCGGTTGTTCCGGACGTGATCAGTGAATAAGTTCTTGAATAGCGCTCTTCATGATCGGAAACCTTCCATCACACCCGCGCCGCTTTTATCGCTTCCACGCCTACTGTGGATGCGATGGTATTGAACCTGATGTCCGGCTCCACGCGAAGCAGTCTCATTGCCCCGTTCAAGACACCGAAATGTTCGGACCTCAGATGGTTTTCCAGGTCCTCTCTGGTCTTCCACTCTTCTTCGATGAACAGGACACGTTCATCCTCCACATCCACGTAGCAATTGCAGCTTATGCAACCCTGCTCGAGCCGGATCGGGCCAAGTATCGCTTTTATCGTCTGAAGGATCTCCTTCCGTTTTTCAGCAGGCACCGTCATCTTGATGGTGGTTTCGATCATGGCTGTTCTCCGTGAAATGCGAGGCTATTGACAGCGCAGAGGCCCATTGCGCAATCACTCAGCGGCCCGCGCAAACAGCAACAACGGCGGCTGAAACGACTTGCTCGCGCATGATCTTCGCCCATGTCTTACGCCTCCATCGACTACATGATTTTTTTTCCTTGAATGACCCTTACCAACACTGCAACAATTGCGATCACAAGCAGTACGTGAATGAACCCGTTCATCGTGTAACCTGAGACAAATCCGAGCAACCAAAGCACAATAAATACCACAGCGATTGTCCACATAATTTGGTCCTCCTTCCGGATCGTGCCGGCACGGTGTTCGAAGCGCTGCAGTCCTATTGCACGACAACTTCAAAAAGGACCCGCATGTTCGCTTTCGCTTCCTTGGTGTTAATGTCGCCGGGGGACACTTCATACAATGCAGGTTTTGTCCTGCCATATCCGATGATCGTTATTCTGCCCTGCGCAATACCATTTTCGATCAGGTAGGTCCTGACCGCGTTCGCTCGTCCTTCGCTTAATTTTTGATTGCTCTCTTCCGTGCCTTTAGCGGAGGTATATCCCGCCATGCGGACCTTCGTTTTGGGGTTTTCTTTCAGGACTTTCACATCCTTGTCCAGTTGCGTCTTGGCTGCAGGGGTAAGCGTCGACTTATTAAAATCGAAATGCGTGTCCCCGAAGGCGACCACCTCCTCATCGGCCTTCTGATCAAGCACCAGCATCATGACCTTTAACTCGGAAAGGTTCTTTTCGGATAGCTCCATTTTCGGGCCGGTCCTGAACAGCATAAACAACAGGATCAGCACAATGACGCATAATATCCCCACAATGGCAAACAGAACACTTTGCGACTGTTTCCTGCGATTTGGCCTGGGTCGTTTTCCCATTTCCCTTTCCGCTTCAAGCCAATTGACAAACTCATCGCCATCCTTGAATCCGTGCTTCTCGTACAGTTCATACGCCTTGTTCCGTATTTCCTTGTTTTCCTCATTCAACTCTTTCTGCTTCATTTCGTCACCTCTTTTTCGGTCTACTGCTTCGGGCCTGTATCTTCTTTCTCCTACTTGAACCTTGCGTTCGCGTCCTGGTAAGCGGCCTTGACTTCATCCCATGCCTTTTCAGCACCCTTCTTGAGATCTTCCCATGCCTCATCGCCGGCGATCTTCAACTCTCGCAGCTTTCCCTTTGCGTCTTTTTGTTTATGCTGCAGGGCATCAATAGCCTTGTAATATTCGATCTTTACCTCTGCTTGCGCCTTGTCCGCCTTTGCCTTGAAGAGGTCGATCTGCGCGGACCATTCATTCAGCTGCGCATCAAACTTTTCTTCGTATGCTTTCCGCTTTTCGTTCATCGCAGCCATCTCCTGTTCTGAAATTGTCGTTTTGAGAAATCTTCGTTTTTTTTGCTTCCCGTGAACAGCAGCGTGATCCCGCCAACGAACGCAAGCGCGCCGGCGACCAGAGGAAGCGGAAGCGTTCCGATGCTTTCAGCCGTCATGCGCATCGGGCTTGGATCTACTGCATTATGGTTGAACGTATGGTCAATTCCCTGATATGCAAAGGCAGCTATCCCTGCAACAATGAGGATGATGCCTATCAACGCGTAGGTCTTCATATCGTGTTGCCTCCCCGTCGTCGGACCTGTATAGCATCTTCCGCCATCTACGATGATCTGCGGCCTTGAAATAACTGAAGCACGACCACGACAATGGCGACTATCAGCAGGAGGTGAATGAACCCGCCCATCGTGTAGCTGCTCACCAACCCTAACGCCCAGAGTACGATCATTACCACAGCGATTGTCCACAACATTTGGTCCTCCTTCGGCTTTTGCCCCTCACGGTTACGCAGGCCACGGTCTGCCATTCGTCCCGTGCACTTTATACAGGAACTTCCTAATGCCGGAACCCCAGATTGAGCGTCCCGGTATACCCGTCCAGCTTGATGGATTGCCCGCCGTACTCCGGCTTGACTTTGATATATCGTGCTTCAAGCCCGAGGAAGAAAGCGTCGGTGAAATTGATGTTAAATCCTACTCCGCCGTGCAGCCCGTAAGTGACCTCTGAGGAGCCGCTGAAGTTGCCGAGATTGCCGTTAACCTCCAATTTGGTAAAGTAGGCGCCGATCCCGAATTCTCCGTAGGGCTCGAAAACCCCGAGGGGAAGAAAGAGTTTGGCTGACACTTGCACCGGCACGACCTGCAGCTTCATTTCGCCCGGCTCGATAGCGGGTGAACTCCTGCTTTCAAAATATCCTACTCCGAATTCTAGTCCGAAGATGGGCGCCAGGTAGTGACCGAAGGCGATTTCACCGTTGAAGCCTTTCTTGCTTTCCAGATCGCTTCTTGCGCCAGGGGTATTGAAATCATTGACGCTGTAGTCCTCGTTGGGAGAATAGTAGCCTCCCTTGAACACGGTATAATCAGGGAGAGGCCCGGCGATAGCGACGGACGGCGATTGAACGGCCACTGCCGCGACGAGGAGTACGAATAGAGCAAAAAGCTGTTTGTGGCATCTGGCAGGGACTCTCATGGCATTCCTCCCTTTTGTTGCTGCGTTTTGTTATTGTCTTTTTAACTATTGCATGAAAAATTATATTTCTGCATCTACTCGATGGTCATCCGGTTGTTTACGCTTTTCACACCGTTTACATCGTCCACGATTTTGGTGACCAGGTCCTTTTCGGCCGCATTCCTGGCCTTGCCGCCCAGGGTAACCACACTCTTCTTCGTGGTGACCGAGGTATTGAGGGCGCTGGTCGAGCGATGGAGCACAAGCGCCATCTTGACCAAGGCGGTAATGGAAGCGTCATCGATCTTTTCAGCCGTTGTTTGTGATTTCTTTTTCGAGGTCTTGGACACGGTCATCTCATTGTTGACGTCTTTGACCCCTTCGACATCCCTGGCGTATTCAGTCGTCAGTTCTTTTTGCGCCTGGCTCGTTGCTTCGCCCTGCAGGGTCACGATGCCGTCTTTGGTGCTGACCTCTGTCTTGGCGCTCACGCTCCGATGAAACAGGAGCGTGGTTTTCACTTTCGTACTGAGCCATGCATCCGACTTCTCAGGAAGGCGTTCCCCTTTGACTTCCAGCCTGTTGTCCACGCTTTTGACCCCCGGCAGGCCCGCCATGGTATCCTGGGCCAATGCTTTGTGGTAGTCCTCCGAGACGCGCCCCGTCAAGGTGACGGCGCCGTTCTTAGACTCTATTTTAATATCATCTTCCTTGAGGTAGGTTTTGAACACATACGATTTTTTGGCCGAGGCTTCGATGCGGTCATCCGTCTTAGAAGCGTACACAGGCGCGCTGACTGCCAGCAGGACCGCCGCTGCCACTACTAGAGATATTGAATATATTGCTTTCATGGTACGTTCTCCTTATTTTATTGTTACTATCGTTTTTTGAACTCTTTTACACCGTTAGAAAAGCGACAGAGACTGACTAAGCACTACGGTTAACCTGTAAATCCCCCTCACCCCAGCCCTCTCCCTCGGAGGGGAGAGCGAGCACGTCGTAGCCCCTCCCTTACGATAAAGCCCCCTTCTCCATTTTCCCTCTCCCTCCAGGGGGAGAGGGGCGGGGGTGAGGGGAGTTTATATATGGTCGTGGAGGGTGATGGTCACGCAACCGAATAAACATCAATATTCAGTCCCCTTTGTGAACGCAGTTTATGGACGATTCACCGCTATTTTTTCTAACGGGGTAAATGAATGTTTCTTATGTCTTCATAATGTGCTTGCCTGCCGGACGGTCCTTTACCGGGCCTTTTCCGCCAGGCTTCTTTGCTGCACGCACTTTAGCTGCGGTCATTCTGCCGCCTCTGCTCTTCTTTGCCATGGCAAACACCTCCTTGCAGGTTTGGTCTCTTTGGTCCGTGTTTCCCTCTTCTCTTCTTTCCTGATCGCAATGCGGCTCCCGTTTGAGGTCCGGTGTACTCCGGCGCAGGTGACGCGCCTCTCTTTACTTCCCCAGGACCTTTTTTACCTGGCCCATCTTATCCTGCACTTTGCCGGATATGTTTTCGACTTTGCCTTCGGCTTCCAGCTTGGGATTATCGGTGAACTTCCCGGCGATCTCCTTGAGCTTGCCTTTTAATTTGTTATATGCGCCTTTAACCTGGTCCTGCGTGCCGGATTTCATGGTCTTCCTCCTGTCGGATATTTGCGTAATGTCAAAACTTTCACCGCAGAGGACGCGGAGGACGCAGAGAACTTCTTG
>CAYPOT010000155.1:0-4748 GCA_964412455.1 uncultured Nitrospiraceae bacterium | reverse complement strand
CCGCCGCCGCCACCGCCAGACCTTCCCCGCCCGCCGCCACCGCCGCCGCCAAAGCCGGTCCTGCTCCGCTCCTTCTGAGGACGAGCCTCGCTGACCGTGATGGACCTGTCCAAAAGCGACGATCCGTTCAATGAGGAGATCGCCTTGTCGCCATCATCGTCATTTGCCATCTCAACGAAACCAAAGCCCTTTGACCGTCCTGTCTCGCTGTCTGTAATGATCTTGGCTGACAATACCTCGCCGATCTTGCCGAAAGTCTCTCTCATATCTTCTTCGGTCATGTTATACGACAGGTTCCCTACATAAAGCTTCTTGGCCATGTGCTCCTCCGTAGTGTTATTGAGCCTGTTGAAGAGAAAAAAACCGCAAAACAAAATATTTTTGCAGCCTCTTTAACTCAGCAAAATCTCACGATTATTTCGGTAAGATAATAGCCGCCGTAAGGCTAAAAGTCAACCTTTTTCCAGCAGTTAAGTCGACAGAAGCGGCATCTTGTAAATAATTACTACACAACCGGGTATATTTTGCTTGATTAATTAGGGTCATAACGTGTATTATATGACACTAAATAGTGTAACTTCAGAAGTAACGTTTGCCTATCTCTTGCGCGAATCTCACCTGCCAAGCGTTTCCTTCTGCCAATTGAGGGGTAATTTTGAACAATTCCGCACAACTGTTGCCGCAACTTACCATAAAAGGAAGAACTATAAGGGTTCCCATCATTCAGGGGGGAATGGGCGTCGGGGTTTCGCTTCATCCTCTTGCAAGTGCCGTTGCCCAGGAAGGCGGCGCTGGCATTATATCAAGTGCCCTCCTTGACCGCTTGCTAACCAAACGGAAGAACAAGAAGATGGATTCCTACGAGGCCGCTTATGAGGAAGTGTCACTAGCCAAGGCACGGGGTGGATTTGCCGGCATCAACATAATGTGCGCCCTGGCCAAGGACTATGAGGCCTCGGTGCGCGGCGCGCTGGACGCCAACGCCGACGCCATCATCTCGGGCGCGGGGCTGCCCATGGGCCTTCCCGGGATCCAGGCGCCTAAAGATACCGCCCTGATACCCATCGTCTCCTCGAGCAGGGCGCTGGAACTGATCTGCAAAAAATGGGAAAAATTCGGCTACCGGCCCGACGCCGTGGTGCTTGAAGGGCCGCTGGCCGGCGGACATCTAGGATTCAAGATCGAGCAGGTCGACCTGGAGTCCAACAAGCTGGAGAACCTTCTTCCGCCTGTCCTGGACATGGCGAAAAAATACGGCGACTTCCCGATCATCGTCGCTGGCGGGATCTACACCAACGCTGACATTCGCAAATACCTCGACATGGGCGCGAAAGGCGTGCAGATGGGGACCCGGTTCCTTGCCACCGACGAAAGCAGTGCTTCGGACGAATACAAACAGGCGGTGGTGCGCTCACAGGACGAGGACATCATCGTTGCCACCGACCCCGGTTCACCCTGCGGGCTTCCCTTCCGGGTGATCAAACAATCTCCCATGTATGTATCGGCGCTCAAGAAGCTGCGGAAACCGAAGTGCGACAAGGGAACCGTGCTCATGAAGGACGCCTTGGGGAATTATACGAGGTGCCCCGCCAAGGAAAGCAACGAACATCATTTCTGCATTTGCAACGGTCTTCTGAGCTCTGCAGACTTCAACCGCGATGTCGAGGAACCGCTCTTCACCGTGGGGACCAACGCCTCCCTCGTCAACAGCATCGTCTCGGTAAAATCGCTCATGGATGAACTCGCCGGGAAGGTTCTTGTCGCTTCGTCATAGAAAAATCAGGCACAAACGGTCATCGTGTATTCCGATCCGGGGCTCCTTCTGAAGAGGGGTCCCGTTGTATTTGTATGCTCCTCCGGTCATCACTCTCGTCGCACGCCGTGCTGTCTCGCCGGTCCGCTAACCGCATCCCGAAAATCCTATGAGCAGATACCGACCACCGGTGATACCGGGTTCGAAATACATCACGCCGGACGGAAAAAAACGGTTGACCGATGAGTTCACTTTCATCTGGAAGGTGAAGCGGCCGGAGGTGACCGCGGCCCTCGCTGCCGCAGCGGCGGAAGGCGACCGCTCGGAGAACGCCGAGTACATCTACCGCAAGAAACAGCTGAGGGAGATCGACAGCCGCATTCATTTCCTGAAGGACCGTCTTGAGAACGTTGTCGTCGTGGACACCGTTCCGGACGATCAAGCGCGGGTATTTTTTGGCGCCTGGATCAGGCTCGAGGATGTTGACGGGAACCGCGCGGAATACCGCATTGTGGGTCCGGACGAATTCGACACGGATAAGGGCTACATCAGCATGGATTCTCCCATGGCAAGGGCGCTCATGAAGAGATCAGAAGGCGACGACGTCGTTGTCAGGCGCCCGAAGGGCGATGCGGTGTTCACGATCGTCAAGGTGTCGTATCGTCCCCTTTCCCCTGAGTAGGGCAAACCCGTGCCGTATTGACATGACATGATCGTTTGGGCTATCATGCTGCCATGATCGAAACCGCCTCCTTCCTGTTCGGCCTCGGGTTCAGCATCCTGGTCTACTTCCTTTCCATCAGGACACGAAACGACAGTCCCCTCCGAAAAGCGGGATATTTTTTCATCTCAACAGTGGGGATAACCGGCATGGTATGGCTCAGCGGGGTCCTGATCGCCCATTTTCTCAGAAAGCTGAACATTCTTTAATAACGATCGCCACGCAGTCAATGCCGTTACCTGTGAATGAGTACCCGGTTGACCCCGAATAATATCACCGTGACCGCTTATACCACTCGCGGCTAAAATACCTGTAGAGGATAAGTGCTGCGTTTACTGTGGATCTCCGCGCTTCACCTTCATCCTCTCTTACATCATGCATAGCGAAGAGGATCGGCGCACATGCGGGACAGGACAAGGACACCTGCCATCTTCTGACCTTCGACTTCAGCTGGTAACGGCACCCTGCCGAACATAAAAGGCACGCTCCTCGGAGCGCGCCTTTTGTGTTTTGTGCTATCTTTCCGCCTGGATCCCGCGAACGTTTCTCTCAACTCAATGACCGGACCTTCATCTCCAGCGGGTGTTTCTGCGGCCCGCTCCCGACCCTCGAGGGATGTCCCACCGGGACCACCGCCATGAACTCGCCCTCGGGTTCGCCGAGAAACCGGAGCACTTCATCTTTGATGAGATAGAGGATTCCGAGCCAGACCGTCCCAAGACCGAGGGACGCCGCGGCAAGAAGGATGTTCTGCACCGCCGCCGCCGAGCTCTGGATCTCCATGGTCCGGAAAAAATCATGGGCCATTTCCTTCTCGACCTTGAACAGGTCGGTCCCATGGCGGATAAGGTCGCCCGTGTTCGCAACCGCGATGACGACCGGCGCGGAGACAATGCTTTTGGCCCCCATCCGGAGAAGTGCCGCAGCAGGCCTGGGAAGGGCTGCCGACTGCGCCGTCACGAGCTGCGCGAGCTCATTCTTCCTGCTCCCGCGGAGGACGATGAAGCGCCACGCCTGCTGGTTGTGTGCGGACGGCGCCTGATTCGCCGCCTGCAGCAGTGCCTTGACCTGCTCTTCGGTCACCTCTTCGCCGGTGAAGCTCCTGACGCTGCGTCTGGCCTTGATCGTCTTCAGGGTATCATTGAGTGTAAATACGCTGTCATCGGGTAACATGGGCAACCTCCCTGCCGTGTTCGTATCTGACCTTCATTATAAAACCGCGTACCCCACGGGAAAATGGAGAAAGAGACGCATGTCTCGGACTAGAGAGTCCCCCGTTCGATCTCCTGCAGGATGTCCTGTACGATCGCCCGCACGGTCGGATGTTCGTCGGTCAGTAAGTTCCTGAGCGCCTCAAGCGCCGATCGGTCCCTGATGATCCCCAGGGCGTTCGCTGCATCGCCCCGGATGGTCGGACTCTCGTGACCAAGAAGTTTCACCAGTCCAGGCACCGCCTCCCCCAGGAACGATCGGTGCTCTTTTGCCAGGTCCTCTACCAGCGCAGTAGCGCCCATGCGGACCATGATATTGTCATCACCGATGAGATCGGGAATAAAACGGACCGTCGGCGGTTCCTGTTTCATCAGGGCGATGATGTTCTCGAGGAATCCCATGCCCATATACTCGGTGAGCATTGTTCGCAATTCGTCGTCGTTCATTGCAGTGGCATGCATTATAACACAACCCGAGAGGAATAATCTCCCTCCCAATTTCTATCATGCGGAAAAATCCCTTGCAAACGCGCCGTGTTTCCTTTATCATCGGTATCGATGGAAGCAACAACGCACGCTATTGAACCGCAATTCCTGTCCCAGGCCCTCGCCCAGGGTACAAAACTTCGCATCGTCCAGATGAACAAGTCGGACCATGAAGGCGTCATTCGGGAGATCGGCCGGTATGAGATCAACCTCGAAGAAAAGAACCATGTCATTACCCTTTTAAAAAAGGACATCTCTTTTATTTCCACACCTGCCCCGTTGATAACATCGTCCCCTCCTGCCGCCCCCGAAGCCACTTTGCCCCCGACAGCAGGTTCAGCGGTAGGAGCGCCTGCCAAACCGAACATACAACAGGAATTTCTGGACAAAGCCATCCGCGAGAACCAGCTCCTCACCATTTTTCTCATCACCGGACAACGCATTCGCGCTACCATCACTGCCTATGACAACTTCACCGTGCTTGTCCAGGAAAGCGGAAAGCAGCATCTGTTCTACAAGCACGCGATCACGACGATCAACCGGTAGTCGATATATGCGGACGTTAATCGATATTTTC
>CAYPOT010000154.1:0-5399 GCA_964412455.1 uncultured Nitrospiraceae bacterium | reverse complement strand
ATGACCACAGAAACAAAGGCCCGTAGAAAAAACTTATCCGCAGATTTCGCAGATTGACGCAGATTTAGTCTTAAAACACAAATCATAACGGTCTTTTTTAATCTGTGTAATTTGCGGACGAATCTTAGCCTTTCTCGGTTTCTGGTTTGTACAGCTTTTTTCATCTAAAATACAAAAGACCCAAAATTTATTATTTTGAGATTTTCTCTGCGGCCTCTGCGGTAAAAGCCTCAAGGCTGCAGTCGAGATGGTATAACGCATAGTAGGAGATGTCCTACAGCGTGATCTCCATGTCGGTCTCGAGGGCAAAACACTTGAGCTTCGCCTTCTTGCCCCTGGCGATGCGGCGGCAATCGTCGACGATCTCGTCCTGCGCCGCGTCGGTGCGGTCCTGGTTGTGATGGAACAGGCCGAACTGCTTTGCCTTGGATTCCATCGCCAGCCGGAGGGCGTCCGTATAGGTAGAATGCCCCCACCCTTTGGTCATCGTATACTGTTCCGGCGTGTATTCGGCATCATGAATAAGCAGGTCGGCTCCCTCGGAGAACCGGAGGTAGTCGTCGTAGCCGAGACCGCCATGATGTTTATGCGTCAGCTCGTTGTCCGTCAGGAAAACGAAGGTCTTTCCGTCCTCGGTGAACTTGTACCCCAGCCCCATGTTCGGATGGCTCAGGGCTATGGGCGTGATCGTGACCGGCCCGATCTGGAAGGCTTCGTTGCACACGCCCTGGGACGAGAACTCGGCCTGCAGCTGAAGGAAGTCGACGGGGAAATAGGGAGCAACCATGGATTTCCCGATCATGGCAGCGACGGACGCCTGCGCGTAGGGACAGCCGTAGAGCTTGATCTTCGTCCCCTTCATGTAGATGGGCTTGAAAAAGGGGAATCCCATGAGATGGTCCCAGTGTGCGTGGGTAAAGAGGACATTGAAGGAATGCTCGTTGCCGGCGATCAGTTTGTTCCCGAGCCTCCGCATACCGGTGCCTGCGTCGAGGATAATGATGTCGTTGTTCTTGCTTCGGACCTCCATGCACGTCGTATCGCCGCCGTACTTCACGTAATGCTTCCCCGACACCGCGATGGAGCCTCTTGCTCCCCAGCACGTGATCTTCATGCGAATTCAGCCTCCGTTCTCATTCTTGGCCGACGAGGTCTCAGTACGTTACTATACCAGATAGGCAATGACCGGTCAATGTGACCGGGGCCTGCGGTTTCCCATTCTATTGCTCCCCCCAATGCCCGTGGAAGCAGATCTCCGGGAGCGGCTTGCGGGGAGGTCCGTCCTTGTTCTCTCCTGCCGGATACCCGAGGGGCATGAGTCCCACGACCCGCACGTTCTGGGGGATGTTCAGAATACCCTTGACCTTCACCTCATCATAGATACCGACGAACACCGTTCCCAGTCCCTGGCCCCAGGCGGCCAACATGAGGTTCTCCGCCGCGATCCCGGCATCCACAAGGTAGTAGCTCTGTCCCCAGATCGCTCCTGACTGCTGCGGTTCGGCGCACAGGACGATGACCACCGGCGCCTCGGCAAGGGCCTTCTTCGACGGGTTCGCCTTGTACCCCTTGGGCGCAAAGTAAGCCTCCACGTAAGACAGGTCGCTGAGAGTCTCCTTGACGGCCTTGTCCTTCACCACCACCATGCGCCAGCACTGCATGTTCGCCCACGACGGGGCCATGCGCACCGCCTCGAGCACGGCATTGAGCTTGTCGTCCTCCACCGGCTTGTCGGAATATTTCCTGACACTCCTTCGCGTGCGTATCGCTTCGAACAGTTCCATAGTTCCCTCCTTGATCTTCCGTTCCTGAGAGTTCACCGTCTACTGCAGGCCGACGAGGGCACGGGCGAAATCGGGCAGTCTGTTCAACACCTCGTCCTCCTGCCCTTCGGCGAACTTCGCCGAAGCGATCCCCAGCGTCCCGAAGGTCTCCACGTCCACGCGCTTCGCCTGCATCACAAAGGTTTTGCCCAGGAGGCCTAGGCGGCCCGTCACCACCTGGTTCGCCGCGAGCCCTTTTCCCGTTGTAACAGCCTGTTTCTCGTCGATCAGGCCCGTCTGCTGCAGCGCCATTTCCTCCAGCACTTTTTGAAGGTCCTCCCGGTTCACCAGGACGAACTGTTTCAGCTTGAACACCTCTTCCCGGAGCGCGTCAGCCAGGATCAGCGCGGCGACCCGGTACTGCTCCGCGGCCTCGAAATCGTAGACCACCAGCGTCTTCGCACCGGTGTCCTTCTTCGGCGGCTCGATCAGCCCGATGCCGGGAAGGTTCGGCACGGCAGTCTCCGGCTCCGGTGATACCTTCTCGACCACCGGGGGCTCTTCCTTTTTCGGAGCGAGCGCTGCCGGCTGTTCCTGCTTGACCGCCGACGGCAGAGGGGTCTCCTTTGGGATACGGGAGGAGTCTTGATTCCCATGCGCCGGTAGAGCAGCCGGTTCCCGCGGGGAGGCCGGCGAACCGCTCCTGCCCTTTCTGATCGCGGTGGCAAGCATGTCCTGTTTGCAGCTCCGGAAGATGTTTTGGTAGGTCATCCTGATGAGCTCGCGCAGATCCTCCCGGTCACCCCGGGTCGCGCCTTCGAGCTGCGTCCGGGACTCGAACACTTTCCCCGTCCCCACGTTGATCATGACGTTGACGAACAAAAAATCGCGCCCCCCGACGGCGCCCCGCTGCTTGACCCGCTCCATGACCATCACGTAGTCCGCGTGGAGCGCCTCGCCGATCCGCCGGGCCAAGGCCCATTCATGCAGCTCGAGCTGTCGCCGCTCCACCCGCTGGTCGCCCAGGACAGCCCGTACTTCCTGCAGCCCGACGACGTCATAGATGCCGGTCCTTTCCAGGAACCGTTCGACACGGCGGACCTGGTTCTGAACGTACACCTCGTGGGAGATGCCCCACTTCCCCTCGCCGGACAGGGGCTGTACATGGACCCGCAGCTTGGCCGTAATCGGCGGCGCAGGGATCGGGTTCACCTGGACCGTGGCGCAGGAAGCCAGCGTTCCCAGAACAAGAAACACCAGGATGCCCTCGAACGATCTCCGGCGAAAGCGGTTCATAACGTACTCCTCAGGGAACAGGGTAACTATGATTGATTGTCTTAGGACCGGCATTGGCAACAAATGGCCTTAGACATAAACGTACTACAGATACAGGGATAAATCAAGGAACTACTTTGGGCCGGTTCCTGTCTATCACCGGACAGGATGCTCGGGAGTAACGTTCGGCGAATGCCTCTCCCGCAGTGACACGCTTTTCGTTTATGTCGGATGTAGTAAGCATCGTAATCCCATGATTACACGTTGAACCGGAACAGCAGGGTCTTTCGTATTTTAGTTGAAAAAGGCTGAACAAACCAGAAAACGAGAAAGGCTAAGATTCGTCCGCAGATTTCACAGATTTCGCAGATTAAAAAACGACCGTTCTGGACCGTGGTTAAAGACTAAATCTGCGTAATCTGCGTAATCTGTGGATAAGTTTTTCCTCCGAGCCTTTGTTTCTGTGACCATACCTTGCCTTTTCAACTTTATTACGAATGAACTGAACAGTATGATGTTCACTTCATTGAAGCTCCCCGCAGCAAGACTTCGGCGAGCCCATCGATGTCGTTCGACTTACTAACGATGCTGAGCAAAGTCGAAGCAGTGAGCCACTCAGGATCGAACCACTCAGTCAAGCCGCTACGGGGAATGCGCTCGCTCCTGGATTCATCATGTATTCTTTTCCTTTAGAATGTAGCAGTCCGGCCGCTTCCACCGCTTGATAGGTCTTTAAATTCATCAGGTCGTCAAACGGCCCCCCCCGACCGGATGGATCTTTTCCGGAACTGGCCAGGGGTATTCGTTCGTTTCATCAATCATCATCTTTTTTTAATTTAACGCATCCATGTCAGCCACTAATTATATTGAATTATAATGATTTCCAGCACCTTACGACAGCAAGGCCAGCCGTTTTATGCTATTTTGTGCTTAATTACGCACAAAGAACGATTTTAATGGTCAAGTGCATTAATAAGGGGTAAACTATGATTATATTCAAGTCTTAAATCTTATGTCCTCCCTTCCCGGGGATCGCGTCGTCCGGAGGTCGGCAATGAGAGAGTGCCAATCATGACCAATTCAGTGCGTGATTACAAGCCTCTTTTCTTAAACAAGCTCACCGAAACCCACCTCTTCTGTGAGGTCGGCAGGATCATCGCCTCGGAACTGGAACCCCTCGAACTTATCAGGAAGATCATAACCTCCATCGGCAAAGCGGTCAGGTTCGAAGATGCCTCCGTCTATGTCGTCAAGAAGGACCTCACCGGCCTGGTGCCGATCTTTTTTTCCAGCCCTTTGCTGCACAATAAAATGCCCGACGCCATCTATTTTGACAACGGCGCTCCGGGAGAGATCGCTGCCGGCGGCGAACCTCTCTTTCTGAGCGATAGCTCGCGCTATGACGCCTTTCTCCATCATCCCGATGAGTCGCGGAAACAGGGAAGTTATATGGGCATTCCGCTCAAGAACGAGACCCGTGTCGTCGGCGTCATGGGTTTCAGCCATAGCAGGACGGCCGCGTTCCGCATTGAGGACTTCGACCTTCTGCGCACCCTGTCCCATACGATCTCCGCCGGAATTGAAAAAGCCGATCTCTTCATGAAAGCGATCGAGAGCTCCCGGGTCGACGAGCTGACCGGGCTGCTCAACTACCGGGTGCTGTTGGAAAAGCTTAAAGAGGAGGTCGGCAGACAGGTTCGTACCGGTCGGGTCTTTTCCTTTATCATGATCGACATAGACGATTTCAAACGCGTCAATGACCGCTATGGCCACCTGGAAGGCAGTCGGGTCCTCGCGCAACTGGGGGCGCTTCTTCGAGACACGTTCAGAACGGGAAGCACGGACAGCTGTTTCCGTTACGGTGGCGAGGAGTTCTCCATCCTGCTCACCGAGACCGGTTTTGATAGGACCCTGGAGGTCGCCGAACGGCTGCGAAGATCGATCGATGAATATCCGTTCACCCTGAAGGCATTGCATCCCGACGAGGTCCTGACGGTGAGCCTCGGGGTCTCGGCCATGCAAAAAGGCGACAATAAGACCATTCCCGAACTGATCCGCGAGGCGGATGTGGCTCTCTATAAATCCAAAGCGACGGGCAAGAACCGGGTCACCGGTTACAGCGCGGGCATGACGATGCCGGGCGCGAACCTTGGCTCTCACCATCACCAGCCGTAGCAGCGGAGCAATCGAAGCTCCCTGCAGCAAGCTGCCGGGAATCTTTCATCCGCAAGGGACCTGTCCCCGCGTCACGGTACAGGAACCGCATCTGACTGATCTACCCGATTTCCTCTCGCTTATGACCGGTATGATCGGGTAGGAGGCGGGGTCGCCCCCGCCGTCCTCCCACACCACCGTACGTAC
>CAYPOT010000153.1:0-5453 GCA_964412455.1 uncultured Nitrospiraceae bacterium | reverse complement strand
TAGTCCAACCAGCTTCTTTCTGAGCACTGCATTCAGAAAGAAGCCTAAACATTAATCCGAGATCCTTATGACAAGAAGTAATCTCATTCACATTGGGGCATTGTTATTGTCAATAATCGTTCTTTTCGTTATTGCTAAGAGAAATCTACGCCGAAAAGACAAGTCGGTTGACATCGAAACGTATTATGAGGCAATATCTGGCTTGACTCGATATTTCCAAGGCCAATTATCTATACGGGCTAGATTCATTTACTCTCAGCCCTGCTTTATTGGACTTATTTCCGGCTATAAATTTTCATTAACTTACTGGCGGTCTGATTGGGGTACTCCTCCGAGTCGCTTAATTTTAGACTGTCGTATTTCATCAAATAGCAAAATGAAAATATATATGTATCAGGTGAATCCAGGTACTGTCCTCTTTGCGAAAAGAGTATATACCGGGGATGGCGATCTCGACAAATATTACATCTATTCCAATCGACCATCACAAGCCAAGCATTATTTCAACGATATGACAAAGCGTTCATTTATCAAACAACTTATCGCTGATGGCTGGCAACCGCCCATGATCACAAGCAACAGCATATGGACAACTTCCGAGGTTAAATCTTCCCTTGACCCAGAATGGATTAGAAGGACTCTTCAAAATCTGATTTCACTGCGAACCTAAATGTTTTAACCATTCGGCTCGAGAGGGTCGCAATAACCGCGCCCCTCAGCCGAGCCGTTATTTTTATAAATGATTGACGAAGTTTCTTTCCGATCTGAAAGGAAAGCATCATGAAGCATTATAGTGTGAAAATTCTATCCGCCGTGTTTTTCATGGGATCATTCGGCGTCGGTTTCCTTGCAGGAGCCGAATACGGTAAGTGGATGGGATGGACAGTCTTTATAATCATGGCAGTTTTCGGGATATTGCTTCACAAGGCCGCGGATAAAATAGAAAATTCGCGTTAATTACAAAAGCATCCGATCACGCGAAAATAATTGAGGCAGTCTAACGATCTCCTGGCTCTCCCCAGTTTAAAATACTACTTTCCATATACTCGTATGACGTGATAAAATAGGTCATGAAACAAAAATGGACATTACGTTGATCAAACGGGCGGAGGCTGGCCATTGATGGACATTGATTTTGACTGGGATCCAGACAAGGCGAATACAAACATACAAAAACATGGGATCACGTTCGAGGAAGCCGCAACCGTCATGCGAGATCCTCGTGCCATGAATATGTATGACCCTGATCACAGCGAATCAGAAGACCGATGGATAACTCTTGGATTATCCAGACCAGGGAGACTTCTGGTAGTCTGTCATACGTTCCACGAGAAGCCGGGAGCACCGTTAACGATTCGTATTTACTCTGCTCGCCGTCCAACATCCAAGGAAACTAAAATCTATGAAGGAGCTTAATTATGAGAGAAGAATATGATTTTTCTAAAGCGGTGAGAGGTAAGCTTTACAGGCCCGATGCAAAGCTGAATGTACCAGTATATCTTGACGACGAGGTCCAAGCGTTCGTACAGGCAATCGCTGAGAAACGCAAGACTGATTATTCCTCGGTCGTCAATCAGCTACTTCGTGGAGACATGAAGCTTTTGGAATCGATGAAATAACGTGCTCCACCTCCTGCACTGACTACTCAAAAAATACTTCCAACCAGCGGGTCCACAGCGACGCGCCAGAAGGCGGCGCGTGACCGCCGCGTTCTCCTGGAGGCCTCTAAAAGCAAAGGCGGCGGGAAATATCCCCGCCGCCTTTTTGTTTGTCTCGCAAAGCTTACCGCTCGGCATGATCGCTCTTCATCTCAGGCCGTCTTTCCGGACTCCGCTCCTGAGGTTTCTTTTCCAATCGTTTCTCCTGTGTATGGGACACAACGGTGCCGAGTTTCCAGGTATAGACCCTTCCACAGCTCTCGCAGGACGCGCCTGCAAGCGACTCACTGCAGTTGGGACAGTAGATGACGTAATGCCGTGACAGGAGCATGTCGTGATCGTCGAGCACGACGCTCTTTCCGCAGCATTTGAACTCCTTCGTCAGGTCCCCGCCGCAGACACAGCTCCGGTCCATGGGCCAGGGAAGCATCTCCTCCAGGGTGTAGATCGCGCGGGAGAGAAGGTCCATGAGCTCGTCGTCCGTGGCATCGCCGAAAAAAGACTCCGTGAGCTTTTCGCGGATATCGATCATCATGGGATCTTCCTTCAGGAACTTCAGGAACTTCAGGGTGCGCGCTTCTCCCTTACCGATCCTCGACAGCGAAAGAAGGTTTTTATTGGTCCGGTAGTGTTCCTGCAGATAGAGGAGCGTCCAGAGCTGCGTCAGGTCATAAAAGTATTCAAGGACGGGATAATATCCGTATTTCTCCTTGATCGACGCCTCGACGACGCCGC
This sequence comes from uncultured Nitrospiraceae bacterium, assembly GCA_964412455.1. Lineage (GTDB taxonomy): Bacteria > Nitrospirota > UBA9217 > UBA9217 > UBA9217 > JAAXXJ01. Next base: position 3,060 of record CAYPOT010000153.1, on the reverse strand, counting down.
GGGACTCCGGGATCCGGGGGAACACGGCGACCAGGAACCCCTCCTGAAAATCCTCGTAAAAGAACGGGGTGTCGGCGAAATTCCGGCATCCGCAATGGACGCACTGGACGACGTTGAACTCCCAGCGAAGCAGAAGCTTTTTCACCTGCGGGGTCCGGGAAACGTCGATCCAGGTAATGACCTTTGCCTGGAATTCTTTGTCGCAGATCCCGCAATGAAAGGTTTCCTGGCTGTACGCCTCCGCCTGGTTAACGTTGATGTTTAGCATGGTTCTATTATACACCACATTCTGAAAAACTCACTTTGAAAAACACATGCCCTTTGTGGTAGAATGCCGCGCCATAAGGTGAACAATACCGCACCTTTTTGCCGCACGATCCTACTCCCGGTTAACGAGGTAATGCATGTCCATAAAAGAAGAGTCCATCCTGACCACAGCGCTCCACTCGGAAGTGGAGAACCGCTTCCTCACCTACGCGCTCTCGACCATCGTCTCGCGGTCACTCCCCGACGTGCGCGACGGCCTGAAGCCTGTCCACCGCCGCATCCTCTATGCCATGTGGGAGATGGGCCTCGGCCCCACGACCAGGTTCCGGAAGAGCGCCGCCGTGGTCGGCGAAGTGCTCGGCAAGTTCCACCCTCATGGCGACCAGGCGGCCTATGACGCCATGGTCCGGATGGCCCAGGATTTCTCGCTCCGCTATCCGCTGGTGGAGGGCTCCGGGAACTTCGGCAGCCTCGACGGCGACCCGGCCGCCGCCATGCGGTACACCGAGGCCCGGCTCTCGCCTCTCGCCGAGGAGCTCCTGGTCGAGATCGAGAAGGAGACCGTGGGCTTCCGTCCGAACTACGACAACTCGCTCAAAGAACCGGTGGTGCTGCCGGCCCGCTTCCCCCAACTCCTGGTGAACGGTACGTCGGGGATAGCCGTGGGAATGAGCTGTTCCTTCCCTCCGCACAATATCGGTGAGGTGATCGACGGCCTCACCGCCGTCATCGACAACTCGAGCATTGACCTCAAGGACATCCTGAAACTCATCAAGGGGCCGGACTTCCCCACGAGCGGCCAGATCCTGAACTCGAAGAAGGAGCTGAAGGAGATCTACCAGACCGGGAGCGGCGCGATCCGGGTCCGCGGCGAGTACGGTGTCGAGGACATGCCTCGGGGCAGGCAGGCCATTGTGTTCACGTCCATTCCCTACCAGGTGAACAAGGCGAAGGTGCTCGAGCGGATCATCGGCCTGATGGAGGACAAGAAGCTCCCCCAGGTAGCGATCGTGCGCGACGAGTCCACCGATGTGATCCGGCTCGTGCTGGAGCTCAAGGCCGAAACGAACCCCGAACTCGTCACCGCCTACCTGTTCAAGCACACGGACCTGGAAAACAGCTTCGCCGTGAACTTCACGGCGCTCAAACCGAACATGGAACCCGAACGGCTGTCGCTCAAGGAGATCATGCGGTACTTCCTTGACTTCCGGCTCGAGATCACCACGAAGCGGCTCAACTACGACCTCAGGCTCCTGAAGGCCCGGCTCCACATCCTGAAGGCCTTCGAGATGCTCTACGACGATCTCGACGCGGCCATCAAGCTCATCCGCAAATCTAAATCGAGGGAAGAGGCCGGCGAGAAGATCAAGAAGCATTTCAGGTTCGACGACGAACAGACCCGGGCCATCCTCGAAATGCAGCTCTACAAGCTCGCGGGCCTCGAGATCGACCGGATCCTGAAGGAGAAGGCGGAGAAGACCAAACTGAAGAAGGACATTGAGGCCATCCTGGGGAGCCAGAAAAAGATCTGGGGCCTCATCAAAACCGAATTGCTCGACATCAAGGCAAAGTACGGGGACAAGCGCAAGTCGGTGATGAAGGCCGCCGACGACGTGGAGTTCTCCCAGGATGACTTTGTCGTCCACGAGGACGTCACCATGATCCTGACGAAGATGGGCTGGGTGCGCCGCGTCAAGACCGTGGGCGAGAACCTCAGGTTCAAGGAAGGCGACGATCTCCTCTCCCTCATCCCGGCCAATACGCGGGACAACATCGCGATCTTCTCGTCTGCCGGCAAGGTCTATGTGATGAAGGCCTTCGACCTTCCGTCAAGCTCGGGCTTCGGCGAGCCGGTCCAGCACCTCTTCAAGTTCGGCGACGGTGAGCGGCCCATTATGGCCATGAACCTCTCGACCGTCCTCGCCGGCTCTTCGGCCGCGGCGGAGGACAAAGAGAAGGCAAAGGACAAGCAGCCGCAGTTGGCGCTCTCGGGCGGCACGGTAATCGCTCTTTCCATATCAGCCAAGGGGGTGGGCTTCAAATTCGACCTGTCGCAGTTTAACAGTGTCACCACCCGCGCGGGCAAGAAGTTCGCGGGCTTCAAGGCCGGCGACAGCATCCATGGCGTGGATGTTCTGGACCTGCCGAACGTCCTGTTCCTCACCTCCGAGGGCAAGGCCGTGGTGGTCGCCGGGAAGGACATTCCGCTGCTCACCGGCGCGGGCAAGGGCGTGAAGCTCGTGAACGTGAAGAAGGGCGAGGTAACGCTTTTCCGGGCGGTGCGCAAAGGCGAGCAGATCAAGGTCGTGGATGAAAAGGGCAAAGAGAAGGTCATCGACCTCAAGCACTACGCCGTCATGACCCGCGGCAGCGTGGGGCTCAAGGCGGTGAAGGCGGTAAAGTTCGTGTAGGCCAGGCAATGAGGATCAGCGAAGCGGGCTTGCCTGGCCAGCGCCGCTGATCCTTCTTCTTCTCAGTTCCCGCGCCAATTTAGTTAAGCAGCGGATGTTGGTCAGCCCTTTTTTCAGTTTCCACCCCTTTATTCGCTTTTTGCCTTCCTCGCAGCGCCTGTTCAGATAGACTAGTACACTGTAAACATAGTTGTTAATGGTTCAACGCCGTCATTCCGGCACGTTCTAAGCCGGAATCCAGGGATTTAAACCTCTGGACCCCGGCTAAAATCATGCCGGGGTGACGAGAAAAAGGGCGCGACACCATCAGGAATTAAATTTCCATTGTACTAGTATTGCAACAAGTTAATTATGAAACATAATGACGAGACAACTTCTGATC
>CAYPOT010000152.1:0-5486 GCA_964412455.1 uncultured Nitrospiraceae bacterium | reverse complement strand
GATGAATATGCATTTTGCGGCACTTTACGCCGCCTGACTTCTTACGGGTCCATCATAGTTAATTCATAGCCTTTTCTGCGTTGAAGGGTTCCTTTGATCTTATCTGATTTTATCCTGTAATCCTGTAAAAATTTTTGGTATCAGCAGCAAACGCCGCTCGGCGTACTGTCGCAGCCGCAGGTCGGCGCCCCACCGGTGATCATGCCGTTGATCAGTGCGGCGGCGCATCCGACGCCGGTGTTGACGGCGATGGCGCCGAACTCGCAGTTCAAGGCGCAAGCCCCGCACTCCATGCACAGGTCCTTGTCCGTGACAACGGCTCGAAGAACACCCCCCCGCCTTATTCCCTCCCCCTGAGGGGGAGGGGCAGGGGCGAGGGTGCTGTTCCCTTCCACAAGCGCGAAGACGCCGCGCGGGCAGACCTCTTCGCACCGGCCGCAGCCGGTACATTTATCCAGGGAGTACTCAAGTGTCGTTACGTTTGCAAGATACTTCATATCACACTCCATTCTTTGAGTTTGAACACGACCATCAGGACCAGTGATACGGCTGCCGCCCCGATATACAGAGGGAGACCGAATTTGAGTTCTTTTTTCACGCCTGTCATGCCGGTGAATGTCGTCGAACCTGTGAACTGGAGGGCGATGTAGGAACTCAACGCAGGGAAGAGCAGATAGGCGACGGACAGCAGGATCGGGTCCTGGAGCCCGAGAAATCTCGTGGCAACGAATACCGACAACACGCCCATGATCCATCCTTTGACCGCGAAGGACCGGAACGGGACAAAGGGAAGCAGGACCGGCGTCACGAGCGCTCCCGTGAAAACAGCTGTCAGGCCCAGGAACTGAAAAGGCAGTCCGTTGAACCATGCCTCCCTGAACAGAAGGCCCGACGGCTGGAGGCCGAAGATAAGAAGGATGCCGGCAGCCACCCAGGGAAATTTCTTCATTGCCGGATTGAGCTCCATCGGCGTGAGAACCAGCCGGTCGAGCATGGAGAACCGCATCGTGCTCATTGCTTTTGTCTTCTTATATCCAGTACGCACGTATTCGGGAATGTCCCGGGCCTTCACAGGCCCGAAGGAGACCCGGAAGCCGGTTCTCTTCAAGATGTCCGCCGCGTTCACGCCAACAGCGCCGAGCTGCGGGACGATGACGCGCCGGTGGCTGACGACCGCGTCAAGACGCGCTTCGGCTATGCGCTTCGCCAGCTCATCGGTGCCGAAGGTCCCTTTCCCCGCCGCGCACCATACATTGATGCTCTTCGTATCGAGCACGAGGACCCAGGCATTAAGTCCGGCGAGGCTCCGGCGCAGGATATCAAAGCTCAGTTTGTAGTTCGCCGTAACAAAGACATCGGAGCCATTGTCCGGTTCTCCCAGGGCGTACAGCCCCGGTGCCACGGTATATCTCATGCGGTAGCCGCCGGACCTGCTTTTTATCATTCCCCAGTAGTCGTTACGCGTCCATACCGTAGATATCTGCGGGACCGCGCCTGCCGGCGTCGGGACCGTTCCGGTGATCCAGCGGGGAGCGCTCCGGTTCGCATCAGGACAGGAAAGCATGCTCCTGGCCACATCGCGGGAGCTGTTCTCACCCGGGCCTTGCTCCGGACCGCAGCAGGAACTACCGCTGTCTTGCTGTTCTTTCGTTACAAACTGGAGCTGTTGCATCGGTCAATACCCCTTTTCTACAAAAGGTCCTTCATCATGGGCCCGAGCAGGGTCCTCACCATGCCGCCGAGTCTGCCTGCCTTGATGAGCGTGATACAGCAAACCTCGCCGTCCTTCTTCCACATTGCGACCGCCATCTTGTCGCCGGCCTTGATGCCGGCCTTTTCCCGCAGATCCTTCGGGAGCACCATCTGTCCCCGTTCATCGACCGTCACGATCGCCTCGACCGCGCAGCATCCCCTCTCCATGGCCGGTGCAGCGCCCGGACCTGCGTTGTTGATCTTTTTTTTCAGCATTCCGCCCTCCACCCATTCTTCTTACTTAACTGATTAATCAGATAAGTACTTATTATCAGACAGTGTCGTCGCTGTCAAGCGTTTTTTCTGGGCACGCGAATGCGGCCCGGCCCTTCTTCTCTCGACAAAATCGGGGAAAAGAATTACTATCTGATTATCGATATTGTACGCACAAGGAGAACACCGTGATGCAACTGCACTTCACCAGGACCAACGGACCCGTAGACGAGGCCATCGACAGTTTGATCCACATCGCTGACGGCATCCACCGGCCCGAATATGTCCGCGAGATGATCCTGGCCGCGCTCAAGGCGGGCCAGGAAGACGACGACCGGGCCGACCTCAAGCTGATGAACACCACCCTCAAGGAAATGCGCTTCACCGCCAAGGTATTCGGCCCCTACAGGAACGTGCGAAAGGTGACGGTGTTCGGCTCCGCGCGGACCAGCCCCGATGAGCCGGTCTACGCGATGGCACGCCAATTCGGCAAAAAGCTCGCTGAAACGGGCTATATGGTCATCACCGGCGGCGGGAACGGGATCATGGAGGCTGCGAACGAGGGCGCCGGGCAGGAGCATTCCTTCGGCGTCAACATCCGGCTGCCCTTCGAACAGAAGGCCAACGCCGTCCTGGAAGGCAACCCGCGGCTCATTACGTACAAGTATTTCTTCAACCGGAAGGTCGCGTTTATTAAGGAGGCCGACGCCGTTGCGCTCTTTCCCGGCGGCTTCGGCACGCTCGATGAGGCCATGGAAACGCTGACGCTGGTCCAGACGGGCAAACGCAACCCCCTGCCCCTCGTGCTGGTGGATGCTCCGGGAGGGACCTATTGGACCAAGTGGATCGCGTTCCTGCGAGATGAGCTGCGAAGACAGAACTATATCGGCGATTCCGATTTTTCTTTTTTCACCCGTGTGGATTCCATCGAGGCCGCGGTAGGCGAGATCAACCGCTTCTACAGCCGCTACCACAGCATGCGGTATGTGAACGGAAAACTGGTTCTCCGCCTGACGTCCGTGCTCGACATCAGCCATATCGGAAAGTTGAAGGATGGATTTGCCGATATCCTGACACCCGAGGGGAGCATGGAGCTATCGGGACCGCTTCCCGCGGAGCAGGAAGAGCCCGAACTGGCCCATTTGCCGAGGCTGATCGTTGATTTTAACCGCCAGGACTTCGGCAGGCTCAGGAACCTGATCGACGAAATAAACAGGTTCTGAAAAGAGGATCGCTTCAGATCAGAAAGCTCGGAGTGTTTTTTCTGCACCGCCATTCACAGCGCCGCGCAGACATGCCAATCTGTCTTCTATTTTACCTGCCAAATCAGCCGTCCATGGGCGCTTTCGCTTCGCACGCGCAGGCATGATCTGTGGTTAACCGGCTCTGTTCCGGTCATGTAGTGCGCGGCCCTATTCACGGGATGCAGGGGCCTCTGAAACGCAATGACATAAGTCTGTACCGCACCCGCACGTCCCCTGAGCGGCCCTACATATTTACTGGGCATCCATCTTAACCTGCGGTATCGTACTTCGCTGGAATAGTAACCTTGGCCGCATGCTCATTTGCATCCGGCGCAGGAGGATGAGGAGCATCCCCCGCATCCCGAACCGCCGCCTGACCCGTCCGACGACCTGCCCATCCCGAACTTCGACAGCCGCTTCTCCGCCTCCGGTGACCCGCACTTCGGGCAGACGACTTCCGGATTCGAGCCGAAGACCAGCTTCTCGAACTCGTGGCGGCATTTAACGCAATGGTATTCGTAGATCGGCATGATTCATACCTGACGCAATCTACCATGGAGGCACGAAGACACGGAGGGAAAGCTGAACTTCCTTGACACGGATCAAGCCGGATCATAAGCAAGATAAAGTCGGATCAATCCGCAGTTATCATAGCTGTTATCAGTGAAAATCAGTATCGCCTAGAGGCGCCTACTTCTGGCAAAGGTTATTCTTCCGATCTTCTCCTTGTCCCCTTGTCGATCACTTCTTCTCCAGCTTCTTCCAGTCGGCCAGGAACTTCTCGATCCCAATGTCCGTAAGCGGGTGCTTCACCATCTGGTCGATGATGCTGAAGGGAATCGTCGCGATATGGGCCCCGGCAAGCGCCGCGTCGACGACATGGAGCGGGTTCCGCACGCTTGCCACGATCACCTCGGTGCCGAATCCGTAGTTGTTGTAGATGCCCATGATCTGACGCACCAGGTCCATGCCGTAATGGCTGATGTCGTCAAGCCTGCCGACGAAGGGGCTCACGTAGGCCGCGCCCACCTTCGCCGCGAGGAGCGCCTGGGTCGGCGAAAAGACAAGGGTCATGTTCACCTTGATGCCTTTGTCCGCCAGGACCTTGGTCGCCTTGAGGCCGTCCCGGGTCATGGGAAGCTTCACCACGACGTTCTTGTGCAGCTTCGCCAGGTCCTCGCCTTCTGCGACCATCTTGTCCGCCTCAAGGCTCACGGCCTCGGCGCTGATGGGTCCGTCCACGATGGCGCAGATCTCCTGGATCACCTGCTTGAAATCCCTGCCTTCCTTCGCGATGAGCGACGGGTTCGTCGTGACGCCGTCGACGATCCCCAGGCTCGCTGCCTCGCTGATCTCCTTCACGTTCGCTGTGTCGATAAAGAATTTCATGTTTTGCTTCTCCTCGCGCTATTATTTTTCAAGCGGCCAAAAGGGCCTGGCCTCTTCTTACCTTCTTACCTTCCTACCCTCGGCTGTTTCTCCTTCCGCACTCCGCACTCCGCATTCCGCACTCGTGAGTGCTTTCGCCAGCACCTGCACCGTGTGCACGACCTGTGTTTCAGAACCGACCCGCCGCAGCCCGTCGGCGATCTGCATCCTGCATCCGGGACATCCGGCGATGACGACATCCGCTTGCGTTTCCGCGATGTCTTTCGCCTTCGCTTCACCGATCGCGCTGGAGTGGAACGGATGACTCAGGCGCATCACGCCGCCGAACCCGCAGCAGCGGTCAGGGTGCTTCATCTCGACCAATTCGATGCCCGGAACGGCCAGAAGGACCTCCCGCCCGGTCTTCGACAGACCCTGCCCTCTGCCGAGGTGACAGGGATCGTGCCAGGTTACCTTCATCGGCATCCCTGCGAGATCAAGCGCTCCGGTCTTGCCCGCAAGGAACTCGTGAATGTCCTGCACACGGACCGGTTCCCTGCCCGAGGGAGCAAGCAGCGCAGGATACTCTTTTTTAAAAGTCACTCCGCAGGATGCACAGGAGGTAACGACCGTATCGACATCGAGAGAGGCAAGGAGATCATGGTTCTTGGCGGCAAGCTCTTCCGCCGCGGAACGGTCGCCCAGCGAGAGAAAGGGTCTGCCGCAGCACACCAGGCCTTCCGGCACCACGACCTCATAGCCCAGGGCCTCGAGGACCGTGACCGTCGCCTCCCCGATGTCGGACTGAAAATGATCGATCGCGCATCCCGGAAAGAATGCGACCCTGCCTTTCTGCTTTTTTGACCTGTCACCGCGTCTCCCCGTCCCCGAGTCGGTTTTGCCCTTGCC
>CAYPOT010000151.1:0-5685 GCA_964412455.1 uncultured Nitrospiraceae bacterium | reverse complement strand
CATCTGATCAGCCTGCACCAGAGTGCAGAGTGTCATGCCTGGCATACCAAAAAAAGGCCGGTCCCCGTGAACCGGGACCGGCCTCTCTCAGTTTATTGTCCTCGCGCCGTCGGTGCGCGTCCGGTACGTCGCTACTTCAGCGCGGGACCGCCCCGGCGCCAGCCCGCCCAGAGCGGCACGCCGCTCTCGTCTCGCAGCCGCAGGACGTCTCCGCCCTTCCGCACTTCACCGGCAAGCAAGAAATCCAGCCCGCCTCTCGACGCTTTGACGCCCTTCACCTCGACGGTGTCGCCCGCCTTGATCGGGACCTCGCCCTGCTGCTCGATGTACCACTGCGGTCCCAGGTGGACGACCAGTTCACCCGATGCCGTTTTTAGCTTCAGGCCGATGCCCGGTCCCATCTTCCGTCCGCCGCCGATCTTCTCGACCGCCGTGACCTCGCCCTGCACGGTCTCGGCCTTGGCCGGATCATACATCCTGCCTGCCCCACGGCCCGGACCGCCAGGGCCGCCAGGGCCGCCGCCATTCTCCCTGCACCAGCCGCCGCAGTCCTTCCACCCCTGCCAGGGCTGCGCGATCACAGCCGTCGAAACCGCCAGCACCGCCACAGCCGCCACAACAATACTCGCCAACTTCTTCATACCACATCCTCCTTTTTTCCCCCGCAGTGCTCCTGCGGGGATCATGTGTGAACTGATGATAAGACACAGGCCGGCGTAATTGGTTGAAATGCGGCGGGAAATATAACGGTGTTTGCGCGCGAACGGCACGCACGTAAAGTCCTTCAATAAAAAAGAATCAGCGCCTTGATCAAGAGAGACGCTATGGAGACCGGCTACGGAATCGAACCGAAGACAAACCATGCACGGTTGCCCAACGGGTTTGAAGCCCGCGGCCGGCGCCAGCCGACTCAGCCGGTCTTATGTCTTTTCCTAATTCATTGTTATGTGGCGCTACCTGCCGACGACAATCCTGCCTGCCTCGCCCTCCATGATCTCGCCGATCACCGCGCGTGTCTCGACTCCCCGCGCTGCGAGACCATCAAGGAGACCATTGAGCCTGTTGAGAGGTACGGCTATCAGCATTCCGCCCGATGTCTGGGCATCGGCGAGGATCAGCTTATCATTTTCGCTGACTTCCGTATCGCAGACAATCCTGTCCTCCAAGTACCGCAAATTCGCCCGTGAACCGCCCGGCACATAGATTTTAGACAAATCGCGCACACCTGCAATGATCGGGATCTCCGCCATAGACAATCGCGCACTCACATTGCTCGTGCGGAGCATTTCTGAAAGGTGGCCCAGCAGTCCGAAACCGGTGATGTCCGTTGCCCCTGTCACGCCCGCGTCAACCATGGCCTCCGATGCCGCACGGTTCAGAGTCTTCATGGACTGCGTGGCGATGCGCACAGTCTCATCTGTGGCCCACCCCGCTTTCATAGCTGTCGAGATGATCCCCGTTCCCAGGGGCTTCGTGAGCACGAGCATGTCTCCGGGCCGTGCGCCAGCCTTCAACATCATCTTTTCAGGATGCACCACGCCGGTCACCGCCATGCCGTATTTCGGCTCGCGGTCGTCGATGGAGTGGCCGCCGATGATGCTCACGCCCGCTTCCATTGCCTTCTCAGCGCCGCCCCGCAGGATGTCCGCAAGAACATCCATGGGACCGTCCTTTGGAAACGCTACCAAATTCAGGGCGGTCAACGGCTTTGCGCCCATGGCGTACACGTCGGAGAGCGCATTCGCCGCCGCAATGGCTCCGAAATCATAGGGATCATCGACGATGGGCGTGAAGAAGTCCACGGTCTGCACGATCGCGATTTCGTCCGTCAACCTATATACGCCCGCGTCATCCTCCGTGCCGACAAGCACTCGGGGATCGGTAAATGACGGTAAAGCCCTCAGAATCTGATCCAATACCTTTGGACCTAATTTACAGGCTCACCCGGCGCCATGGCTCAGACTGGTAAGCTTGACCTTTCCCTCTGCATTACGCTCTATAATCATGATTAATTGCCACGCAGGAGCACAAGTCGCAACCGTTCTTCAGCCGCCTGCTACACCCACACCACCTTGTCGAAGTCCTGCATGCCTTCCACAATATGGTTCGTCGCGCCCCGGTTGCCTACTTTAAGTTCCGACTCAAGATCGTAGTGCTTCAAGCAGGTCCCGCAGGAATAAATCTCCACGCCGAGGTCCGCGATCTCTTTCAGCACGGCAACGGTTTCCTCGTTCACCGTGGTCAGTTTCACGCCTGCGTTCAGAAAAAACATGATGTGCGGAAGCTGCTTGTAAACCTTCATGGTATCGAAGAACCCCTTGACGAGCTTCTTCCCCAAATCCTCGTCCTTGCCCAGGCTGTCGGTCCCGATAATGATCATCAGCGTCTTCTTCTGTGCTGGTTCAGCACCGGTAGATGCGTTCCGCACGCCGGGTTTGCAGGCATAACCTTTTACGACTTTGACCTTCCAGTCCCTGCCCTCTTGCGTCGTTTCAGCGAACATTCCATGCTGCGCCGCATATCCGGATACATTAAGCGCCGAATCCTTATTATCCACCAGGATATCGATGATGCCCTCGCTGATCTTCGAGAGTGCATCCGCAGTCATCATCACGGGCTGAGGGCAGCCTTTTCCACGAGCATCTATCTGCATACGATCTCCTTGTAAAGGTTGTCATTGTAAAGGAGGAATACCGGGGAGTCAAATCGCTAATACTGATGGAATGAGGTCGTTCGCATTGAAAAGAACAATGTATCGGCGTATGGGGAAACGCGCGGGAGGCGGCTTTCTCCGGACGGACGCGCAACAGATACGGAGGACGCTAACGGGATCTCTTCAGGATGAAGTCGAGGAACGCCTTGCAGAGGGGGGAACGGCTCCTGCCGCGGAGAAGGATGACGTAGAAGTGCCTCTCCATTTTTATGCCGGCGACGCGGACTGCCGCAAGGCGGCCTGCCTCTATGTCGTCCTTGAGTGCCCGGCTGGAAAGTATTGAGATGCCGAGTCCGGCCTTGACCGCCTGGCGGACGCCGTCGCTGCTTCCGACAACGGCCTCAATGTTCAGGTCGGCGATCGAGAGGCCCGCCTTCTCGAACCGGTCCTCCATGATCTTGCGGGTACCCGAGCCCTGTTCGCGCAGGATGAACGGCTGTCCGGCAAGTTCTTCGGGAGCAACGATCCGTTTCCGGGCCCAGGGATGCCGGGAAGGCACAGCGACTACCAGTTCGTCGGTCTGGAAGGGATGGACCTCGAGCTGCGGTTCGGCGACGCGGGCGCCCACGACGCCGATGCACAGGCTGCCCGCAAGCACGGCATCGGTGATCTTCGCCGTGTCGTCAATGCTCAGTTGGACCGAGATCCCCGGGTTCTTCTTCTTGAATGAACCGATGAGCGGTGGAAGGAGGTACGCGCCCGGGATGGTGCTGCCGCCGATGATCAGTTTGCCGCTGATCCGCCCCGACAGCTTCTCGATCTCCTGCTTCGCCCGGTCGCGCTCCTCCAGCAGCTTGGTTCCGTGGCGGTAGAGAATATCGCCGGCCTCGGTGGGGAGCGCGCGCTTGCCCAGGCGGTCGAGGAGCTTCACGTCGAGTTCGGCCTCGAGGTTCTTCATGTGACCGCTCACCGTCGGCTGGGTGAGAAAGAGCGTCTCGGCTGCCCGTGAAAAACTCCGGTACTTGACGATGGCGCAGAATATTTCGATCTGGTGGAGGTCCATGTGATTCTCGCGGGGAAGAACGTAAGAGAGTATGAGGGTAAGCAAACAGCACGGTCAACAGTTTTTCTTAATCCTTACTTTCCTACCCTCCTACCGTCCTACCTTCTCAACTTCGTTCATTCTTTCGCGTAGTCCCGCAGGAACTGCGTCAGCAGCCGGCAGCCGAGGCCCGTGGCGCCCTTGGGCGTGTAGGGCCGGTCCTTGTCGGTCCAGGCCGTGGCGGCGATGTCGAGGTGGACCCAGGGATACTTCTCCACAAACTTCGAGAGCAGGCACGCGGCAGTGATGACGCCGCCGTCCCTGCCGCCCGCGTTCTTCATGTCGGCGATGTCGCTCTTGATGAGTTCCTGGTAGCCGTCCCAGAGCGGCAGTTCCCACACGCGCTCGCCGGTCGTTTCCCCGGCCTCGCGCATCTTCTGCTTGAACCGGTCGCTCGTCCCGAGCATCCCCGTCGCTTCCTGGCCCAGGGCGACGCGGCAGGCGCCGGTCAATGTCGCGATGTCGACGATGACCGCCGGTTTGTACCGGCAGGCATAGGCCAGGGCGTCGGCAAGGATAAGACGGCCCTCGGCGTCGGTGTTGAGGACCTCGATGGTCCGGCCCGACATCGTCCGGAGCACGTCACCGGGCTTGAGGGCGCTGCCGCTCGGCATGTTCTCCGTGGCAGGCACGAGCGCTACGATATTGAGCGGGAGCCCGAGCGCCGCCGCGTTCGCGATGGCCCCGAGCACGGCCGCGCCGCCGCTCATGTCATCCTTCATCCTGTCCATGTTCTCCGACGGTTTTATGGAGATGCCGCCGGAATCGAAAGTGATGGCCTTGCCGACGAGCGCGATGAAGGGCTTCTTCCCGCCGCCGCGGTATTCCACGATGATGAACTTGGGCGGCTGGACGCTGCCCGACGCCACGCCCAGGAGCGCGCCCATGCCGAGCTTCCGCATGCGGTCCCGTTCCAGCACCTGGACCTTCAGGCGGTGTTTCCTCGCCAGTCCTTTCGCGATCCCGGCGATGACCGTGGGGGTCATATCGGCGGACGGCGAGTTGACCATGTCGCGGACCATTGCGGCCTGTGCCGCGATGATCTCGCCGGTACGGACGCCTTTCTGCAGCGCGCTGACCGTGGATGCCTTTTCCGTCAGGACCGTGATCGAAGCGATCTCTTTTTTACCGTTGTTCTCGTCCTTCGACTTATATTTCAGATAACGATACAGACCGAGCGTGCCGCCTTCGGCCAGCGCCTGCCCGGCCTCCGCGGGATCGAAGGAAAACCCCTCCGGTGCAACAACGATGTTCTTCGCTCCGGCACTGCGGGCTGCGGCAGCCGCTTTTCCCGTTGCAAGGCGAAGCTTGTTGAGGGTAAGGTCAGCGCGCTTGCCGAGCCCGACGACGATCAGCCGCTCAGCCGCGATCTTTCCTTCCGGGTACAGGAGGCATATGCTGCCTGCCTTGGCGCTGAGATCACCGCGCTTCAGGAGCCTCTGGACCATGCCGCCCAACGCCTTGTCCACCCACGCCGCGACAGGCCCGAGCTTCTCGCCTTCGACGATCATGAGGACCGCCGCGTCGGCACGCATCGTTTCCAGTTTACCGGTCTTGACGCTGATCTTCATCCACACCACCCTCAAGATGATTTACCGCACGGACTAAGGAAAACAATTCAGAGCTGATTACTTATGATACCTGCGGGCAAGACTGAAAACTCAGGAGCTGCATTCGAAAAGGACCTTTGACACGGATCTACACAGATTGCCTATGATAACAGCCGATACAGCAAGGGCATCGCTGAACATTGCGCGTTAAATATATTGGGTCTTTCGTATTTTAGTTGAAAAAAGCTGAACAAACCAGAAAACGAGAAAGGCTAAGATTCGTCCACAGATTTCACAGATTCCAAAAGTAGGCGCTTCTAAGCGACGCAGATTAAAAAACGACCGTTCTGGACCGTGGTTAAAGACTAAATCTGCGTAAT
>CAYPOT010000150.1:0-5785 GCA_964412455.1 uncultured Nitrospiraceae bacterium | reverse complement strand
GGTTTCTTTTACTTAATCTGCTTTTATTTCAAGATTTGCATTTCTCTGCGACCTCTGCGATCTCTGCGGTAAAATATCCTTCGTTTTTTCATAGAACTTTTGACAGTACCGTTGTTCCCTGTGATGATCCGGAGGAGGTCAGTGGCCGCCCTCCTCCATCGTTCTGGAGTAAGCATACTTCCCAGGGTTCACGGCAGGGTCACGAAATGATCACTTTTCTGTAACAGAGGTCGATCCTGAGATCGGCAACGACTGGAGGTCAGCGCGGAAGCATTGACTCTTGTTGGGGCGGATGGACGGGAAGACCGAAGGCGAAGGACGTTCCTATGCTCACTTCGCTGGCAACCGTGATTTCGACGCCGTGCAGGTCGAGGATCTTCCGCACGATGGCAAGACCCAGCCCGGCATGGCCGGTCCGGTCCTGACGGCTCCGGTCGCCGCGGTAGTACCGGTCGAAGACATGCGGCAGGTCCCCGGGCGGGATGCCCGTCCCCGTGTCGGACACGGTGACATCGACCGCCTGCTCGCCTGGCCGCAGCAGAACGGTCACGACGCCGCCCTGCGGCGTATAGCGGACCGCATTCTCGATGAGGTTCTCGAGGACCCGCTCGATGAGCGCGATATCGGCGGATACGAAGGGGACGGCGCCGTCGGCGTTCGTCGTGACCCGGATGTCACGCTCCCGGCCGGCCAGCTGGAACTTCTGCACCACGTCCTGGACGAGCTCGCCGATGCTGAAGGGCTCCCGGTGGATGGCCATTGCGCCGGTCTCCAGCTTGGCCAGGTCGAAAAGGCCTGCCACCAGTTTGGTGAGATGGACACAGTGCCGGATGGCGATCTCGAGGTACTGCCGCCGCTCCTCGTTCGAAAGGACGCTGTCGCGCATCAGCAGCGTTTCGATATAGCCCTGGAGCGTTGCCAAAGGCGTGCGGAGGTCGTGGGACACGCCGGCGATCAATTCCCGCCGCAGGGCATCGGTGTTCCTGAGGGACGCCACCTGCTGCTCGATGCGTCCGGCCATGAGACCGAAGGTCGCCGTCAGCCGGCCGATCTCATCGGAAGGGTCTTGCACAACTCGCGGGAGATCGAGCCCTGCGAAGGCCGTCCCCTGTGCATAGGCGCTCATGGCCGCGGCGAGCCGCCGGAGCCTGCGGGTCAGGTAGGCGAACAGGACAAGCCCCGCGCCGGCCGCAACGAGAAGGCTCACCACGGTGACCCAGAGGCTCAGGCGCAGGATGTAACTCCCCTGCAGTTTCTCGACCACCGTGTCGTAGGACTCGCCGCCCAGGATCACATAGAGGTAGCCTTCTAGCGGCCCGTTCCGCGGGATGCGCGCAGCGGTGAAGATCTTTCGTCCGCTCAGGGAACGCGGGTCATCGCCCACGATGGGGTAGGCCTGTTTCCCCGCGAGGAAGGTCGAGACCGGGCCGAGGTCCACGGCCATGCGTTTCACCCTGCCCGGCTCGGCCGAGTAGGAGAGGACCGACCCCCGTCCATCGAGGAGGTAGACCTCGATGGACGGGTTGACCGTCATCAGCATGGAGAATATATCTTTCACCGCCGCGCCGTTCACCGTGCCGTCCCGCATCAGGTCCTTCTGCGACACGATCAGCTCGGCCAGCGTGCGGTTCAGTTTCTGGTTCGCCTCCTGCTGATACAGCTCCGTGGAGGTGACGCTCACGACCACCAGCAGGCCGCCCACCAGGGCGAGCAGCCCAAGCAGCGCGAAGGCCAGTTTCGCGTAGAGAGAACGGAACATCAGGCCTCCTCCTTCGGGATGTCACCTTCGGCGAACTTGTACCCCACGCCCCAGACCGTCAGCACGTAGCGGGGACGTGCGGAGTCCTTCTCGATCTTGGCGCGCAGGCGGTTGATATGTGAGTTCACCGTATGCTCGTAGCCTTCGTGGCTGTAGCCCCAGACCGCGTCGAGCAGCTGTGAGCGGGTGAAGACCCGGCCGGGGCGGCCGGCGAAGTAGTGCAGCAGGTCGAACTCCTTGGCCGTAAGCTCCACGGCGGCGCCGTTCAGGGTGACCGCGCGCCGCTCCGGGTCGATCAGCAGGCCCCCTGCTTCGATCCGTCCGGCGGCGGGCCTGTCCGTCTTGCCGGTCTGCTCGATGCGGCGGAAGATCGCCTTCACCCGGGCGAGCAGCTCCCGGATGCTGAAGGGTTTCGTGACGTAGTCGTCCGCCCCCACCTCCAGCCCCACCACGCGGTCCGTCTCGGAAGAGCGCGAGGTCAGCATCACGATCGGCACATAGGGCGGCCGCTCCCGGATGCGGCGGCATACCTCGATGCCGTCCATGCCCGGCAGCATGAGGTCCAGGATGATGAGGTCGTAGGCGGCCCTGCCCGCCTGCGCGAGCCCCGCCGGCCCGTCCGGCGCCGTGTCCACGTCGTACGACAGGTCCCGGAGGTGCATGGACAGGAGCTTGGCCAGGTCGGCGTTGTCTTCGATGATCAGTATCCGTTTCTTCACGTGCGCGCCCTTTCATCGTAAGTGTACCGGAAAAATATCACGAAATCATCACAAAAGGAAAAATAGAAAAGGAGGATGCCGTGGCAAAAGGTGAAATGGCGATTGGATGAGGGCCTCTTACTGCCCCTCCTTGCCAAGGAGGGGTTGGGGAGGTGGTTCGAGCCTAATGCTCGGGAAGGACTGCAAAACCCCTCTTGCAAGAAAAGAGTCTGCTTAAGCAAAGAAGCGTTGGACGCACTACACTAGAGACTCAGATAGCTGCGCAATTAACTTACGCAACGGGCGCAACGACGTCCCTCGGGTTGAACGCCTACGATGACGGTTCGGCTTCGTCATCGTCCCTGTCGACGAACTCTATATCCAGCACGCTGAAATTGGTGACCGCGCCCAGGCCGTCCATTGACATGCCGCATTCGGCGCAATAAACGATCCCCGTGCGCAGAGATCGCACCTTCCTGCCTTCGCTCATACAGTTCCAGCACGGTGACGTCACGTTCTTCCGGCCCTCCCCCATTTGCTCGAAAACGATAAAGTCCAGGCGTTCCTTCTGCGAGATGGCTTGAGCCGATGATCGGCATGGCAATCCCATTAATACTGCTCTGTCATGCTCCGTCCTTTCCCGCAGACCATCTCTGCACGAAGGAGGGCTAATTGTAGATTAAGTCGAGGGCGAAGGCAATCATCTCGATGGGGTATTTTCAGGGTAGTGCAATTAGTAGCAGATTTGAACGAGTTCGTTCCTACACCGGGGAAAGGGGCCATACCGGAGAGCGTAAATTGAAGCTCCCCGCGGCAAGCCACGGGTAATACGTTCGCTCCCGGATTCACATTTCAAGACGGTACTTAGTGTCGTCACTGGGCAGCAGGACAAGGAAAAGGGCGTGCGGATCCGACCCCTACTTCGGCCCGGACAGGGCGGAGAGGCGTTTGACGGTCAATCCCTGGACAAGGATGGAGAAGACCACCACCGTGTACGTCATTGCAATGAGCGTATCGCGCTCGGGACCGCGGGGGAGCGAAAGGGCAAGGGCCACGGAGATCCCTCCCCGCAGGCCTCCCCAGGTCATGATGGCCAGGGCGCGTCCGCCGTACCGGTCCCGCGACGGCAGGAGGGAGATCGGGATGCCGACGGCAACGAAGCGCGCGACAAGGATCGCGGGGATGGCCAGCAGCCCGGCGGCAACGGCGGGCATCGACAGCCTGATGACGAGCAATTCAAGGCCGATCAGGACGAAGAGAAGGGAGTTCAGGATCTGGTCGACCAGTTCCCAGAACGTGTCGAGGTGATACCGCGTCCGTTCGGACATGGCGAAGCTCCGTCCGTGGTTGCCGATCAGGAGGCCTGCCACGACCATGGCGATGGGACCCGACGTGTGAAGCGCTGCCGCCAGTGAGTACCCCCCGGTCACGAGCGAAAGCGTAACGAGGACCTCCACATGGTAATCATCGATGCTC
Source organism: uncultured Nitrospiraceae bacterium (assembly GCA_964412455.1). Classification (GTDB taxonomy): domain Bacteria; phylum Nitrospirota; class UBA9217; order UBA9217; family UBA9217; genus JAAXXJ01. The sequence goes on along the minus strand of CAYPOT010000150.1, from coordinate 1,852 downwards.
CGGAGGACAAGAAAAGCGACCCAGCCCAGGGCGAGACCGAGCAGCGCTCCTCCGCCGAACTCCAGCAGGAAAGCCGCGGCGCCCCCGCCGAACGAGACATCGGCCCCGCTGGTTGCCGCACCCACGAGGGTGAGGAACAGGACAACGCCCACGCCGTCATTGAACAGCGACTCGCCGGAGATGAGCGTTTCCAGGCCTTTCGGGACGCCTGACGCGCGCATGATGCCGAGCACGGCGATGGGGTCGGTGGGAGAGATCAGTGCCCCGAAGATCATGCAGTGCAGAAGGTCGATGTCCAACCCCAGCCACCGGACGATGCCGTAGGCGGCGCCCCCCACCAGCACCGTGGACAGTGCGGTGCCCGCCGTGGCCAGCAGGAGGACCTCCCACTTGCGGTGCAGCAGCTCGTTGAGATCGACCTCAAGGGCGCCGGCGAAAAGGAGGAAGCCCAGCATGCCGACAAGAAGCGTCTTGTCAAAATCGATGCTCCGGACCAGCGCCAGCCACTGTTCCTCGATGCCCAGCCCGAGCTTTCCCGTATGGCCGAGAACGACCATGCCGACGGACATGACCATGGAAATGAGCATGGTCCCGATCGTTACGGGCAGCTTGATGTACTTATGGTTCAGGTAGCCGAAGGCCGCCGAGAGGGTCAACAGGACCGCGATGATCGTGAACAGGTTCATATGTTTAGGCCTTTGGTCCCGCTACCGCCGCAGCGGCTGGATCTCCTTGTCCACGGGGAGGTATTCCTTCACATAGTGCTTCGCGTGGAAAACGGTATAGAGCTTCTCTATGAACAGAGCAATGCTGAAGATGACCACCTGGGCAACCGCCACTTCGTTCTCCTCCGCGCCTGTCACCAGGTTCACCACGCCCGTGACGATCAGGACGATCAGCACCGTCTCGACGATCGCGTCGGCGACGCCGATGACCGGATGGCCGGTGTAGAAATACCCTCCCCCGGGGAGCAAGATCGAGAGGTTCCGCGCCTTCTGCTCGTTCTTGAACTCCAGCTTGCATGAGGGGCAGACGTATTGCCCGACCGTCAGCGGCGCCGTGCACTTGGGACAGAGATGATGCCGGATGCCGTAAGTTGTCGGCTGCTGCGCGGTCATCCGGACGTCGTTCAGGACCGCCTTCAGCTTCGGAGAGTCCTTCACTTGCAGAAAGGTCTCCTTTTTTCCGTTCTTGTACTTCACCAAGAACTTCCTGCTCAGGAACGTCGACGGTTTGATCTCGTCCACATCGCCGTAGCGGATCTGGGCGATGGAGTGGCGGGGCACGTAGCTGCCCTTGGTGGGGAAGTGCAGGATGCGCCGGTCCGTCACCACCAGCACGCAGCGCTTGATATAGTAGACCATCCATCCACCGGTGAACTGCTCCATGAAAGACATGGGCGAGCAGCCCTGCAGCGCCAGCAGCATTTCCTCGCCGGGCTCCAGGAATTGTTTGAGCAGCGGCGCGAACGGCTCCAGCATCTTGAGCTGCTTTTTCTTGAGCCGCTCCTTGAATTCGCCCTTGTGGTTCGAAAAGGCGGTGGCCTGGTTGAGCGGCAGGCCGAAGGTCTCTGCGGATGATGCTGTGGTGTTCATTGATACCTCCTGGAGTGATGTTATGTTTAGGACTTTATGTAACTAATACAAAACCCGGACAAGCCTGAACCAAAGCTGCCACAAAGACACCACCAAAAGCAGGCGCTTCTAAGCGAGAGCACGAAGGATCCCGATCTTATTTGCGACTCTTGCGTTTTTTTGCGGCAAATATTCTTTCTATTTTGAGAAGAATTTGATTTGCAACTAATGTTTAGGCTTCTTTCTGAATGCAGTGCTCAGAAAGAAGCTGGTTGGAC
>CAYPOT010000149.1:0-5871 GCA_964412455.1 uncultured Nitrospiraceae bacterium | reverse complement strand
AGAGAAAATTCAGAGGCGAGTGAAGTGCACCGCCGCGCAGCGGCTTAGTTCAACGTGTATTTGGGCAGATTTCAGAGGGCTGCGGGCTCCGGATGGCCTTCATTTTGGTCTTGATTCATGCCCCTTTTCGCGCTATGCTTCTTCTGTGGATTAACCATAGGGGTTACTTCCCGGTACGATAGGTTGTCCGCGAGAGAACCGCATTATATCAGCGCAACCTGTATGGCTTTATCGGTTTCGATTCATCAACGTGCAGGACCCAGGTGATACAAACAGTCTTTTCACGTGTATTGAGAAAATCTACCCATTGCCTCATATGTAAATCCGTGACCCTACGGCATCTCTATGAGGAAGGAAAGGTATGCATCTTAAATTCATCGTGCCCGTAGTACTGCTGCTACTCGTGCCGGGAGCATCTCATACCGCTTTTGCCGGAACGGTTGAGCTCCGGTCCATTCAGATAGTACCTGTTGAAATCCTGGACGGAGAATTCCCCGAAATTACAGGAACTGTTACATCAGATAGTGCAAAGGCAACGGGCGAAACCATGGAAATTATCGTTTTTGCCACATTGACCCGACCGGACCATGCCGTAAAATTATGGACATGGAAAGAAATACGTATCGCGGCCGGTGAAAGCAAGGTTTTTTCCATTCCAAAAGAATACGAAATGAAATGGAGAGGGGTCTATAAAGTCGATTTCAGCGTCTATTCCAAAGACATGCGGCCCCTGAGCAAGCTCTCGAAGAGTTTTACCGTAGTCGAGCCATCACACCCTCCTGTACAGAAGACCTCCCAGGAGGTCGTAACAGGCAGCACCGGAACTTTTTCCGGGAAAGCGTTCGATCATGACCGGCAGATCGGTGTTGGCGTCTATGCAAACACCGTTAACACCGCCGGTGGGGCAACAGTACTTCTCTGGCCGCTTAAGAATGTGGGGCTGCAGGGCAGTTACACAATGGGGGAGTTTACTACCGCTGAGGTTCGGCTTCTCGCGCGCCTTCCGCTCTCTTCAGGGATCAATCCTTATGCAGGTGTAGGGTATGTGAGTGTTACCACAGAGCGGACGGTGGACGTCATCGGCGTCAAGACCACGTTCAAGGATAGCGGCGTGAGCGGCGTCATTGGCGCCGAAATTCCCCTAAGCAGGAATGTGTTCGGCTATGTCGAAATAAGCAATACGAGTATTGATCTGAAAAAAGGGGTAACAAATAGCGGGCGGACAGGGACCGCTACAGTTAAGTATTCTCCTCTTACGATCGGGCTTAGTATCGTTTATTACCTGTTTTGAACTGATGAATGGCATCTTGACTTCTTGAACAGGGAAAATATCGGCCGACCGGCAATCTTTGGATTTTCCGGAAAGAGTTTTTTATGAGGAGCATCATTTGGCTGGGGAAGAGGTTCTTCCGTCATGCAACACCATTTTCGTGGTCCTATACTAACAGAACCAAAAAAATAGTATACTATCACTAAGCGGATGTTCGGGACGTATAAAGATATCGATGGAGTTTTGCCATGAAAATTTCCCCAATTAGCTTGCTCCGCTTAATGTGTGGAGTACTTGTACTGAGCTTAACGTTCGGTTGTACTGGTGAAAACGCAAGCTTCTTGGAGACAGTTCTCGTCTCGATCGAAGTATCACCTGCCAACCCGGACATTGCGTTTGGCACGGACATGCAGTTCACTGCCACCGGGACCTACTCGGACAATACCAGCCAGGACCTCACCGCATCCGTCTTCTGGAATTCTTCATCAACCGCGGTTGCCACGATCAGCAACGCCGCCAACTCCAATGGTCTGGCCTCGGCCATTGCCACCGGCTCGACCTTGATCACCGCGACGCTTTCCGGCGTATCGGGCAGCACCACGCTGAAAGTGTCCCCGGTAACGCTGGAGAGCATCGTTGTTACTCCGGCGAATCCGAGTGTGATAGCCGGGACAACCCGGCAGTTCACCGCTACAGGAAACTACTCGGACGGTACCACAGCGGAGCTTACCCAGTCCACGAACCTGACATGGTCCTCATCGGACACCGCGATCGCGACGATCAGCAATGGCCCGCCGAAATCGAAAAAAGGTCTGGCGACAGGCGTGAAGGCCGGCACCGTCACCATTAAGGCCCAGATGATTAGTTCTGTCAGCGGCACCACAATGCTCACGGTAGTAAATTAATGCCGGCACGCGGCTTCTTGCCCGACCGGCATCAGGGAAGCCCGGCCAGACTGGTGTTCATGGTAGCCCATGTTGCGTCGGGACAGGGCTTCGCTTTGTTAAAGAAACACATACTAGGTGACCCCGGAGGACGGCCGGGGGGTTCACCTATTCTCTGAGCTGTTGAATAACCTGCCTTTCGCCATTCTCATGGCGTACCGTAAACACCACACAGAAAAGCAGACAAGCCTCCATTCAGCTTGATGCGCACAATTTAAATATTTTCACGAACTTACTGCCGCAGCAGTTGCCGCGCTTGACAACAAAGCGTAACATGATGTAATCTATACAACAGTTGCGTATGAACATACAATGTTTAACAAAGGTACGAAATGTGCGTGACGTGTCTTCCCTCGTCCGTATCTGCGGAACAACCCTGCAAAAAGTCTTGATGTGGGCGTTGCTGCTCTCTGTCAGCGCGTGTACGATGTCTGCACATCCCGTCTCGGTACCTCCCATCGTAAATGACGGAATGGCAGTGCCTCTCATCGTAAATGACCGGATGGCAGTACATTCCATCGTAACAGACAACATGGGCAAACCCCTGAAAGACGCTGTCGTGTATGCGATGCCCGAGGAACGCATGGCGCCGGCGAAGGACTGGGAGACCGTTATTTTCATTGAAAATAATGAGTTTCGGCCGTTCGTGTTGCCGGTCCAGACCGGGGCCGCGGTATCGTTTGTGAACGCGGACAGGGTGCGGCATCATATCTACTCTATTTCCCCGGTGATAAATTTTGATATCCCGCTCGACAAGGCCGAGTCCTCGAAGCACATCGCGCTTGCTAAGGCGGGGGTCGTCGTTCTCGGTGACGCGATTCATGACCGCATGGTCGGTTATCTGTATGTGATGGAGACCGCCTGGTTCGCCAAGACCGGGGAAAAAGGGACTGCCAATCTGATCGACCTCCCGCGCGGCACATACGATGTGCTCGTGTGGCACCCGTGGATGAAAGGTTCCCCTGATGATACGGCCAAACGCATTACCCCGGACTCTCAAAGCATCGCAAACGTTGATTTTGTCCTTACCCTGCAAATCAAAAACACCCGCAAGCCGCGGCCTTCCGCATCCTCGTCTGAGCATAGAGGAGAATAGCTATGCTCCATTTCAAAACCCTGCGGAGCCGGATCATTTTTTTCTTTCTCGGTCTGTTCATCCTTGTCCAATGTATCGCCTTCTTTGCCGTTTATGTCGTTAGTACGCGGAACGCCCAGGCGGTGATCCACGACGATTTGGCGGTGGGCCAAAGGATCTTCGACCAGAAGATCAAGTCCCGTTCCGAACGCTTGTCCACTGCTGCGCGCGGCCTTGCGGGAGATTTTGCGTTTAAGACGGTTTTTGCGAACGGAGACAGACCCACGCTGTTTTCCGCCATGCGGAACCAGGCCGCGCGCATCCAGGCTGACGTCATGCTCATCGTTTCCCTGAACCACCTTATCATCGCGGACACGCTGCATCCCGAAGCGCGGCCTGCGGAGTTCCCTTTTCCCGAGTTAATCAAAACAACGGAACGGAACGGCACCGCGTCGGCGATAGTGTTTCTCGGCGACCACCTCTATCATATTGCAGTAGTCCCTCTGCCGGCGCCTCTGACGGTTGCATGGATCGTCGTAGGCTACAGGGTAGACGACCCGCTTGCCCAATACTTCAAAACGCTTACTTCCCTGGACGTCACCTTCGTGGGCGAAAAGGCCGGCCAGGTTCCGCTTGTACCGGCATCGAGTCTGGTCTCTGACCTGCGGCAGGCATTTCCCGCAGCCTATACTTCCGCGCGTAGCGAACTCGATGGCATCGTCACCATCAACATGAAAGGCGAAAATGACCTGGGTCTGTCGCAAGACCTCGGCACGCAGGGTGATGTGCGCATAAGTGTTTTTTTGCAGCGCTCCATGGAGAGAGCCCTTCGCCCATATTATAGACTCAGGAAAATATTGCTCATCTTGTTTGCAGGCGGGGTGTTTGTCACGACGATCCTCGGCGTTATTATCTCCTCAGTTGTTACGAAGCCGGTACGCGCGCTCGTGAAAGGCGCCCGCAGCATCCAACAGGGAGACTACACACAGGCGCTTTCCATTCTCAGGCAGGACGAGTTCGGCACGTGCACGGCTGCGTTCAATCTTATGCAGGAAGCGATCTCCGAGCGCGAAGAGCGGATCAAGCACCAGGCCTACCACGACTCCCTGACCGGCCTTCCGAACCAGGCTTATCTTCACCGGAGCCTGAGTGAAACGATTTCCCTGGACCGGGAGAAGAATCTGCCTTTTGCCCTGATCAAAATGAACATCGAACGTTTCATCGAAGTGATCGCGACGCTCGGCCATGCTGCGGGAAATACCATTCTGCAGAAATTCGGCGTCATTCTTGGCGAAGTGGCCCCTGCGTCCTCCGTTCTGGCGCGTATAGGCGGAGATTCCTTCGCACTGATGGTTCCCGGAGAAGATGCCGACGGCGCGGTGCTAATCGTGAAAATCATCCAGAAAAAACTCGAAGAACCGTTTTGGGTGGAAAAGGCCCCCATCCAGATAGAAGCGCGGTTCGGGATTGTGGCCTATCCCGTCCACGGCGACAGTGCGGACACGCTGCTCATGCGCGTGGACGTGGCCGAGCACCTTGCGAGATCCTCTAGTGACGGTTTCTTCGTTTATTCCTCCGAACGGGACCGCCACAACATTCGTCATCTGACTTTGCTTGGGGAGTTGCGGCGCGCGATCGACCAAGAAGAGCTGTTACTGTATTATCAACCCAAAATACATTTTTCATCCGGCCGCATCGGCGGCGTGGAGGCGCTCATCCGGTGGAAGCATCCGCAGCACGGATTCGTATCTCCCGATGAATTCATCCGCCTTTCGGAAGGGACGGGACTGATCAAGCCGGTTACGTTATGGACGCTCAAAGAGGCAGTACGCCACTGCGCGCTGCTAAACGAGCGGGGGATCAACCTGAATATGGCTGTCAACCTTTCCGCGAGGGTGTTGACCGATCGTCTGCTGCCGGACACCATCAAGGCTTTATTAGACGATTTTCACGTCCCTCCGGGCCAGATCACGCTCGAAATCACGGAAAGCGCGATCATGATGGAGCAAGAGCGAACGATGGCTGTCATCACCCGTCTTGATGCCACAGGCGCGCGGTTGTGCATCGACGATTTCGGCACGGGATATTCCTCCCTTGCTTATCTCAAGAACCTGCCGGTGGACGAGGTCAAGATCGATCAGTCCTTCGTACGGAAGATGGATACAAATGAACATGACGCGATGATAGTGCGCTCCATTATCGATCTGGCTCACAATCTGCGGTTCGAGGTCACCGCGGAAGGCGTTGAGACCCAGCGCATATGGGAAATGCTCGGCGAGCGAGGATGCGACATTTCACAGGGGTGGCTGCACGGAAAGGCGATGCCACTGGAGGAGCTTATCGCCTGGTCGGCAACATCGCCGTGGGGGTTGGGTGTAAAAGATGTCCATGGTTCAATTCTCATTTAGCGACAAGAACGTCATCAAGTGATAGTTGACCCCATTGACCAACCCGAGGGTGAAAGGACCTTGAGCCCCGCGAGCAGGAAACCGAGGCCGAGCAGGCTGAACATCCCGAACAGCGCCTTTTTAATGAACTCTCTGCGGGGGTATTCCATGCGGGGGTGTAGTACGCCAGGGGGC
>CAYPOT010000148.1:0-5877 GCA_964412455.1 uncultured Nitrospiraceae bacterium | reverse complement strand
AGGTTGAGCGTATTGCGCGGAAACAGTATAATAATGAGCAGACGCCGCAGTTGATAGAGTCGAAGAAGAACTGATATGGACGTATTGCAGGCGGCGATGATCAGGGGAGTGGAGTTGTAATGAATGAGGAATTGCGGAGGCAGGCGATGACGGGGAAAGAGCTCATAATGAAAGCGCAATGCACTGTAAGTATCAACGTCCCCAAGGTTGCATATTTAATCAATGTGCTCTTTATCCTGTTTGTGGGCATGGCGATGACGGGGTGTGCCGGCCCTTTGCATACTGCGGCAGGTAAAGGGGATATTGGTAAGGTGAGGGAATTGTTAGCGCAAGGCGCGGATGTGAATGCGAAGCAGTTACAAGGCTGGACCCCGTTACACCTGGCGGGTAGCAACAAGGAAATCATTGAGTTTCTTATCTCCAAAGGCGCGGATGTGAATGCGAAAGACAACGCTGACTGGACACCTTTGATGTGGGAGGCATACAAAGGTAGTTTCAATTCTGCAAAACTTCTCATTGAAAAAGGCGCTGACATTGATGGGGCAATAGCACGTTTGGAGAGCGCAAGTTTTCCAAAAAATACAACAAGTGCTCTCGCAGGGAAAAATTGGCTTATTAAGTATCAGACCGCGCTCGCATCACAAAAACCAGCGGCAGGCGCGACGCCTGTCCTACACGCTGACACGCTCGACGCCCGTCCTGCCACCCCTATTGTCAAATCCGATGTTGACGAACTGCCTGCGATAAAAGCAAAACCCAACAAAAACTCCTATGCAATCGTCATCGGCATTGAAAGCTACCGCCAGAAACTACCAAAGGCTGATTATGCGGTAGCTGATGCAAAGACAATGACAGAATATCTCACAAAGGCAATGGGGTATCCAGAGGAAAATGTTGTGACACTTACTAATGAACATGCTGCCAAGAGCGATTTTGAAAAATACTTTGAAAAGTGGCTCTGGAATAATGTGGAAAAAGATAGTTCTGTATTTATCTATTACTCAGGCCACGGTGCGCCGAATCCGAAGTCGGGAGATGCCTATCTGGTGCCGTATGATGGAGATCCCGCATTTATCGACGAGACCGGCTACTCACTAAAGCGGATGTATGCGGCTCTCGGGAAGTTGCCTGCGAAGGAAGTCATTGTTGCTCTCGACTCCTGTTTCTCCGGCGCAGGCGGCAGGTCAGTGATCGCCAAAGGATCGCGGCCGCTGGTTATGAATCTCCAGAGTAATGTTGTGCTGCCGAAGAATATGACAGTGCTGTCCGCATCCTCCGGCGACCAGACGAGTTCGACCTATGATGAAAAAGGTCATGGTTTGTTCACGTACTTTATGCTCAAAGGGATCAAGAACGAGGATGTCACAAGGGCAGATGGCTCTCTCAAAATCGATGATCTGTACAGCTATGTGAAGCCTCAAGTCGAGCGGATCGCGCGGAAGCAGTACAACAACGAGCAGACGCCGCAGTTGATTCAGGCGCTGAAGTAGTGTTGATGCGAAGCAGGACAAGCTCAAAATTAAGACAAATCTCATCGATAATGGAGGGGCTTATGAAGAAGCAGTTCGCATATATAGTAGTCCCGGTCGCGCTTGTCGTGCTCGCGGGATGCGGAACCGGATTGACGCGGGCCGCAAAAGAAGGAAACATCAACGCCCTCCAGAAGCTGCTTGATGAGGGCGCAAATATAAATGAAAGCGCTATGGCAGCTACTATGGCGGGGCCGCCCTTATCCCACGCGGCATACTACTGCCGCGTTGAGGCGGTAAAGTATTTAATAAACAAGGGGGCTGATGTAAATGCAACCGGCACTGGTGGTGGAGGGTGGAGACCTTTGCATCTTGCGGCCAAGGCGGGCTGCACTGAGGCAATAAGGCTCCTGCTTGACGCCGGCGCTGATCTTAATCTGAGAGCTAACGATAATTCTGGTTCAGCGCTGGCAGTGGCCGCAGGCACCGGCAATATTAAGACGGTAAAATATCTGCTTGAAAAGGGAGCCGACATTGATGATGCACTCATGGTCCTTAAAAGGGTTGGAGTCAAAGAAGGTCTGGCATTGCTCCAGAAGTATGAAGAACCGAAAATTACAGCAAAGCTTCAGGAGAAAGCACCCGCTTTGACAGTAATCAAATCCGATGTTGACGAACTTCCTTCAATCAAGGCAAAGCCTAACAAAAACGCTTATGCCATAGTTATCGGCATCGAGTCCTACCGGCAGAAACTGCCAAAGGCAGATTTTGCGGATGCCGATGCGAAGACCATGAGCGCCTATCTCACGAGGGTCCTGGGCTATCCGGAGGAGAATGTCGTAACCCTCTTGAATGAACACGCTACGAACGTTGACCTGGTGAAATATTTCGAAAAGTGGCTGGCGAACAACGTGGGGAAGGACAGCACGGTCTTCATTTACTATTCCGGCCACGGAGCCCCGGACCCAAAAACCGGCAGCGCCTATCTCGTGCCCTATGACGGGGACCCGACCTTCATCGCCGAGACAGGATATTCACTGAAGCGGATGTACGATGCCCTCGCCAAGCTACCGGCAAGGGAGATCATCGTGGCCCTCGATTCCTGTTTCTCCGGAGCCGGAGGGAGGTCGGTCATTGCAAAAGGCTCACGGCCGCTGGTGATGAATCTCCAAGCATCCATTGCTTCGGCCAGGAACATGACCGTTCTTGCGGCCTCCTCAGGCGAGCAGATCAGCTCGACCTACGACGAGAAGGGCCACGGGCTGTTCACGTACTTCCTGCTGAAAGGGATCAAGAACGAGGAAGTTGTGCAAGCCGACGGGTCGCTGGAAGTAAGGGATCTGTACAACTACATAAAACCGCAGGTCGAGAGCATCGCCCGGAAAAAGTATAACAACGAACAGACGCCGCAGTTGATCGAAGGGAAGTAGATTGATCCATTAGCGGCGAAGATCAAGGGCGTGGAGCTGTAATGAATGCGGAATTGCGGAGGCAGGCGATGGCTGGGAAAGAGATCATAATGAAAGCGCAAGGCACTCTAAGTATCAACGTCCCCAAGTTAGCATTACCTTAAACAGCGATTTATGGAGGGTGTTGTTTAACAACAAATAGTGACATTTTCGCAGCCAAAACAAGCAGAGGGCTGAAGGAGATGGGATTTGAAATGATTCTGTCAAAAGTTCTATGAAACAGCGGGTGGACCTATGAAACGATCGAGCAACATGGTATGGCGACAGTAGCCGAAGTCAAACAGTCGGGCATGAAGTCGTGAAAGAGGCGACAGCAGGCAATAGTCGTCCATCAACGACGAATCGTTCTTTGAGAATACGAGGCGAGAAGTTTTAAGCAGCGAGAGAAAGAATCTTCGCCCACTTGCCTTGGATCGTGGTAATTGTCTGAAGCTCCGGCAATTGGACCGGCGGCTTGTAGTCCAGTGACATATGAGGGCGGAGAAAGTTGTAATGGGTCACGAAGAGCGTTGTCAGGACCACAGCTCCGTTATTGGTGTTAAACCCGGCTGCGGGCCGCACGTGATACTTATAGGTCCTGTTTAAACGCTCGACGAGTTGCTTAAACGCCCTCCACTCCGTTGACTCAGCATCGAGGTTTTGAAGCCCGATGACCTTGCGGTGTTGGATATCGGGATTATCGCCTTCCTGAGCATTCAGGAAATGGATACCGGCTGGGTAGGACGGATTGCCATCGGAGACGAGGATGATCTCCTGGCCAGGAGCTGCGGTACGAATCGCCTCGTTCATGGCAATGATCGCAGGCTGCGTTCCCCGGTTATCAGCAACATGATAGGCGGTGATTTTCAGGCTCTTGGAGGAGATGAAGAAAAAGACGTACCGATGTTTCCCGAGGACCTTGATATACGTTTCATCACCGGCTTGGATAGAATCGATCGGGCCTTTATGCTGGAGGTTGTAGCTGTGGCAGTAAAACGCCGCGGCTGCCGCATAGTTCAAGACCGTCTGATAAGAGACCTTGATGTTAAAGACGGACTTCAAAATAAATGCGGTTTTCCTGGCCGGAACGGCGAAGGAGACGTAAAAGGCAAGGATCAGGCCGAGGACGTTCTCGGAGTTGTGGATCTTCGTAAGCGCGACGATCGGCCTTTCAGGTTCTGAGTGCAGAAGCTCTTGGGGTTTGTAATGGTACTCCCGGTACTGATAGCAGAGTTTGAATTGGGAACTTCGTTTCTTCTGTAATGCCCGTTCATCGGGATTGAGCTTCGCAAGCGCCTGGACGCGATGCCGGCAGTCATCAGTACTGCATTTGTAGATCGTGACCACTTTCCGCACTTTCCAGCGAAAGAGCGCAAGATTGCAGTAGGGGCAGAAGTACTTTGACTTCTCGTTTTTACGGAATCGCTGATCGGCCTGGAATAGGAGGCCGCAGACCTTACATCTGATCTGAGATTTCTTCTTGCCGTCGTTGTAGTAGAGATAGTCGTGCGGGGCATTACAGACTGGGCAGGCAACCAGTTTCGGGACCATGTGAGATTTGTTCCAGCGCCTGACAGGATCAAGCGGCTTCCCATGGAGGGTCGCGTACTGAGCTAAGAGCTGCTTGTAGTCTTTCGGTTCTTGTGTTTTTTTTGAAGAGGCGGTTCGGTAAGCGGTGGTTTCGGATCGACCGCGAACTGCCGGTAGTTGGGATGCTTCTCTTTGAAGTCGTCCTTCGGCTTCACTTCCGGGTTACGATTTTGAAGGACATCCGATAGACCGGTGACGATCTGCTCAATTTCGATTCGAGTGAACTTGGACGAGATCCAGATAATGAACCGGGCGATTCTCGATGAACTCGACATAATAGTACTCTCCCTTGAGGCTATTTCAACACTACTTTTAGCCGATTTTCAGGGGGGAGGCAAGCTTATTGTTAAGAACACATTGAAAAGCAAAAGCAATCAGAAGATTCAGTCTTAGAATTTTGACAATACGTTTGAAATAAGGAGGAGGGGTTATGAAAATGAAGGGTAATTTAATTTCTTTAACCGGTGTAATCTTTATACTGCTTGCGAGCATGGCGATGACAGGGTGTATGACAACGCCTTTAAGGGATGCGGCTCTTAGAGGGGATGTTAATGCTGTAAAAGACTTGCTCGATAAGGGCGCGGATGTGAATGAGTGGGCGGATTATCTAGGGACCCCTTTGCACCAGGCCGCAGGTAAAGGCCATGCCAATGTTGTGGCCCTGCTCATTGAAAAAGGCGCTAATGTGAACACAGTGGGTCCTTTCGGCTTTACAGCGTTGGCATATGCCGCAACGTACGGTCATACCAGCACAGCGAAACTCCTTATTGAGAGGGGTGCAGATATAGATACTGCAATGGCAGTTTTAGACAAGTATGACAAGAAGGCAGGCATTAAACTTCTTGAGAAGTTTGCTAAAAAGCAGGAAATTGCCAGTCAGCCTGTAATAGCAGCCTCCAAGCCATCTCAAGAAGTCTTTTCTATCATCAAATCCGATGTTGACGAACTTCCTGCGATAAAAGCTAAACCTAACAAAAATTCCTACGCCATTGTCATCGGCATAGAATTATACCGTCAAAAACTTCCGAAGGTGGACTTTGCCACGCAGGATGCGAAGCTGGTAGCGGATTATCTTACAAAGGTCATGGGCTATCCAGAGGAGAATGTTGTAACTCTCACGAATGACCGTGCGGGATTGGGCGATTTTGTGAAATATTTTGAAAAATGGCTTCCGAACAATGTCGAACCAGGCTCGTCTGTGTTTGTGTATTACTCAGGCCACGGTGCGCCGAATCCTAAGACGTCCGATGCCTACCTCGTGCCTTATGACGGAGACCCATCATTCATAGATGAGACAGGGTACTCCCTGAAGAGGATGTATGCCGCCCTCGGGAAACTTCCAGCAAAGGAAGTGATCGTTGCCCTCGATT
>CAYPOT010000147.1:0-6034 GCA_964412455.1 uncultured Nitrospiraceae bacterium | reverse complement strand
AGTGTAACCCGTATGGTTTTATCGTTATTGCTTCATCGTGATGCAGGATTCAGGTGGTAAATAGGACGAACCCGGCTTGGCGGGATCTATATGATGAGTTGTAGTTTTTTATCTGTCATTGCGAGAAGCGACGCGACGCGGCAATCCAGGTTTATGGACCGGTTGAGAAGCGTGAAATTGCGGAGTTTATCCCGAACGACAAAAGCAGATTGCCGCGCTTCGCTCGCAATGACAGCGAGGGGCAATGCTAATAATGACGGCAAAGAGCAAACAATAGTAAAAAGGGCATTATGGAGCTTAAAGACTTTCAGCAGACGGTTTTAGACGGTCTTGACCAGTATCTTGATGAATTGGTCCTGCAACGGGAGAACCACGTCAAAATCGAAAAGCTGAAACAAGAGAATCCCGGCGTTGAAATGGCTCTTCCTGATTTTACTGAGAGCGCGTGGCTAAAACTTCGCAACGCCGGATCATTGCCCTCTGCCCGCGCCAACATTGCCTTCAGCCCTCGCAAAGACGGTGTGAACCGGCCTGTCCCAGCCATATCCCTGAAAATACCAACCGGCGGCGGTAAGACCTTGCTGGCGGCGAATGCCGTGTCCCGCATTATGGGCAAGTGGGTGCGAAGAAACAGCGGGTTTGTCCTCTGGATCGTGCCGAATGAGTCGATCTATGCCCAGACGAAAAAGGCGTTGATCAACCGCGAGCATCCCTATCGGCAGCAACTTGATAAGGCGGCTGCCGGGCGGGTGAAGATACTGGAAAAGAACGACGCCCTGAACAAGCGGGACGTGGAGTCCCATCTCTGCGTCATGCTCCTGATGCTGCAATCGGCGAACAGGGAGACGCAGGAGACTCTGCGCATGTTCCGCGACCGGGGGAACGTGCACGGGTTTTTCCCGGCTGAAGACGATTATATGGCTCACCATGAAGTGCTGAAAGTGACGCCGAATCTGGACGTGTACGGCGAGCGGGATGTTCTTGCGGCGATCGTGAAGGATTCTCTGGGCAATGTGCTGCGGTCCATTCGCCCGCTCGTGGTTATGGATGAGGGCCACAGGGGGTATTCGAAGCTTGCCTTGCAGACGTTGTACGGGTTTAATCCCTGCTTTGTGCTGGAGCTTTCCGCTACGCCGAAGGACCGGCCCAAGGATACCCCGCCCATGTTCAGCAACTGGCTGGTGGACGTGCGCGGCAATCAACTTGAAAAAGAAGACATGATCAAGCTGCCGATCAATGTTACGGTTCGCGGCGGCGATGATTGGCGCGACTGTCTTCGTGAGAGTTACGAATGCCTGAACGGTTTGCAGAAGGAAGCGGAGAAGCTTAAGGCGAATGCGGACCGCTATATCCGGCCGATCTGCCTGGTTCAGGTCGAACGGACCGGCAAAGACCAGCGCGAGAGCGGTTTTATCCATGCCGAGGCCGTGCGCGAGTACCTGCTCACGTTGGGCGTGCACGAACAGGAAATCGCGGTTAAAACTTCGGAAAAGAATGAATTGAAAGATCCCGAGAATATCGACCTTCTGAACCCCGCCTGTCAGGTGCGTTTCATTATCACCAAACAGGCGCTTCAGGAGGGCTGGGACTGCCCGTTCGCTTATGTTCTTTGCTCCCTTGCTCCGACAACGAACAAAAACGCCATGACGCAACTGGTGGGGAGGATTCTCCGGCAGCCGGATACCGTCAAGACAGGCATGGATCTTCTGGATGAGTGCTATGTTATCTGTTTCCATGCAACGACCAAGGAGATCATCGACAACATCAAGGCCGGCCTGGAACAGGAAGGCATGGCCGATCTGTCCGATGCGATTCGCGATCAGAGCGGCGGCGACGGCTCTAAGCGTCCGGAGCCGCGCAAGCTGCCGCGCCGAGATGATTATAAGGGGACGAAGATTTATTTGCCGGTGATTAATTGGGTGGAAGGCGCAGTCGTCCGTCCGCTTGATTATGAGCAGGATGTCTTGTTTCGACTGGATTGGGAACGGATCAAACCTGATGCGGAGTTTGTGGAGAGGATCAAGAATACCAAAACAACAGCCGATACCCGAATGGTAAGGATCGGCTTGAAAGATGATCCCACGGAAAAGGACTTTATTGAGACGGCCGATGTTATAATAAGACCGTTTTCCGAGACCTTCGATCCTGTTTACGCTGTGCGGGCAGTTTCGGACATTATACCGAACCCCTGGATAGCGCGGGCCGTGATCGCGCAAGTCATCAAGCTTCTTGCCACCGAGGGGCTGGATATTAACGCTCTTGGAGCCCGGGAGGCTCATATCATCGAAGAGTTGCGGACGTTTCTTTCTGATGAACGGGACAAGCTGGCTGAAGGCTTGTTCAAGTCCGAAGTTGAAGCAGGCAGAATTCAGTTCCGGCTGCGGACCGATCGACACAATTGGAAGCTGCCTGATTTCATAGAAACCGACAGGATTGCGGAAAGCCGCAAGCTTTACCGGGACGATGGCGCGCTCGTGGAGAAAAGCCTCTTTACACCCGTATACGCCGACGATCTGAATGACTATGAACAGCGCGTTGCCTGTTATCTGGACGGCGGCCAAGCGGTGAACTGGTGGCACAGGAATATCGCAAAGCGCCATTATTCGCTTCAAGGGTGGCGGAAGCACAAGGTATATCCGGATTTCATCTTTGCCATGACCGCTGACGGAGAAAAGCAGCGCCTGCTGATTATCGAGATGAAGGGTAATTTTTTGGATAACCCCGATTCGAAATACAAACAGAAGCTGCTCAACCTTTGTTCAGATATCTTTACCTGGGAGAATATCACCACTCTCGGTGAATTGGAGCTTGTCTATGATCCGGCGACCACAGTGACGTGCGCATTGGTATATCAGGATCACTGGGAGACGGATTTAGCCGGGATTGTACGAGCGTGAACCAGCAGGGGGCGCGACGACGATGAACGCGTGCGCCTTAACCGGAGGCGCACCACGATTCGATCCGTAATCCTTTACTTTTTCTATGGCTCACGGGTGTGCTCTAGTAGGTGAACTAAGCAGAACGGAGATATCATCATGGCGAACTTTCTTCTGATCCACGGTGCAATGCGGGGCGCATGGCTGTGGGACAAACTGATGCCGCTCCTGATGAAAGGCGGGGGCAATCCCATCGCGCTCGACCTGCCGGGCCACGGCGACCGGACGGCCGACCGGTCATGGGCGACGATGTCCACGTATATTGATGATGTCATCCAGTTCATCCGGAAGGAAAACCTCAGGGACCTGGTGCTCGTTGGCCACAGCATGTCCGGCATCGTTATCAGCAAGGTGGCGGAGGAAATCCCGGAACGGGTGAAGCACCTGGTTTACCTGGCGGCGGTGGTGCCGAAGAACAACGAGGCGCTCATTGATCTACTCACGAAGGAGCGGCAGGAGACGCTGGGGAAACTGCGCGGGAAGGCCAAGGAGATCTTCGGCCCCCTGGAAACGCTCAGGCCGATGTACTTTACCGACCTGGAAGGGGAGGAGAAGGAATTCTACCTCAGGCAGCTTACGCCCCAGCCGCTCGCGGTGTTCTTTGAAAAAATACAGTTCAAGCAGTTTCCGAAAATTCCCATCCCGATGACCTACCTGTTGGGCCTCAAGGACATAAGCCTGCCGCCTGAACTAACGAGGCGGTTCGCCGAGCGGTTGGGGGTCGTGCCGATAGAAATAGACGCGGGCCACGACCTGATGGTGTCGCGGCCCAGTGCGGTGGCTAAGGTCCTGTTGGACCTCGCCTGATCGAGAGATGATGGCAGGGTGGGGCGGAGAGCGCGATTACTTGTGGCAGCGTTGGCAGCTGTCCGCCGCCTTCAGGTCAAAACCTTTCTTGCCATCGTGGCAGCTGCCGCAGAACCGGCCCTTCGTGAGCGCGGACATATCCATCTTATAAGCGGCTTCGCCGCCCTTCATCTGGAAGGTCTTATAGTGGCAGTTGCTGCACTTCTGCCCCTTTAGGTTGACATGGTAGTCATGGGCGAAGACCACTTTGCCCGCCCCCTTGGGACTATATTCGACGTCACCGCCTCCGATCTTCGTCAGGGCGGTCAGCGGAGCAAGAACAAAAAGTCCAGCCACGAGTGCGGTTCCTGCGATCCTTATCATCATGTGCGGCCTCCTTGTCATTTCTTGTGACACCGGATGCAGTTCTTGTCCGATCCCGCGTCAAAGCCCTTCATGCCGTTATGGCAATGCTCGCAGAAATCGCGCTTGGTGATCGTTTCTTTCTTCATCTCGTAACTCTGACCCTTGGCGAACTTGTGAAAGTGGCAGGCCATGCACTTGATGCCGCGCGTTTTTATGTGGTAGTCGTGGCTGAAATGGACGGGATCCACCTTTTCCAAGGTGAACGTTATGTCTCCGCCGCCGACCGCAAACACCGAGGCTGTCGCGGTGAAGATGAAGAGCAGGACAAACAACAGAATGGCGTTCCGCATGGGACCCCCTGTTATTTATGGCATTTGACGCAATTATCCGTTCCCTTCACGTCGAACGACTTCTGGCCGTTGTGGCACTTGCCGCAGAAGTCTCCCTTCGTGATCTTGCTCATGTCCATCTTGTACGACCCCTGGGCCATCTGAAAGATCTGGTAATGGCAGCCCGTGCACTTGATGCCTTTGTCCTTGACATGGGAATCATGGCTGAACGTCACCGGGCTTGAGTTCTTGGGCGTGAACTTGATGTCCCCGCCGCCTATCTTCTGCGCCACTGCAGAGAACGGCAGTGCCAGACATACCATAAGCAGCACGACAATGGACGTATTTTTCATCGGTCTGTTCCTCCCCCTGATAAAAATGGTTTCATGCCGGCGATTATAGCATACTGACAGCTAAAAACAAGTCATTCTTTATGATTATCATGTTCTTGGCAGTCTCTTCTGGTATAATGAAATTGAGCCCGGGAGCATTTTAGTTACGAATCAAATTCTACTCAAAACGGCAAGAATGTTTTGCCACGAAGGCACGACCAAAAGTAGGCGCTTCTAAGCGAGACACAAAGTACGGCCTTAATCTAATCATTAAAACAGTACCTTAAGCAGTTCTCGCTGTTCTTCGTGACTTAGAGTCTTCGTGGCAAATTTTGGTTCCGGCTTGTCCGGGTTAGGATACTTCATTTCTACCCATCTTCCTTCCGTGAGGTGATGCCATGCTCAAGGAAAGCACACAGCAAATTATCCGGGAGTCCCTGACAAACATTGATCAGCCGGTCCGCCTGGTCGTCATGACCGGGGAAAAGGGCTGCGAGATCTGCCCGGAAACAGTTGAGATCGCCCGCGCAATCAAGGCCGCGGCCCCGAAAGTAGCCCTGGAGATCTACGACTTCACCATGGACCGCGACAAAAGCGAGGAATACGGCATCAAGCGGATACCTACATGCGTCGTGGAGTCACAGGATGGAAGGACGGTAGCGTTCAGCGGAGCGCTGGAGGGGATCTCGCTGGTCCTCCTCCTGGACGTCATTTCCAGCATGGCAGTTGGCCGGACATGGTTTCCCGAGGGGATCAGCAGCACACTGAAACTGCTGGTCCATGAGGTCCCGGTCGAGGTGCTCCTCGAGAATGACTGTTCCCTTTGCCGGCCCGTTGCCGAGACGGCCATCGGCCTGGCGCTGGCGAACAAGCTGGTCTCGACCGAGATCATCGTCGCCGACGACTATCCGGAGCTTCTGGCGAAGCACAGAATAAAGATCCTGCCGTACACCCTCTTCGGCCCGAAACTTCACCTGGATGGCCATGTGACCGAGAGCACGTTCCTCGAGATGATCTTCAAGGCGGAAGGGGAGAAGGGAATTTCGGACAAGCGGTGCATCGTATGCGGGCACGCGTCTCCCGATCTCATCTGCCAGGGCTGCAAGACCAGGATCCAGGCCGAGGCGGTGGACCATAAGCGGAAGGACGAAAAGGTCCAGGAGCGGGGAAGCGCCATGGGGTCGCACAACCATGGCTGAGAGGGAACGTTGGGCGCGAAGCGGGCATTGAAGGTACTGTCAAAAGTTCTATGAAAAAACGAAGGATATTTTACCGCAGAGATCGC
>CAYPOT010000146.1:0-6157 GCA_964412455.1 uncultured Nitrospiraceae bacterium | reverse complement strand
AATGCGTGAACGGGACTGCAAAATTGAAATTGAGATGGAGTGATGCACCCAGGGTAAAATTCCAGGAGCGAGCGCATTCCCCGTAGGGGCTCGACTGAGTGGTTCGACCCTGGGTGGCTCACTGCTTCGACTTTGCTCAGCATCGTGAGTTAGTCGAACGACACCGAAGGGCTCGCCGAAGTCTTGCTGCGGGGTTAGCGAGCGATCAGAATAAGATTACTACCCTGAGGATCGAAGTTCCCTGCGGTTTGCCGGAGGGAACTTCAAGGGGGCAGGAAAAAGCTACGACTTCTTACCCATTTTTCTCTTTACAGCAAGTCCTCGGGCTGCCGAGCGGACCGCCTCTGATACGTTCCGGCTCTTTTCGAGCAGGGAGAGGTCCTTATCGGTCATCCGGCTGACGAAACCGACGGCAATGCCGGCCGGACATTTCGGGTTGTTCACCAAGGCCTGGGCAACGGTGTATTTCTTCGTCCAGTCGGAGTTCGTACCGATCTTGCGCATGATATCCTCGCTCAAGTTCTGTGACTTGGCAAAGAACTCGATCTCGCCGTCCGTGACCCGGGGATTCTCCAGCACGGCCTTCGATACCTGTTTGTTCGATTCGCGGATCAGAAGACCCCTTGCTTCCTTCCCGCCCGAAAGCGCGAGCTTGATCTTCTGGGGACTCGTCATCTTCTGGACCGCCTGCATGACATTGAACTTTTTCTTCCCGGTCCCTTTTCCCTGCTGGCCGGTATCCGGCTTCCCCGGGATGGCCGCAGCCGTTGCCGTCTCATCATACACGACAAGGTCCAGGACGCGCGTTCCCGAAATGAAGTTCTTGATCTCGTCGGATGCCGTCAGGGCGATGAAGGCCAGCGTCGTCTCGGAGAGGTTCGGGCAGCGAATAATGTCATGAAGGAGGTACTCGTCATCGCTGTAGACCTGTGCGATCTGGTCGAGGACTTCCGGCGACGTTCGGACATCGAGAATGATGTTTCGCAGCGTCATGGGAGAACAGTGCTCGATATCAAGCGCGAGCTGTTTCCTCTTCCGCTTCTTGACGAGGATATATTTCCACAGTTCCAAAACGTCCATAGACCTCACTATGCTGAACCGTCGGGTATGCGTTCGATGACGCCGTTTCCCGGGACAGACCGGCGCCTCCTTGACGGGACCATCATGCGAATTGTCAAAGCAGAAGAAAGTATACTGACACACCACCCTGTTGTCAAGCAACGGTGCAAAATGAGGAAGGAGGGCTCACCCGCAGCTGATCACCCGACCTTATACCCCGCTTCCACAACCGCCGCGGAAAGCTTTTCCGGAGCGACCTTGGCATCATCATAGGTAATGACGGCCTGGGCCTTTTGCAGATCTACCTGTGCATCCTGTACTCCGGGAACGGACTTGAGCGCCTTAGCCACCCGCATCACGCAGTGGTTGCAGGTCATCCCCTGTACCTTGAATGTCGTCGTTGCCATGTTTCGCCTCCTGCAGTATGTTCATAGATAGATGCAGCACGGACATCATACCGGAATCGCCGAAGAAGGTGAAGCTTTTTCTCAAAAGCCGAGCTGGCATCAAAACGAAGTTCTACTTCAACCCGTATTTCTCCATCCGGTAAATGAGCGTGGGGCGGGTGATCCGGAGATATTCCGCCGCCCGGGTCTGGTTGCCCTTGTGCTTATCCAGCGCCTTGCTAATAAGATCTTTTTCAAGTTCCTCGAGGGACAATCCTTCGTCGGGGAGGTTGAGCAGGATCGCGGCGGCCCCGGCCGTCCTCCTGCTGAGCTTTTCCGGCAGGTCCGCCGTCGTGATGGTGTCACCCCGTTTGAGGATCGAGGCGCGTTCCATGACATTCTCCAGTTCGCGCACGTTCCCCGGCCACCCGTAGGAGGAAAGGATTGCAAGGGCGTCAGGCGCCAGCTGTATGTCCGAACCTTTGGGGCTGAATTTCTTCAGAAAATGCTCCGCCAGCAGAGGGATGTCGTCCTTTCGCTCCCGGAGCGGCGGCATGTGCAGGATAACAACGCTCAGGCGGTAATACAGGTCCTCACGGAAGTTCCCCTCCCGGACATCCCGTTCCAGGTCCCTGTTCGTTGCAGCGATCACGCGGACATCCAGATCGACCTGCTTCACGCCTCCCACGCGGTCAACGGTCCGTTCCTGGAGCACACGCAGTATTTTGGCCTGGAGGTCGATGCGCAGGTCGCCGATCTCATCAAGAAAGATCGTCCCCCCGTCAGCCAGTTCGAATTTCCCTTCTTTGTCGCGGATCGCGCCGGTGAACGAACCCTTCATGTGACCGAACAGTTCGCTCTCGATGAGATTCTCGGGGATGGCCGCGCAGTTCACGGCGATGAACGGCCCTTCCGCTCGGCCGCTGCTGAAATGGATCCCCCGGGCGAGGAGTTCCTTGCCCGTGCCGCTCTCGCCTGTCACCAGGACCGTGGCCTCGCTCGGGGCAACGCGTCCCGCGAGGGCAATGACCTCCCGTATCTTTTCGCTGCCGCCGACGATGGCGTCGAACCGGTACCGGTCAATGACCTCGGCGCGGAGCTGCACATTTTCCTTTTCCAGACGCCGCATTTTGAGCGCCCGGTCCAGGGTGATGCGCAGCTCGTCGCGGTTGAACGGCTTGGTAATATAGTCGAAGGCGCCCTGTTTCATGGCCGACACGGCGCTCTCGATGGTCCCGTACGCGGTGATGATGATGACCGGAAGGCCCGGGTCCGCCGTGTGCACCTTCTCCAACACAGCCATGCCGCTCATGCCGGGCATGGTTATATCCGTGATCACCGCGTCAAAGGGCTCCTTCTGGAAGAACGCGAGCCCCTCTTCGCCGCTCTCGGCCGGACGCACGGCAAAACCGTTCTCGACCAGGCTGTACTCGATCACCCTCCTGAGGCTTTGATCATCATCAATAAGAAGTATGTAGGGTTTTTTACCCATAGTATCCCCCGTAGCGAAGCCCACAAAAACATATCGGAAGAAACGTGCTCCGGCGCTCCCGGTGAACTTCGCGCATGTACGGCTCCCGCGTCAGTATCATACCGGTATCGTTATCGTAAACGTCGCACCCTTTCCCGGTTCGCTCACGACATCGATGGTCCCGCGATGGTTCTGAATGATCCGGTAGGTGATGGCAAGTCCCAGTCCGGTACCGTCCTTTTTGGTGGTAAAGAAGGGACTGAAAAGCTTTTTTCGGTTATCCGTTGATATCCCCATGCCGGTATCAACGATCTTCACTTCGATCAGCTCGTCGCGCCGTGCGCTCATCACGGTCAGGGTGCCGCCTTCCGGCATGGCCTGGATCGCGTTCAGGACCAGGTTCAGAAAGGCCTGTTTCAGGAGACCTGCGTCAAGATTCCATTTCCCCAAATTGAGATCGAGCCGTTTTTCTACCGAGATACCCGCTTTTCTGGCCGGTTGTGCAGTAAGGGCGAGCACGGATTCAAGGAGCTCATTGATGTCCTCCTCACGAAGTTCTGGAGGTTTAGGCCTGGCGAAACCGAGGAACTCCTGCACGATCTTGTTCAGCCGGTCCGTTTCCTTCAAGAGTATCTCTATAAACTCATGCTGGGGAGCATCGGGGCCGTAATCGTCCTTCAGGATCTCTGCAGCCCCTTTGATGGAACCGAGCGGATTCCGGATCTCATGTGCCATGCCCGCGGACAATTCCCCCAACGCCGAGAGCCGGTCCGCCTGTCTGAGCTGCTCCTCTGTCTGAAAAAGGACCTCGGTCTGTGTCTTCAGCTTCCGATGGGACTCGTCCAGCCGGACAAGCGCACCTTCATACCGTTGCCGTTGACTCCTCTCCATTTCTATCAGCACACCCGTCATCCCGCCGATGAGGAGAAACAGAAAGATCTCTACATAATTATAGATCGACCAGACCGGGTCCATCCACACGAAAATGTGCGGCGTGAACAACGCTGTCGAGATGATCGAGACCAGGACGCCCCCTCGGGTCCCGAACCAATATGCACCGAGAATGATCGGAACAATGTACAGATGAGCCAGTGTAATATGGAGGATGTTGGTGATCAACCCGTGTCCGGCAGAATGCCTGCCCATGCCCATGAGCACGTGGACGAGGGTGATGACACCCAGCATGACGGCGAGACTCACCAGTCTGATGACATTTTTTGTCAGCGTAAATTTCATTGCTTGGTAAATAAATTGCCTTTCAGATTGAACCACGTTCTTCAGACCGTTTCTATTATCACACAATACGATATGCAATAAAAGACATAAAATAAATTAAAGCGATAGGAAAAGGGCATTTTTAACACACGCCAGGAAGTGACAGTCGCAGCGTTACTAATGTTGTATGCAAGGGGATGTTTATGACAGGTGCCCATATTGATGCATTCGTAAGAAGTCGTGTTCACACAAAGACCACGAAGCCACAAAGAAAAACCTGAATAGTTTCAATTTGCCTCTCTTCCTGTCTTTGCGAATACCTGTGGAAAATTGGGTTCTTACGAGATCATCAAAATTGCAGCTTTATAAAAGCCATTTCATGGACCTTGCATATGATAAGGGGCTTTATTCACTTGACAAGCAGGGGTGAAGTTGTTAGATTTAACGCTACCTTTAACAGGTTAAACAGGAAAGGAGGTGAAACCACGATGAAGAAGATCATTGCTCTGTTCACGGCAGTTGTGTTCGCCCTGACCCTCGGCGTTGCATTCGCGCAGGAGAAGGCGGCAGCCCCGGCTGAAAAGAAGGCCGAGGAGACGGCAGTTCCCAAGAAGGTCAAGAAGGCAAAGAAGGCCAAGAAGGCAAAGAAAGCAAAGATGGCTGAAGAGAAGAAGATGGACGCTCCGGCAGCAGCCCCGGCAGCGAAGTAGCTCTATACCGCAGATTTATTATCCTGTGCGGGGAAATGAATTTTTAGATGTGATTGAGCAGGCGGTCATTATTGATCGCCTGCTTTTTTATTGTAGATCATTAATTCCACCATAACATGAGCCTTTTCGTTGTATTGATCTCTTTGATCAATTCGGAGAGCGACCCCGCATCCTCATCCACTGTGTCCGGACTGAAATCATAGATTTCTCCGGCAAATACTTTGAGATCGCGCGGCATGCTCCTGAACTCGATCTCGACCCAGTCATTCTCGGCGCCGATTATTTCAAAAGCGCACCGTTTTCCCCACCCTTTTAGTTTTTCGATCACTTCCTCATGGCTGACGTCTTGTTCGTCCCCATTCGTGTGCATGACCTGCAGGATATCATACTGGTCGGTGCCTTTGATAATCCCTATCTTATCGATCTTCAGCGCATTATTGATCTCAATGGTAAAAGCCATATGTTTCAATGGTCTCAGCTTTTCACGAAGCGACCTCAGAACCTGCTCCGACCGGCTGCTGGGTACCGAGACCGTCACACCGTTCGCCATGATCTGGTAACCTTCTTCATCAAATCCGCTCAAGCGGTGGACCGGACTTCGCGCCTCCCCTTTCACAAGCAGGAGAATTTCCTTCTCAAATCCGATCTGGTTTGCGATGCGCTCTTCCGAAGCAGAAAGGCTGCAGGGTGGTTCGGAGGCCGCAAGAAGCAGCACGGCAGTAAAAACAAGGACCATGCATAGAGATCTATCAATGTTTTTCTTCATCTCTTCAGTCACCACTCCCGTCCTGCATCAACTGTTCGGGAAAAGATGAAAAATAGTAGCATATATCTCCGGCAAAAACAATACAGAACGACCAGACAATGGACCGCGATGATCACCCATTGATCAGCGGCTCAGCTTGAGGAATCATGATCGGAAGAAGAACAAGGGGGAAAAAATTACTTCGGTGGTTCTGATGACGTTGGCGGCGTTCTTGCCGAAGAAGGATTCCGGAACGGACTGGTGGAGCTTTCAGCGGGAGTGGAAACCATGATAACAAAAAGGGACGTCCACGGATGACGTCCCTTTTCTCTAATGCAATATTTATTTACAAGCTCAGGCCAACGAACTCTGTTTGGGAACCGTATCGAGACCCGCCGCTCTGCCTGCTCATGCGCAGGGTCTTCTGTCTGTGTTTCTGGGCCTCTATCCGCTTCCGTTTCTTTTTGATGGAGGGTTTCTCATGGAATCGACGGTTCTTCAATTCCCGGAAGATCCCGTCACGCTGGATCTACCGTTTCAGGACACGGATGGCTTTTTCGATATCCTGTCC
>CAYPOT010000145.1:1845-6240 GCA_964412455.1 uncultured Nitrospiraceae bacterium | reverse complement strand
ATTGTAGCATGGTTTTTATAAAAACCTGTTGGTTCCGGCTTGTCCGGGTTAGGTATTATATGGATGTCCGAGATGCCCGCACCTCCACCCGGCAGGCCGCCGGCAAGCGCGAAGCCGAAGAGGTCCGTGTAGGTCCCGCCGACGTTCATGCCGATGCCCATGATGCCGACGCCCGCGCCCACGCCGGGAATGCTGTAGGGCATGGGGAAGACATAGTAGCCCTGATCGTTCATGAACTGGGGCTTCCGGCGGTCGGGAAAAAGTCCGGTTCCGGTCTCCGCGAAGCTTGGGTGGACCATGGCCAGGATGAAGATCCCGGCAGTGCAGTATCGAAGAAATCGCATCACAACAGCTTCCTCCTATTCGATGTCTTTGTTCAGGATCACGTCCACCATCGTCTTCCTCGGCTGGTTGAACAGTTTTTTCACCCGCTCCCGGAATTCCTCGGGCGTGATATGCTCCTGGTGCGTGCCGATCACAATGGTGATCTTCGGGAATTCCTGCTCCAGCGCCCCGCGGTACTTCTCCAGAAAGGGACAGAAGGCCTTGACGCAGTTCGAGAAGTGTATGACCTCCACGCGAAATTCCGTCAGGCCTTTGATGCGCTGCAGAAGCTTGTCCGGTCCCGTGAGCGTGGGACAACCGGGGCAATTGATGATCCCCACCAGATCGACCGGTTCTCCTGCCGGATACTCTGCGAAGGTGCCTCTTCTCTTACGAAGGTCCGCGAGACAGCTGACCGAAGAGCAGCCCAGGTCCTGCGTGGCGTTCGTACAGGTCAAGATCCCTATCCTTGGCATGGCGTGACTCCTTCCGCCCGGACCGGCATGAGTAAAATTGTTAAAAGCGACCCAGGAATTCAACGCAGATTTTCGATGAACCTCTTGTGAAAATTCTATGTAAGCGCTCTGGTCGTTCCAGCGTCGATAATGATCATTTCATGATCTTTTCAGCGTTTATGACTCTTTTGATCTTATCCGATAGTCAGTTACGAATTAATCTTTCAAAACGGAAAGAATATTTGCCGCAAAAAAGCGCAAGAGACGCAAATTGGAATGGCATCCTTTGTGTTTTTTGTGCCTCTTTGCGGCCAATAGATTTTGCATTTTTCGTGCCCTCGCTTAGAAGCGCCTACTTTCGCTCGCGTTTTCGTGGCTGAGTTGGTTCCTGTTCGTCCGGAACAGGCCGTCCCGCTACTGTGCCGCGACCGTGTAGTCCGGGAAGCTCGCCCGCGTATACACTCCCGGCGCCGCGTGTTCGCCTGCCGGAAAAATGAAATCGACCCCCCGGACGCCCGGCGTTTCGGTGAGCGAGTAGGTCGTCGCGGCCAGGTAGTTCTGCGCCCCCGACGTTCCCATGCGCTCGGTCAGATACCCGGCATTGATGATCTCGATATGGGCTACGCCTTCGGCGACGTTCTGCAGGCGTATCCGCGGCGGTTCAAGCGGGACCCCTCCCTCCCGGGCAGCAGAGGATTCCTCCTCGAAGGTCGTCTTGTTCAGGGCAATGATCACCTTGTTGATGTCGTCCCTGACGCTGTTCATCTTACTGCCGCGCACCAGCAGGTCCTTTTCGGTGCCGGTGTCATATTCGACATACCACGTATGGTCCTTGCCCAGGGCGGTGAGATCGTTCTTCCTCAGGACGATCGTTCCCGCGATCAGCGCGGCGAGAAGAACCGCGCCCAGCAGGGAGATCATGATGATCTTCTTTTCCATCGGGACCCGATCTCCTTCGTCACTATATCACAGCAGCTGCATCTGCCACTTCGCCTCGTTCCGCTCCTTATCCGCAAAGGTCCTGACCTTTCCGTACTCTCCGTCGTAGCCGGGAACGATCCGGACATTACCGGCGCGCATGCGGGCAACAGCCTCGCGAAGCAGCGGAGATCCAGCCCGTTCGATGTCATCGAGCGGGGAGTCCATGAGGATGGCGTGTTCGTTCCCGAGCTGTTCCAGGAGCGCATGATAGGCCTTGCTTACTTTTTTGCTGCACGGGCCCACCTTAAGCGTTTCGGCAATAAGCTCCTGCAGGGGGATGAGGGAATGGAACACAGGCGCCCCGTCCGGGCGGTACCCGGCCTCACGGTCGGCGAGAGCCTCAACGCGGTGCATCACGCCGACGGTCACCTTCTTGCTGCACAGCGGGCAGGTGTCGCCGTGCTGCCGCGTCTCGGCCGGCGAGAGACTGACGCCGCAGGCCTTGTGACCGTCGAAATGGTACTTCCCCTCTTCCGGAAAGAACTCCACGGTCCCGAGAAAGCCTTTTGTTGTCCGGATGGCATCCGTCATCGCGCCGTAGGCGGTCTCCGTGTCGAAGATCGTTGCCTCGCGCCCTATCTTGGACGGCGAGTGGGCGTCGGAATTGGAAATGAGCGTAAGACCGTCGAGGGCCGAGAGCCTCCAGTTCATGGGCGGGTCCGACGAAAGGCCGGTCTCGATGGCGTGGATGTGCGGCGTCAGTTCCTCGAAGCATTCCTCCAGCGAATCGAAACCCGAGGCCGAACCGAACACGGAAAAATGCGGCGTCCACGCGTGGGCCGGGATGAACAGCGCGTCCGGCGACGCGTCCAGCACAAACCGGAGAAGCTCTTTTGCATCAAGCCCGAGGATCGGCCTGCCGTCGGAAGAAATATTCCCGATCCTGGCAAGCGCAGCGTTGATCCTGCCTGCCACGTCGAGGTCAGGCGCCAGGACAAGGGCATGGACCTTCCGCGTCCTGCCGCCTTTGCTGTAAATGCAGCTTATCTCGGCGGAGAGGAGAAAAGAGACATCGGCCTTGCAGGAATCAGGGACGTCGACGACAGGGAATTCCTTCTTCAGCGTAAACAGCCCGGCCCCCGTGGGTTCGAGCTTCTCCCCCAGCTCCTGGAACCATTGGGGGTGGGTGAAGTCGCCGGTACCGATGACCCTGATCCCTTTGAGCTGGGCCCACTTCCCGATGCCTTCGGGCGACATGTCCTTGCTCGTTGCGCGGGAGTAGCGGGAATGGATATGGAGGTCGGCGAGAAAGCGCATGGTTTGAATTATAGCATTAACAGGAGTGCGGATAAACAGAATTTCGGTCAGAAATCCAGCGGGCTCTTCGTCTCCTTGAGCGTCCGGCTCGGCACGCAGTGGGTATAGACCCCGTTAGAGAATACATTCACGCAGGTAAACAGTATCGCCGCTGAAACCCGCCAGCCGTCCGTGCTGTCTAGGACCCGGCAATGTGACTCTTCGCTTTACTCTAACGGGGTAGATCATAGTGTTCCTGATATCGGCATGGCCGAGCAGCGTCTGGATGGTGCGAATATCGTAGTATGCCTGGAGGAGATGGGAAGATGGGAACAATTAGGAACAATTAGCAATTAGGGTCAGGTCTTGATTTATAAGAAATAGGGAACAATTAGGGTCAGAACAATTAGGGTCAGGTCTTGATTTATAAGAAATAGTATGTTAAGGTGGTCTTAAGGTAATCCTATGGCCAGACCATTAAGAATAGAGTATCCGAATGCGGTTTATCACGTGACCTCTCGTGGAAATGCACGGAACAAGATATTTATTAGCGATCAGGATAGAGAAAATTTCCTCTTTGTGCTTATTGCCGTCGTTAAGAAGTATAACTGGCTGTGCCATGCCTACTGTCTTATGGACAACCATTATCACCTTATGATAGAAACCCCAGACGCCAATCTCTCGCGTGGCATGCGGCAGCTTAACGGCGTCTATACTCAGAAATACAATTGGTGGCATAGTAAAACCGGCCACATATTCCAGGGTCGATATAAATCCATTTTGGTAGAGAAGGAGAACTACCTGCTCGAACTTTGTCGGTATGTGGTCTTAAACCCGGTGCGGGCAAATATGGTTGAAAAACCGGAAGAATGGAAGTGGAGCAGTTATGGAGCCACTGCAGGTCTCAAGAATGTGCCTGACTACCTCACGGTAAACTGGATTCTTAGGCTCTTCAGTAACAACAAACAAGAAGCACGGAAGCGATATCGAAAATTCGTAAGTGAAGGGATGCAAAAGGGTTCGCCGTGGGAAGACCTTCAGGGACAGATATTGCTGGGCGAAGAAGGGTTTATAGACAAGTTCAAAGAGCACTTGACCGACAAGGAGAAGATAAAAGAAATTCCGAGGGCACAGCGATATGTGAGCAGACCGGGATTATTCAAGCTGTTTTCCAAAGGAGAGAAAACAGCCAAACGAAATAATAATATATATGCTGCCCATGTGAAATACGGATATACTCTGAAAGAAATTGCCGATCATGTGGGGATACACTATACTACGGTTAGCAAAGCAGTGAAGCGTTTTGACGAAAAGTGATAATTCAAGACCTGACCCGATTTGTTCCGGAGAGGAGAAAAGAGACATCGGCCTTGCAGGAATCAGGGACGTCGACGACAGG
>CAYPOT010000145.1:0-1745 GCA_964412455.1 uncultured Nitrospiraceae bacterium | reverse complement strand
GTTCGAGCTTCTCCCCCAGCTCCTGGAACCATTGGGGGTGGGTGAAGTCGCCGGTGCCGATGACCCTGATGCCCTTGAGCTGCGCCCACTTCCCGATGCCTTCAGGCGACATGTCCTTGCTGGTTGCGCGGGAGTAGCGGGAATGGATGTGCAGGTCGGCGAGAAAACGCATGATGGGAATTATAGCATTAACGGGAGGCAGGATAAACAGAATTTCGGTCAGAAATCCAGCGGGCTTTTCGCTTCTTTCACCGTCCTGCTCGGCACGCAGTGGGTGTAGATCATCGTCGTTCTGATGTCCCCATGCCCGAGCAGCGTCTGGATCGTGCGGAGGTCGTAGCCTGCCTGCAACAGGTGGGTAGCGAATGAATGACGGAAGGTATGAGAGGTAACGCGCTTAGTGAGCTCTGCCTTTCTGACCGCTTCGTACAGCGCATCCTGAACATGCGAATCATGAAGATGATACCGCCGCCGCTCCTTTGTCTCTGCAACGTAGGTTAACCTTTCTTGCGGGAAAAACCATTGCCAGACAAGCTCCTTTGCGGCTCTTGGATACTTCTTTTCCAGTTGGTCGTCGAGAAACACCCCGGCAAAACCCGTTGCCAGGTCTTCGTCATGACGTCGTTTCACAGCCTCTAATTGTGCCAACAGCTCCGGCACGATCATTTGAGGTATGGGCGCGGTTCGGGTTTTTTCACCCTTTCCGCGGACCGTGAGAATTCCAGCGTCAAAATTGAAATCCTTAACCCGCAGCTTAACCCCTTCACTGATGCGAAGCCCGCAGCCGTACTGGAGTTGGGCGACGAGCTTGAAGGGATGTCCGAGGTGTTCCACTACGGCGTCGATCTCCGGCCGGGAAAGGACCACGGGGACATAATTCGATTTTTTGGCGCGGGGAATGTCTTTGTGATCGCCGAAATCCTTTTTGAGAACATGCCGGTACAGAAACAACAAGGCGTTGAAGGCCTGATTCTGGTGACTTGAGGACACCTTGCAGTTCACAGCCAGAAAAGTAAGGTACTCCTTCACCTCAGCCGGAGACAATGCCTCGGCTGGTTTGTTTTTCAGGTAGCTTTGGAACTTACGTGTCCAATCCGCGTATGCCTTCAACGTTCTCCGCGAGTAGTGCCGCACCTTGATCTCCGCCGCAAGATTCTCAATGATCTTGTCCCATGCCGGAGAGTCGGTTTTTTTCAGGCATCGCCATTCGTCATAGTGCTTTCCGCCGCGAAGACGAGGTGGGTGAACCAAGGATGACGCCGGCGGTTCGCAAACCATGTTGTTAGTATTCGGTGATCCTGTCGTTTTACCGTGCGGCGAACTATGCGGCAAAGATGCAACAGGCGTCCTCTGCCTGACGGCTGTGGAGGAATTGGACTTATTCTCTTTCTGAAATGCAAAGTAGAGCGAGACGGCTTTAGCCGCTTGAGCCAGTTGCCCGGCAGTTTGATTCTTTGACCGCAGCTTTTCCGCGAATAGCCGCACCTGATCGGACCGGGAGTCGGGAGGTGCCTGTTTTGCGCAAAAGTCCAGGAAATAGCGCAGCCATTTCCGGTAGTCTTTGTGAGTATCTATGGGAATATTTCGTTGCTTCAGAATTGCGTCGAATTGAGCCAATATATTTTCCGGAATGGGTTGCACCTCGTGACCTCCGCCCTAAGCTGTTCCCTGTTTTGTCTGTTCCCTGTTTTGTACCCTGTTTTGTCTTGCCGCACTTGGCTGTTTATGCTACAGTCGACTATCGA
>CAYPOT010000144.1:0-6419 GCA_964412455.1 uncultured Nitrospiraceae bacterium | reverse complement strand
TTCGAAGACTCCTTGAACGTTCGCAGAAGGATAGGCTATCTCCCGCAGCGTGTTCCCCTTTATGAAGATATGAAGGTGAGTGACTATCTTCGGTTTGTGGCGGCCATCAAGGGAACGCCCGCCAAGGAGGTCAATCGAAAAGCGGCCAAAGTCATGGATGACTGCGGCCTTGGCGATGTTTCCAATAAATTGATTAGCACGATTTCAGGCGGGTACAGGCAAAGGGTCGGTATTGCCCAGGCACTGGTCAATGATCCTGAAGTTTTGATTCTGGATGAGCCTACGGTGGGCCTCGATCCCAAGCAGATCAAGGAGATCAGAAGCCTGATCAAGGAATTGGCAGGCAGGCACACCGTTATTCTCAGCACCCATATTCTTCCGGAAGTCAGCATCCTGTGCGGCAGGGTGATCATCATCAACAAGGGAAAGGTGGTGGCGGAAGACAGGCCGGAGAATCTTGCGACCGAAAGCGCGCAGCGGATGCTGCTGCGCATCAACGGCGATGCGCAGGCGATCGAGCGTGAGCTTTCTTGCGTGGCCGGGCTTAAGGGTGTCGAAAGAGAGTCGGCATCTGGCGGTACCGGTGGATTCGTTGTCGTGCTCGACGATGAAAAACAGGGAAGGCAGGGCATTCAGGCGGCGATTGAAAGAAACAAATGGGAACTGGTAGAAATGCGCCCCCTGGAAGTCAGCCTGGAAGATATATTCATCGATCTGGTCACGAAGGAGGAGGCATGAATATCAGGAACGTCAGCCTCATCCTCGGTCGGGAGCTGAAGTCCTACTTCAGCTCGTTCACGGTTTACATCGTGATCATCATGTTCTTGCTGATGACGGGGTATTTTTTCTACAACCTCACCGCCACCTTCTCGATCGTCAGTTATCAGGCGCAGACCGACCCCATGCTGGCCAAGCAATACCAGCTATTGAATATCAACGAGACGGTGATCAGGCCGCTGTTTGGCAGCATCGGCATCATCCTGCTGCTGATGACGCCGTTATTGACTATGAGGCTTCTGGCAGAAGAGAAGAAGACCGGCACGATCGAATTGCTGCTGACCTTTCCGGTCAACGATATCGACGTTGTGCTGGGCAAATACTTGGCCTGCCTCGTCGTGATGATGACCATGGTGTCGTTGACGGTTACTTACCCCCTCCTCCTGGTTGCTTTCGGCGAACCGGAGGTGGTGCCGATCTGGACGGGCTATCTGGGGCTGGTTTTGCTGGGAGCTTCGGCCATTTCCCTGGGACTTTTCACTTCGTCGTTGACGGAAAACCAGATCGTCTCGGCTTCCATCTCCTTCGCCATGCTGTTCTTTTTCTGGCTGATCAGCTATTCGGCTCCGCTGGTATCCGCCGGGTTGGGACGATTCCTTACCTATCTTTCGATCAACGAGCACATAGAAAGCATGTCGAAGGGGGTGGTGGATTCGACTGACATCATTTATTACCTTTGCTTCATCGTGCTGTTTCTGTTCCTCACACTCAGAAGTCTGGAATCGAAGAGGTGGAAATAATGAACGCCAGAGGATTCTTCGCGCCGTTGGGTCTGCTGTCCGTTTTTTTGATGGCGGCGGGCGGCGTCACTTATGCGATAACCGGAGAGATGGGAAATCTGCCATTGGCCCTGATCTGGATAGGGCTTCTGGCGCTGCTGCTGTTTTTCTACATCTACTTCAAGGAAATCAGGGAATTCATCACCAAGCGCTCCACCAAGTACGCATTTAATACGGCGATCATGAGCGTAGTGTTCCTGGTGATAGTCGGGCTTATTGCGGGCATGTCGGTCAAATACAAGGCGCGGATCGACCTGACCAAGGATAGCCGGTACACGCTCTCCGCCCATACGGTCAAAATATTGAAATCGCTGGAAGATGACGTAGAGGCAATCGCCTTCTATCGCGGCGACCAGAGGACGCGGCAGGCGATGTCCGACCTGTTGAGCGAATATTCCTATCACTCGTCCAGATTCAGTTTCCGCTTTGTAGACCCCGATAGAGATCCGATAGAAACAGCAAAGTATGAAGTGACATCATACAGAACCACCATCTTGAAGCATGGCGACAAAAAGGAGATTGTCGAGGGTATCGAGTCCGAAAACAGGCTCACCAATTCCCTGCTCAAGCTGGTCAGCAAGGGCGTCAAGGTTTTCTATTTCGCTAGCGGGCACGGCGAGAAGCGCACCGACAACAGGGAAGAAGACGGTTATTCGCAGGTCAAGGAGGCGATCGAGAGAGAAAACCATCAGGTGCGCGACCTGCTGTTGGTCAACGCAGAGAAGGTGCCGGACGATGCCGCCGTGTTGGTGGTGAGCGGCCCGGAAACCGACTATTTGCAGACCGAGCTGGACAAGATAACGGCCTTCGTCAAAAAAGGCGGGCGCGTCATGTTCATGGTCGACCCCAGCGGCGGGTTGCCGAGGCTCACGAACTATCTGGCCGGATTCGGTTTCGAGCTGACCAACGATCTCATCTTCGACAAGATGAGCCAGGTTTCCGGCAGCAATATCGCGATACCGGTGGTGGTGCAATACCACAAGGAGCACCCCGTCACCCGTGAGTTCGAGCAGTTTACTTTTTTCCCGTTTGCCCGTTCCGTCCATATAAAGGAAGAGCCAGCCAAGGGGAGCTGGGATCTTGCCAAAACCAGCGACAAGAGCTGGACCGTGACGAGCGACCTCAGAAAACTCACCAAGGATGACGAGGAATTCAACCCGGACAAGCATCAACGCGGCCCCATCAGCGTGGTGGCGGTCACCGCCGTGGAAGTAGACCTTGATGGGGGCGATAAGGGTAATAAAACCAAAGGCGATCAGGCCAAGGGCGACCAGGCTGCCGAAGGGCCTGAAGACAGCCTGAAGACATGGGGAAAGATTCTGGTCACCGGGGATTCCGACTTTGCGAGCAATAAATTCATGAAGGCGGGAAACAGGGATTTCCTCCTGAACATGCTTAACTGGCTGGCAGAGGAGCACACTTTGATCTCAATCAGGAAAAAAGAAGCGGGCATAACTCCCCTTCTGCTGACCGCGGTGCAGGGGAAAATGGTCTTCTGGCTTTCCGTGGTGATTGTGCCTTCACTGTTGTTGGTGGCGGGGATGGGCGTAACCGCCAGAAGAAGGCGCGGCGCGTGAACTTCACTAAAAAGACCCTGTTCTGGTTTATCGTGCTGATCACCTTGAGCGGCGCGTTCTTTTTCTTTGACAAGAAGGAGGAGGCGGCCAAGCAGTTTAAAGAAGAACAATTGAAACTGCTGCCCACCGCCGAGAAGGACATCTCCGAATTCTGGATTAACTACATTAAAGAAAGCCGCCAGATCAAGGCGATCCGGGAAAAAGACGAGTGGAAGCTGGTTCAGCCGTTGAGCGCTAAAGGGGATGCCAAGGCGATAGAAAAATTATTGACCAACGTTGTTACGTCCAGAAAGGACGCGGTACTGTTCGAGAAAGTCGATCATGCCAAGCTGGTCGAGCTGGGCCTGGATGATCCCCAGGTCGAAATGGGCCTGAAGTCTGCCAACGGCGAGACCGTCATTGTTTTCGGAGAGCGAGGGCCGACCAACAATATGGCGTATGTCATGTTCAAGGATCGACCGGAAGTGTACCGCGTACACTCGGACCTCAAGAAAGAGGTGAGCAAAGAGGTCTATGATTTGCGCGACAAGACCATCCTGGACTTCGATCCGACCAAGTTGAGCCGACTGGAAATAGTCAAAAAGGGCGCGAGCAGGGTCGTCATCGTGCAGAATCAGTCAAAGTGGAACGTGCTCGAACCCGTGGCCGGGATCGCCTCCATGGCGAAGGTGCTGGAATATCTGTATGCAATAAAAAACGGCGAAATAAAGGCGTTCGTCGACGAAAGCCCGGCAAATCTTGCCCCTTACGGCCTAGCTTCGCCGATGTTGCAATTGACCATCCACCAAGAGCAAAAAGAGAAACCGTACATACTCACCATCGGCGACAAGGATCGGGCAAGGAGAGGGTATTTCGCCAGGATAGATCAGGCGCAGAAAGTATTTGATGTCGAAGAGGGATTGGTCGAGACCCTCATCTTGAATATGGATAAATTATTGGAGGCTGACGCCGGTTCGTGAGCGGGAGCCTCTTCGGCTTTTAATGAAACCCATCAATATCCCCATGAAAACATCGCATAACAAAATCAGCCTGATGGTTGTCGTGGCAATGGTGCTGTCGCTGCTCTCTGGCTGTTCCAAGGAAAAAAAGGCAACGGCGCCGGAAATAGTCGGAGACGAAAGGCCATTGATCATAGGCATTATCGGGCCTGAAACGGGCGAGGAAGCGGCTTACGGCAAGAGTGTGGTAGCGGGCGCATTGGCGGCCGCCAAGCGATTCAACGCCCAGGGCGGGATAGCGGGCAAGGAAATCAAGGTGCTCCACTATGACGATAAAAGCGACATAGGGTTATCCACCCAGGCTGTGAAGGAGCTTATCGGCCAGAGGGTTATTGCCATATTGGCGGCTCCCACCGGCGCGTCCACTTTTTCGTCCATCCATCTGGTCAATGAATCCAAAACCATATTCGTCTCTGTCGGATCAAGGAGACAGCTCAAGGCCAGCGGGCCGTTCGTGTTTCGCACCGCCGTTCCAGATGAAACCGCAACGGAGGATTTGATCAAGTACGCAATTGCGGAGCTGGGGGGCAATTACGCGCTGGTCACGGCGGCCGACAACGAGTTTTCTCTGGAATTGAGTTCGCTGTTCAAGAGGGCATTGAGCAAGCATAACGGCGTGATAAAACTCGAAGCCGACACCTACGATACCTTCGCCGGAGGCAGCAACATAGGCGCGGTCGTTGCGGCGATAAAGAAAAGCCCCGATACCCTGCACGGGATAATCTACACGGGAGGCGCCACAGAAGCTGTCCTGCTTGCGCAGGAGTTGAAAAAAGCCGGGCTGAACCAGCCTATCATCGGCGGCGAAGACCTCTTTTCGGAGGAATATTTACGGGGCGGTGATGCCGTGAATGAAACGCTCACCTACACCACCTTTTTTGCCGATAACAAATCGGCCAAGATGGAAGAGTTCATGCAGGATTTTGGGCAAGACAAGCCCGACCGTTTCGCCGCTCTGGCCTACGACACCTTCATGTTGCTTGCCGACGCGATCAAGGATGCGGGATCGACCGATACCACACTGGTAAGAGAGGCACTCATCAACCGCAAAGACTGCATCGGCGTGACCGGAAAGACAAGCTTCACCTCGGAAAACATGCCGGTCAAACATCCCACTATCTGCAAAGTCAAAAAAGGGGAGAGCGGGGAAAGATCTTTTGTCCTGAAACAGTAATGCAGGGCTAACCCGGTAATATTCTTTCAATCGCGCAGCGCAGCGATAAAACGGATCAGGGCAGAATTCTTGGAAAACCTCAAGCAATTGATCGCGGCGGACATGGCGGCTGTGGATCGGGTGATACGCGCCCGGTTGCATTCGGAAGTGATCCTGATCAACCAGGTCGGCGAATACATCGTCAACAGCGGCGGCAAGCGGCTGCGTCCGGCATTGGTGGTGCTGTCCGCCGAAGCCTTCGGCTACCGGGGCAAATATCATCACGACCTGGCGGCAGTGGTGGAGTTCATCCACACCGCCACCTTGCTGCACGACGATGTGGTGGACGAATCCGCGTTGCGTCGTGGGCGCGAGACGGCCAATGCGCTGTTCGGCAATTCCGCCAGCGTGCTGGTCGGTGATTTCCTGTATTCGCGCGCCTTCCAGATGATGGTGGGAGTCGGCGAGATGCGCGTGATGCAGACGCTGGCCGACGCCACCAACACCATCGCCGAGGGCGAGGTGCTGCAACTGCTCAACTGCCACGATGCGGATGTGGATGCGGCCAACTACATGCGCGTGATCCACTGCAAGACCGCCAAGCTGTTCGAGGCGGCGATGCGCCTCGGTGCGATCCTGGGCAAGGCTTCCGCAGCCGATGAAGAGGCTGCGGCAAAATACGGCATGCACCTCGGCACTGCGTTCCAATTGGTCGATGATGTGCTCGACTATTCCGCAGACGAGGCGCAGACCGGCAAGCATCTCGGCGACGATCTCGCAGAAGGCAAGCCCACCCTGCCCCTGATTTACGCGATGCAGCATGGCACGCCGGCGCAGGCCACCGTGGTGCGCGGCGCGATCGAGCAGGGCGATATGGAAAAATTCGATGAGGTGCTGCAAATTATCCACGCCACGGGAGCGCTGGATTTCACGCGCCAGCAGGCGATGCGCGAAGCGGAGTCGGCCCGCGCGGCCATCGCCGCACTTGCCGATTCAAAATATAAGCGATGTCTGCTAGAATTGGCGCACTTTGCCGCAACGCGGCAATTTTAGTTTTTTCGGGCCTTTCCGGCCCATGAGCGGGGTGTAGCTCAGCCTGGTAGAGTACTGCGTTCGGGACGCAGGAGTCGGAGGT
>CAYPOT010000143.1:0-6430 GCA_964412455.1 uncultured Nitrospiraceae bacterium | reverse complement strand
AGAGAAAATTCAGAGGCGAGTGAAGTGCACCGCCGCGCAGCGGCTTAGTTCAACCTCCTGATAGCGAGTTTTTCTCTGGGTAGGCAGGTCACTGGCGATAGAATGCATGTATTATCGATTCAGCGGCGTGAAAAGGCAAGGGAATAGTACCCATTCTCGGCCTTTTTATGGCAGTCATGGACTTTTTTAACTCGCGACCGATGGCAGCGTTGTTATTCCTCAGGGAGTGTACGCGATCATCATGGTCCATCTCGATCTCATGCGTCGTGAACGGGGGTCATGCATGCTCAATTGACACACCGGGAAGGGAGGAGTAATATCATCCATGCATAAGTTCAGGATAACATCGGAGTTCAAACCCACCGGCGACCAGCCCCAGGCCATCGAGAAGCTTTCCGACGGCATTGTCAGGGACCTGCAGCACCAGGTGCTGCTCGGCGTGACGGGCTCCGGCAAGACCTTCACCATAGCGAACGTGATCGAGAAGGTCCAGCGGCCCACGCTCGTGATCGCGCACAACAAGACGCTTGCCGCGCAGCTCTACAATGAGTTCAAGGAACTTTTCCCCGACAATGCCGTGGAGTATTTCGTATCCTACTACGACTACTACCAGCCCGAGGCCTATCTCCCCACCACGGATACGTACATCGAGAAGGACTCGTCCATCAACGAGCAGATCGACCGCATGCGCCACGCGGCGACGAACTCGCTGTTCGAACGGAACGACGTGATCGTCGTGGCATCGGTGTCGTGCATCTACGGCCTCGGTTCGCCGGAGGCCTATCACGGCATGCTGCTGTTCCTCGAGAAGGGCCAGCACATCGAGCGGAACGATATGCTCCGCAAGCTCGTGGACATCCAGTATTCCCGCAACGACTTCGACTTCCACCGCGGCACCTTCCGCGTGCGCGGCGATGTATGCGAGATCTTCCCGGCGTCCCACGAGAACACGGCGATCCGCATCGAACTGTTCGGCGACGAGATCGACGCCATATCCGAGTTCGATCCACTGCTCGGCACGCCGCTCCAGAAGCTCGACAAGGTCGCCATCTACCCGAACAGCCATTACGTGATCCCCGAGTCGCGCATGAAGGCGGCCATGGACGGGATCCACGACGAACTACGGGAGCGCATCCAGCACTTTCGCAGGGAGAACAAACTCATCGAGGCGCAGCGCATTGAACAGCGGACCATGTTCGACCTGGAGATGATCCAGGAGATGGGCTACTGCCACGGCATCGAGAACTACTCGCGCCACCTGTCCGGCAGACAGCCCGGCGAACCGCCGCCCACGCTGATCGACTACTTCCCTAAGGATTTTCTCCTGGTCGTGGACGAGTCCCACGCGACCATCCCGCAGATCGGCGGTATGTACAACGGCGATCGCGCGAGGAAGATGACGCTCGTGGGATATGGCTTCCGCTTGCCTTCGGCGCTCGACAACCGGCCGCTCAATTTCGAAGAGTTCAAGGCGCGGGTGAACCAGACCGTCTATGTCTCGGCGACGCCCGCTGATTACGAAACTGCATTATCCGGCGGCCGCATTATCGAACAGGTCATCCGGCCCACGGGCCTCACCGACCCGACGATCGCGATCCGTCCGGTGACGGGACAGGTGGACGACCTTCTTGAAGAGATCCGGAAGCGGTCTGAGGCGAAGGAACGGGTGCTCGTCACGACGCTCACGAAGCGCATGGCCGAGGACCTGACGGAGCATTATAAGGAACTGAACGTGAAAGTGGCCTACCTGCACTCGGACATCGACACGCTGGAGCGCGTGGACATCATTCGCGACCTGCGCATGGGTAAGTACGACGTTCTCATCGGTATCAATCTTTTAAGGGAAGGGCTTGATATTCCCGAGGTCTCGCTGGTTGCCATTCTGGACGCGGACAAGGAAGGGTTCCTTCGCTCGGCACGGTCCCTCATCCAGACCATGGGAAGGGCGGCGCGGCATGTGAACGGCGAGGTGATCCTCTATGCCGACAGGATCACCGACTCCATGAAGAAGGCCATCAACGAAACGAACAGGCGCCGCACCGTCCAGGAGGAATACAACAGGAAGAACAACATCACGCCCCAGTCCATCAAGAAGAACATCCAGGCCACGCTCCGCACTGTGTACGAGCAGGACTACTTCACCGTGCCGATCGCGGCGGAAGACGCCGGCGAGTACGTGCCGACGGTGAACATCCCGCAGCTCATCGCCCGGCTGGACAAGGAGATGCGCGCCGCGGCAAAGGAGCTGGACTTCGAGACCGCCGCCGAGCTGCGCGACAAGATCCGGTCGCTCCGGCAGCAGGAGATGGCGGTGGGCGTGAAGGTGGATTAACCATCCCGCCGCACACCCAAAACCCAAAATGGGGTCAGACTTAAAACATGAGATATTGACAACATTCCCCCCTTTTGTTACCTTTACCGCATGCCCCGTAAACCCCGCATTGAATACAATGGCGCTTTTTATCACGTCATCGCCCGTGGAAACCAGAAGCAGCGCATTTTCAAGGATGCCGCTGACTTCCAGAAATATCTCCTGCTCCTCACGGTCTATAAGAACCGCACCGGCTGCCGCGTCTATGCATATGTACTCATGAACAACCATGTCCATCTGCTGGTCGAGTCCAAGGACATCCCTCTTTCCAAATTCATGCAAGGCCTCAATCAGACCTACACCATGTATTTTAACCGTCGATACCGAACCGTCGGCCACCTTTTCCAGGGCCGCTACAAGGCCATCTTGTGTGACCGGGACGCCTATCTTCTAGGACTCGTTAAATATATCCATCAGAATCCCCTTCGTGCCCGGATCGCCGAGCGGCTCGATGTCTACCCTTGGAGCAGCCACCAAGCCTATACTGGCAAAAACAA
This sequence comes from uncultured Nitrospiraceae bacterium, assembly GCA_964412455.1. Lineage (GTDB taxonomy): Bacteria > Nitrospirota > UBA9217 > UBA9217 > UBA9217 > JAAXXJ01. The sequence goes on along the minus strand of CAYPOT010000143.1, from coordinate 3,562 downwards.
TCCTTTAAGCATTGTGGACACCGATCAAGTGCTCCGGATGTTCTCGGAGGGCAAGTCCCGCGCCCGCAAGAAGTACCTGGAGTTCATGGCCGATACTGACACATTGGACCGTGATGCTGTTTATGCAACGATCGACCAGCGGATTCAGGGCGACGAGAGCTTTCTTGATGCGGTACAGCAACAGACCGAACAGGAGATCGAACCAGGAAGAAAGAAGAAGGAATACAGCCTTCAGGTAATTGTTGACGTTGTCCAGAACGCTACGGGCGTCGAACTGCAGGAAATGCGGTCGGAAACGCGCCAGAGCAGGGTGACCGAGGCCCGGCGGTTAGTGAGCATCATTGCCGGGGAATATGGGTACAAGAAGGTCGAGATCGCTCGTCATCTCAAGAAGGACCCTGCCGCTGTGACGCTGTATATGCGGGAGGCAGGAGAACGAAGAGAAGAGTCAGAAAAAATCATAAGGGTGCTGGACAAGCGAGAGAGAGCAAAGGGATGATATATAACTCATGTTTTAAGTCTGACCCCATACTGTACCCATACTGTACCATACTGTACCATACTGTACCATACTGTACTGTCCCTGTCCTACTGTCTGACCCCATACTGTACATACTGTACTGTCCCATACTGTCCATACTGTCCCGGTCGCTCCGGCAGCAGGAGATGGCGGTGGGCGTGAAGGTGGATTAGGAAGATTCCACGATTCCAGGTCTGACTCCATACATGCGCGTATGGGTGGCATCAATATAAGGATCTAATTACGGGAAGCCCACAGTTCTCAAGAAAAGTTATTAAGACTTGGCAAAATATCACGGCTAGACCATCGGGCTTCGGGAGGTTAAAATTATGGGAGTGATGAAGTCAATTCTATTCCTGTCTATAACACTATGCTTGTGCTCGCAAGCGCTTGCAGGTTGGTCTAGTTCGGAAAATGTATTTTCGGCAACATGGGGCAGTGCTCTTAATCAAGTTGGGCTAGCATATGGTGATACTGGTGATGTCTTCCCCCGATATTTCGTTGTTGGCCGTGATGGATTAATCGCAATCGATGATGATGTAAATGATAGGATAAAAATGTACTCTGCCGTAGGCGATGCTCTACGTGAAATTATTCCGCATGGCAGTTTGGATGGGGCGGATTTGCGGCGATGGGCATTAAGGCCTCAATTTTTAATGGGCAATTTGCTTTTGAGATTCAAGGATAATTATAAGGTATATGATGTATCCGGAAAGTTAGTAAATGAGTTTATTGGCATAGGCAGTGTGATCGAATTGGCAGTAATAGACGATATTATTTTTGTACATGAGCTTAATAGTAATCGTTATTTCAGCTATTCATCGTCCGGTCAGTTACTGAAGGCCTATCTAAGTAGGCCGCTGGAAATGGGAGTCGTAAAATCAACGAAGGTATCTGCAACTAATTACAAAATAACTGTAACATACTCGGATAAGTCCTATGGACTTTCATCTGACCGCAATTTCATGCATTATGTCCGTGATGAAAAGAACTTTGTTTATGGTGTCAATGCAGGTGGTGCCTGGCGGTTCAATCAGTGCGGGAAAATGATGGGTGCGGTATTGCTGCCTTCTGCACAAATAACTACAATTCCGAGTCAAGGTATAGGAGAGCCAAACGTTAATGTTAATGAAGAGTATGGTGAACCTGTCATCGCTCCCAACGGCGATGTCTACACCTGGAAACGCACGCCGGACAACTACTCCATCCTCAAATGGACCTGGGTGGATGATCCGAATGTGCCCACAGGACCCGACGCGCCGACGGGGTTAACGCTCATGCCTTCTACTACGGGCATCTACCTCACCTGGACCGCTTCACCCAGTGATCCTGGCTGCGTGACGGGGTACGAGGTTTCACGGGCGACGAGCGCGGGCGGGGCGACCACGACGGTTGCCACGGTGAATGCCGGGGTGGTGAAGTACAACGACACGACGGCAGATGCCGGGACGACCTACTACTACAAGATACGGGCGAAGGCGGGGAAAGAGTCCTCGGCATTTACAAGCGAAGTTTCCGGGAAGCGATAGTATTCTGTTTTTATCTGTGTTCATCTGTGGTTGATAACCTGCTATGACCCTTTTCGAAAAACTCCAAAACCTTCCGGGCGAGCCCGGCGTCTATCTCATGAAGGACAGCCGGGGTCACATCCTCTATGTCGGCAAGGCCCTGTCGCTCAAGAACCGGGTGCGTTCGTACTTCCAGAAGGGCGTCAAAGGGGAAAAGACCGAGCTGATGGTCCGCGCCATCGCCGACCTCGAGACCATCGTCACCCACACCGAACTCGAAGCGCTGATCCTCGAATCCACGCTCATCAAGAAACACCACCCCCGTTTCAATATCGTTCTCCGGGACGACAAGAACTATCCTTACCTCCGTCTCGACCTGAAGGCCGAATACCCCCGCATCGATGTTGTCCGGGGACTCAAGAAGGACGGTGCTGTCTATTACGGCCCCTATGTGCCTGCGGGCGGCATGTGGGAGATCCTATCGCTTATCAGACGCACCTTCCCGCTCGCAACGTGCAAGAAGGAATTCAAGAAGGACAAGCCGGAACGTCCGTGCGTGCAGCACCAGATCGGCAGGTGTCTCGCCCCGTGTTCAGGAGAGGTTGACGGGGAGGCTTACCGCGACATGGTCGGGCAGGTGCGGCTGTTCATCGAAGGCAAGAACCGCGACCTCGTCGAGATGTTAAAGCAGCGCATGGCGGCGGCTTCGGAGAACATGGACTTCGAACGCGCGGCGGAGCTGCGGGACCGGATCGCCAGGATCGAAGGGGCGTTCGAGAAGCAGAAGATCATCTCGCCGGGATTCGAGAACCAGGACGTGATCGGCATCGCGACAGAAGGGGGCCACAGCGACATCCAGGTGTTGTTCATCCGCAACGGCATGCTGCTGGGCCGGAAGGATTTTTATATCTCCGATGTGCACGGCATGTCCGACGAGGACGTTCTCGGCGACTTTTTGCACCAGTTCTACGCAAAGGAGATGATCGTGCCTGCCGAGGTGCTGTTGCCGCTTGACGTTCCGGACCGTGCAGTGCTCGAGACGTGGCTGACCGGGAAGCGTGAGGCCAGGGTCGAAGTATCCGTTCCGCAGCGGGGAAGGAAGCGGGATCTGGTGCAGATGGCATCGGACAACGCCGCTCAGTCGCTGAAGGAACATCTTCTTTCACGGAAGAGTAAGGAGCGCATCCTGCTGCGGCTCCAGGAAGAACTGGGGCTCAGAAACCTGCCGCGGAGGATCGAGGCGTTCGATATCTCGAACATCCAGGGAACCGATTCGGTGGCAAGCATGGTCTCTTTCGAGAACAACCTGCCGGACAAACGCAATTACAAGCGGTTCAAGATCCGGTCCGTCGAGGGACAGGACGACTTCGCGAGCATGGCCGAGGTCATCCGCCGGCGCTACACGAAGGCGAAGGAAGAGGGATTGCTGCCCGACCTTATCCTGATCGACGGCGGAAAGGGCCAGCTCAATGCAGCGCTCGATGAGTTGATCGCACTGGAGGTAGTCGGGAAGACATCGACCCCATCCCCACCC
>CAYPOT010000142.1:0-6502 GCA_964412455.1 uncultured Nitrospiraceae bacterium | reverse complement strand
ATCCAAGAAGTTCTCTGCGTCCTCCGCGTCCTCTGCGGTGAAAGTTTTGACATTATGGGAACAACCGAAAGGAGGTGAGACCATGAAGAACACGAAGAGCTCCATGCTGCTCCTGCTCATGTCAGCGTTCCTGCTTGCGGGCACGGCCTTTGCGCTCGGCGCAAAAGGCGACGGCATGGACGGCAAGGGAAAAGGCATGACGACCGATGCACCGTCCATGGAAAAGCAGGAGGGGAAGATGATGCAGGAAGGAACATCCATGAAAGATGACGGGATGAAGGCCGGGGAGATGAAGAAGGACGACGGAAGCATGATGAAGAACGAGGGGATGCAGAAGGACAGTGGTATGATGAAAAGCAAGGATGCCATGAAGTAAGTGCTGACGTATGATCTGATCCGGACAAGCTCCGCAAGCTGGACGCGTTCGGAACGAAAAGCCAAAAGCATCTCTCGCAAAGCCGCAAAGACGCGAAGGAAAGTCCATGCTCCCCTTTTCAATCAGGTGTTGAGCAGTTCTTTGCGAGCTTGGCGACTTTGCGAGACAATTTCTTTTCTTTGAAAAGGTCTTGATGCTTCGTCAAGTGAGGAGCGAACAATGGACAGGAAATGGATAGTGCTTATGACGATGCTGCTGCTGATGGCGGTCCTTATCTCCGGCAGGTCTACGCAGGGGGAATCGGGGGACGCTACGGCGGTCTTCGGCGTCTCGTGATATGATGTAGGCAAGGCGGCCCTGGAAGGGCTCCCGGGAGTGAAGAAGGTCTCATCAGGATGGCACGGCTTCATGGAGGTGAACACGGTCGTATTCGATCCCGCCCGGATCACCGTGGAGCAGATGGAGGAGGCGTTGAAACAGGCGGAAACGTTCCGGAAGACATTTCGGGAACCGTGAGCGTCGCAGGGTTGCACAGATTGAAGAAAGAGAGGTGATCATCATGTTGTGGAAAACATTTATCGGTTCTTTGGTGCTTGTACCTTTGCTTGCGGTGCAAGCCGTGGCTGCAACAGGTCCGCAGTTGGAAAAAGCGATCTTCGCGGGCGGTTGTTTCTGGTGCATGGAGCCGCCCTTTGAAAAACTGGACGGCGTGAAGGAGGTCATTTCGGGCTACACGGGCGGACACAAAGTGAAGCCGACCTATAAGGAGGTCTCCTCCGATACGACGGGCCATGTCGAAGCCGTGGAGGTGGTCTATGACCCGTCGAAGGTGAGCTATGAGAAACTGCTCGACGTGTTCTGGCGGCAGGTAGATCCGACCGATGGAGGCGGCCAGTTCGTGGACCGCGGCTCGTCCTATGTGACCGGCATCTTCTACGAGAACGAGCAGCAGAAGCGTCTGGCAGAAGCGTCGAAGGAAAAGCTCGAACGTTCGGGGCGGTATGACAAACCGATCGTGACGCCGGTCACGAAGGCCGGTCCCTTCTACCGGGCCGAGGAGTATCATCAGGACTACTACAAAAAGAACCCGATCCGGTACAAGTTCTACCGGTACAATTCCGGCCGCGATAAGTATCTGGATCGCGTCTGGTCAAAGGAGGCAGCGATGAAGACCTCGGTGGCCGATACGGCCTATCGCAAGCCGTCGGACGCGGAACTGAAGAGGAAGCTGACGCCGCTTCAGTACAAGGTGACGCAGAAGGACGGGACGGCATCTATGTGGACATCGCCTCCGGCGAACCGCTCTTCAGCTCGAAGGACAAGTACGAGTCGGGTACGGGCTGGCCGAGCTTCACCAAGCCGCTGGAGCCGGGAAACATCGTGACCAAGGAGGACCGGAGCTGGTTCGGCGTCAGGACCGAGGTGCGGAGCAAGCATGGCGATTCCCACCTGGGCCATGTGTTCAACGACGGGCCACAGCCCGCGGGCCTGCGCTACTGCATGAACTCAGCATCGCTCCGGTTCATTCCCAGGGAGGACCTGGAAAAGGAAGGCTACGGGAAGTACGTGAAGCTCTTCACGCCCGCGAAGGAAGAGACGGCCCGCCGGCGCAAGGCGCCGGTCGGGTGCTGAACGAATGCGATATGCAGGAGCGCGCGCATTATGACTAAATAAAGAAATATGCTAATATAAGTGCAGTGCTGTTTCCTCCGGGAAGCGTTCGTGGTCCGCCGGGCATCGGGCAACGTCATCTCATAGAACGATAAGGTCCCGAATATCCGATTTCACCAGGAGACATCCGTGGTCGCTGCATCTTCATCTGCCAGGCACTTCAGCCAGCCGGTCAGCCGGTCCACCGCGTTCTCCCTCTCTCGGCAGGGAACGATTCTAACATCCCTGGACGCTGAACAAGGAGCATCATGACCCAGGAGCAGATCATCATCTTGACCATCGGGGTGGCGACGGTCGCCCTGTTCCTCTGGGACCGCTGGCGCCATGACATTGTCGCGCTGGCGTCCCTGCTTGCCTGCGTTGTCGCCGGGCTGGTACCCGCCGATGAGGCCTTCGCTGGCTTCGGCCATCCCGCAGTGGTCACCGTGGCCTGCGTCCTGGTACTGAGCTGGGGCCTCCAGTCCACCGGCGCGGTGGACGCCCTGGTCCAGCGCACCCTGCCCACGGGCATGGGGCCCACGGTGACCATCGCCATGCTCACCGGCCTGGGCGCCGTGCTCTCGGCCTTCATGAACAACGTGGGCGCCATGGCGCTGCTGATGCCCGTGGCCATCCAGATCGCGGGCAAGCAGAACCTTCCTGCCGGCAAGGTGCTGATGCCCCTCGCTTTCGGAACGATCCTCGGCGGCATGACAACTCTCATCGGCACTCCACCCAACCTGATCGTTTCAGCCTTTCGCGCCGGTTCCGGTCCCGGCGATTTCGCCATGTTCGACTTCACTCCCGTGGGGTTGACCGTTGCCGTCGTCGGAATCGCCTTCGTGGCACTGCTCGGCTGGCGGATCGTTCCGGGTCGGGAGCGGAAAGGGGACAGCGGGTTCGAAACGGCAACGTATCTGACCGAGGTGCGCGTTACCGGCGAGGGCACGGCTGCAGGCAAGACCCTGCGCGAGATCGAGCAGACCCTCGAAGAGGCCGATGCGCAGGTCGTGGGCATGGTGCGCAACGAATTCCGCGTTTCCGCGCCGAGCCCCTGGCGGGTGCTGCGGCCCGGGGACATCCTGGTGATCGAGGCTGAACCGGAGTCCCTGGCTTCTGCGCTGTCCAGCCTTGGCCTGAAGCTCGAGGAGAATGTACCACCCGATGAGGCGAACGGAAAGAGCGAGAGTGGAAAACCGTTTTCTGAAGAAAGCGAACGCGGCAAGGAAGAAAAAGAGAAGGGGGAACAGAAAGAGCACGACGCGGAAGATTCCGTGCTGCGCGAGCTGGTGGTCATGCCGTCGTCGGACCTCATCGACCGCTCAGCCAGCGATATCCATTTGCGCACCCGCTACGGCCTGAACCTGCTGGCCATCTCCCGACAGGGGCACGCTTCGATCAGGCGGCTGCGCTCCACGTCTATGCAGGCGGGAGACGTTCTGCTGATGCAGGGTGAACCGGATTCGCTCTCAGGCTTCGCTTCTGAATTCGGCTGCGTTCCCCTTGCCAAGCGGGCCATCCGCATCCCTGACAAGGGAAAGGCCATCGTGGCCACGACCGTGATGGCGCTTGCGGTGGCCGGCGCGGCATTCGGCCTTCTGCCCGCGGCGATCTCCTTTGCCGCAGGCGTGCTGGTGTTCATGGCAATGAAGGTCGTTTCGATCCGGAAGACCTACGAGGCCATCGATTGGCCGGTGATCGTGATGCTCGGCGCGCTGATCCCCGTGGCCGGCGCCATGGCAACGACAGGCACCGCTGACCTTCTCGCCGGCTTCATGCTAGACAGCATGGTCCAGGGCCGTCCGGTTCTCGCGCTTACACTGATCCTGGTGGTCACCATGACGCTGTCGGACTTCATGAACAACGCGGCAACGGCCGCGGTGATGTGCCCCATCGCGATCAGTACGGCGGCCCAGCTTGGCGCCAGCGCTGATCCGTTCCTGATGGCCGTGGCCATCGGCGCGTCATGCGCCTTCCTGACGCCCATCGGCCACCAGAACAACACGCTGATCCTCGGCCCCGGCGGCTTTCGCTTCGGCGACTACTGGAAGCTTGGCCTGCCCATCGAGCTGCTGGTGATCGCTGTTAGTGTGCCGATGCTGCTCTTTGTCTGGCCTTTGTGAGCGGATTGGTTGAACCTGACGCGGACAAGCTGGAACCAAATATGCCACGAAGTCGCGAAGGCACGTAACGCACCCCGGAGAGGGCCTGCAGATTGTCGACCGTCCCGGTACCGCTTCTGTCAGGTCGCCGTAGCGGGCGCAGGCCGAGTCGAGCGTGAAGGGCCGGCCGCCGTAGTACAATTGTTCCATCCCGGCGAGCGCCATAAGGGCGGCATGGTTATGGTCCAGGTAGGACCCGAGCGTTCATGTCGTTCCGCCTGGGCCTCATTGCCGATGGCAAGGAGGCTGCAGACCTCGGCGCGGGAGAAGAGGTTGAGGAGTGGTTTCATGCGGCCCTTTTCAGGTAAAGGTGTATACGGTCCATGAAGTATCCCCGGGAACGCCGGCAGGCATCCCGGGGTCTTTCGCTTCGCTAATCACGGGCGATCACAGCGCCGGCGCTGGTTCCGGTTTAAGGATGATATCGATGCGCCGGTTGATGGCCCGGCCCTGGGCCGTTTCGTTCGACGCCAGGGGCCTCTTGGAGCCGTAGCCGATGGACGTGATCTTGTCCCTGGCAAGAGTGCCGTTCGCGACGAAATACTCGCGCACCGCTTCAGACCGTTTCTGGGAAAGATGCTCGTTCAGCGCCTCGCTGCCCGTGCTGTCCGTGTGCCCTTCGATCACCATCGATGTCTCGCCGATGGTCCGGATCGCCCGCTGCACCTTGCTCAGCAGCGCGTAATTGCCCGGCATGATGATGTCCTTGCCGACGGGGAACTGCATGGCCTTCAGCCGGACGACGAACTGGTTCCCCTGCTTGTAGATCTCCGCCTCTTTCGCGTCGAAGTATTTCCGTATTTCGTCGTATAGCTGATTGTTCCTTTTTTCCGCGGCAAGCCGGTCCTCCGCGATCAGCCGATCCGTGGCGATCCGCTCCTTCGCCGCCTGCTCCTCCCGCGTCCTGCCTTCCAGCTCGGCGATCTTTTTCTGGAACGAGGCAATCCCGGCCTGATGCTCCTTTTTCATTGCCGCCATTTCCGCCAGCTGCGCCTTCGCCTTGTCGGCCAGGAACTGGCGGTCCTTCTCCAGGGCGGCGATGGAGCCGAGCACGTTCTCGATCTGCGTGTTGAAATCCTCGTCGCGCATGTCCTGCGCGCCAAGGCTGCTCGTTGTCTGCTCGATTATGCCTTCGGTCCAGAGCACGGCATCCTCGGGCTCGAAAACCTTCATCCTGCTGCTCTGCGCCATCACCTGGTGCAGCCGACGGGCCTGGAAGAGCGCTTCGCCGGCAAGCAGGAGGATCTTTTCTTTTTCGTAGGGGCTCCGCGTAATGAAGGTGTCCGCTTCCGTGTAGCTGTTCTTTGCCATGGCCAGCGTCTTCGGCGCGATCTTCCCCGCGTCCTTTTTCTCCGCCTGCGCGATCAGGTCGCGCACCTCGCCGAGGGTCCGGGTCTTGATCGCCCGCAGTTCCAGCTCATGGTACGTTTCCGAAACGCCGGTCTGCTTCTTCTTGGCCCACGACGCATCGCCCGATTCCGCGGCCTTCGTGAGCTTCAGGAACTCCTCTTCCACCTCGGCATACTCCTTCTCGAAGTTCGCGGCGCCGGCCGAACGGGCAAATTCACGGGCCTTGATGACCCCCATCAGGTCCGTCCTTGAAAGCTCCGCCAGCTTTTCGGCCCTCCGCAGCTGCGCCCGTCCGTAGGACACCTTCTCCAGGACGTCCTTCGCGTCATCTCTGCTCTCAATACCCTTCCGGGCTGCGCGGAGGGACACCTCGGTCTGCTCGAAGGCAGTCGGCGCAAGCACGTTCACCTGGCGCTTCCGGGCCGCGCTGATCTCGCTGTCCAGGCGATTCACCTGCTCAACCGGGTCCGCCGAGACCGCGATCGGCTCGATGGCCAGCTTCGGCCCGCCGCAGGCGACAAAGGCCAGAAAGATCGCCCCCATAAGCATCAGGATTGTATGGCGTTCTATCTTCTTCATGATCCGCTCCTTTCTCCGCATTATGTGCGATGGTGAGGCATTGCTCTTCATCGTCATTGTTCCGTCTGAAGGCCAGGTCCTGGTCCGTGATTGTCTGTCAGGAGTGACTTCTCTGGGGTCACGCCTGGTCCACAGACTTTCGTCATTTCATTATTATGAGAAGTTCGAGGGAGGGAGAGGTTGCGGTATGGCCGACATGCCCGCACCCAGAAGCGCTGCTGGTCTTTAGTATACCAGAAGTGCCGGAACACCGTCGATATGCTTCATATCCCAAGATACCTCGATCTATCCGCCTGCTTCAGCGGCACAGAGCATCCTCGACGGACAACACGTAATGTCAAAACTTTCACCGCAGAGGACGCGGAGGACGCAGAGAACTTCTTGG
>CAYPOT010000141.1:0-6514 GCA_964412455.1 uncultured Nitrospiraceae bacterium | reverse complement strand
ATCGTCGAGAAAACCGCGAGGCAGTACTGCCAGCAGATCTACCGGGCGTTCGGCTTCGAGCCGCCCCAGTTCGCGCACCTGCCCATGATCCTGGGCTCGGACAAGGCGAAACTGTCGAAGCGCCATGGCGCCACAGCGGTCACCGAGTATATCGACCTCGGCTATCTTCCCGAAGCGCTCGTCAATTACCTCGCCCGGCTCGGCTGGTCGCACGGCGACCAGGAGGTTTTCCCGATCGCGGAACTGATCGAAAAATTCACCCTCGACAATATCGGGAAAGCGCCGGCCGTGTTCAATCCTGAGAAGCTCATCTGGTTGAACCATCACTACATTCAGCAGGCCGACCACGGCAGGCTCGCCGGACTGGTCCTCGATCTTTTGAAGAAGGACGGCGTCATCACGGAAGGCAAGGAACCCGATGCTGCATGGATGTTAAAGCTCGTGAAGATCCTTACGGAGCGAAGCCACACGCTGGTAGAGATGAAGACCGGGGCCATCCCCTTCATCATAGATGACATCACCATGGACGAAAAAGCGAAGACAAAGCATCTTACGCCGGACGTTGCGCCGCTCCTGACCGAACTGGCGGGAACGCTCAAGGCGCTCGAACCTTTCGCTCATGACGCTATCGAGAAGGCCTTCAACGATCTCGTGACCGCCAAAGGAATCAAGCTCGGCAAGCTTGCCCAGCCGGTGCGCGTAGCCCTGACCGGCGGGACCGTCAGCCCCGGCATCTATGATGTCATCGAAGTGATGGGCAGGGACAGGGTCATCAGGCGGATCGAGGCAGCGGTGGGGATGATCGGCAAATAGAAAAGATTGGTTCATTCGTAATAAAATTGAAAAGGCAGGACAAGACCACAGAAACAAAGGCTCGGAAAAATTTTATCCACAGATTTCGCAGATTACACAGATTTAATTTAAACGCATAAAGTTTTGTTATGTTGTCTTTGCGAGCAATCGAAGGGAGCGCGGCAATCTCGTTGTAAAGTAACAGATTGCTTCGTCGCATTCTTCTCGCAATGACACAATATTTAATGCATTTGTAATAGTCTTTAAAACACAAGTCAGGAAGGTCTTTTTTAAATCTGCGTAATCTGCGGACGAATCTTGGCCTTTCTCGGTATTTGGTTTGTACAGCTTTTTTCAACTAAAATACGAAAGAGCTAAAATATTTGATATGAAAAAACCCGATCTCAAGGCGCAAGCCGTGATGAATGTCGACAAGGATGAGTCGATCGAGGGTCTGTGGGCAACACCGCAGATACCGCAGATCGGCGTGTACAAGCTCGTGGTGAAAAAGCGGACTGACGGCGTCTTCGAGTGGGCGCATTTTCAGCACCGCCTGGACGGCACGAGGAAGGTACTGTTCCGCGGCGAGGTGGAGACAAAGATCCGCATTGCGGACATTCTTGAAGCGGCCAACAAAACCCTGCGCAACGTGTACGGTGTGACGATGTCTGTCGCCGATGTCGACATCTCCACCCTTGATGGCAGGAAAGCCAGCGACACGGTCCACTGACCGCTTGATCATTCCCGCATGCTGTGTGATCCTCTTTCCCTGACCCGAGCAAGCCAGAACCAAGCAAATCGTTTTCTCGCAAAGCCGCAAAGCTCGCAAAGGAATGCTTGTAAGTCTTGAATTAAAACAACATCCATTTTATTTTTGCCGTTCTTTGCGGCTTTGCGAGAGAGAAGGTTTTAAGTTTTCGTCTTAATATTCAGCCTATTTTAAGAAAAATCCAACTCCTTAGTTGTTATTATGATCCTTGACCTGATAACGCATCTGACAACCTCCTGTTCACCCTACGTCCGCCGCCTGGGCTATCTCGACGAGACGATCTCCATGCGGGGCAGATTCCGCCGCAACGGGGCCGCGTGGCAACCCCATCTCGACAACACCTGCGCGTTCGTCCTTGCCGTGGCGGAGAAGGTCCAAAACAGGAACAAAGTCGTTATCCTCGGGTCCGGGCTCCTGCTGGATGTTCCCCTTGCGGAGCTCTCAGCGATGTTTCGGGAGGTCGTTCTGATGGATATTGTCTGCCTGCCCGAGATCCGCAGGCAGATCAAGAGATATCGCAATGTATCCTTCATTGAGCACGATGTTACGAATCTCGCTGAACGTCTTTATGCGAACAGACAACAAAGCATCAACGAACTGCCCAACGCCGGGCCCGCCCCTTTGGATCTCTATAAAAACGCAGGACTGGTCATTTCCCTGAATATCCTGTCCCAGCTCTGGGTCATACCGCGAACCTATGCGGCAGATCAGCGGCCGCCCCTCCCTCACGACCAGGTCGAGGACTGGTGCAGACAGATAGTGGAATCTCATTATGCGACCTTGCACTCTATGTCATGCGACGTCTGCCTTGTAGCTGATCATGAGTTCGTAAAGCGCGACCATCGCGGCTCGGTCATCAGCAAGGGCTCGACGCTGTACGATCTTCGTCTGCCTGAACCGGACGCTTCCTGGACATGGAACATCGTTCCGGCTGAAAATGACGGCCGGTCCTCGTCGAAAGAACTGAACGTCGGCGCGTGGCATCTGCATCGTGGCACGAGAAGTTAGTTGCTCAAGAATAAAATTCTACTCAAAATGGCATGAACCTTTTGCCACGAAGGCACCAAGACACAAAGTACGCCTTTGATCTGATCATTAAAACGGCACCTTAAACAGATATTGTTGTTCTTCGTGACTTCGAGTCTTCGTGGCAAATTGAGGTTCCGGCTTGTCCGGGTTATGATCGCAGGTTAAGAAAACCGATCGCGGGCTTAATCTCGTTCCTTTGCTTCACCCGGCATACGTTTTCTGTTTACGATCCCCATGTCCATCTGTCTTGAAAAGAAATTCACCCTCTCAGGCGCGGTGCAGACCTATGCCTGCGATCTCGTCTCGCTCGCTGACGGCGTCGGCGTCCTCCGGTACGTGATCGACCGGGAGTATGACATCAAGGGCGTTAAGCTTCTGCCCGGTGACGTGACCTGCGCTCTTTATTGGACGGATCGTCCGTACACGGTCTATATATGGGACCTCAAGCGTGAAAAGAGCATCGTCCATTATTTCAACATCGCTGATTCCGTATCGCTGCAGCCCGGGGAATTCATCTGGCGTGACCTTGTTATCGACATTATGATCGACGGCCGGGGCGCTGCTCATGTCCTGGATGAGCACGAGATCCCGGCTGACCTGAGTGCCGACCTGAGGCACTACATCGATGAAACGCGTACGCATATTCTCGGAAACTATCCCGCCATCATCCGGGAGGCCGCTGCCTTGCGCGCCGCATGTGCGGGGTCCTGACAGAACGGCCGGTTTACCATTGTCAAACGCCTCTATTTACGCTACAATCCTTTCGTGCGCCTTGATCTGTTCCTGAAGACCAGCAGACTCGTGAAGCGACGGACCGTGGCGCAGGAAATGTGCGATGCCGGCAGGGTGCTGGTAAACGGACAGGAGGCAAAGTCCGCGAAAGATATCGGACCGGGCGACTGCCTGCGGCTTTCCTACTCGACACGCCTTATCGACATCGAGGTTCTCACGGTTCCGGACTCGTCAAAGAACGTCACGAGCCTTCCCGAGGAACTGTACCGGGTGATATCGGACCAACGGATCCCGCGGGAGGGTCTTTAACTCATTTAACCACAGGCGGCTTCGCCGCACACGGTTAAAACCAGCGGCCCGCTGCACTGCTTTTCCGTGCCGCCTAGAGGCGCCTACTTCTGGTCATCTTTGTGTCCCGATGAAGTCGGGATCCGTGGTTACCTTAAGTTGATGAGTTCGTAAGAACTCGTCATACCCGCGAAAGCGGGTATCCAGGAAGCGGCTATCCTCTTGAAAAGACTGGATTCCCGTTTGCACGGGAATGACGTAATAAGCAATATTTCGACTTTTTACGAATGCGTCAAGTTTGGGTCTTTCGTATTTTAGTTGAAAAAGGCTGAACAAACCAGAAAACGAGAAAGGCTAAGATTCGTCCGCAGATTTCACAGATTTCGCAGATTAAAAAACGACCGTTCTGGACCGTGGTTAAAGACTAAATCTGCGTAATCTGCGTAATCTGTGGATAAGTTTTTCCTCCGAGCCTTTGTTTCTGTGACCATACCTTGCCTTTTCAACTTTATTACGAATGAACCTTAAGTTTTACTGTTGCTTCTCGTTTCTATGACCAAACAACCCCTCATCGCCATCACCATGGGAGACCCCGCGGGGATCGGACCGGAGATCATTGCCAAGGTCTTTGATACAGGCGAGATCTTTTCCCTCTGCAGGCCGGTCATTATCGGCCATGCCGGGGTCATGAAAAAGATCGTGGAGGACCTGCATTTCTCCGTGTCCATCCGTTCCCTTGAGAATATCGCCGGGGCTGATCCCACGCCCGGCAAGGCCGACGTGGTGAGCGTCGGCACGGTGGACCTTGCTTCGCACGCATGGGGCAGGCCGACCGCGGCATCGGGGAAGGCTGTCGTTGAATACATCACGCTGGCGACCGGGCTCGCCCTTCAGCGCAAGGTCGACGCCATCGTGACGGCCCCGATCAACAAAGAGCTGATGAACGCGGCCGGATATGAGTTTGGCGGCCATACCGAGCTTCTGGCGCACCTGACGGACACAAAGAACTACGGCATGCTGTTCGTCGGTGGAGGCCTCAAGCTCATCCTGACCACGATCCACCACGCGCTCAAAGATGTCCCGCGGCTTATCACGAAGGACCGGGTCCTCAGGACGATCCGTCTGGCGAACATCGCCATGAAGGAATTCGGCGTCGACCGGCCGCGCATCGGTGTCGCGGCATTGAATCCTCATGCCAGCGAGGGAGGCCTCTTCGGCCACGAAGAGTTGAACGAGATCCTTCCTGCGGTCATCGAGGCGAGGGGCGAGGGCATCGATGCCAGCGACCCCATTCCCGCCGACACCCTCTTCTACAAGGCTCGGAACGATCACTACGATATCGTGGTGGCCATGTACCATGACCAGGGCCTGGCGCCGCTGAAGATGCTGGCCTTCGGCAACGCAGTGAATGTCACGGTCGGCCTTCCGGTCATCCGGACCTCCGTAGACCATGGGACCGCCTACGACATCGCCGGCAAAGGCTGCGCCGACCCGGCAAGCCTGCTCGCTGCGGTTAAACTTGCCGCGCAGATGGCGCGCAACAGGAACAAAACCAGGGAGGTACAACCTTGAACGAACAGCCGGCATCGCTTCTCACCCGACCCCATTTATTTGCTGCGTTCTTTTTCATCATCTTTGTCTTTCTCCTGTACCAGATGGCCGCTATCGTGGCGCCTTTTTCCTCTTCCCTGCTCTGGGCGGCGATCCTCGCGATCGCTCTTGCGCCGCTCTACCGGCGCCTGGTACTGGCGGTCAAAGGGAAGAAAGCTCTGGCAGCCGGCATCATGACCGTCGGAACGCTCCTCATTGTCATCGGACCGGCGATCTTTCTCCTGGTCATGCTTGCAGGCCAGGCCGTGGACATCTACCAGTGGGCTTCTGAGCTTATACGGTCCGGGAAACTGGCGGAAACATGGGACCGCCTGGCTATCCCGCTGTTCGACCGCCTCGCCGGCCTTCCCTTCCTGCAGGGAATCGATGTAAAAGGGATGCTGATCAAAGGCATCAGCGAATTGTCATCGGGGATGGCCTCGCAGGTCGGGGCGGTGCTCAAGAACACGCTCCTTCTCGTGGTGAATTTGCTCATTATGATCCTTTCGCTGTTCTTTTTTTTCCGGGACGGTGAGTCGTTCTATACGACCGTGACTGGACTTTTGCCCTTTACCCCGGAACATCAAAAGGCCATCGCTCGTAAATTTCATGATACCTTCAGCGCCGTCATCAACGGAGTGTTCATGATCGCCCTCCTCCAGGGGATCATGACCGGGGTGGGCCTCGCCTTGTTCAAAGTGCCCTTTCCGGTGTTCTGGGGGTTCCTCGCCGCCATCCTCGCGTTGCTGCCTATCGGCGGCGCGGCCCTTGTGTGGCTCCCCGGGGCGATCTACCTGTATGCAACCGGCTCCGGCCTCAACAGCATCTTGCTCGCGGTCTGGGGAACGGTCCTCGTGAGCCTCCCTGATAATTTCCTGAAGCCCCTGATCATCGGGAAAAAAGCGAAGATCCCGATCTTTCTGCTGTTCCTCGGGATCCTGGGCGGACTCAAGGTCTACGGATTCCTGGGCATCCTTGCCGGCCCCCTGGTGGTCACGCTGCTCACCGCGTTCGTCCAGATCTACCGCGAGGAGTTCATGAAAAAAGAGTAGTTCTGTTGGAACAACGGGTGAGCACGGTGAAGACCAAAAACGATATTGGACCGCAGAGGACGCAGAGGTAGGATCGGATATCCCGGATTTTATCGTTGTTGGTTCGGCAGTTTTTCGACACATCCGTATCGCTGAGGGCGCCTACTTCTGGTTATCTGTGTTTATCTGTGGTTGCATGGATTTTAATTAAGTGTTTCGGGGGCGTTTCATGGAAGATCTGGCAAAATCCGATACGTGGCGGGTGTTCCGCATCATGGCGGAA
>CAYPOT010000140.1:0-6858 GCA_964412455.1 uncultured Nitrospiraceae bacterium | reverse complement strand
ACCTTCCGTTCTCCCTGAGCTTGTCGAAGGGCTAACGGAGGGTATTTCAACAGCCCGTTAATTCCGCACTCCGCACTCCGCATTTTGAATCATGCCCCGAGATTGAGCCAGACATCGGTCTCGTTCATGGTTACGAATAGTCCTTTGAGCGAGCCAACTTCGGTGTTGGCGAGATAATCGTCTTTCGCAGCACGGCGAAAGTTGAGGCACCCGCCTCAGAGATACACCTTCAGCCCTTTTTGAATGAGCCGGGAGAACTCCTCCTCAGCGTTCAGAATGCCCTTCGCCTTCTGCTTTGTCAGAAAACAGTAGATGCCGTCAGCCGAGGCAATTAGATTGACGGTATGGCCCTTGTTCAAAGCGGATTCGGCAATGCGAGCGCTGGTCAGCGTGTTCTCGTACGAATACGGCGATGTGGACAGATACAGCGTAACGGTCTTCGGCATAGGGTCCTCCTCCCTGCCCCTGGCGTCACTCATGCTGACCGAGGGGAATTCTTTCATGGTATAGCGGATAGGCGATCGGCTCGACATTGTTGTAGCCTATCTTCTTCCGCCGTGCTTCATCAAGAAGATGGTATCGCACGGTCACGTCTATGGCAGTGGGAGCGTCGGCGCTGCGCTTGACCAAGGGGAACCTGAACTCTTTCGGCTGTGAATACGGCAACCGCGTATCCCTGAGATCGACTATGAACGGCCTCCAGAGGATGTACCTTTTCATCGTATGCACCTTTTCCTTCAACACCTCCCCTCCCGGTCCCAGGAGTTTCAACTCGAGGGTCAGATGCCGGTCCGGGGTGCCGGTCGGCAGATAATGAGCGGCCCCCATGTTCGTAAGGGTGACGACCAGCTCGTCCTTTTCCAAACGGTGTTCAACCCGCAGCGACTCCTTCACGCGCTCCGGATGATGCCCGCCCTGAAACAGATGCCGTCCCCCTTTCCGGGCCGGCATCCCCTCGGCTGCCGGCCGCACGACGGGTGGCATGTGGCAGGATACGCAGTCCATCGCCTGTCCGCCCGCTTCTATCTCCGCGACCGTGCCGCAGGGCGGAATAGCGTAGAACGTGTCCCATCGTTTTCCCGATACCACATGGCACTTCATGCAGGGTTTTATCCCCTGCGACATTTCGGGATCGTGCTCCACAGGATGGGGCGCCCTGTCCGTTGGGAACGGGCCGATGATCCTGCCGTTGCGGATATGGCAGACCGCGCAGGTCACGCCTTCGTCCCGGAGTGATGCGTCGTATTCCGGGTTCGGCTTAAGGATGGGATCGAATTTGTCGCGGTCCCGGAATCCCAGAACGAGGTCCTGCTGCTGATTCACCAGCGGCGTATGGCAGTTGAGACAGATCTGCAGGGAGCCGTCGTATTTGAAGTCAACCTGGAAGTACGGCTCGGTCCACGCGCGGGCGTGCATGCTGCCGGCCCACTCGCGGTAGATCTCCCGGTGGCATGTTCCGCATTCCTGTGCGCTCAGGGATGCTAAGCCGCGGGGCGTTTCGACCTGCATCGGCCGTTCGAACCGCTCGTCGACGACGAAGATGTTCATCGGCCGCAGGAACCGCCAAAGCAGGAACAGGACGATAAGCGCCAATAGGATCAACCATGCCGTTTTCTTATTCATCTACCGCTCCGCCGCTGTACCCGTGCCGGCCAGCGAACGCGCCACCCGGGATTTCCGGATCATCTGCCGGTCGCTATCTGATGCCAGATCTTGAGACCTGTTATCGCGATGATCGCCGCAATGCCGATCCGAAGATACTTCGTGTTCACTTTCTTGCTCATCATGCTGCCGAACTGCGCGCCGGGCACCGTGCCCAGGACCAGTGCTATCGCTGCCGGCCAGAGGACCTGGCCCGTGATCATTTTTCCGATCGTGCCGGTGACCGCGCCGAAGAACACGATCCCCAGCGTGCTGCCGATCACGATGCGCGTGGGTATGTTCAGCAGGTAGATCATGATGGGAATGTAGATAAAGGCGCCCGGCGCGCCCACCATGCCGCCGAAGGACCCGATGGCCAGGCTTACGCCGCAGGCCAGCGGCTTATTGTAGACGAGGTCTTCGGGCGCGGTCCCCTCGCCTTGTTCACGCTTCGGGATGAACATGACCACCGCGGCGATCACCGCCAGGGTGGCGAAGAGCGCGAGAAGGAACGCGCTTTGTACATTCCGGGAAAGGAGGGAGCCGGCGAGGTTTCCGATTGCGTTGCATGCGCCCATATAGAGAAGAAGCGACCTGCTCACGAACCTGTTCTTATGATGGACGATGACGCCGGTGAGGGACGCCGACAGCACCTGGACCATGCTGACCGCGGCCACCTGTTTCATGTCGAATTGACCTACCCCGAGAAGCGGAGGGACATACAGAAGCAGCGGGATCATGAAAATGGCGCCGCCGAGCCCCAGGAGGCCGGACAGGAAACCGCCGCCGAGGCCGAGCATGACGAGCGTTATCAAGAGAGGGAAATCCATTGCCGCCCCCTATGACCTTTCGCTCAGGATCACGGCTTTCAGCTGGTCATAAGTTACCAGATCGCCCTTCGCGAGGAACTTGCCGTCCACCATGACCGACGGACAGGGTGGCTTGTCCGTAAGCGAGGCGTATTCCGTTGATGTCTTCGTTATGATCACCAGCTCGGCGCCCAGTTCTGTTTCCGCCCGACCGGCGGCTTCCCGGATCGCCATTCAGCGTTTGCCCGGGGGATCATTGAAATACAGGGTGATGACATGTTTGTTCATCATCGTCTCCTCTCGCCGGGATAGGCGCCCCGCCTTGTCACCGGACAGCAGGCCGGCGCGGGAATATCCTCATCGTATTCTTTTTTCAGCAGCTGCAGCAGGTCAGGAATGAGGGGTTCCTTGAGAAAATAACACTTGAGGCGGCCGTCGACGAAAAAATCGACGATATGATGCGAGCGCAGCAGCTTCAGGTGCTGTGACACGTTCGGCTGGCTGATGTCGAGGGTTTCCTCGAAATCGCTCACGCACTTGACCCCTTGTACGAGCTCTTCGAGGATCCTGATCCGGGCGGGATGGGCGAGCACCTTTAAAAGCTCTACCCTTGAGTCTGTCGAAATCATAAGCGAAAACCTCCTGTAAAATACATGCAAACATTATTATGTTTTTATTAAATTGTCAATAGATATTTTCTAGCCTATTCAATCTATTGATTCCATGATGTTTTTTATTGTTCCGCAAATAATTTATCCGTATTGTATGCTCCACCTGACCGATGCCCATAAATAGGTTGACTTTACCACTATATAATGTGAAAATTACCTGCTTGCCTGTCCTCACGTCATCGACGGGCACGGAGGTATCTTATGCGCTTACGAAAGCTGATCATACTTGTTCTGGCCTGCTTGCTTTTCGTCCCGGCCGCAGCGATCGCCCAGTCCTCGCAGCAGAAGCTCCTCATCGGCCTCATCCCGGAAATGAACATCTTCAAGCAGAAGCAGCGCTTCAAACTGCTCGGTGACTACCTGTCGAAGAAGACCGGGATCCCGGTGGAATTCACGATCCTCAGCCGGTATGGGAACATCATCGAGAGCTTCACGTCGGAAAAAATGGACGGGGCCTTCTTCGGATCCTTCACCGGCGCCATGGCGATCCAAAAGCTCGGGGTGGTCCCCCTTGCCCGCCCGGTGAACCTCGACAATACCTCGACGTACCAGGGCTACCTGTTCGTGCGGAAGGACAGCGGCATCCGGTCCGCAGCCGGCATGAAGGGGAAGAAGATGGCCTTCGTGGAGAAGGCCACCACGGCGGGCTATATCTTTCCCCGGGCCTTTCTGCGGGAGAAAGGCATTACCAATATTGATGCCTTTTTCAGCGAATATTTCTTTACCGGAAGCCATGACGCCGCGGTCTTTGCCGTGCTGAACAAGAAGGCCGACATCGGAGCGGCCAAGCACAGCATGTATGACCGCGTGAGGAAAGAAGACCCTCGCGTGGACCAGGAACTCGTCATCCTCGCCAAGTCCCCGCCGGTCCCTTCGAACGGTCTGTGCGTCAGGAAGGACCTGGGGGCGGAGGTCAGGAAAAAGTTGAAAGATGCCCTGCTGAGCCTGAACAATGAGCCTGAGGGCAAGCTGGTCCTCGAAAAGTTCGGGGCGATCAAGTTCATAGAAACGACCGCCCAGGACTACCAGCCGGTGCTCGACATGGCGAAAAAGTCCGGCATCGACATCCTTCGCTACAACTATCGGAATGAATAGCATGCCGGCCCCCGCGGAGGCGCGGAACACCCTATGAAACGCAAGATCATCCTGTCACTGCTCATCCTCTTTTTTATTTCAGGTTCCGGAGCGTTGCTGTCGACGTTCTACATCACCAGCACCACCGCGACGCTGAGCAAGCTCGTGAATCTCCACCAGATCGAGGACCTGCGTCAGCGCCTCATCATCTCCATCCAGACCGTCCAGTCCGACCTCTATACCGTCCACACTATGCTCGGCCACAAGGTCGATACCATCGTCGATAATGTGACCACCCTCGATGAGGCGGCCGGCAGATGCAGCGGCTGTCACCATGAGCCTGCCATCGCAAAAAATCTCAGCGAAATACAGGACCTCGTTCACGCCTACCAGGACTCCCTCAGTTATTACATCACCGCTTCGGCGAACAGGCAGCGGATCGAAAAGCTCAAGTTCGATGCGGCAGCCATCGGGAATGATATCCTGCAAAAGACCGAACAGATGACCATCCAGGCGGGCAAAAAGCTTTCGGCAACGACCAAAGTGGCCATGAAGAACATTCGGGATGCTCGGCTCATTCTCTTCCTTACCATGGGCATCACCCTGGTGCTCGGCATCATAGTAGCAGTGCGTCTGACGCGGTCCGTCACGGGACCGATCGACGTCCTGGTGCAGGCGACCCGGTCCATCACCCAGGGAGACCTGGGACACACCATCGACGATACGGATAAGACCGAGTTCGGGGAGTTGGCTTCCCATTTCAATGCCATGAGCGTCGCCCTGCAGAAGAACTATACCGAGCTTGTCCGGGAGATCAAGGAGCGCAAACAGACCGAGGAAGCACTCCGGGAAAGTGAGGAGCGGTATGCCCTGGCCGCGCGGGGCGCCAACGACGGCCTCTGGGACTGGAACATCCGGAACAACACGGTCTACTATTCCTTCCGCTGGAAATCCATGCTGGGGTTTGAAGAGGGCGAGGAATGGAACAACCTGCAGGAATGGCTGCAGCGGGTGCACCCTGAAGACCGCGATGAGGTCGAGGCGAAGCTTTCGGCCCATATCAGCAGCAAGAGCCCGCAGTTCGAGTGCGAATACCGCATCCGGCATAAGGACGGATCCTACCGCTGGATGCTCAACCGCGGACTTGCCGTGCGGGAGGAAAGCGGGCAGGCGTACCGCATGGCGGGATCGCAGACCGACATCACCGACCGCAAGAAGGCCGAAGCACAATTGCTCTACGACGCCTTCCACGATGCCCTCACGGGCCTTCCCAACCGGGCGCTGTTCATGGACCGGCTTGAGCACGTCATCGCCAGCGCCAAGCGTCATCCCTCGTATCTGTACGGCGTCCTGTTCATGGACCTCGACCGGTTCAAGGTCATCAACGACAGCCTGGGTCACGGCATCGGCGACCGGCTGCTCGTCGAGGTCGGACAGCGGCTCAAGGCCTGCCTTCGCCCGGGAGATACCGTCGCGCGTCTTGGCGGGGACGAGTTCGCGATCCTGCTGGAGGGCATCGCCGACGCGGCGGACGCCGAAGAGATCACCCGCCGCATCGAGGAGGTACTCTCGCCGCACTATGCCATCCAGGGCCACGAGATATTCACGACCCAGAGCATCGGCCTCGCGCTGAGATCGGACCGCTACGAGTGGCCGGAGCAGATCCTGCGCGACGCCGACATCGCCATGTACGAGGCGAAATCCAAAGGAAGGTCACGGCATGAGTTCTTCGACACCAAAATGCACGCAAGCATCATCGACCGCCTCCAGCTCGAGTCCGACATGAGGATCGCGGTCGAACACCAGTCGGGGTTCCTCCTGCACTATCAGCCGATCATGGACCTGAAAAGCCAGCGTCTCATCGGCTTCGAGGCCCTCGTCCGGTGGCAACACGCCACCCGGGGCCTGATCTATCCGCTCGAGTTCATTTCTCTCGCTGAAGAGACCGGCATGATCTTCCCGCTCAGCGACTGGATCATCCGGGAGTCCTGCAGGCAGATCGGGGCCTGGCAAAAGAAATATCCCGGGGACCCGGGGCTCAGAATGAGCGTGAACATCTCGAGCAAGCTGCTCCTGCAGCCCGGATTCGCCGAATCCATCCAAACGAACCTTCTCGAGCAGGGCCTGGAGCCCGGCAGCCTCGCCATCGAGATCACGGAGAGCGTGATCATGGAGCACCCGGACAGGGCGGTGGAAACCATGGAGAAGCTGCAGAAGATGGGGGTCCACATCCATATCGACGATTTCGGGACCGGCTATTCCTCGCTGAGCTATTTGCACAGTTTCCCCGTCAACGCGCTCAAGATCGACCGGTCCTTTATCGCCAAAATGTCGGCGAACAGCGACAATCAGGAGATCATCAAGACCATCATCGCGCTGGCCCAGAACATGAAGCTGGAAGTGATCGCCGAGGGTGTGGAACAGAGCCATCAGCTTTCCGCGATCATGGGCATGGAGTGCGGCTTTGGCCAGGGATTCCTCTTCTCCAAGCCCCTTCCCCCCGAAGCACTTGAGAACTGGATCCTGTCGGGCAAGGACTTCCCTGTCTGACCCTCACCCGCGCCCCCCCTCCTGCTGTTATCCTGCCCATGGGTTCTTCGATAAGATGTTGAAAAAATATTTTCTCTTCTTTTTCGTCATTCCCGCGCAGGCGGGAATCCAGG
>CAYPOT010000139.1:0-6914 GCA_964412455.1 uncultured Nitrospiraceae bacterium | reverse complement strand
TCAGGGTCCATAGAGGACTTACACCTCCAAGTGAGTGCGCCCTGCCGGGCGCACCTAAGAAAAAAGGAGAGACACCCGTCTCTCCTTTCATTCGATGTTGCGATTCCCGCTACCAGTTGAATACCTTGTCCAGGTCCTCGTCCTTGACGTCGAAGGTAACATTGTGCGGAGCGAACTTTTCGGTCTTGAAGTAGCTCGGCAGCCGGTCGTGCTGGGGTGTAAAACCCGCCGCTTTGTTGAAGTCCCGCTCCATGGTGAGGACTTTTTTGCCGAGGTCGGTCACGCCGTCGCCCGTCATGTTGATCCCGTAGAAAGCGCTCAGCATGTCGAGCAGGGCCTGGAAGGTCTCGGGCTGGTCGAGCACCGCAAAGGCAATGAAGAGGCACATGCCCGTGGAATCGATCGCGGCGGTCGCGATCTGGAGGTTCCGGGACAGCTCGACCTGGCCCTCGGGCTTGAGCGCGTTCACATCGCCGCCCACCTTCAACACGTTCGCGGTGACCGCGTATCCCGCGGTGTGGTCCGCGCCCATGGGGCTCGTCGCGTAGGTGACGCCGATTCCCTGGACCGCGCGTGGGTCGTAGGCCGGCATCGCCTGGCCCTTCACGACCGGGACACGTTCGACGCCGAAAGCCCTGCCGGTCATGGCGGCCCCGTTGCCGAGGATCCTGCCGAGGTCCGTGCCCTTGCCTACCTCGTGCACCATCTTGATCGCCGCGTCGGCGTCGCCGAACTTGGCGAGGCCCGCCTCCATGGCGACGGCGATCGTCGCTCCCATCTCGATCGTGTCGATGCCGTAGTTGTCATCGAGGAAATCCATCATGGCGATCTTGTCCATGTCGCTGATGCCGCAGTTCCCGCCGTGTGACCAGACGGTCTCGTACTCCGGCTGCTTGGTGAGGAAATGACCGTCCTTGTCGTTGTAGGTGCCTGAGCACTGGATAACGCAGCCGCGGTGGCAGCCGTGGGTCGGATTTGCCCCGCGCTTCTTTTCGATCTCCGCCAGGGTCTCGCCGCTTATCTTGGCTGCGCCGTCGAAGCGTCCCTGCTTGAAATTGTAGGTGGGATAGCCTCCGACCTCGTTCAGGATGTTCGTCAGCACGTTCGTACCGAAGGCCGGAAGGCCCTGGCCCGTCACGGGGTGCTTCTTCAGGCCGTCGACGAAGCGCTTGTTGGCGTCCTGGAACTTGTCCGGGTCCTTGGCAGGCCGCACCGGCATGCCGGTGGCATCAAGCACGATGACCTTGATGTTCTTTGAGCCCATGACCGCTCCCACACCGCCGCGTCCGGCGTGGCGGGTCGGCCGAAGCTCCATGTCGGTGAAGGCGATGGTCGCGGCGCCCATCTTCATCTCGCCTGCAGGGCCGATCGAGATGCAGCACATCTTGTCGCCGAACTCCTTCTTCATCTTCTCGACCAGGTCATAATTGCCGAGCATCTTGAGGCTGTTGTCCTTGGTGATCTTGATCCCGTCCTTGTTGATGAACACTTTATAGAGATCGTCGCTCTTCGGCTTCCCTTCAAGCACAATGGCGCTGTAGCCGAGCTTTGCCAGGACCTGGGAAGGCTGGCCGCCGGAGTTCGCTTCCTTGATGCCGCCGGTGAGCGGGCTCTTGCAGCCCACGGAGATCCGGCCCGACTGGGCGCCGGCGGTCCCGCTCAGAAGCCCCGGCGCAATGACCAGCTTGTTTTCCGCCCCCAGCGGATGGCACAGCGGCGGGACCTCCTTCGAAACGATCGCCGACGTCATTGCCCTGCCGCCGAAACCCGCATACTCTCCAACCGGTACTGTTGTCGCCTTCGGGCCGCCTTCGGCTCCCACATCGATCCTTAGGATCTTATCCATGGCTTCCTCCTCTTCGTTCCGGGATTACCCGGAACAATCTCTTCTCGTTTGCGATTGAGTGAATGAGTGACAAAACAGGCATGGGACCATCTCGCAGGGAACGCCATGCACGGGCATGGGAAAGGTGAAACCTGTGGACCGAAACAAGAGAACCGCGATGTGCGATATGATGTGCGATATGAAAATCTTAATCCTAAAGAGCGCATACGTCAAGGTACTTTTCGTGGTCTTTGGGAACCATCAGCAGGCAAACAAAAAATGCTGTTTCTGCGTCGTTCCTTTTGGGCATATCGCTTACGCCACTTATGGGAACGATAACACATGGAGATTGGTTCGAAACATCACTGGCAGATATTTATTTTATTTCTTCCGAAGAAGAAAATAGAGCTTCCCTTCCTGCTGCATATAGCCCGCCGACAGCTCCGCCTCTGCCCCCTGCCCCCAGAACAGGTCCACCCTTCCCGGCCCTTTGATGGCCCCGCCCGTATCCTGGTTCAGCACGAATCTGGCGAATGGCAGCCATTCCTTGATCGCGCCGTTCTCAATGACCGGTTTCTCCGTCTCGATGAAGGCGAGGCCGCCTTTCGGCATGAGTTTGCTGTCCGTGGCGATGGAGCGTCCCGGCGTGAGCGGCACACTGATGTTGCCGATCGACGGCCCCATGTCCATGCGGAAGAAGACATAGCTCGGGTTCTGGTTCAAAAGCGGCACGACCTCATCGGAGTGCGCCCGGAGATACTCTTTAATCGCGGGCATGGACATATTCTCCCTGGCGATCGCGCCCTTATCAATGAGGGACCTGCCGAGGCTCTTGTACTGCCTTCCGTTCTGGCCGTCATAGAGGATGCTCACGATGTTCCCGTCGCCCAGGTCCACCTTGCCGGAGCCCTGGATCTGGAGGAAGTAGATATCCACGAAGTCATTGCACCACAGCATCTCGAGGCTCCTGCCGTTAAGCGCCTTCTTCTGGTCGATCTCCTCGCGTGAATAGTAGGGCAGAACCTTCCGGCCTTCGATGCGGGCGGACAGCTTGTTCCGCGGGAAATCATTGCCAAAGAGCGTGAGGTCGATCTCGATGATATCGTCAGGTTTTTTATAGAGCGGATACTTGTACACGTCATCGCTATTCACGCGGCAAGAAAGCATCGGCTCGTAATAGCCGGTGAACAAGACCTTGCCCCATCCATCGGACCCTACCGACTGGTAAAAATCGAATTCTTTCCTGATCTGTTTGACCTTCTGCTCGTCGGTGATCGAAGTGTTTTCAACGATCAGAAGGAAGTTCTGGAGCGTCACGGTCATGTCGATCGCCGTGACCTTAACCGGACCGATGGAGAATGCAGTATCGGGCGGAAGCTTCTGGTAGTACGCAAGGCTCTGGCGCGCAGCAGCCGCAATGTCCCTGAACGCCATATCGTCCTGCGGCGTCACGGACCGCCACCACGACAGCGGCTCCAAGGCCATCTCCGGCCTCGTCACCGGCGGCTTGGCGCAGGCGAAGAGTGAGAGGATGATTAATGTTATCAAGATCTGCTTTTTCATTGAGCTCAAAATTTCGAAACATGAGGCAAGCCTGCCATCTTGCTATAACACCTCTAATTATTGCTCAGTTGCTGCGGAAAGCCTCTGAGCACCCACGATTTCTGAATATCCGGCAGAACAAAGTCCTTCCCCACTCCCGCTGTGGCGGCCTTGCTCTTCTTGACGCTTGCCTTTCCGCCGCCCCGGTTAGCCCGTGACGACTCCAGGAGCTGCGCAAGTTCAGGATGAACGCCGATCTCCGCAAGCATCTCGGTCGCTTTCCACAGACTGTGGCGTGAACGGGCGCCGAGCACCGCGGTAAGGACCATGCCGCTGCTTGTTTCCATGGCGCCCACGAAGCAGTGCCGCGCGTTGCCCGTGTACCCGGTCTTCCCGATGATGACCGTCTGGTCCTCCCAGAGAAGATGGTTCGAGTTCTCCAGGAAGAGTTCTCTGCCCGCCACGGTCTTTACCAAGTACTCCTTCGTAGCCAGGATCTCCCGAATGAGCGGATAGGTAAGGGCGGCCTTCATGATAAGCGCGAGGTCGCTGACGGTCGAATACTGCTTACCCTTCGGCAGACCCGAGGCATTCGCGAAAAGCGTGTCTCTCGCT
Source organism: uncultured Nitrospiraceae bacterium (assembly GCA_964412455.1). Lineage (GTDB taxonomy): Bacteria > Nitrospirota > UBA9217 > UBA9217 > UBA9217 > JAAXXJ01. The sequence goes on along the minus strand of CAYPOT010000139.1, from coordinate 2,932 downwards.
CCAATATCCCGCGCCTTCCGGTTCATAAGAATGACAAATTTTTCCTCCGAGCCGGCGGCCGCCTCGGCAAGCGCCACGGCGGCTGAATTGATGGATTTCATGAGCGCAAGGTTGAGGAGGTCGATGACCGAGAATTCCTCATCGGCTTGCAGTCTCGGGGGAATGGTCCGCACCTTGCCGGCCTTCTCGCTTATCCGGACGATCTCGTCGGCCTTGAGAATATCGATGGTCACCATGGCGGTCACGAGCTTGACCGTGCTTGCGGGGGCGAGTCGTGCCTTGGGATACTTCGCGTAGAGCACCGTGCCGAAGGAGTCAATGACGACCGCGGCCTTTGCCGGTACCGTCTTTCCGGGAACAGCAGCGGCGTGTGTGGCTATACCAAGCAGGGAGAAGCAAAAGAAAAGAACGAGACAGAGGTGGCTCAATTTTACCTCACGCATAAAAGAAATACAAGGAACAGGCATTATCTGTCCGGCTACCGGTGGCAGCGAGCGCAGTTCTTCTCGTCCTTTACGTCGAACGCTTTCTGCCCGTTGTGGCACTTGCCGCAGAAATCCCCCTTCGTGATCTTGCTCATATCGATCTTGTTCGAGCCCTGCGTCATCTGGAAGATCTGATAATGGCAACCGGAACATTTCAGCCCTTTCTCGTTCACATGCTTTTCATGGCTGAAGACCACCGGCGCGGCATTCTTGGGCGAGAAGGTCAGATCACCCCCGCCGATCCGCTGCGCGAAAGCGCTGAACGGGACCGACAGACATAGTACGACCAGAACAGCTGCAGACAGGCTTTTCATGGTATTGTCCCTCCCCAAGGACTATTTGTGCTGCTCTTCTTTCAGCGTTTTCTGTGCAATTGCGGACATTATGGGATACTTGATGTTTTTTTTCAACCTTTATCTGCAACATTGTGATTCTATTAAGTACGCCGTAATCGGTCAGACTCGTCTATAATGCTGCCAGGATATACACATGATTTTCTCTTACTACAAGAATCTTTCCGCGTCGCAGAAGCGCATCTACTCGCGAAGCGACAAGATCATTTCGGTTCCCCTGCCCGATGCCGGCGAGCTCCAACCGTTCATTCCCCTGCTCTCTTCCGCCCTGACGGGGGAAGACCGGGAACGGGCGGAAAATATCTGCTGCAGGATCGCCCAGGGCGCAGCAAAACAGCTGTCCACCCCGTCTCTCCGCGTCAAGGTGCTCGCGGTGCGTCCGTCCGCATCCTGGGGCGAACTGCATGGGCTGTATGAGCCGGCAGAGGGAAAGGCCTCGGCGGTCATCACGCTCTGGATGCGAACGGCAAAGCACCGCCGCATAGTCGCGTTCAAGTCCTTCCTGCGCACGCTGCTGCAGGAGCTCTGCCACCACCTGGACTATGAAATGTACAACCTCGACGATTCGTTCCACACCGAAGGCTTCTACAAACGGGAATCCAGCCTGTTCCACCAGCTCACAGCAGAGAAACGACTGCCGGCCGATACAGAATAAAAAAAGCCCGTCATCATTCCATGACAGGCTTTTTCCTGATTATTCCCCAGCAGCAAGCGTCTCACCCATACGATCATGGTATGATCGGCATAAGGATTCTCCACGCAAAAGCAAATAAATGCCGAGATCTTAACGCGTTGCGATCATATCTAAGGTCAACTTCTATCTCTTCTCTTGGTTTCATACATAAAATCCACATATCCTGCTATCTGCAACCGCGCCTCATCGGTCACCTGTCGGAACTTTCTCAGCATCATGAGCTCATCAATGCTCAGGATCTTTTCGAGATACGCGGTCTGTTCTTCGGAAAGAGGGAATTTGCGTTTGCTCCGGCTGGTCTTGGACTGAGACGGTAAAAGAAAAAATCCCTTAACCTCGTCAGGCACTTTTTCCTGATGGGCCGAAAGGACAAGAAGGGACTTGTCGATGCTCAGCTTGTTCGCGATCATCGTGAGCGTCCTGTCTTTCGGGATATGCCCCTTGTTCAGCGTGACCCTCAGAAGTTCCGGGCTTATCCCGAGCGCCTTCGAGGCGTCTTTGAGGTTCTTATACCCTTTTTTATCAAGCGCTTTTTTGATCACATCAGCAATTTTCATTACCAACCTCCGCGATACAACGTTGACTCCTGCACTTGCAGTTCGTGTTCATTGAAGTGGCCTTCGCGATGTCTTTTTCTCGCTACGACCCTGTCTTCCGCATAGGGGATTCCGGTTGACTTGTATTATGGGATAAAGTGGATTATTTTTCAATATAAATATACAGCCATCGTTGCCGGGGCCTGTACGCGCCGAAACCTAGCGTGCGAAGCATGAAGAAAAAAAGCCCGTCATCGTTGGATGACGGGCTTACAAATATATTCCGGCGGCGTCCTACTTTCCCATGACCTCGCGGTCATAGTATCATCGGCCCAGGAGGACTTTACTTCCGTGTTCGAGATGGGTACGGGTGTGACCCCTCCGGTATAACCACCGAAAATCTTATGACGATTTCCTTTGACGCTGAATAAGCTTGGGTATTTCGAAAAGCCGAATCTGTCAGAGACAGATAATAATAATAGTGGTTAAGCCTCACGACCTATTAGTACTGGTTAGCTTAGGATGTCACCACCCTTACACGCCCAGCCTATCAACCCGGTGGTCTACCGGGGGTCTTCAGGGGGATTGCTCCCCGGGAGATCTAGTCTTGAGGTGGGTTTCCCGCTTAGATGCTTTCAGCGGTTATCCCGACCGAACATAGCTACCCAGCAATGCCCCTGGCGGGACAACTGGCACACTAGAGGTTCGTCCATCCCGGTCCTCTCGTACTAGGGACAGATCCTCTCAAATCTCCTGCGCCCACAACAGATAGGGACCAAACTGTCTCACGACGTTTTGAACCCAGCTCTCGTACCGCTTTAATTGGCGAACAGCCAAACCCTTGGGACCTACTTCAGCCCCAGG
>CAYPOT010000138.1:0-6937 GCA_964412455.1 uncultured Nitrospiraceae bacterium | reverse complement strand
ATCCGGAGGACATCCGGGGGGGGGCGGCGACGCATCAGGGGCAGACAGCGTTCAGAAAAGATCGTCAAGGATAAGGCTTTCAAAAGCCGGGACCTTGCCGAAGGCCCTGTCATTGCACACAAAGCCGGTGACGCCACAGGAGATCGCCGACGCCGCCTGGATGGCGTCGGGTGTCTTGAGCCCGTATTCCGCACGAAGCTTCGCGGCCTGGTCAGCTACGTTCAGGGTCATGGGGACCCAGGTCAGATGGGGATACGTGGTCAGCAAGGCATAGAATTTGAGGACAAGATCATCTTTCCTCTGCCGGTAGGGTTGCACCAGGATCTCAAGCAGCGTAAGTGTGGAGGTCGATGCTTTTGTACGGCCGGTCTCGATAGCACGGAAGAGCTCTTCACAGACGGGGAAATAGCGGGGATGCCGCTCGACAAAATAGATGAACGCGCTCGTATCAAGGTAGATCGAACGGTGCTTTTTCAGAAAACCGGCCACGGAGTGCGGCTCTACCACGCTCCGCGCTCCTTCTTGAGATGGGTTTTCGGGTACACTCCCTTGCCCAAGCCCGAGAGCGCTTCCCGATAGTTCTTCGGTTTCGGCATGATCACCGTGACATCATCCTTCACCACCACCAGGAGCACGTCCCTCCCCTTCAGATGCATCGCTTCGCGTGCCTCGCGGGGAAGTACGATCTGGTTCTTGGAACTGAGCCGAATGGTCGTCTGCATGACGGTCCTCCTTGAGATGCTTTACATATACACCATTTAGTAAAGCGTGTCAAGGACCGCGGCGCAGGGAGAGGCGGGCAAGGAGCAGGTACAAAGGCGGGAGTCAAACAATATAGACCCTATAGATTCGGGCCTATCGCTTCGGCAGGTGGATTACGTTCGACCGGTTCTGTTCCCCGTCCTTTGCGTCCTTCGCCCGCGTCAGGAGCCCCGGCGCGACGTTCCAGTGCTCGCCGTTATCGGTGATGACCGTGACCGTTTTCTTGTTGTACCTGGTCAGCGCGCCGGATAGCGCGGGCCGCTCGTCGGGTTTGAAGGAGACCCGGTCGCCGACCTTGAACTCAAGCATCTTATGGTGCGCCCGCTCCTGGCTCAGGAAGCGAAGCCGCTCGACGATCCGACGATTCAGGTCGACAAGCTCATCTTCTTCAAGTTGTGTGATGTCGATCTTCATGGGATGCCTCCCGCATTTGCCCCTATTTCACAAAGGAACAGCAGTAGTCAGAGAGCGTTCTGACCTTCATCGTGAACTTGGCATTGGCAGGCACCTCGAAGGACTCGCCGACCTTGACCGCCTTCCATCCCTTTGCCCCCGGCAGCATCACATCCAGTTCGCCGGCCATGATCTCCATGATCTCCGCGTCGCCCGTCGAGAACTCGTACTCTCCCGGCTGCATGATCCCCAGGGTCTTCTTGGACCCGTCGGGGAACAGGACCGTCCTGCTCACGACCTTCCCGTCGAAATAGACATTGGCCTTCTTCACCACTGTCACATTCTTGAACTCAGACATGATATCCCCCAAATTTATGTTATCGCATTTGTAGGGGCGGCCCTATGTGACCGCCCAAAGAAGGGCAACCACGCAGGGTTGCCCCTACCGAAATTCCGCAATCCGAAATCCGTAACTTTATCATCTTGTGAGATGTCTATACTTGATCCTGTGCGGCTGGTCCGCCTCGGCACCGAGCCGCTTATGCCGGTCTTCCTCGTATTCCGTGAAGTTCCCGTCAAAGAACGCCACCTTGCTGTCGCCCTCGAAGGCGAGGATGTGCGTCGCGATCCTGTCCAGGAACCACCGGTCGTGGCTGATGACCACGGCGCAGCCCGCGAAGTTCTCGAGCCCCTCTTCGAGCGCCCGCATGGTGTTCACGTCGATGTCATTCGTCGGTTCGTCGAGCAGCAGCACGTTCGCCTCTTCCTTCAGGATCCGCGCGAGATGCACCCGGTTCCGCTCTCCGCCAGAGAGGACGCCGACCTTCTTCTGCTGGTCTGTGCCGCCGAAATTGAAGCGCGACACATAGGCGCGGGAGTTCATCAGGAGCTTGCCGAGCTGGATCTGCTCCTGGCCGCCGGTGATCACTTCCCAGATGGTCTTGTTCGGGTCGAGCACATCGCGGCTCTGGTCCACATACCCCAGCTTCACGGTCTCGCCGATCTTGATCTTTCCCTTGTCCGGCTTGTCCTGGCCCGTGATCATGCGGAAGAGCGTGGTCTTGCCCGCGCCGTTCGGGCCGATGACGCCCACGATGCCGCCCGGCGGCAGCATGAAGGACATGCCCTCGACGAGGATGTTGTCGCCGTAGGCCTTGGTCACATTGTCCGCCTCGATGACGACCTTGCCGAGCCGCGGTCCCGGCGGGATGTAGATCTCCAGTTCCTTGCCGCGCGCCTCGGTCTGCTGGCGGAGCATTTCTTCGTAGGAGCTGATGCGCGCCTTGGACTTGGCATGCCTGCCTTTCGGGGACATCCTTATCCATTCAAGCTCGCGGGCGAGCGTTTTCTGGCGTTCGCTCTCGGTCTTCTCTTCGAGCTTCAGCCGGTCGCCCTTCTGTTCGAGCCAGGACGTGTAGTTGCCTTTCCACGGAATGCCCTGGCCGCGGTCGAGTTCCAGTATCCATCCCGCGACGTTGTCGAGGAAGTAGCGGTCATGGGTCACGGCGATCACCGTGCCCTCGTATCTCTGGAGATGGTGCTCAAGCCACGCGACGGACTCGGCGTCCAGGTGGTTCGTGGGCTCGTCGAGCAGGAGGATGTCGGGCTGCTGAAGCAGCAGGCGGCAGAGCGCCACGCGCCGCTTCTCGCCACCCGACAGGACCTTCACTTTTGTGTCCCCGTCGGGGCAGCGGAGCGCGTCCATGGCCATCTCAAGCCTGCTGTCCAACTCCCAGGCGTTCAGATGGTCGAGTTTCTCCTGCACCGTGCCCTGCCGCTCGATCAGCTTCTGCATCTCGTCGTCCGACATGGGATTGGCAAAGCTCTCATTGATCGTGTTGTACTCGGCAAGGAGGTCCACCGTCTCCTGCACGCCTTCTTCAACGACCTGGCGGACAGTCTTCTTCTCATCGAGCTTCGGCTCCTGTTCGAGGAACCCTACGGTATACCCCGCGGACAGCACGGCCTCACCCAAGAATTCCTTGTCCGTGCCCGCCATGATGCGCAGCAGCGAGCTCTTGCCCGAGCCGTTCAGGCCCAGGACGCCGATCTTGGCGCCGTAGAAATAGGACAGGTAGATGTCCTTCAGCACCGGCTTCTTGTCATGCAACTTCCCTACTCCGACCATGGAGTAGATGATCTTATTCGCTTCAGCGGCCATAGGCTTTTCACTACCTCCGATCAAAATGGTAAACCCTTTTTTACACTTAATTGGAAGGAAGGTCAATACCTAAAAAAGGGATGGAGGATGAAACGATGAGAGGTAAAGCAAGAGATACACTTGCAACTATGAAATATCAGGCTGCCGAAACTAGTATCCATTACGGGTTGGAACCTACAGAACGAGCGGGAAGTTCGGGTGGTGTTAAAGCGGTTGAAAGGCAATAAGTCAACAAGTCAAGCCTGACCCCATACGGTCCCACGGTCCACGGTCCTAAGAGGCTAACCAAAGATTGAGTAATTTTCCCTGCCTTATTGGAAATTTCATGACATGTCAACCTCACGGGGACTCCGGCAGGCTGTCGATGGCCTCGCGGATGAACTGCGCGGGCACCACCGCCGCCAGTTGTAGCCGCTGGCCGTCGATCGCCGCATGCTGGCTCACGAGGCCGGCAATAAAATTGACCGGCTGGGCGGCCCTGCCGCCGTAGGCGCGTGAACCTGTATAGTACACTGGCCCGCCGCTGTTCCCCTCGTACACCTGAAAATCGTAGAGAAAGGTGGGATATTTCCTGGCGGGAACGAGGGGATAGGATGCGATCTTGCCGCTGCGGAGGATCGGGAACCCCGCGTCGTTCGCGGCCAGCCCGAAGGGAAAGCCCAGAGACAGTAATTCGTCGCCGGGATGGACCTCGTATTGGATCACCATCTGATCGGTCGCCAGCAGGTTTTTCGAAAGCATAACAACATATGCCTCGTTCGGCAGCGGCGCGTACATGACAGCGACATCCGCACCGGGGGGCTGGGTCCATAGCGGCGCACCCTTGCTGCGTATCCGCAGCCGATGTTCCAGCGATTCGAACGTTCCGTCCGCCTTCTTCCGGCGCAGCCACAGGACCGCCTCATCCCCGCTGATGTCCTGCAGCACATGCGCCGCCGTCACCATGACGTAGGAGGCCCGGTTCGGGCTGCTCTTGAACGGGCGGCCCACAAAGAAAACCGTCCCGACCGAGATATTACCTTCCCCCCTGGCCGGCCCCGCGATGCGGAAGGTCGACTCCATGAGCAGGACGTTCAGGTCCTGTGCCCCGGCGATGCTGGACGAGAACAAGACGATGCACAGGACAGCCAGGACCGCACGCTTAGGATTCTTCACCGGTTTTCCTCCCTTACGCTGAGTGCTTCGGCCCCCTCCGGGCCTGACAGATTGTAAGACTGAAAACGCACCCCGAAGTGCGCGGCTACCGCTTCTAACATTAATGCAATACGATTTGGTAGCCGCAGGCTTTAGCCTGCGAACTCGGCTTTTCAGCATGCTGCTAGAACCTCAGCATCTCCTCGATCGTGATCTTTACCGAATCGCAGAGCGACGGCAGGTCGTACCCACCTTCGAGCACAAAGACCATGGGAACATCGGCGCTCGTCAGGATGCTCCGGATGATGCTGCGGATGCCTTCGTGGGTAACGCGAATGTTCGCGTGGGGGTCGTTGGTGTGGATGTCGTAGCCCGCCGACACAAGGATGATGTCCGGGCCGAAGCGCTGCACCACGCCCGGCAGGATGTCCTGGTACACGGCGAGGTAGTCCTTGTTGCCTGAGCCCGCCTGTATCGGCACATTGTACGTATAACCCTCGCCCTTGCCCTTCCCCCGCTCCATGTCCTTTCCCGTTTCGGGATAGTATGGATGCTGGTGGGTGCTGAAGTAGAAGACCCCGTCGTCCTCTTCGAAGATGTGCTGGGTGCCGTTCCCGTGGTGGGCGTCGAAATCGACGATGAAGACCTTGTTGTAGCCGACGCGCTGGGCGTGGCGCGCACCGACGGCCACGTTGTTGAAAATGCAGAAGCCCATGGAGTTGTCCGCCTCGGCATGGTGCCCCGGGGGACGGACCGCGCAGAACACGCGGCGCATGCCGTTATTCCGGCACTGTTCCACGGCCTCCATCACCGCGCCTGCCGCATGGAGCGCCACGTTGAAGGTGTCGGCGGACGCATAGGTGTCGGGATCGATCTCGCCGGCCCCCATATCGCGAATGGCCTCTATGTGCGCGGCCGTATGAACACGGGAAAGCTCTCCGACCGATGCCTTGCGAGGTTTGATGGGGACAAGCTTGTTCCAGAGGCCGGCGGTCTTGAGGGAGGAAATGATCGACAGAAGGCGGTCCGGGGAATCGGGATGCCCGGAAGGTGGTGCGTGAAGGAGGAAGACCTCGTCGTATATGTATGCGACTTTGTTCACAGGAATAGTATATGCGACCCTGAACTAATTAGCCGGATGCTTAAGTGCCTGGTCTTTTCTTGAATGTTGAATCCTGAATTATTGTATCACGCCGTCTGCCCCGCGGCGAAACCCGACGCCCAGGCCCAGTGCAGGTTGTATCCGCCAAGCTCCCCGGTCACATCAATAACTTCTCCGATGAAGTAGAGGCCGGGGACCTTCTTCGCCTCCATCGTCTTCGACGACAGCTCGTCCGTGTCCACTCCGCCGGAAGTCACCTCGGCGGTCGCGTACCCCTCGGTGCCCTTGGGGAGTACGTTCCAGGCATGGAGCCCGTCAGAGATGGCCTTCAGCTCCTTGTCCGAGGTCTGGTCGAGCGGTTTCGAGATCGTCATCTGGCTGCACCACGCCTCGGCGAACCGTTTCGGAAGATAGGCCGCGAGCAGGTTGCGCATCTCGGTCCTGCTCCGGCGTCTGGACAGGAACTCACCGAGAATGTCCGTATCGGGAAGGAGGTCGATCGTGAGCAACTCTCCGGTATTCCAGGAGAGGGATGCCTGGAGTGCGGCCGGACCGCTCAGACCGCGGTGGGTGAACAGAATGTTCCCCCGGAAACGCTTGCCCCCACAGGAAACCGCCGCATCGAGGGAGATCCCCGCGAGTTCCTGAAAGACCTTCTGATCGCGTGCCGCGAACAGAAAGGGTACGAGGCCCGGCCTGGGCGTGACGACCTTGAGGCCGAACTGTTTGCCGATAGCGTGACCAAGTCCGCTCGCCCCGAGGTCGGGGTAGGAAAGGCCGCCGGTGGCAATGACGAGCGACTCCGTACGGAACGCTCCCTGGTCTGTTGCAACCGTGAAGTTCTGCCCACGATCAATATCCGTCACGCGGCATTTCAGGCGTATTTCCACGCCAGCCCGGGCGCACTCCGCCTCAAGCAGTGCAATAATGCCGGCGGAGCTTTTCACACAGAAGAGCTGGCCTGCTTCCTTTTCATGATAGGCGATATGGTGCTTCTCGATAAGGTCGAGGACGTCGCGGGGGGTGAACCGCGCGAGGGCGGATTTGCAGAAGTGGCTGTTGCGCGAGAAATAGTGTCCGGCGGTCACGTTCAGGTTCGTGAAATTGCACCGGCCGCCGCCGGATATGCGGATCTTCGAGCCGGTCTTGGCCGCATGGTCCAGCACGAGCACCGAGCGGCCGCGTTTACCGCATTCAATGGCGCAGAGCAGTCCTGATGCTCCTGCGCCGATGATGATGACATCCTTTGTTGTTCCTTCGCTCACGACGATTCCGGGATGCCGTTGACGTTCCCCTCCCTTCGATGGGAGGGGACAAAGGGGAGGGTGAAGTATCCGGCTCTCATGTTTATCACCCCCACCTGACCCAAAACAACTCCCCTCACC
>CAYPOT010000137.1:0-7085 GCA_964412455.1 uncultured Nitrospiraceae bacterium | reverse complement strand
TAAATTCGGAACATATTCAGGTTAAACGAACTTCAACGGACATTAGGCAAAGAATATAGATTTAAAGAAGAGGATTTTGAGAACGCGGATGGGGAGGGAACTGGGAAAGCGCTTAATGTGTCGTAATGCAAGACGTTCTCTGCGTTCTCCGCGTCCTCTGCGGTGAAAATTATGACATTACGGGGAAGGTAAGAAGGAAAGGAAAACGCATCATACACCGTATTGTTTTTCCCAGAAAGGAGAAACGGGCCATGGATACGAAGAACAGCAATCAGCCGAAGGACAGGCATTTCCTCATCGCCGTGGATGAGTCGGAGAGCTCGAAGCGTGCCGTGCTGTACGTCGCCGACATCGTTGGCGGGTTCCCCGGTTTCGCCGTGACGCTCCTTTCCATCATCCCGGAGCCCGGGGAGGACTTCTTCGATTCCGACGAGGAACAGGTCGCCTGGACCCGGGAGAAGATCGAGTCGGCGAACCGCATGCTCGAGAACTACCGTCAGGTCCTGATCCATGCGGGCTTCCTGCCGGAGAAAGTGCGCATCCGGTCCTGCGTGGGAGAGGAAAAATCCTTCGCCGAGGCCATCCTCGACACGCGGTGCGATCTCTCGTGCTGCACCGTCGTCGTGGGCCGCCACCATAAATCCAAGACCGAGGAGTTCCTTTTCGGCAGCACCTCGACCAAGCTCATTCGTGAGGCCAAGAACTGCGCGGTGTGGGTGATTGAGTAGGAAGAATTCCGGCAGAGGTCCTGCCCGGAGGCGGGCCGGGAGAGTTGCGAGGCGCCCGGAGGCCGTCAGGAAGGCAGTTTCCCCTGGATCAGGGAAAAAAGCTTTTTCGGAGAGAACGGTTTTATACAGAACGCATCGGCGCCCGCCTCGAAAAAATCCTTTTCCTTCTGTTCCCCGCTCATCCCGATGATCAGAGAATCGGGACACCGAATACGCAGTTCCCTCGTTATGTCCGCTCCGTTCATGCCCTCCATATTATAGTCCGTAATGATGACGTGGAAGCTCTCCCGCTTCGTAAGGTCCAGGGCGGCCGGGCCGTTGTCACAGCAGCTTGCTGAAAAGCCGGCGTACGTGAAGAGATCATAGAGATACGCCCTCATGTTTCTGTCGTCATCTATGACGAGAACCGCTTTTGTATCCGGCATGTTTCCTTGCCCTCCTGAGGGGTGCGTTTGACGGCAATTTAGAATACAACCTAAAATTGTATCTGTCAACATAAATACAACCTATACTTGATAGACTTTTGACGCGATATTCCTTAAAGTTAGATCGATGAAAAAGGGAAGCAACATCGGCGAACTGATCAGGGAATTCCGCAAGGCAGGAGGGCTCACCCAGATGGCCCTTTCGGAGCTGGTCGGCGTATCGTACCAGCAGGTGCAGAAGTATGAAAAGAGCGGCGACAACATCAGCGTCGCGCGGCTGAAACAGATCGCACATGCCCTCGGCGTGCCGGTGTCCGTTTTCATCTCCTCGTCCCGGGATGCCGGCATGGTCGGGGAGACCCCGGCGGGTTACGGGAAGGCGGCCGATGAAGAACGTCTGCTCCTGCAGCTGTACCGGAAGATCAAGGACAAAAAAACGAGAAAGGCGGTCCTCGAATTCGTCAATACGATCTCGGCGCGGTAGCGCGGCATGACCCCGAGTTCGCCGTCCTGAAGACGGCCTGCCGTTAGTGTGAAAGAACCGTCAGCAGTGGGGCGGTTTTTTCCCATCCTTACGCATATCATTCCCCACGGTCTGGACGCTTCCATCCGTCACGCAACCATAATTCATTCGAATACAAGCTTTTTTTGCTGGAACACCGGTCGCACGGGAGAACTGTGCGGTGTGGGTGATTGAGTAGAAAAGGTACACGGGGAAGCTCAAATTATAGCTTTACGTTCTCGCAAGTTTGACTCTTTGATTGACACCGCATCGCCCTCCGTTTATCATCGTTTCATTATTATCCGCACCTAAGACAAGCCGGACCCAAAAACAGTTTGCCGCGAAGATGCGCAAAATTCGCAAAGGTTTAAACCAAAAACCATATGCTTTTTTATGAGCTTTTTGTGCCTTTTTGCGGCAAAGTGCTTTGTCCAAATGCTTTTTCACCGTTCAGAGATCTTTCAGGGGAGGGAATGATGAGGAATCGTTCAATGATCGTGGACAGCTCCTGCGATCGTGTTGTCGTCGCGTCGCTGATCGTCCCTGCCGTGCTTGTTCCCTCGCAGGCCTTTGCCGCCCAAGTGGGATGCTTCGTCACGGCAATGTTCCTGGGCATGATGTTCCTGGTCGGCCTCGGCATCACCGCTCTCGCAAAACACCTCCTCGCGAAATACGTCTGGAAGATCCCGAAAACACCGTGGCTCAGGTTCTTCGGGATCACCTGGCTGGAACTTTTTCTCGCCATCCTGGTCTTCGCCCTCGTCAGGACCAGCTTCTGGCTCACCGTCGTGATCTACTTTCCCTTCGCCTGGCTCATGAACCGCGCGCTCCTCGCCAGGGTCTACACGCCTGCCGGGGAGACCGTTCCGTTCCTGCAGCGGTACGGTATTTTTCTGCTCCTTCCCGCCGCGCTTCCCCTGTCCATCCAGGCGGCCGGCGTGCTCTGGAGCGCCATCACGGACCTGATCACCTTCAGCGATCTGCAGATGTAGAAACTTCCGGCCGTTCCGCCGTCACCATCCATCCTCATCGGGAGAAAGATCAAGGCTCTTGACAACCGTCCGGATTTCCGGTATCTTAAGCGCGATCAATATTATCCTCTATATCCATCGGGCGCATGTTCCGCTGTCCGGACCGACCGGGCAGACAAAAAGGAGAACATCATTCATGGCACTGCAGTTTACCCCGGACCTTTCGACGAACGTCGCCGAGATCGACAATCAGCACAAGGAACTGTTCAAGCGCATCGACGGCATGCTCGCCGCCCTGCAGGAGGGCAAGAGCAGGGAAGAGCTTGTCAAGACCATCCAGTTTCTGACGGACTACGTGGTGTTCCACTTCGGCGTCGAAGAAAAGTATATGGAGAAGTACAGCTACACGGACAGAACGCAGCACAAGGCCCAGCACGATCAGTTCGTGAAGAACTTCCTGCGGCTGAAGGACCGTCTTCTTTTGGAAGGCATCAATCCGCAGAACACCGAGGACACGAGACAGCTGGTCGTCGACTGGCTGCTCAACCACATAAAGTATGTGGACAAGGGATTGGGTCTGTTCCTGAAGCGGAAACTGCCGGCCTGAACCGCTGTCCCTGTCATCAGAGGCGCCTGCGGCCCGAGGGGTATACCCCTCGGGCCGCTGCATTTTGAAAAAAGAAAGGGGAGATGATCGCTCTCAACCCTATTGCAGGCGCATCCGGTGCGGGAATTATGAATGCTCGTTCCGGCGAACTTTTATTGAACCGTGGGCGCTCAAGAGCAACGGGATGTGCCGGTTTGTGTTGCCGCAGGGCAGGGACCGGGAGGCGGTCCGCAGTGCGGCGACGCGCAGGCGGCTCCGACTGCATCGTAGAAACTCGCCTCGCAGTATTTCCAATCCCGCACAACTGCCGCGTGGCGTTTCCTGTTGGCATCCGATTCGCAATAATAATGGTTCAAAACAACTATTTGTTGACAATGGGCGGCTCCCGCTGTATAGTATCCGCATTCGTTCACAACCTTGGTGCCGCCTATGAGCCCGATTACCGATAAGAAGATATCGTCGCCCGACAAACGCCTCGAAGCCCGCCTTGCGCCCGCCGCCGGCTCGGTTTGGGACCTGTCCCACGCCTCGCTGGCGCTGCGCGACCTGTCCTTTGACGCGCGCATCTTCGGATGGAACGGCGTCTGGTCGTCCTGCTCCCGCTACTTTGCCATCACCGAGTGGCTCCGCATAGATACCGCTCACTGCCCGGACATGCAACTTGTGGTCATCGACGTACAGAACGGCAGAGAATGCGTCGTAGAGCACGTGTCATGCGGTTTTGTCGAGCCCATGTACTTCCAAGACGAGTCGGTCAGGTACAACAAGATCGCGAAGGGCATGGACGAGCGAGCGGTGATACAACGCCGGATCGGCGAACTGGACGGCTGGCAACCCGTGCCGGCCAAATCCGCCTGACCGGGGCGAAGAGGGGTGACGCAGCGTCCGCATGGCCTCCCTGTTCTTTCAGAGTTCTTTTAGGATGTCGATGCGCGCACGGCCCGAGGCGGTATACCCCTCGGGCCGTTGTATTTTGAAAAAGAAAAAGGAATGTAGCGCTCAAAATCGATGGCGACCGCTTCCCGTGCGGTGTTTATGATATGTATTATTCTGTACATTTTTTCAGCCTTGTTTCATGCCCTTGCCATAGGTATTGAATCATGAAACCCGCATGAAAACGGACTAAATATGGTGTTAGTTTAACCTTGACTCCACTATATGTTGTGGTATTATTGCAACTAGCTTAGAAGCAGAAAAACGCTGTTTTATGGTACTCAACTGAATACACGGGCGACCTGATACTAAGAGGTCGCCCGTTTGCATTTTATCAAGATCAAGGTGATGAGGAGGTGGACCATGCCAAAGTACACAAGGAACTCAGGGACGGAATGGACGAACTCAGACAGCAGGGAATTGAGTAAACTGGCGAGTAAGAATACACCGACACGCGTAATCGGACTGAAGCTCGGACGGACCGAGGATGCGGTGCGGACCAGGGCGAGCTCGGAAGGTGTTTCTTTAAAGCCGACGAATCAGTCGCCGTACGACAGGAAAGGCTAAGTCATACCGCGGGAATAGTTGTCGTTAACATATCACCCACTGGGTGAATTACTGTTGACAATTAGCAGGCGATGGATTATAGTTTAGGAGAAGATTGTTGCGATATCGGTTTCACGACAAAGGTCTTGAGCGGCTGTATGTTGAGGGCGTCGGCGCCGGGCAGTACCCCGAAGGGATTGCCGAGACGTTTGTCAAGCGGGTCCGGATGATCGAGGCCGCCTCGGATGAACGGGACTTGAGGGCACTCAAAAGCCTGCATTTCGAGAAGCTTAAGGGCGGTGGCAACCGCTATTCAATCAGGCTGAACCAAACTTGGCGACTGCTGCTGACTTTCGAAAAGGACAAGAACGGGAAAATCGTCGTAATCATCGAGATCAACAAACACTATGGTGGCTGACATGGAAACGACCAAAAGACCCTATAGGGCGGTAGCTCCGGGCGAGATCCTCCGGGACGAACTCGACGCGCGCGGTTGGACTCAGGGGGACTTCGCCGAGATTACGGGCAAGCCCCTCCAGGCGATCAGCGAGATCGTGACC
Source organism: uncultured Nitrospiraceae bacterium (assembly GCA_964412455.1). Taxonomy (GTDB): domain Bacteria; phylum Nitrospirota; class UBA9217; order UBA9217; family UBA9217; genus JAAXXJ01. Next base: position 1,813 of record CAYPOT010000137.1, on the reverse strand, counting down.
GGCAAGAAGGCAATAACGCCGGAGACAGCTCTATTGTTCTCAGATGCTCTTGGCACCACACCCGAGTTCTGGCTGAATCTGGAATCCGGCTACCGACTGGATCTGCTCCATCATGAGAATGACAGGACCGAAACCGTCTCCCGCAAGGCAAAAATGTACGGCAGGGCGCCGGTCAAGGAACTCATCCGCAGGCGCTGGATCAGGAATTATAAGTCTTTTGACCAGCAGGAGGCCGAGGTCTGCGGTTTTCTTGGCATTTCGAATATCGACGAAGAGCCGAAAATAGCGGCGAATTTCCGAAAGTCCGAAGCCGGGGTTATTGACACGCCGTCGCTCCTTGCGTGGGTGCGGAAGGCTGAGATCGATGCGCGGAACCTTGATTGCGGTGCCTTCAACTCGCAGAAGCTAAAAAGCCTGGTTTCTGAACTGCCTGGTATGTCCTCGGACGAGAGTGCTACCGCCGAGGTCCCAAACAAACTGTGCGGAATGGGTATCCGGCTCGTTTTCGTGCCTCATCTGCCCCAGACCCGCGTGGACGGTGCGGCATTCTGGTTGGATAAAAGCTCGCCGGTTGTTGCCCTGTCCCTCCGATTGGACAGGATCGATAACTTCTGGTTCACGCTCATGCATGAGCTGGTGCACATTATGGAAGGAACAAAGAGCGAGGTCTGCTATCTCGACAGCGACATAATCAACGAGCCGGTAAGCGAAGCCGAACGCAGGACGAACCAGAAAGCCCGCGATCTGCTCATTCCGTCCGCCCAGTTCAAGAACTTTGTGTTAAGGACCAGACCGTACTTTTCACGTGGCGTCGTACTCGCCTTTGCGGAAGAACTTGGCATACATCCGGCGATTGTCGTCGGGCGGTTGCAGCATGAAAAGCTTATACCTTACACTAATTTGCGAAATCTGATTAGCAAGGCGAGCGGAGTTTTCCCAAAGTAATTTAGCCGCAGCATTATAAAAATCGTCCACCCGACGTCACCTGCCATGTGATTGCCTAATGATAATCAATTGTAGTTAAAAAAAATAAGTATTGACAATTACTTATATTTTTTGTATCATTAGCCGTGCAATAACAATAATGAGGGGGCGTATGGATAAAGACAATAAGAATTTTGTGGAAATAGTTAAACGGCTAGATATTTTGATAGCCGTTACGCTTGACAATGTATCAAAAGAAGGCCTTTCGATGGCCGATAAAATCACCAAACTGAACGATCTTGGCGTCTCCTCGTCTGACATTGCCAGAATTCTAGGCAAACCAGCAAACTATGTAACGGCAACACTGTCACAAAGAAAGACTCGAAAGAATAAGAGGATAGCCAAAAATGAATGATGAAGCCGTACAAAACCTTCTGGCATCTTTAAATGCAAAGTTAGATACTATTATCAAGCTGATGGTGCTAACGAAAGCCGAGACCAAAAGTCAATCAGAGCAAATTTGGCTGTTGTCGTCTGCGGGTCTACAGCCGAAAGACATTGCAGAAATGCTCGGTACCACGTCAAATACTGTTAGGGTTATGCTCTTTACTATTAGAAAACAGAAGGGAAAAGGGAAGAAAGTACAAGCAAAGGGAGAGGCAGACGAATAAAAAAAGGCTGACTGTCCGGGGGCAGAATTCCGATTAGCCGAATATTGTTGATTATTGGAAGGGAGGCTGTAAATTGCCAAAAAAGCCGTATGTAACTGCTTTAAGAGATGCGATTGCAAAGAAGCTGGGTATCAAAACGAGTCGAATTTATGTTCTTGCTAATACCTGAATCCTGCATCACGATGAAGCAATAACGATAAAACCATACGGGTTACACT
>CAYPOT010000136.1:0-7288 GCA_964412455.1 uncultured Nitrospiraceae bacterium | reverse complement strand
TTCAAATGCGGCTTCGTCCTCTCAAATTTTGCTTTTGCCATGTTCCCGCCTCCTATTGGGAAAATGTGATCATTTCCGCGAAACTACTTCTTGACCGTTTCGCCCTTAACCTTTGCGATGATCTGCTCCGAAATGTTCTTGGGGACCTCTTCATAGTGGGCAAACTGCATCGTGTACGTGGCCCGGCCCTGGGTCTTGGACCGGATGTCTGTCGCATAGCCGAACATCTCGGAAAGCGGCGCCTGCGCCGTGATGACACGTCCCGCCCCCCTCATGTTCATGCCCTGCACGCGACCGCGGCGGGAGCTGAGGTCGCCGATGATATCGCCCATATACTCATCAGCGCAGACAACCTCTACTGCCATGATCGGCTCGAGCAATGTCGGCGAAGCCCTGTTTGCGCCCTCTTTAAAAGCCATGGAGCCGGCGATCTTAAAGGCCATTTCCGAAGAGTCCACGTCATGATAGGAGCCGTCAATAAGGGTGATCTTGATGTCAACCATGGGGTACCCGGCGATCACACCGTTCTCCATGGCCTCTACAATGCCTTTCTGTACCGGCATAACATATTCCTTGGGAATCGATCCGCCAACCGTCTTGTTCACAAACTCAAAGCCTTTTCCCGGCTCCTGCGGCTCAAGTTCTATCACTGCGTGACCATATTGGCCGCGGCCTCCGGTTTGGCGTATATACTTGCCTTCTGCCGTGACCTTCTTGCGGATGGTTTCGCGATAGGCAACCTGGGGTTTACCGACGTTGGCGTCGACCTTGAATTCACGCAAAAGACGGTCGACGATGATCTCCAGATGAAGCTCTCCCATGCCCGAGATGATGACCTGTCCGGTCTCCTGATCGGTCATCACGCGGAACGACGGATCTTCCTGCATGAGCTTCTGAAGCGAGAATCCCAGTTTTTCCTGGTCTGCCTTGGTCTTTGGCTCAATGGCAACGGAGATAACCGGTTCGGGAAATACCATGGCTTCCAGAATGACGGGTTTGTTCTCATCACAGAGGGTATGCCCCGTCAGTGTGCTCTTGAGTCCCACGGCCGCACAGATATCGCCGGAATAGATCTGCTCGATCTCTTCGCGTTTGTTCGCGTGCATTTTGAGCAGCCTGCCGACACGCTCACGGGTCCCCTTGGTCGAGTTGTACACATACGACCCCGATGTCAACGTCCCGGAATACACCCGGATAAACGTCAGCTGACCTACGAACGGATCGGTCATGATCTTGAAAGCGATGCCCGCAAAAGGCTCGCTATCGGATGCAGTGCGAACTATTTCCTCTCCCTTGGGGCCTATGCCGGTCACCGGGGGGATGTCCAGCGGTGACGGGAGATAGTCCACCACCGCATCAAGGATCAGCTGAACACCTTTGTTCTTGAACGCCGAGCCGCAGATGACCGGGAATATCTTCATGGCGATCGTGCCCTTGCGGATCGCCGACATGATCTCCGCCTCGGTCGGCTGCTCGCCGTTCAGGAACTTCTCCATCACGGTGTCGTCCGCGTCGGCGATCTTCTCGATCATCTTCTCGCGGTATTCCTTCGCTTTGGGCAGCAGGTCCGCGGGGATCTCCTCCACAGCGTACTGCGCGCCGAGGGTCTCATCATCGAACAGGACGGCCTTCATCTTCACGAGATCGATGCATCCGCGGAACTTATCCTCGGCGCCGATGGGAAGCTGGATAGGCACTGCATTCGCGCCAAGCCGGTCAACCATGCTCTGGACGCTCATGTAGAAGTCCGCGCCGATGCGGTCCATCTTGTTCATGAATGCGAGGCGCGGGACCTGATACTTGTCCGCCTGGCGCCAGACCGTCTCCGACTGGGGTTCCACCCCGCTCACCGAGTCAAATGCCGCGACCGCGCCGTCGAGCACGCGAAGCGAGCGTTCCACCTCAATGGTAAAGTCCACATGGCCGGGGGTGTCGATGATATTGATGCGCCTGTCCCGCCAAAAACAGGTCGTAGCAGCCGACGTGATCGTGATGCCGCGCTCCTGCTCCTGCACCATCCAATCCATGACCGCAGTGCCATCATGCACTTCGCCGATCTTATAGGAGACGCCGGTATAATAAAGGATCCGCTCGGTCGTCGTCGTTTTACCGGCGTCGATGTGAGCCATGATCCCGATGTTCCGTGTATTTTCCAGTGAATACTGCCTAGCCAAAACTGCCTCCGCTTCCCGGTGAATGCCTTACCAGCGATAATGGGCAAACGCCTTGTTCGCATCCGCCATCCGGTGCACATCTTCCCGTTTCTTGACCGCTGCGCCGGTGTTGTTGGACGCATCGAGGATCTCTCCTGCAAGCTTGTCCACCATGGACTTCTCCGGCCGCTGCTCCGCATAGAGCCTGAGCCAGCGGAATGCCAGGGACAGCCTGCGCGGTGGCTTGACCTCGATCGGCACCTGGTAGGAAGCGCCGCCCACTCTGCGTGATTTTACTTCGAGCGTCGGCTTGACGTTCTCCACGGCCTTCTTGAAAATGGCGATCGGGTCGCCGTTCGTCTTCTGCTGAATGCGGTCAAGCGCCTTATAGCAGATGGTCTCGGCCGTGCTCTTCTTGCCCTTGCGCATCAGCACGTTCACGAACTTCGCAAGCATCTTGCTGTTGAATTTCGGGTCCGGGAGAATCTCCCGCTTTACGACAACCTGTTTTCTCGGCATAGTTATGATTTCCTATTTATTCGGTTACGCGTGTTCCTGCTATTACTTCGGCCTCTTTGCCCCATATTTGGAACGTCCCTGCTTGCGGTTTGCAACACCCACGGTATCCAGGGTGCCACGGACGATGTGGTAGCGGACACCGGGAAGATCCTTCACCCTGCCGCCGCGGATAAGCACGATCGAATGCTCCTGAAGATTGTGTCCCACGCCCGGGATGTAGGTGGTAACCTCCATTCCGTTCGTGAGCCGCACCCTAGCGACCTTACGGAGCGCGGAGTTCGGTTTCTTCGGCGTAGTGGTGTACACTCTGATGCAGACACCACGCTTCTGCGGGCACGACTTGAGCGCAGGGCTCTTGGTTTTGGTCGATGCGAGGGTCCTGCCCTTTCTTACCAGCTGGCTGATCGTAGGCACGTCAATAACTCCTTAAAATACAAAAGGATGGCCGTCCTTAAAAAACGGACATACATTGAGTCAAAACCCGATGATTATACTGAGCATTTGAGATATTGTCAAGGCTTATTTCGGCCTTCGTGAAAATAGTTACCGTGACATCACTCAAGAAAAACAGGGCGGGAACTGTCCGACGACAGTTCCCGCCTGTTCAGCAAACTCTATTCCTCGGAAGCGGCTTCCGTATCCATCTCAACAAAGGTGTTCCGGTATTCAGCCATGCCGGTACCAGCCGGGATAAGCCGCCCCATGATCACATTCTCCTTGAGACCGACGAGATCGTCGATCGCGCCGGTGATCGCTGCTTCAGTCAGCACCCGGGTCGTCTCCTGGAACGATGCCGCCGAAATGAAGCTGTCAGTGGTGAGCGACGCCTTGGTGATGCCGAGAAGGATCGGCCGCGCCGTCGCCGGCCTGTCGCCCCGCCCGATGACAGCCTCATTTTCCCTCGCAAACGTAAATCGGTCCACTTGCTCGCCAATGAGGAACGGCGTATCGCCGGCCTCCTCGACCCTGACCTTCCGGAGCATCTGGCGCACGATCACCTCGATGTGCTTATCATTGATGCTCACACCCTGGAGCCGGTAGACCTGCTGTACTTCGTCCACAAGGTACTTCTGAAGCTCCTTGGGTCCCTTGACGTCCAGGATATCGTGAGGGTCAACCGGGCCGTCCATAAGCGGCTCACCGGCCACGACCCAGTCTCCTTCGTGGACATTTATGTGCTTACCCTTGGGAATGAGGTATTCCTTTTCGTTCCCCATGCCGTCCTTTACCAGGATCCGGCGCTGGCCCTTCACGAAGCCGCCGTACTCCACCGTTCCGTCGATCTGGCTGATCGTGGCCTGTTCCTTGGGCTTCCTGGCCTCGAACAGCTCGGCGACCCTGGGCAGACCGCCGGTGATATCCTTGGTCTTCGTGGTCTCCCGCGGGATCTTCACGAGAATGTCTCCCGGGAATATCTCGTCGTGCTTATCTACCAGTATGTGCGCGCCTGCGGGCAGGAGATAACGCGCTACCGCATTGGTGCCGGGCAGACGGGCCGTCTTGCCATGATGATCCTTGATCGAGATGCGCGGCCGGAGGTTCTGGTCAGGATAGTCGATGATCACCTTGCGCGACAGGCCGGTGACCTCGTCGACCTCTTCCCGCATCGTAACACCCTCGATGATATCGCCAAAAGCGATCTTGCCGCCGATCTCCGTAAGAATGGGAAGAGAATAAGGGTCCCATTCCACCAGCTTCTGTCCCACCTCTACCTTATGGCCATCCTGTATCTTGATGCGCGCACCGTAGATGACCGCATACTTCTCTTTTTCGCGGCCCGACTCGTCATAGATGGCGATGCTGCCGTTCCGGGACATGGCAACGTAATCACCTTCCTTGTTCTTGACCGTGCTCAGGTTGAGGTACTTCATATTTCCCGTGTTCTTCGCTTCGAGAACCGTTTGCTCCACGACCTTGCTTGCCGTACCGCCGATATGGAATGTCCGCATGGTAAGCTGAGTGCCCGGCTCGCCGATGGACTGAGCCGCGATGATCCCGACTGCTTCGCCGGTGTCAACCATTTTCCCGCGGGCGAGGTCCCGCCCATAGCACATCTTGCAGACGCCGCGGTTGGACTGACAGGTGAGCACCGACCGGATCTTTATCTTGTCGATGCCGGCCTCTTCGATCTTCTTCACGATTTCTTCATTGATCTCACGTTTCCCGGTAATGATCACTTCTTTCGTCAACGGGTCCTTGACGTCCTCCGAAGCGACCCGGCCGAGGATACGTTCGGACATCGGCTCGATGATCTCTCCGCCCTCCACCAGCGACCCCACGATAATGCCGTCGGTCGTCCCGCAGTCATCCTGAGTGATAATGACGTCCTGCGACACGTCCACAAGCCTGCGGGTGAGGTAGCCCGAATTCGCCGTTTTGAGGGCCGTGTCGGCAAGACCCTTGCGGGCGCCGTGAGTCGAGATAAAGTACTGCAACACGGTGAGACCTTCGCGGAAGTTGGCGGTGATCGGCGTCGCAATGATCTCGCCCGACGGCTTCGCCATGAGGCCGCGCATGCCGGCCAGCTGCCGGATCTGCTGCGTGCTCCCGCGGGCACCGGAATCGGCCATCATGAAGATGTTGTTGAACGACCGGGCCTCCTGAAGCTCGGACTTCTTCAAGTTGCCCTGCTCGACGGCTTCAAGACCGAGTTCGGCCATCATTTCGTCGGCGATCTTATCCGTCACATTGGCCCAGATGTCGATCTCCTTGTTGTAGCGTTCGCCATTCGTGATCAGACCTTCCTGATGCTGATGGTGGATCTCCATGACCTCTTTCTGGGCCTGCTCGATGAATTTCTGCTTTTTGCTCGGGACGTGCATATCAGCTATGCAGATGGACACGCCTGAACGGGTCGCGTAGGTGAACCCGATCTCCTTCAGTTCGTCGAGAAGAACAACGGTCCGCCGAAGGCCGAACTTCCGGTAACATTCGTCGATAAGCTTCGCAAGTTCCTTCTTGTTCATTTCCTTGTTTATGAAGGAGAAGGGAAACCCGTCGGGCAAGACCTCGCTGAAAAGGACGCGACCCACGGTGGTTTCCTCAAGCTTGCCTCTGATCCGGGCCCGGATACGCGCGTGGATATCCGCCTCTCCCTGATCGTAGGCCACCCGAACCTCCTGGGGGCCCGAGAAAACCATGCCCATGCCTTTGGCATTGGAACGCGATTTAGTGAGGTAGTAACAGCCCAGCACGATGTCCTGGGACGGGACGGTGATGGGCCGCCCATTGGCCGGAGAGAGGACGTTGTTTACGGACAGCATCAGCACCCGCGCCTCAAGCTGCGCTTCGATCGAAAGCGGGATATGGACCGCCATCTGGTCGCCGTCGAAGTCCGCGTTGAACGCGGCGCACACGAGCGGATGAAGACGGATCGCCTTCCCCTCGACGAGGACGGGATCGAACGCCTGGATGCCCAGACGGTGAAGCGTGGGGGCGCGGTTCAGAAGCACCGGATGTTCCTGGATCACTTCTTCGAGCACGTCCCACACCTCCGGCCGTTCGCGCTCGATCATCTTCTTGGCGCTTTTGATGGTCGTGGCATAGCCCTTTTCTTCAAGCTTGTTGAAGATAAACGGTTTGAAGAGCTCCAGGGCCATCTTCTTCGGGAGGCCGCACTGATGGAGCTTGAGGTCCGGTCCTACCACGATGACGGAACGGCCGGAATAGTCGACGCGTTTGCCGAGCAGGTTCTGGCGGAACCGGCCCTGTTTGCCTTTCAGCATGTCGGAAAGAGATTTGAGCGGACGCTTGTTGGGACCGCGGAGCACCCGCCCCCTTCTGCCATTGTCGAACAGCGCGTCAACCGCCTCCTGGAGCATCCGTTTCTCGTTCCGGATGATGACCGAAGGCGCCTTCAGCTCTTCAAGCCTCCGAAGCCGGTTGTTCCGGTTGATCACGCGGCGGTAGAGATCGTTCAGGTCCGAGGTGGCAAAACGACCTCCCTCGAGGGGGACCAGGGGGCGAAGCTCCGGCGGAATGACCGGGACCACGTCCAGGATCATCCAGTCGGGGCTGTTGCCGGACTTGCGGAAGGCTTCCATGACCTTGAGCCGCTTCGTCAGCTTCTTCTTGGTGGCCATGGACGTTGCGGTATCGATCTTCTTCCGGATGTCCTCGGATTCCGGTTCGAGGTCCAGGGCCCGGAGCATCTCGCGGATGATCTCGGCGCCCATGCCGGCCTTGAAGCTGCCGGGGCCGTACTCGATCTGGGCCTTCCGGTACCGCTCCTCGGTCAGAAGCTCTTTCTCCTTGAGCGGCGTGTCTCCGGGATCGAGCACGACGAATGACTCAAAGTACAGGACCTTCTCGAGCTGCCGAAGCGTCATGTCGAGCAGGGTCCCGATGCGGCTCGGCAGGCCCTTGAGGAACCAGATATGCGCGACCGGCGACGCCAGCTCGATATGCCCCATGCGCTCCCGGCGGACCTTGGACTGGATCACCTCAACGCCGCATTTATCGCACACGATGCCGCGGTGTTTCATCCGTTTGTACTTGCCGCAGAGACACTCCCAATCCTTGATGGGACCGAAGATCTTGGCGCAGAACAGGCCGTCCCGCTCCGGCTTGAACGACCGGTAGTTGATGGTCTCCGGTTTCTTCACTTCGCCGAACGA
>CAYPOT010000135.1:0-7452 GCA_964412455.1 uncultured Nitrospiraceae bacterium | reverse complement strand
GCTCCGGTTCATCGGACGGCGGCCCATTCGCGGCGATACTGGTCTTCAGCACGTTCGTGATCATCATTATAATGATCGGCAGGAAAGCGAAGCGACAGAACCTTGACCAGCTGTTCAGCCGCGGCGACATCGAGAAGAAGAGCATAAAGACGGGGAAGCTTCTCGCGTTCATCGCGCAGCAGGACGCCACCGTTGCGCCCGAGGTTCTCAAGAAAACCACGGAGACCACCTTCCGGAAACTCCAGCAGTGCTGGCAGGCTCGTGAGTATGCACCTATGAAGCCGCTTTTAATGCCCGACCTCTACTCCGACCATCTGGGCCAGATCCGCGGCATGGCGCGCAACCACGAGATCAACGTCATCTCCGGCCTGCGGGTCGACGCGGTCGACCTGGTGAACGTGCGGTATACGCTCAAGAAGGAGGACCGCGAGTTCACGGCTCTCATTACGGCCACGGCGACGGACTTCTATATCGACGATCGTACGAATGAGCGGCTTCGGGGCGACCAGGGGCCCGCGCAGTTCCAGGAGTTCTGGACCTTCCAGCATCATAAAGATACATGGCTCCTGCGGGAGATCGAACAGACCGCCGAGTCCGACATTCTGAACGACGATAACTTCTTCGAGCAGTTCACCGACAAGGGCGTGGGGCAGGTCGCGGGCGTCGCGGCGAAGAAGGAGGGGCCGGAAGGCCCGTGGCTCGAAGGCGCGGTCATGACCAAGGAGCGCCGCGTCGAGCGGATGCTCAATTTCCTCGCTAAGACCGACCGCGTCTGGGACCGCAAGAAAATGATGCTCACGAGCCGGAGCGTGTTCCTCTGCCTGACCGGCGCGTGGGAGACAGGCGACCCGGCAGCGATCCCGGCAGACGACCTGTTCCCTGAACTCGCCCGGGACCTGCGCGACGCCATAACGAAGAATCGTGAGAAAGGCGTTACCCTCGAGTTTCGCAACCTGTCCGTCCGGAAGGTGGAACTGGTGCTGGTCAGGAACTTTGCCGACAACTCGCAGGACGAGTTCATCGCGCGCATCCGGGCTCACGCCCAGAAAGGCATGAAGGTGGCAGGCAATATTGTCCGGCAGGACGAGGACGTGACGGCGTTCGAACAATTCCTGACCTTCGGCAGGCTTGACGGCAGATGGAAGCTGAAAGAGGTCGTGCTGCCGCATGAGGCCGGGGACGTGGTGGAGAAGGAAAATATCGACCAGGAAGCGACGAAGCAGCAGCTCGAATGGTACTATCAGCACAAGCGGGCGGTATGAAACAGGCTTGCAAGCCAACAAGCTGGCATGCTGACAAGCTAAAAAAATAAGCAGTGAACCACGGGCGACTTCGTCGCACACGGTTTAGATCAAAAAGAAGAAAGACTTTCCACCATTATAAAAGATCTCAGTTTCTATCTGTGTGTTCCGCGAAGCGGAACCCGTGGTTAAAAAAGTGGAGGTAGATATGACAAAGGTCTTGATCGACATCAAGGGACAGGATTTCCGGAAACCGGACCACGACATCTCGCCGTTCTTCGTGAACCGCTGGTCGCCGCGGGCCATGTCCGGCGAAGAGCTCTCCCGGGAAGAACTGATGCGTATGTTCGAGGCTGGCCGATGGGCCATGTCGTCCATGAACAATCAGTCCTGGCGGTTCCTCTACGCCCTCCGGAACACGCCCCATTGGGACAGGTTTTTTGATCTTTTAACCCAAAGCAATCAGGTCTGGTGCAAGAATGCCTCGGCGCTGATCGTCGTTGCGTCCAAAAAGATATTCGACTTTAACGGCAAGCCTGCGCGGACACACACCTATGACACGGGAGCAGCCTGGTACAGCTTCGCGCTCCAGGGCTCGTTGATGGGACTGGTTGTTCACGGAATGCAGGGATTTGATTACGATAAAGCCGCATCAAGCCTCGGCTTGACCGATGAGTACCAAGTTGAGGCTATGGCTGCAGTTGGACGGCCGGGGAACAAGGAGAACCTGCCATCGGCCTTGCAGGAGCGGGAAATCCCGTCGCAGCGCAAGAAGGTGGAGGAGATTGCGTTCGAGGGAGGACTTGGGAGTTAGCTGGGAAAGGACTTGATATTTGGTATAGAATAAGGTATTATTTTGGTGCTTAATAAAGTACTGCAAGGAGTGCCAAAAATGAATGCGATTGCTGCACAGGAAATCAAGCGAAAAGGGATATCGGCGGTGGACGAGGCGCTGAAGGAAGGGCCGGTCCACGTGATCAAGAACAACCAGCCGAAGTATGTCGTGCTCTCGGAACAGCGGTATCGCGACCTGATCGAGGCGGAGGACGAAGCCTATACCGCCCGCGTGCGAGCGTCTCTGGCGGACGTGAAGGCGGGAAGGGTGAAGCGCGGCTCGGCAAAAGACATCATTAAAGAGCTGGGGCTGGATGACTGAGGCATGTACACCCTCGTCTGGACAGCCCATTTCACGCGCGCCGCGAAAAAATTCTCCACGCATCATCCGGAGCTGAAAAAGAAGCTTGCGCGCATCTTCATAGACCTGGAAAAAGATCCCTTCCAGCCCCATCTCGACTACCATCATCTTAGCGGAAAACAAAGCGGCATCCAGGCAGTCAGCATCACGGACAGCTATCGACTCGCCCTCACGGTCATGATCACTAAAAAGGAGATCATCCTGCTCGACATCGGGAGTCATGATGAGGTATATCGGTGAGGCGGGGAGGGATGCAGAGCGCGGGATCAGTCGGATATCGAAGGTCAAAACGCCTACCCGGGATTATTCCGTTCTGTTTTGCCATACTTCCGTTGTGAAAATAAATCTGCCAGCTTTTTATCCAGCCCGGGAGAGACCGGCTCAGCTTCAGAGGCAAGGTAAAGCAACTCTTTTATCTCGGTCAGTTGGCCGAGGCAATAGAGGCAGGACTGAATATGAGATTCAACTTTAGTCATATCCTTTTCTGACAACCTGTTTTCCGCGAACATTCCGACGGTTTTGGCGTCCAGGCAGGCCGGCGTTTTTAGATCGTCAAAATCATTGAAGGCCTCGGTTGTTTTCGCTCTCAACTCGTCCATAGCATCCTCATCTCTCTTGTTAAGACCGTCCAATTATGAGTTTTCTTTCAATGGTCCGAACCGCAGCCATCAAACTTCTCTCGTAACCTGCTCTTGATCCTTGCATATTTGACAGCAACGGTACCCATCGGGATATCCAGTATAGCGGATATTTCCTTGTCCATGTGCCCCCGCAATTTTAACAGATAGACCTCCTGATCAATCAAAGCGTAATCTTTCAAGGTTTTCGCTAATAAAGTCACCATCTCCTGTGCTTCAGCTTTCCGGCCAGGCCGGGAAGCAATGTTCGGATCAGGGATATCCATCATCGGAGAATCGACTTCGTTTCCTGATGATTCATTGTGAAGCGAGCTGACCTTTCTTCTTTTCCTCTCCTCTATGCAACGCAATGCTTCATTCTTCACAATGGTTTTGAAATACGAGAGAAATTCATACTTCGTTGTTCCCTTGAAACTCTTTAGTCCGGAGGAAAGCAGCCTGGTAAATACCTTTTGGATTATATCGTCGTGATCGTTGACAACATCGGGGAATTTCCAGCGGAGAAATGCCATGGCGATACCGGAATACTCGCGGTGAAGCTCATTCCAAGCATTTTCATCGCCCGTAAGGCATCTCTGAATGGTAAGGACAATATCATCAGCCACAGCCGCAATTATACCCCAACCGCCGTGTTTATCAATATTTTATCCCTCTCCCTCTGGGGGAGAGGTTAGGTGAGGGGTGGGGTGAACAGTCTTAAGATTATTTCTATGCCTTGAAAGAAAGTTCCTCTTTAAACGGTCTTTAAGGTAGCGGTGATATATGAAAAAGATCACGATTATATCGAGAATAATAACTACGTGGTTCTGCATACGCGCACGGCCCGCTGCTAAAATGGCAAACAGACTTAGCGCCGTATTAATGCTGCTTCTCGCGCTATCGTGTGCATCCGCACAGCCACACGATGTATTGATCAATGCCGTAGTCGAGGTCTATTTCAGTCCAAAAGGTGGATGCACAGACGCGATAGTATCGGAAATCAACCGGGCCAAGTCTGAAATACTGGTGCAGGCCTATTCGTTTACGAGTAAGGAGATCGCCAAAGCCCTGGCTGATGCGCATACAAGAGGCGTACCTATTCAAATCATTCTCGACAAGTCACAGATGACGGCAAAAAAATCTGCCGCAGCCTACGCAGCGAATTTTGGAATCCCGACTTTCATAGACCGTGCTCATGCAATTGCCCACAACAAGGTCATGATAATCGATAAGCTGACGGTCATCACGGGGTCTTTCAATTTTACGAAAGCGGCGGAGGAAAGCAATGCTGAAAATCTGTTAATCGTGCGGTCTCCTACGTTGGCTGAACTGTATCGGGCAAATTGGAGCGAACATAGAAGACATTCTGAAGCGTATGGCGGACATGACGCGAATTTGACGAGACGTAATTGACGCTGACTGAACTCACTTTCTGCCTCTTTTCTGGACATTTGCGGGCTCTTAATGTAGAGTTTCGGGAGCTATGATGTGGGAATCTAAGAAAATCAAGGTCTATAACAAGGGCGACGTAATCCTGGATACCTATCTGGTGGAAGATATCAGATCTGGGGCCATGGGAAATGTCTATATCGCCGTTCACAAGAAGTGGAAGATAAAAGTGGCGATCAAGGCCCCGAATGAAAAGATCCTTCAAAACGAGGGACTGTTTAATAGGGTTTTGAAAGAAGCTGATGCATGGATAGACCTCGGGCTGCATCCGAACATCGCCTATTGCTACTATGTTCGTCTGGTTGATGAAGTCCCGCATATTTTTATTGAATACGTGATCGGCGGCAATCTGCGGGATTGGATAGCTGATGGGAAGTGTTTCAACTTAGGATCGGCCTGGACTTGGCGATACAATTCTGTCACGGAATGGAGCGCGCCGTGAGCAGAGGCATTATATACGCCAGGTAACAACGTTGCTAAAGTTTTCCTAAAGTTTCCAGAGGAGATAAAATGTCCAATGAGGAAGGCTTAAAACTGACTGAAGAATTGATAGCAAAAAACTTAGGTACCTTAGATGATCTACCGAGAGAACTTGCGAATACAATTGCAAATATTTTTTATAAATTTGCAATCAGCACGTTAGAAATGCTTGAAATGAAAAAAAGAGGGGGCATGACACCAAAATCCATGTCTCGAGAAATAGGAGATTTACAACAACTTTTTGAGAAGTATATGAAAAGTCAGGCTGAGATTCAAGCAGATGTAGAAGCAGCCGTCAAATTTGTTAAAAACTTGCGGGAAATAGACAAAACAAACAAACCCAATTTATATCAAGCATCGGTTGAGTTTATTCTTGACTGCTTAAAATATAATATTAAAAAACCTCAGAATAAGTCAGAGTCAGCTCGTAAAATGGAAAGGAACTTAAAAGAAATAAGCGAAATCCCCAGTTTAATTGATCTAATCAAGTTTTTCTGATTAGATCATCCTTTGCTTTATTATGAGTTTTGACGTTTGAAAACACTTAAGTGATTCAGAACACTATCGGATTTGTCAAATAGCAATATATGACACCAAAATTTAGTATAGAGATATCATTAAAGAAATGAACCGCATTTCAAGTATGTTAACGATTTTGATCGTTGTTCCTGGCGAGGAAGCATGCAATACCTGAGATCGCCGCGAACTGGGCACTGTTGTTTCGGTCGAGACTCTCAGGGCTGCGCAGGACACTGTGTCATGAATCGAACATAGCATTGAAATCGATGAGGCGACTGATGTCGGGTTTTGTTGCGCTCTACTCGACCTACCGACTGCTTCTACCATACACTTCGACATTACGAAGTTCTTTGGAAAGTTCTAAAGGCAAGAAACGATGGAAATTAAAACATATAAACGGGGCGATGTAATCCTCGACACCTATCTGGTCGAAGAAATCAGATCAGGTGCCATGGGGCACGTTTATATCGCTGATCACAAGAAGTGGAAGATAAAAGTGGCGATCAAGGCCCCGAATGAAAAGATCCTTTCGGACAAGGGACTGTTCAATAGGGTTTTGAAAGAAGCAGATGCGTGGATAGACCTCGGGCTGCATCCAAACATCGCATACTGCTACTATGTTCGCCAAATCGATGATGTTCCTCACATCTTTATTGAATACGTAAACGGCGGGAATCTTCGGGAGTGGATAGCTGATGGGAAGTGCTATGACCTGAAGGTCGGCTTGGATTTGGCGATACAGTTCTGTCACGGAATGGAGCAGGCGCATAATCGTGGAATGATCCACCGGGACATAAAGCCCGCGAACATACTGATGACCAGAGAAGGGACATTGAAGGTAACGGATTTCGGGCTGGTGAAGACGAGCGGCCTGGAAACGCCATACGCTGGTGTGCAAGGGGGCTTGCGCGGAGACACGCAGTTCGCGTCTGTAATGGGCACGCCCGCGTACATGTCGCCTGAACAATACGAAACGCCGCTCGATGTTGATAGACGGACGGATATTTACTCCTTCGGTGTGTGCATGTATGAGATGTTCTGCGGCAGTATGCCGTATGATCAATCATCCGCAAACTATCCCGCGTCGTACATCGCAAAGATGGCCAAGAAGTCATGCTTTGAGCCTGCACACTTGCGGCGTGATATCCCCGATGATTTGGCGGACATTCTCAAAAAAAGCGTTTCATTGGACAAGGAAGAAAGATATTCGTTCTTTGAAGAGCTGAGGGAGGATCTTACTCTTTCGTACAGGCGGTTATTTGATGATAGTCCTCTGCATGTGGATGTAGAGACGTTAAGCCTTAAAGCGGATGGATTGAATAACAGGGGGGTATCATATCTCGATTTGGGCAGAGAAGAAGAGGCGCTCAAGTGCTGGGAGGAGGCGCTTCGGATTGATCCAGCGCATTTTGAATCAGCATACAATCATGGGTATCTGAAGTGGAATAAAGGCGAGATGACCCAGGCCGGTGTTCTTAGAAGACTTGAAGGGTGTCTGAGTGCCGATGAAAAAAGTGACGTGCGCCTAGCAGCACTTGCATGGCTGTATCTTGAAATGGGTCAGTTGGACAAGGTGGAAGAGCTTCAGAAGTCAGCAAACAAGCAACATGATGATTATTTCCTTGTGGCGTTGGAGAAGGAAAAAAGTCGTTTGATTAGGACGTTTGGGAGTCATACTAGTGAAGTTGCAATAACACCTGACGGTAGGTATGTCCTTTCAGGAAGTTATGATCAAACACTGAAGCTTCGGGAGATAGCGACAGGCGTCGATGTTAAGATATTCACTGGACATACGAGCGATGTCAGTGCCGTAGCCATTTCACCATGTGACAGGTATGCCATTTCGGGGAGTGTCGATCATACCTTGAAGCTCTGGGATATTTCATTGGGTAAAGAAATTAGTAACTAAGGAATCAAAAGCTTCTCAAAATGGATAGAATATTTTACCGAA
>CAYPOT010000134.1:0-7521 GCA_964412455.1 uncultured Nitrospiraceae bacterium | reverse complement strand
TTTGCGGCCCTCAGATCAGGCTGCTCTACAACGTGTCACGGTATGTTGATCAGCGGCATCAGACGCAGCCGGTCGGCTTCGGCAGACCTGCAATTTTGCAGGCCTGTTTCGCCGGTCCGCCCGGATACAGCTCATACAGGTGCCTGGTGTTGCCCTTCTCCGGACCGAGTTTTTTTCCGATCTCCTTCACGAGGATCTTGACCATCGGCGCGATCTGATAATTCTTGAAATAGTCGCGAAGGAAATTAACGACATCCCAGTGTTGATCGGTCATCTCGATCCCTGCAAAATAGTTGGCAACATCGACATTCCAATCATCGAGTTTCGCCAAAAACCGTCCTCATCCACTTCGATCGTTCTGCCTTTAACCGCTATTGTACCCATGCGTTATCTCCCCTTTCATCATATGATAATCGGACGTTCTTCGGTTCTCTTCGTCCGTGTCTGTGTGGTCTTTCGGGCATCATTGGATACGATGCAGTTCTATGAGGTTTTCGCACGCGGGTCTGGACCGGAGCAAGGATCCCCCGGTCCATCCGGCGACGCTGACCGTCACCTCGGGTTGGAGCTTCAGGTCCGAGTAGCGCACGCAGAGTGACGCACCGAGGTCGATATGCCTGTCCGCGTCAAGGCCGGTCAGAAGCGTGAGAGGGCTTCCCGCTCCCACAACCTGCAGGAGAATGTCGCCGGGTCTGCGCAGTTTATCGATCGCGCTGTTCTCAGCTTCGTTCCTGCCGACAATGATCTTGCAGGTATCGGACGGCCTGAAATGCCGCCCGAGCCTGAGGAGCCCGAGATCCACCTGATCGGGCTCCGGCGTCGCCCGTAGCAGGTCGCGCAGTCGCATCGAGTAGATGGGATCGGTCAGCAGGCATCCGCCCGCAGGTGCAGGATAATCGGTCAGACCCCAGGCGCGCGCCAGGGCCATCTGGGGTTTTCGCGTTCTTCCGCTCATGGCCATGAGCCGGTCACGGTCCAGGATCCCCTGCGCCTCGGGCAGGGTCACCGGCAGCAACCGGGCGGACAAGGGGCGGACGATGCAGCCTGTCAACCCGCTTTCCTTTTCAATAAGATCCAGCGTGTGCCGCTGCTGCGACATGGGCCGCTGCCCCAGCACTTCACCGGTAACGACAAACTCCGCACCGGTCATCTCCATCAGCACGCCGGCCTCCCGGAGCATCAGGATACGGCAGTCGATGCAGGGGTTCATGTTCCTGCCATGGCCATGGCGGGGCTTCTTCACGATTTCGACGAACTTCTGTCCCAGATGGCAGAGCTTGAGGTTGAACCCGAACTGAGCGGCCGCCGGCGACGCGTTCTTCGAACACGACGAAGTGTCGCCGGCATCGCATCCGAAATCGGTCAGGAAGGTGATTGCCAGCACGTCGATGTTCTGCCGGAGCATCGCCAGCACGGCGAGGGTGCTGTCGAGCCCGCCTGAGAAAAGAGCAATTGCTTTTCGTTTCACGTGCTCACCGCCGGTTTGGAGGCCTCGGGCCTATGACGCGTCGCACCTGACATGAAGTCCGCACTCCTTCGTCTCCGGGCTTTCCCACCACCAGCGGCCCGCGCGAAGGTGCTCCTGAGGGCTGATCGCCCGCGTGCACGGGGCGCAGCCGATCGAGGGAAATCCCTTATCGTGCAATTTGTTATAGGGTACATGGTTCTTCCTGATGTAGTCCCATACATCCTTCGTCGTCCAGTCCGCCAGAGGGTTCAATTTTGTGATCCCGTGAGCCTGGTCGAACTCAATTGTTTGGACGCCTGTTCTCGTGACCGCCTGTTCCTGCCGCAGGCCGCATATCCACGCATCGAACTCCTGAAGCTTTTTCCGAAGCGGTTCGAGCTTCCGCAGATCGGCGCTCTGGTAGAAGAGGTTCAACCCGTTCTTCTCCGTCACTTCCTTGATCCTTTTCTCATCGGGGAAACAGATCTCGATCGCGATCCCGTAGCGGTCCCGCACTGCGTCCATAAGCTCATAGGTTTCTTGGTTCAGCCTCCCGGTATCGAGCGTGAAGACCCTGGTAAAGGGATATATCTTGACCGCCATGTCGATCAGCACAACATCCTCTGCGCCGAAGCTCGACGCGATGCCGACACGGCTGCCGAACTTGGCGATCGCCCATCTTAGCACACTTTCAGCGTCGTTGTCTGCCGGGATGTCCGGCACGTTCTCCTGGTCTTTCCGCATGTATCCTGTCTCCTTTCGCAAGCCTGATTATCAATTCTCCGTCATTATTGCAAGACCCGTGCTCGAAGCGCCGAGTGTCGCTTACTCGTTCGCCGGCAGGACGATGTTGTTCATTTGCAGCGAAGACCAGACCCAGAAAAAAGCAGCAAAACCAGCCAAAGGCTTTCTACCTGTATCTATTTGTCCCGAATGACACCTTGGGAAATGCACAATGCGAAGGGAGGCGGCGCGTTAAAGGGAAGATATACAATTTTCCTTGTCATTGCGCGCTTGCGACAAGCCGACAGACAATATCGCCATCTGTCGGCAGATGATTCAGTAGCCGATACTTGTCGAAAGGACGGGATTGTCTGGTCGTGAACAAATGACGAAAACATCAAGGTTGGTTACAATATGCTCAGCCTGTATAAACATTAAACA
Organism: uncultured Nitrospiraceae bacterium; assembly: GCA_964412455.1. Lineage (GTDB taxonomy): Bacteria > Nitrospirota > UBA9217 > UBA9217 > UBA9217 > JAAXXJ01. The sequence continues at coordinate 4,910 of CAYPOT010000134.1, read as the reverse complement.
ATAGTCAGTTCTCAAGTAACGGGCACCGCGCGTGGTAGCCATGCTGACCCGCAGGCTTCCGTCTTATTTCGAGATCCCCAGCTTTTTCCGCAACGTCAACCGATTGATGCCGAGGAGACGCGCGGCCTCGGACTGGTTCTCCCGCGTATGGGTGAGCGCGTATTCCAGAAGGTGCTTGTCGACCTCGGCGTGCACCTTTTCGTAGATGTTCTTTTCCTTCCGCTCCAGCGCTTCCTTCACATAGGGGATCACCGCCGATGCAAGAGCGCCCGCCTGCGCCTGGTCCGGTCTCGCGAGGGAATGGGCGCCCAGGTCCCGGAGCTCATACGTGGTAAGATAGTCGGTCTTGCAGAGCGCGATGGCCGAGCGCAGCGTGTTCTCAAGCTCCCTGATGTTCCCGGGCCATTCGTAGGCGAGCAGGCCATCAAGGAACGCTTTGGTCACGCCCTTGATCGCCTTTTGCGCCGTATGCGCATGACGGTAGAACAGGCACTGCACCAGCGGAACGATGTCCTTCTTCCGCTCCCGGAGCGGCGGAACATGGATCGATGCCACGCGCAGGCGGTGGTACAGGTCCTCGCGAAATTTTCCCTCCCGCACCATCGCGGCCAGGTCACGGTTCGTCGCCGAGATCACGCGCACGTTCACCTGCACTTCCTTCGTGCTCCCTACAGGATAGAACGATTGCGTTTGCAAAAATCGCAGCAACTTCCCCTGGAGCGGCAGCGGCAGTTCCCCCACTTCGTCGAAGAACACGCACCCGCCGTCGGCGGTCCTGAGCATGCCTTCCTTCGACGTTACAGCTCCGGTGAACGCACCGCGCTCGTGGCCGAAGAGTTCGGACTCGAGCAGGGCGTCGGGCACTGCGGCGGAGTTGATGACCACGAAGGGCTTCCCGAACCGCGAGGACAGCTGGGCAATGGCCTCGGCAACAAGCTCTTTCCCGGTCCCGGTCTCCCCCGTGACCAGTACGGGCACTTCGACCTGTGCAATGCGCGCCACTTTTTCGCAAAGGCTCATCACGAGTGACGACCGGCCCACTATGACACACGTCGCCGCGGGCGCGAGCACATCCTTGTCGATCGCTACGGTCTCCTGCACCTCCTTCCGCAGTGCCGCAAGTTCCTTAAGAACGCGCTCGATCCGATCTTTCCTGAGCGGCCGATGCATGATCTCGTAGGCCCCGAACGTCGCGGCTTCCATGACCGGTCCGGTCCGCTCCTGCTCCGTGACGGCAATGACAAAGGTCTTTCCGGCGTATTCGCGGATCAGTTCGACGCCTGCGGTGTCGATGTCGATGAACACAAAGGAGCCCGTGCTGTCCGTCTCAAACGATCCGGGCGCGGCAGTGACAAGCTTGTGGCCCTTTGGAAGCAGCTGCGGAAACTCCTTTGCGAGGTCATTGTTTGACGTTACGAGCAGCACGTTCTGCATGGGATCACCTCTGTATATTTAATATACAATATGTATATTTAATATACAATATGTATATTTATAATCCACCTGCCTCGCGCAGTCAATGGAAAAGCCCCTTATTCTGACTATTTCACCTTGGCACAGGGATTGCTATATCCTGTATCAAGGACGCGAGGGCATGGCATGCGCTTTTTCTCCTTCCACGTGTTTCATGCCTTCGCGCCATCTTAAACACAGCGTGTGAGGTAACCGGGCATGAGTGAACTGGCGGCAACAAAGGTAAATATTGACGAGCTCAAGCGCGTCGGGATCATCGCGCAGAATCAGAAGGACACCTTCCTTATCAGGCTCAGGACCGTCGGCGGCGACCTGAACGCCAAAGAACTGAACGTCATCACCCACGTATCGCAGAAATACGGCCGCGGCGAGGTTCATCTCACCACGCGTCAGGCGGTGGAGATCCCTTTCGTGAACGTCGACGACCTCGAGGCGGCGCGCGACGAGCTCGAAAGCAACGGTATCGTCCTCGGCGTGTGCGGCCCCCGGGGACGCGGCATCGTTGCCTGCCCGGGCACAGCCGTCTGCACCTCGGCCATCATGGAGACCAAGGACCTGGCCGCGGAACTTGACAGCGCATACTTTCGCCAGCCGGCCCCTCACAAGTTCAAGATCGGGGTCTCGGGCTGCCCGAACAGCTGCTCCAAGCCCATCGAGAACGATGTCGGCGTCATGGGCGGCGTCCTTCCCGGCTGGGACAGGGAAGCCTGCATCTCCTGCCGGCTCTGCGTCAGCATCTGTCCGGTGCATGCCATTGAGGAGAAGGACTCGGCATTCGTCCTGGACGAAAAGAAGTGCATCTACTGCGGCCTTTGCATCAAGAACTGCTCGACCTCGGCCTGGACCGCGAAGAAGACCGGGTACACCCTGCTCCTCGGCGGCACGCTCGGCAAGAAACCCCGGCTCGGAACCCGGGCGAAAGAATTGATCGAAACAAAGGAAGAGCTCCTCGGCCATATCGAAAGCTCCTTCAAGTTCTATCTCGCGCACGGAAAAAAGAAGGAGCGCTTCGGCCACACCCTTGACCGCATCGGTTTGAACAAGGCCTTTGGCGAGATCTTTGCAGAACAGAAGGGACCGGAGAGAGAGGACGTCGTTCCACAGGCATCGGCCGGCAAGAACAGCAACATCCTCGACCTTCTCGGCGTCTGCTGCCCCATGAACTTCGTGCGGACAAAGCTCGCCATCGACAAGATCACGTCCGGCGATCGGATCGAGATCCTGCTGGACGACGGCGAGCCCATCATCAATGTGACCAGGAGCGTGAAGGACGAAGGCCACCGGGTCCTGAGCGTTGTTCCGGAGAACGGACACTTCCGGCTGCTGGTGGAAAAGCGCGGGAGCATCTAGCCACGGAGACTCAGAGCGCGCAGAGAAAAGTGACAATAACCATGTTCGCGCAAAGGCGCAAAGAAAGGACAAACATTACAAGAGCAGCAGGCTGTAATTATAGAATGAAAATAAAAGATGGGCTTTAGATCTCCGCATCTTGTTTCTGCGTTTTTTATCTTACCCCGTTCGCTGTCTTTCCTTGCGAGCTTGGCGGCTCGCTTAGAAGCGCCTGCTTTCGGTTGCGCGAGACAGCCGTTCGCAGTAGCTTTTCAAGTATTTGCGATTGAGCTTCTTGTTTTCACTAAGTATGGTGAAATTATCCCGCGCTCCTGCTATAATGTCTCCCACCTATGAGCCACGCGTCCGAAAGAAGCCACCCTGAGCCCGCGGCATCCGCCCTGGACCTGATCGGCGGCACGCCGCTCGTCCGGATCACCAGGATCACGGCGGGCTTGAGCCCGAAGGTCCGGATCTTTGCCAAGCTTGAGCGCGGCAGCCCCGGCGGGTCCGTAAAGGACCGGCCGGCCTTCCGCATGATCGAGGACGCCGAAACCTCGGGACTCCTGACGCGGGACAGGATCATCCTGGACTCCTCATCAGGAAACACCGGCATCGCCTATGCCATGATCGGCGCGGTGAAAGGCTACCGGGTCACGATCGTGATCCCCGAGAACGCCAGCGTCGAGCGAAAGAAGGTCATGACCGGCTTCGGCGCGGAGTTGGTCTTCTCCAGCCCCTTCGATGGCGCCGACGGAGCTATCCGTATGGCGAAGAAAATTGTGGCCGGGGACTCCACCCGATACTTCCAGCCCGACCAGTACAACAATCCTTCCAATCCGAAGGCCCATGAGCTGACCACCGGCCCGGAGATCATCAGTGCGCTTAGCGGACAGGTCACGCATTTCGTCGCCTGCGTCGGCACCGGCGGCACCATTATGGGGACCGGCAGGGCGCTCCGGGCCTTTCGCAGGGACATCAAGGTGCTTTCCGTCCATCCCGACGACGCCATGCACGGCATCGAAGGGACAAAATATCTGGAGGAAGGCGCCATCGTTCCGGGAATCTTCGACAAGGGGTTCCCGGACGAGCGGCTCCCGGTCGGCACCGATGCTGCTTTCGACATGACCAGGCGATTGGCGCGGGAAGAGGGGCTGTTCGTGGGCACGTCATCGGGCGCGGCACTTGCGGCAGCGCTCCGCGTGGCAGAAAAGCTGGAGCAGGGAACGGTCGTCGTCATGTTCCCCGACGGCGGGGACCGGTACCTGAGCAGAGAGCTCTAGAACACGCACAAACGATCAGGCCTTATGGAACCACGGGTCGCCGGGTACGGCGACACACGGATAACGACGAATCAAGATCATACAGCTGTTCTTGTCTTTCTCCGTGTGTTCGCGAAGCGAACCTGTGGTTACATCGTATTAATGACTGTTTGTATATGGAGGATGTGATGTTAACCGCGGAATCTATCAATAAAATCTCGAATCAGGCCATCGCCGAGTATCCCTCCGAATGCTGCGGAATCGTGACCGGGAATGCTTCGTCCCAGCGCGTCCATCCCTGCCGGAATCGGCAGGACGAACTGCACGCCAAGGACCCGGAGACCCACCCGCGCACCAGCCGCGAGGCCTACGACATCGACCGGAACGAGATGGAGCGGATATTCAGCGACGCTGCCGCGAAGGGCGAGCAGGTTCTTTGCTTCTACCATTCCCACATCGACTGCGGCGCCTATTTCTCGCAGATGGACAAGGACGTGCTCACCGTCTTCGGGGAACCGGAAATACCTGAGGCGGTGCATGTGGTGGTCTCGGTGCAGGCCCGGCAGGTGCAGGAGATATGGGGATATGCCTGGGATGGGAAGAAACAGGACTTTGTGCAGAGAGCGGTGCGCTGACCCGACGGGACCCCGGCTATGACGCGGCAAGCACCGAGTTCAATGTGTCCTGCAGAGCATCGATATCATACGGTTTCTTGAGGAAGGCCTGGAAACCCTGCTCACGGTGGTTCGCGATGACGACCTCTCCGGAGTATCCGCTCGACACGATAGCCTTCACCGCCGGATCGATCTCCCGCAGCCTGCGCACCGCTTCAGCCCCGCCCATCCC
>CAYPOT010000133.1:0-7708 GCA_964412455.1 uncultured Nitrospiraceae bacterium | reverse complement strand
GGGTATCTGTTTTATGCCGGCCTGCTCGGGGGGGCGGTCACCGGGATGGGGGCGGGGGTCCTGAAGCCGTTTCGATCTATTCCGAGCCTGGCAGTCATTATTCCGTCCTTGCAAGGGAGACTGGCCATTCTTGCTGTCATATTTTATACTTCTGCCTGCCTGATTACCCTGGTAGCAATCTTCAGATCTAACCTCCGCTGGTAAATCATGTAATTGCTCTGATTACAGATAAATTTCTTCACGAAAGAAAAAGAATATTTGCCGCAATAAAGCGCAAGAGACGCAAAAAAGAACGTAAGCCCTTGTGACCCTTTGGGGCTAATGACTTTTTTATTCTTCGTGTCTTTGTGTCTTTGTGGCAGATTTGGTTCAGGTTTGTCAGGGATAGGTATGTGTCTTGTGTGCGCTATCTGTTTCGAAAGTTCACACTCGGGGTTCTGGAATAAAAGAGTATGGAAATATGTTACAAATTGTGATATTATTTTATTTATTCAAACATAGTTTGTCTACTATACCGGATATAAACGCTCAAGTGACCTGATTTGTGCAAAAAGGTTACACCGAATTGAGGGAATAACCATGAGGCGGGACATCTGGATATTTCTGTTCTTTCTTGGCGCGATACTGTTCGGATGGCCCTTTCTCCGGATATTTCACGAAAGTCTTACCTACTATCTCTTCATCGCCTGGTTTGCCTTCATCGGACTGCTCTTTCTTGCTTCTCTATTATCGGAACGAGGGGACGGAGGAAACTAAGTGTTCTCGCCCTGGGTCCTGCTTACCATCATACTGGCCTATCTCCTGTTGCTTTTTTTCGTTGCCTATGTAGCCGATCGGAAAGAAAAGCAGGGGAGGAGCCTGGTCGCTAATCCCTATGTCTACTCCCTCTCCCTGGCCGTGTATTGCACTTCCTGGACCTTTTACGGCAGTGTGGGCCGGGCAGCCAACTCGGGTCTCAGTTTCCTCACTATCTATCTCGGCCCGACCCTCATGGCGGCCCTCTTCTGGCTCATCCTCCGGAAGATCGTCCTCATTTCCAAAGAGAACCGCATAACCACCATATCGGACTTCATCTCGTCCCGCTACGGCAAGTCCCTGGGCCTCTCGGCCCTTGTGACGATCGTGGCGGTCATCGGCATCACCCCGTACCTTGGCCTTCAGCTCAAGGCGATCATGACGACCTTCTCGCTCCTGTCGGGCAGGCACGAGGGGAGCCACTTCGCGGGCTGGTTCATATCGTTTATTCTGGGCGTATTCGCCATCATCTTCGGCGCGCGCCGGCTTGATTCCTCTGAGCGGCACGGCGGCCTGGTATTCGCCGTGGCCTTCGAGTCGGCCTTCAAACTGGTGGCCTTCCTGCTCGTCGGCATCTTTGTCACCTACGGCCTCTTTGACGGCGTCGGCGATATAATGGAAAAAATGAAAGAGAGCTCCTACGCCGGCCTCATGACCCTGGGAGAAGGGTCGCAGGGGAGCTACCTCGAGTGGATGTCGCTCACGTTCCTCTCGATGATGGCCATCCTGTTCCTGCCCCGGCAGTTCCACGTGGCCGTGGTCGAGAACACCTCTGCCGATCACATCAAGAAGGCGGTCTGGCTTTTCCCGTTGTACCTCTTCCTCATCAATCTTTTCGTTCTCCCGATCGCCTATGGCGGGCTCATGCTGGGTGGTGCGCAAAAGGATGCGGATTTCTTCGTCCTCTCCATTCCGATGCAGCAGGGGAACCCGCTCCTGGCGGCCATCGTCTTCCTGGGAGGGTTTTCGGCGGCGACGGCCATGGTCATCGTCGAGTCCCTGGCGCTCTCGACCATGGTGATGAACAGCCTGGTGCTGCCCGCCCTCCTCGAATTCAATGTCAAGCGCCTGCACATGGTGATCCTGAACATCAAACGGCTGGTGATCATGGGGCTGGTGTTCCTCGGGTATATCTTTGCCGTGTCCATCGGCGAGTTCTACAGCCTCGTGGATATCGGATTGAAGTCTTTCGAGGCGGTGACCATTTTTGCGCCCGCCCTCCTGCTGGGGCTTGTCTGGAAGGGCGGGAACCGGAAAGGCGCCATTGCCGGCATTCTGGCCGGGTTCTTCGTATGGATCTACACGCTGCTCCTCCCGGCCATGGCGCGGGCCGGGATCATCGAGAAGGGGGGCGTGATGGAGTGGGTATTCAATTCGCATCTTCTGAATCCCACGGCCCTCTTCGGTCTCCAGGGACTGGACCGGTGGACCCACTCCCTGTTCTGGGGTCTTCTGGTCAACCTGCTTTTTTTCGTCACCGTCTCGCTCTTTACCCGGCAGACCGATGAAGATACCCGCCAGGCCATCATTTTCGTCGATTCGTTCTCCCCCCGCCATTTTTCGTCGATGCAGCGCCCAGCCACGATCGCGGTGATCGAGGATGCCCTCGGCCAGTATATCGGACCCGGTGAGGCGCGTGCGGCCATCGAAGGCTTTCTCGGGAGGAACAATCTGACGCGAGAGGCCATATCGGGAGAGTGGCTCATGCGGCTGCGCGAGGAGGCGGAAAGGATCCTTTCGGGCGTTCTGGGTCCGTCCATCAGCACCCTGGTCTTTCAGGAACTGAGCACGATGTCTCACGACGAGACGCACCGCGTTTCCAACTCGATCCGTCAGATATCCCGGAGCCTCAGGCTGTCGCGCCAGGAGCTTGCCGAGGCCAACCGTCAGCTTGCCATGCTCAAGGAATTCAGCGAGAACATCATCGAAAGCCTTCCGGTGGGGGTGGCCACGCTCGACGATTCCCACCGGGTCACGTATTGGAACTCGGCCATGGAGATGATCACCGGCGTGGAGAAGTCCGACGCCCTGAACAAGGATGCGGGACTGCTCCTCACGTGCCTCGAGCCCCGTCTCTTCAATCCCACGATCCAGGAGGGCGAGATCACCTGCCGCCGGAACTTCGATCCCCAGATCATCCTGAAGGGGTATGTCAGCAGGCTTACCGGGGTCCAGAAGGGGTATGTGCTGGTGCTCGAGGACATCACGGAGAAGAAAAAGATCGAAGAGGAGCTGTTCCTGACAACGAAGCACGCGAGCGTCGGCCGGCTTGCGGCGGGAGTGTCCCACGAGATCGGGAACCCTCTGGCATCCATATCTTCCCTGGTGCAGGAACTCCTGACCGAGGACGGGTCCTCGTTCGTGAAAGGATCGCTCAATACGATCCATCAGCATGTGAACCGCATCGCCCGCATCGTGCGGAACCTCGGCGATTTCGCGCGGCTCTATCCCCGCCAGCGGGTGCCGACCAGCCTGCCGGACATCCTCCAGAACACCATCGATCTCGTGCGGTTCGACAAGAACTTCAAAAAGATCGAGGTCGTAACGGACGTCCAGAGCAACCGGCCCGTCAAGATCGACCCCGACCAGATGCAGCAGGTCTTCCTGAACCTCCTGCTGAACGCGCGGGACGCCATGCCTGACGGAGGGAAGCTCGATATCTCGATGAAGGAGAACGAAGGCCGTGTGAGAATGGTGTTCGCCGATACGGGAACGGGGATCGAAACAGAGGTGAAGGACAAGGTCTTCGACCCGTTCTTTACCACCAAGGGGCCGACACGGGGAACAGGATTGGGCCTTTCCATCTGCTACAGCATCATCAAGGACCATGGCGGCACCATCGAGGTGGAGTCCGAGAAGGATAAAGGAACGAAATTCATCATAACCCTGCCGGTCGAGGAGTAATAATGTCAAAGAGCTTGCTGATCGTTGAAGACGAGGAAACGCTGCGGGAGTCCATGAAACGGATATTCTCGAAGGAGGGATATGCCGTGGAGGCCGTGGACTCGGCGGAGAAAGGGCTTTCCCTCCTGGAATCCAACCTGTATGACGTCATTATCTCCGATATCATTTTGCCTGGAATGGACGGCATCGAGATGCTGACCAAGGTGCGGGAACAGGTCCCGGACCAGATCTTCATCGTGGTGACGGCTTACGCGTCCCTCGACACGTCGGTGAAAGCGCTCCGGGCGGGCGCCTACGACTATATCATGAAGCCCATCATCCACGAAGAGATCAAGCAGGTGGTGCGGAACGCCCTGAAACAGAGGAGCCTTCAGGTGGAGAATGTCCTGCTGAAGCGCGAGATCGCCAAGGAACATGATTTCAGCACGATCATCGGCGACAGTGCGGCGATCAAAACGATCCTCGCCGAGGTCAGGAAGGTCACGGACACCCGGAGCAACGTGCTGCTGCTCGGCGAGACCGGCACGGGAAAGGAACTTTTCGCCCGGGTGATGCATCACAACAGCTCACGACGCGACATGCCTTTCGTGCCGATCAACTGCTCGGCGATCCCCGAAAACCTTCTGGAGACCGAGCTTTTCGGACATGTACGCGGCGCGTTCACCGGCGCCGTTGTGTCCAAGAAGGGCCTCCTCGAGGAGGCCGATGGAGGGACGGTATTCCTTGACGAGATCGGGGACATGAGCCTTCCGCTCCAGGCAAAACTGCTCAGGGTTATCGAGGACCAGGTGATCAGGCCGGTGGGAAGCACCAAAGGCATGAAAGTGGAGATCCGCTTCATTTCGGCCACCAACCGGGACCTGCGCGCCGCGGTAAGGGACGGGTCATTCCGCGAGGACCTCTACTACCGCATCAATGTCATCACGCTCCAGATCCCGCCGCTCCGGGACCGCAAGGACGACATCCGCAACCTGGTAAAGCACTATCTCAACAAGTATGTCCACGAAATGGGAAAACAGGTCAAGGACATCGCGCCCCAGGCCCTTGAAGTGATGGCGAACTATCAGTGGCCGGGAAACGTCCGCGAGCTCCAGAACGTGGTGGAACGTGCTATCCTTATCGCAGAAGGCGAGACCATAACGCTGGACTGCCTCCCCGAGGGGGTCAAGGCCGGTGACGGGTTCCAGCAGACCGTGTCCGACCAGAAGCTCACCATCGAGGACTATACCAAGGCCTTTATCCATCGCTATCAGGTCCAGCATAACGAGCAGCAGATCGCCGATATGCTCGGCATTACGCGGAAATCCCTGTGGGAAAAAAGAAAGAAGTGGGGGATACCGAGGGAAAGATAGGAATTGGAAATTTCAAATTGTAAATTGGAAAGCTAAGGCGAGAGGAATTGGAAATATCAAATTGTAAATTGGAAATTGTAAAGTTTTAATGCATGTAGTCATTTTGCAATTTACAATTTGCAATTACGTAAGGAGCTACAATGACCGCTACCACTATAGTGATCGTCGTCGGCGTACTCGCGATCATCGCAGCCGTGGTTGCCGTGCGCAGGCACCGCAGGACAGGCCCCGACGGGTCCCTGACCGGAAGGCCGGACCTGGGTCTTCGTCTTGCTGCACGAGGCGGGGTGGCCTCCCGTATCAATGTATTGCTTGACGAGGTCGGCGCCGCGCTCAAGCATCTCTTTGCGCGGGGATTCGAGCAGACCCGGATCTCCGACAGCGTCAAGAACGACGCCGGCGAAATGGTAGCGGCCGCCGACCAGACCCGGATGCTGGCCGGGCAGGTGGCCGCGTCCATGGAGGAGATGGCGGCCATCGTGGCCGAAATCGCCCGGACCGTGAACGAGACCTCCCGGGACGCGCGGGCCGGCGAAGACACCCTGGAGGGCCGGGACTCATCCCTCGAAAGCGTCAGAAAGCTTTCCCGCCAGATCTCGACCTGGGCCGAGACAAACAAGGCGCTGTCCCGGGCATCAAAGGAAGTCGCAGGCTTCATCAAGGTCATCAGTGAGATCGCCCGGCAGACGAATCTTCTTGCCCTGAACGCGGCCATCGAAGCAGCGCGGGCCGGCGAGAAAGGCCGCGGCTTCGCGGTGGTTGCCGGCGAGGTCCGCAAACTTGCCGATCGGACCGCCCAGCACACACAGGAGATCGCCGGTACGTTGGGCGTGATCCGGGAAAAGGCCGATGATTCGCTCATGAACATGGAGGCCACCCTCGACATCGTGGCGGAGAGCATTACGAAGGCCCAGGCCACCGATGCGTCCCTGCGTCAGATCACGTCAAAAGCCTCGTCGATCGCGGCGGACGTGTCATCGAACATGGCGGAAGTCTCCCTGCACGCGGACAATGCCCGGGCGCTGGCGGAGCGCATCGCACGATCCGGCGAAGCAGTGGCCCGCGGCACCCTGGATATCTACTCGCACCTGTGCGCGTTCAGGCTGGATGAGACCGACCGGACGGCCGAGGAATTTCTGGTGACCGCCTCCGTGCGGTTCCGGGAAACGCTGCTGACGGACCTGGCCGCCGGCGGGATCAGTATGGAGGACCTGTTCGACGAGAACTACACGCGGGCAGAGGGAGACCGTTTCGAGAACCGCGCTTCCTCGTATTTCGGGCGGGTGATGCTCCCGATGCTCAAGGACTGGTCTGCAGCGCACCGGAACACGATCTATGTGGTCGCCATGGACCGGAACGGATTTATGCCGGTTCACGTCCTACCTGCACGGACGGGCGTTATCATGAAGGATGTTGTTTCACAGCAGGGTGCCCGGTCTTCGAAGATCATCGGCCAGGCCTTCCGCCGGCCCATCGAGGCAGGCGGCCAGCTCGTCGTCGACGTGGCCTGCCCCATCACGGTCGGAGAACGCCACTGGGGCTGTCTGAGGATAGGGTATTTGCCCTCCATCGGCGCATGAAAACATCGACACAGGACCTCGAAGCACGGCTTAAGGGAACGCGGTGGGAGCATGTCACGCTGGAATTCTTCACAAACAGCGCGCATTTCCCGATCGCGAATCTGTTCCTCGAACTGCTCAAGGAAGGCCCGGATATCTTCCTGAAACCGGACGTCTATACCATCGTCCTGGCGGCGCTCGTGCAGGCCGTGTATCTGGGAACCCGGGAATATGAGGGCCGGCCCCGGCCATTCATCGGTAATCTCATCGGGCCGCTTATCTATACGGTCATCGAGATATCGCTGGAGGGATGGGCGTTCTTCACGACCGGGAACCATCTTGCCTACCTCTCGTTCGGTCTTGTCATCGGCCTGCTCCAGGAAGCGAGATTCCGTACCCGGGGTTGGGTCAGCAGTACCATCCTGGTCGGCGAGAACATCGTGCGCGCGAACATCCTGGTCGTCATGTACTGGATCATCGAGGCAACGGACAATCCAAAGTATGCGACCCTTTCCGGATTCCTGAGCGACGGGAGCCATATATTCATTATTCTTGCTATGGCGTTCCTGGGAAGCATGCTCGGCCTGGCCAATGTACATGCCCAGGCGTACCTTTCGATCCTCAGGGAAACGGCCCAGCAGCTCAAGCGTTACTCAGAATGGTTCCTCGGGAAGGACATCCTTCACTCAGCAGTCTCGGACCCGTCGGCGCTGTCCATCCAGCGCCGCGAGCGAACGGTGCTGTTCATGGATATCCGCGGATTCACGGGATGGAGCGAAACCCAGCGGCCCGAAGAGGTCGTCGACATGCTGAACGGGTTCTTTGAACGTTCGGAGAACATCTGGGAGCGTTTCAACGCCATCAAGACAAAGTTCACGGGTGACGAGATCATGCTCGTGTTCGCAGCGGAACGGGACGCGGCCCTGGCCGGCCTGGGACTCATAAGGGAGAACGCCCCTCATCTCAGGAAGTTCGGTCTCGCGGCGGGGATCGGCATTCATACCGGTGTCCTTGTGGAAGGGCTGATCGGGAGCAAAGCACACCTATAGGGTCAGGTCTTTTAATTTGACATTCTCCTTTTTCGGTGTTAATCTCGCG
>CAYPOT010000132.1:0-7871 GCA_964412455.1 uncultured Nitrospiraceae bacterium | reverse complement strand
GAATATGCATTTTGCGGCACTTTACGCCGCCTGACTTCTTACGGGTCCATCAATCATAATTGGGCTTCAAATAACCGCCGCCGTGAGGGGCGCGATTCTCAGCGACCCTCTCGACAGCGAGGTTAGAATCTCTGTCTTTAAATAATTTGCCCTGTCGCCCGACATGAAAGACCAGCATATTCAGAAAATAATTTAACCACTCAAGCCACCGAAGATAGCTGTCGGACAATCTTGGGACGTTGATACGCAACGTGCATTCGCTAATCCCATCTCCCCTTCGCCCTTACCCGCTCCACCACGACCTCGGCCTTCTTGATCTCCCCTGCCTTTGCTGGCGTCTCCGCCACAAGTCTGAACCGTGTAGCCCCCTTCGCAGGCATAATAGAAACATCCATGCTTTGCACAAAGCTGTCGATGAGCTTGTTATTTTGACCGAATAGATTCACGCGGAGGCAGGTTTTCCCGGCATCTTGATCGGATGAGTTTGACGCCTCGCCGGACACGAATATCTTGGAGCCGCCAGTCCCGAACCGATAGGTCACATTCTTGATCGATAATGACGACGGCGCTAAATCACTTCTTTCCAACGGTTTGGTAATGTTACGGGTTGTCGTTAAGACTATGCCGAGGATAATAATTAACGGTATGAAAATCAACGCCAGCATGCGAGGGTCTTTCTGATCTGAGATCCATCCCTGCATCCCCTGGCAATGCTGACAGCGCCGGGCATCCTTGTGTATGGGCTGTTTGCAGTGGCGGCAATCTTTGGTTTCCATGGTCAACCTCCGGAGTTAGTTGAAATCTGACATTGCATATTATCTTTTCAAATACGCTCATTACATAGCGTTGTCAAGAACAGCGTTTTATCTATTGCATGAGATTGCAACAACATCAATAAGCCATCGATCGTTCGACCAGCGCTTCACCCATCTCTTTACCGGCCTTCCGATATCCCTCAGCCAGTTCATTGTTGTTCTCCTTCGGCATCTTATCCTCTCGACCCTTGATCTCCTGTTTGAGCATGGAGAACAGCACGTCCGCGCCTTCCCAGTTCAGAAGCGGCGAAATGGCGATGATGTCGCTTACCCGCACCACGACCGGCACGATGTACGACTCCGAACGAAAGCCTTCCTGGTACGACAGGCCGATACGCTTGTTTCCGAGGATCGTAAGGCCGTCGTTTTCTGCGCGATGCACATCGGACAGCAAGATGACCTCACGGACGCTCATCGTCCCGGCAGCTTTGAGAAACCAGATATGACTATCGGAAGCGCCCTCATCATCCGCGTAGGCGCTGTACAGGACAATCCCCTGTTCGTTCCCCCGGAGTGACACGAACGAGGCATCATAGATATTGAGATACTCGAGATGGTATTTCTGCGTCGGAAGGCGATAGTTCTGAACGACCGTTTTTCCGTCCCTGCTCAGCGTGATGAAGTACTCCGAAGGCCCCTCGGTCTCCTTGCTCTTGACCAGCAGTTTATATCCGCCTTCCTTCTTCTCGAAGACCACTTCTTCGGACGGGGCGTTCGGCTTCTGGTGTTTGCTGCTCTTAAAGAGCGGCGGAACAAGCGTTGCGATCAGCCCGTACGCTATCAGCGCAAGCGTAAGCGCGCCCCAAATAAAAATGGCCACTTTGACCACTTTCCAGAATTTCGCCATATTCCCTCCTCGCAGAAGTGATCTTCACTGCAAAGACGCAAAAAGTGCTAAATACTTCCCCATTATCGGTTTTCCTTCGCGTCCTTGGCGCCTTCGCGGTTCCAAGAACGCTGTTACTTTCCCTTCGTTTCCTGCTTCTCTTCTTCCTTCTTTTTCTCCTCTACGATCATCGTCCCCGGCAAGGTCCTTGCCCGCACAGCCCGGTTATACATGGACTCGGCAAAGGCCGGCGGGATCACGAACGTGCCCTTGTTCGTAGCCTTGATGCGGTACACGAACTCCTGGGCGGAGTCGCCCACGCTGCCGAAGAGCACCACGCGGTCCTCGCGGATGTCCACAAAATCCGGATGCCAGGTGGATGCGTCCGTACCGATGGGAGAATCCCACCGTTTCCGAGTCCCGCGCTCGCGGGATCCGCCTTCTTCTTCTCCCTCACCTTCCTTTTCCTCGTTTCTCTGCTCCTGCACCTGAGACGGGCTCGATGCAGGCCTCGATTTCTCGATCACCACGTCGAACCCGCCGGGCAGGAGGTCTACGATCGCCACGTTGCTGTGATACCCGGACTTGACGGACCGCATTTTGAAATGCACCTCTATTTCGGACCCGAGAGCTGTTGATGTGATCACCTTGCCTTTAAGGTCCCGGTATTCGCGCTGGACCTCTAGCCCTTCCTTGATCTCTTTTTGCGGAAGCGACCTGTCAAAGCCCGCCATGGTAACCTGATAGAATGCGGGATACCCGCTGCCGCTCTCGATCCGCACTTTCTTCGCGTCACCCGAGAACGCGACCTTGGGGAAAAGCCCCTTCGGTTTTGCGAGGTCCTTGATCCCTTTTTCAAGGATTTCCTTGAAGTTGATCTCAGCAACGGCCTTTTCTCCCACTGCTTCTGCGTAGGCGTCCATGGCCAGGATCGCATAGGCCGACGTAATGGTATTAAAGCTGTTGTTCGATATCCCGTCCACGATGCACTGCATGCACACCATGTCCCCTTCCGAGAACTTCTTGAACCGTTCGGGGAAGTGTTTCCCCAGGAGATAGAGATGCTGGGAGTCCTGGGCCAGGCTGTCGTAGAAGTTGTCATAGTCGGCGTCAACGCGCTGGCCCATCTTCATTCCCGAGATGAGATCGTCGGCCTTGGAATCGAGTTTGAGCAGCTTGTAGGTCGCCGCAAGATAGGAGGCAGTGAGGTCCTTCTTCCACTTCTTCGTCTCCTTGGTTTTATCCAACTGCTCGCGCATGGCATCCACGTAGTCCGTCGTCACAACGCCATTCCTCGTCAGGACATAGATCGCGTAGGCCCGGGAACGGGCTTTCGCGGGTGTATCGCTCCCCTCTCCGGCCAAAGTCCTGAGATACCCGATCCCGCGCGTCATGAGTTCCTGCGGCACGGAGTAGCCCCGTTCTTTGGCTTCGGTCAGAAAGTGCATGGTATAAATGCTTGCGTAGTCCGAGACGTGGGAGTTGGCCGCCCAGAACCCGAAGGCGCCGTCCGCGTTCTGCCGGGCCTGCAATACCCGGATCGTCTGTTCCATATTTTCCGCCGCCTTCTTGTGCGTGTACCCGAATTCCGGCCGGTTCTTCAGCACAATGGCCGGAAAGGTCTGACTTACGAGCTGCTCGGTGCACAGGTAGGGGAATTTCTCCAGATAGGCGACCAGGCCATGGGCCAGACCGAGCGGTATGGGCGACGCCGATGCATCGAGGGTCCGGAACTCGCGATGCATCTTACGCTTCACCTCCACGTCCACCTTTCCGGATTTAAAGAATCCGCTCTTCACGTCCGTCATGTACGGGACCGGTGGCCTGACGCTTGCCTCGACGGAATAGGAGCTTTTCCTGCCGCCGAGCGACGCCGTGAATGAGAAGCGGGCCGACCCCAGGATGTCCTTTGCCTTTATCTTGAAAGAAGCGCTCTCCTCCCGGCCTTCGGCTATCTTCAGGGAACGCTGCCCCTTGTCCATGATCTCAAGGTGCTCGGACGTCGCGAGATCGAGCGTCACCGCGGCGTCCTTGCCCGAACCTTCAACGTTGTTCGCGACGCTTACGGTCACCATGAACTCATCACCAGGAGCAACGAAGCTCGGCACATTCGGGCTCAGGACGAAGTGGCCGCGCACGGCGGACCGCTTCTGGTTCGCGCCGACGGCGTCGGGAGCCACCGCTACTGCCATGACCCGTATCGTGCCGTTGAAGTAATCAGGCACCTGGTAGACCAGCTCCCGCATTGTTGTATCGATGTTCACAATGCCCGACCAGTAGACGACCGGCTTATCGCGCTTGCGCTTGAAGGGATTCAGGTTCTGGCCGATGGCCCGCTTGTCGTATTCATCTCCGCCGGCGGCCGACAGCATGCGGACCATCGAGTTCTCAGGCATGATGAGGTCCAGGATCTGCGCCGTCTGCACCTCCAGCGAACGCTTCCGGAAAAAGTGAGAAAGAGGATCAGGCGTCGTGTAGCTGGCCACCTGAAGGATGCCCTCGTCAACGGCATAGACCACCGCCTTGCCTGTCTTGTTCCCCTTGTAGCGTATTTTGAAGGGTTCGCCCGGCCGCGCGAGCTCGGGAGTCTCGATGTCGATCTTGACGGTCCTTTTCCCGCGGCTCACCGAGAAGGGCATCACACCGTAGCTCAAGGGGCTCATGAATATTTCCTTGGAGTCGAGCCCGCGAACAAAGGAGACGTTCACGTATCCGTTCCCCTCGAAGGCGGCGGGAACGCGTATCTTCTGGACGGAGTTCGTTGCCGTTGTTCTAAACCACTGGGTCGCGTAGACCCGGTCCCGCTCGATGGTGATGAGCCCCGCCCCGGTGTAGGGAGCGCGGATCTGGAGCTCGATCTCCTCTCCGGGCGCGTAGTCGGACTTGTTCAGCTTGATCAATAGCTCCGCGTTCTTCTCCAGGCTGCGGGTGAGGTTCCCCATGCCTGCAACGCTGAAGGCCACGCGGCTGAGTTCCGTCTTCTTGTCATCCTGCACGATCAGGAGAAAATCTCCCGGGTTGGCCGTCGGCAGCCGGAACTTCGCGCCCGGCTCACCAAGCGACAGTTCCGTTGTGCTGACCGGGAGTTCCCTCTTGACGGACTGATATTTGTAAACACCGCTTGACTGTTTGGTCAGGACCGAGACATGGCGTTCCTCGATGATACGGGCTTTAAGGCCCCTGACCCCGATCTTTTTGAGCGACGGATCGATCGCGATCAGGTCCACGGTCCTGCTGCTGCCCTTGTGGATGTATGCGAGGTCCCCGTCGGGTTTATAGCCCACAAGATAGGAGAGCGGCGACACAAGGACCGTACTCGTTGAGCCGACGCTTCGGCCCCCTTCGAGTTCGTAGCCTTCGGCCGCGAAGGTAAGGCGGTAGGTGGCCTTATCGTAACGGCCCAGGTTGAGGTCGAGCTCCGCGTCTCCTTTTTCGTTCGTGATCGCGTCCGGCAATGGCTCCACAAAGCTCGTCTCCGCCTTCGCCGGGTCGAAGAACGTATAGTCCTGATATTGTTTGAAGGACGGTGACGCCGGCGCGAGCGTCACCTCGCCTGCAATGCGATGACCGACCGCCGGCGTGCCGTACAGGTTCATGAGATTTACGCGGCCCTTGAGGCCCGCGGGCGAGACCCAGCCTTCAGCCCGCTCCTGGGAAAGCTTCGTCGTTATCTTCAAACGGTCGGGCAGGAATTCCTCGACGCGCACCGATGCAGTTCCCAGGAGTGAACCACGCTTGTTGTCCTTCACAATGTAAAGGTTCGTCGTGTACTTGCCCGTGGGCGACGTGTCCTCGGTCTGGTATTTGATCTCCTCGAATCCCGAGGCCGTGAGACCGATCTTCTGGCGCTTCACCTCCAGCCCGCGGGAGTCCATGATGGAAGCTTCGAGCGGGATGCCGGCGAGGACCCGCGTCCAGTTCGCGGACTTCACGATGATGCCGATATGGAACTCGTCTCCCGGCCGGTAGATGCCCCGCTCCGAGAAAAGGTAGGCGTCCAGCCGGTCGGCCGCTCCCTCGGTCACCACGCCGCCGATATCGAACCGCGAGAAGTTGAGCTTTCGTTCGCTCCGCTCATAGGGCAGAAAGGATATATCACTTCCCTTTCGCACAAGGTAGACCGTGGGGGCTTTTTCATGGTCGAAATCGGTCAGCTTCGGGAATCGCGCCCGGCCCTCCGCATCGGTGCTCGTCCCGAACACGGACACGCCGTTCCTGCCCAGGATGTCCACCCGGGCCCCGGACACCGGATGCCCTGTCTGGATGGACTGGACAAAGACATCATGGGTCTGGTCGGCGCTGTCTTTCACCAAGACGCCCAGGTCCGTGATCAGGATCAGGCGTTTATCCCGTTTCCCGGTGGTGCGCTTCTCCTTCGGGTCCCAGCTTTCCACCTTCAGGAAGAACATTCCCCGATTCGTCTCGTTCTCGGTCTTGAGGTACCGGGAAAAATCGAAGGTCGTATATTGGGCCTTGCCGGGCTCCCCCTGACCGAACTCACGGACCTCGGTGAAGCGCTCGGAGATATTATCCTCGTTGAACTCATAGTTCAGGAATTCCGGGCTCTTGATGTCGCCGCGGGTCTGGGTCACGAGATGATTGATGTCCTCGGGGACAACGCGGCCGATCGAGAACCGGACCGCATCGATGTCCCTCGCGTAGATCGATACTCGCTTCTCGCCTCTCAGGCTCAGAAGCGATCCGCCGGCCATGATGCCCAGTTCCTTCGGGAGATCGGGCACGCGCTGGACCGTATCGAACTCCCTGGCAAGCAGGTACCCGCCGAAGGACTTGATCCCCTTGTTCACTCTTATATAAAGATATTTTCCCGGAGGCACCGAGTACCTGAAGCTGTGGAGTTCCGCGTATTCCCGGTCCCGGGGAAGCGGCGTGAGCTTCACCGGCGAGGACAGTTTCAGTATCTCCGGACCGATCCTGGAAGGATCGGACCATTCGGACCATTGGTAGTCCTTCTTCTCCTCCTGTTTCTGGATCGGCGGCAGGTCCTTCGGCAGGACGACAACGGTCAGGTTCTTTACGATCTCCGCTTCCGACACTCCCGCGGTGGTGTTCACCACCAGCACCTGCTCAGGTTCGTACCGCTCGTTCCGCACGAGAGAAAGCTCGGCCGAAGCGATCTTAAGCAGAGTATATTTTCCCGGGATCGCGATGTCCCGCTCGATATCTGATCCCGTCGACGGTCCTCCGCGCTCGGCGCGCACCCCTGAATCGATCACGAGGGACATTGTCGTGTCTTTCTCGGGTATGTCAAGGGGCTTGGACTGGATATAGGCCGTTCCCTTGTACTTGTCGTAGGACACCGTGAAGGGATAGCCTTTGCCGCCTATGCCCAATATTCCCATCTTCTGGTCGGCCCGTTCCAGTTTGATCCGCTTCTCGAAATCGACAGAATCCACGGGATGGGTGAACGTGATCGTGGCGATGATCCTCTTGATCTTGGGGTCCTCGGGGTCCTGGTAGAACTCGGCGTTTGTCAGCCCGGCCGCGAAGCGGGGCGTTTGAAAAGAGTAGGAATGCGTGGAAAGCTTGACATGGTCCGGGAACAACGACTTGTCCATGCGAACCGTGTATTCCGTTCCGGGCAGCCAGTCCGTTTTCGGCCGGAAAACGAGGACCCTGTCGCTGCTCCATGTCCAGTCGCCCTCGATGGCGGGCGCTATCGATATGCCCTCGGTGAGGGACTTGCCTATCAGGTCGAGACGGGCCGCGGAGCCGCTGAACTGAACGCGGACCGGGTCGGGTTTCAGGACGTCCTCGAGCTTCGTCAGCTCCGGCGTCGAGCCGGAGACCCTGATCATCCCGCGGCGGTGCTCCGCATACCACATGAGAAGAGCGAAGATGACGAGTATGACCGCAAGAACCTTGCCGAGCCGCTTGAATTTCATGAAAAGCGGTCTTTCCGCGGCAGGCTGGGCCTCGCCGCCCGATGGCGAAGGTCTTGTAATGAATGCGCGAGCAGCGTCTGTGAAGCGGGAAGCAAGGGACCTGATATTTGAGGAGAAGTTCCCGAGAAAATCGAACCATGGCGGAGGTGACCAGGAGAACGAACCGAAAAGCTTTGAAAAGACGCCGATCACTCCTTTGAACATTCCGCTGATGATTTTCACTCTCAACCTCCCCTTGGCTCGAATAGTTGTTTAATATCCCGTCAATGAAAAATGCATGAAGTCCTTCTGTTTTCCAGCGATCTCCCCGCCCCACCTGAAGCC
>CAYPOT010000131.1:0-7912 GCA_964412455.1 uncultured Nitrospiraceae bacterium | reverse complement strand
GCAGGCGAGCGCGATGCGCACGCGCGCCGGAAGACTCTTCGTGGTGAAGTACTCATGGAGCTCATCCATGACCGCCTTCACCACGCCCGAGGCGTCCGTTGCCGGGGTATGGCAGTGGATCCAGCCCTGGGTATGCACCACGTTGCTGATGCCGTATCCGATGCCGCCAACCATGTGGCCGCGCTTCTTGAGGTCGGCGACCAGCGGGTCGACCTGGTCCTTTGCCGGAAAGAACTCGATGTTGTGGCGGGTCGTCCAGCGGAGGTGGCCGCCGCTGAACTTCTCGGAGATGTCGCACATCTCGCGGATGTAATCGGTGCTCACGAGGCGGGGCGTGGCTATGCGTACGGTGTAGAGCTCATCTCCTGTCTCGGAAACATGCTTCATCGTGCCCTTGCTGAGCTGTTCGTGATACTTCCACTTCCCGTAGTTCTTGGCGATCACGGGGGGCAGAAATTTATGGTAATCAGGGGAACCAAGGTCCGTTATTCTCTTTGGTTTGTCAGCCATTATAGGTCTTCCTCCTAAGGAATTATTTTCGTTGGTCGGTCGTTACTGCACTTCACCCGGAGCCCAGAACACGTAGGGGTTGGTCCTCGGCGCCTTAACCATCTGCGGCACGGGCGGGAGACCGGTCGATTCAAGCATGGACCTCATGCCCATACGGTCGACGAGCTCGCCGATACGCTCGCGGTTCTTTCCATGCTCATCCCACCACTCCCAGAGCTTGCGGATGAGATCTACCAGATTGTCATAGGGGGCTTCGAGCTTCATGAAGGGAACGATGACCCAGCTCATGAGCGCGCCGGTCACGATCGGGGCCTTGCCGCCGAGCATGATGGTTGCTCCCTGTTCTTTTCCGGGACGCAGCGCCTTCGGCATCTGGTTGATGCAATGCATGCAGCGGTTGCAGTCCTTGTCGTTGATCTTCAAGGCGCCGCCGTCGAAGCTCATGCACTTGGTCGGGCACATCTCCACGATCTCTTCCTGGATATTCATCTTGGCAGTGTAGTTCTTCACCTCGGCCTGGTCTACCCGAATGCTGTCGCGCCAGGTGCCGATGATGGACAGGTCGGCGCGGGCCACCGCAGCGGTGCAGTCGTTGGCGCAGCCGGAAACCTTAATTTTGAACTTGTAGGGGAAGGCGGGACGATGGAGCTCATCCTGGAACTTTTGGGTCATGGTGTGGCAGATGTTCATGGTATCGATATTCGCAAACTCGCAGCGGGCCATGCCCACGCAGGAGCTCGGGGTGCGGAGACAGGAGCCGGAGCCGCCAAGGTCCCAGCCCTTAGCCGTGAGTTCGGCAAAGATGGGCTCAAGTTTGTCGGTCTGGGTCCCGAGCCAGATGATATCGCCCGTGGAACCATGCATATTCGTCATGCCGCTGCCGTACTTGTCCCAGATGTCGCACAGCTCTTTCATTGCCTTGGAGGTATAGAAGAATCCCGACGGCGGATTGACGCGGACCGTATGGAAGTGCGCCACGCCGGGGAACTCTTCGGGAAGATCGCAGTAGCGGCCGATGACGCCGCCGCCGTAGCCGAGGACGCCCACGATGCCGCCGTGCTTCCAGTGGGTGATTTTGTCCCGATACGATCTCTCAAGGATACCGAGCAGGTCCTGCGCGGTGTTGCTCTTCTTTGCGGCCTTCTTGATCTCTTTTACAAAACTCGGCCACGCTCCTTTTTCCAGGTCGTCAAGCATTGGTGTCTTCACATCCTTGCTCATAGGGAAACCTCCTTAGAATATTGTTCTTTCTCGTAAACTGGCAGCATACTTCGCGACGCACATCAGAACCGCACCACCGCACGTTCGACCGTGACGGACGAACGACAGGTCATGTTTCTTCGTTATCACTGTAATGTGTTGCCGGACCCCCCTTTCCTGACAAAGAGTGAGCATGAGATTACAACCCGCCTCTGGCGAGGACTGGGAAAAAGAGAACACAAACAGGACCGAGATGATGACTCTTTAAGAACAGAATGGCTTCAGGTAGTTTTGGAGGAGTGCAGTATTCAGCAAACCGCCTTTTTTGTCAAATAAGAAAATTTTATCTTTTTATAAACTCGTGTTGAAGTTCGCAACTAATTGTATTAATGCTTGTCAGAAGAGACATAGCATTGAAAACACTTTATAAATGCAAATCAATTGCCATATCATCATGTATAAATAATTTAGATAACCTATATTAATCATAAATTTATAAATAGTTACAACTACCACGAAAGCTGCTTATTTTGGCATAAATACCAAATGATTCACTATAGCAGTCATAACATATTGTTTTTTTAAGCCTATTACTTATTTATGTGTAATATCATTTATTTGGCATTATCACCAATCATTTTTGTGGTAAAATGGAGCATCTTTGCGATGACGGTAAACAAATTACATAAAAATTCGAGGGGAGGAAGCTATGGTTGAAGCCAAAATAACGCTGGTAGCCAATATGCAATTTGAGGGAAGTTCTTCCTCCGGTCACCTGCTGACGATGGATGCGGACGATGCATCGGGAGGTCACAATAAAGGGTTCAGACCCATGGAACTGCTCCTCGTGGGATTTGGTGGTTGCACCGGTATGGATGTGATCTCCATTCTTCGCAAAAAACGCCAGAACGTGACCGGTCTTGAAATGAACGTGAAAGGCGAGAAGACCGATTCACATCCCCATGTCTATAAAGAAGTGCATATCGAATACGTCGTGAAAGGCAAGGGAGTGGAAAAAGAGGCTGTCGAGCGCGCCGTCAATCTGTCCCTGGATAAATACTGCTCCGTGGGCGCAACGCTCGGCAAAGCGGGCAAGATCACGCACAGCTACAGGATCGTGGAAGAGTGATGAGTTCACCCTACCTTCCCGTTTTGTTGATGTTCTCCAATTCCTTCTTCAGCGTATCGATCTGGACCTGAAGCTCGATAAGCTTGTCCGCGATCGGGTCCGGGATATGGATGTGGTCCATCAAGGCGTCTTCGGCAACACGTTCATCCTTGATCCGCACGATCCTGCCCGGGATGCCGACGACGGTGGAATGGTCCGGGACGTCCTGGAGCACCACTGCGTTCGCGCCGATCTTGACATAGCTGCCGACCGTAATGGGGCCGAGGACCTTTGCGCCCGCTCCCACGACGACATGGCTCCCGATGGTAGGATGCCGTTTTCCCCGCTGTTTGCCCGTCCCGCCGAGCGTCACGCCCTGGAACAGCGTGACATTATCGCCGATCTCGCTGGTTTCACCGATGACCACACCCATCCCGTGATCGATGAACAGTCCCGATCCGATGGCAGCGCCGGGATGGATCTCGATCCCCGTGAGGAAACGGGCGAATTGTGACATCGCCCGGGGAATGAACGGGATGCGACGTTTCACAAGCCAGTGCGCCAGCCGGTAGAACAGCAGCGCGTGGAAACCGGCATAGGTGAGCGCAACTTCGATCTTGCTCGTGGCCGCTGGATCCATGGACAGCGCCGCGTTAAAGTCGTTCCGTATCTTTTTCAGTGTTTCAGTCATACGATCTCTTGCCTCGAACAGGAAGGGGTGTCCTCCTGTCTCCTCTTCTAACGAACTTCCCGCAGCCAGCCCGGCGGGATTCCCGCGCGCCGCGCATCATCGGGGATGGTCACCTCGAGCTCGTTCCTTGCCTTTTCGGCATTGATCCTGGCCGTCGCCAACTCCCCATCGAGCTCTTTCAACTCGTCAAGCGTTTCCTGGGTCGGTAGTGCCGCACCTGACGACCCAACTCCGGACATCAGGTCGTTCCTGCGCTGCTCGATCTGGCTGTACCGGTTCTCGGCGGCCGTAAGCCGGTGTTTGGCGTCCAGCATTCGCTGCTGCCATACAGCCTT
Source organism: uncultured Nitrospiraceae bacterium (assembly GCA_964412455.1). GTDB lineage: Bacteria > Nitrospirota > UBA9217 > UBA9217 > UBA9217 > JAAXXJ01. The sequence continues at coordinate 4,068 of CAYPOT010000131.1, read as the reverse complement.
CCTGAACTCGTCCCGGTCAGACGAAGTATCTGTATCGAAGTTCTGTGGCTGTTCCATCTTCCGCGTGTCCCCCCGGATCTCTTCGTCTTCTTTGCCGGCTCCAGGCTGCAGCAGCTTCGTTGCCCGGGAGCGATACTTCGGGGGAACCTTGTCCAGACTGTCGGTCACGTTCACGACACCCCGTTCGTCCTTCCACTGGTACAGAAATCTCGAGTCATCTGCAGCCTGAACGGTTGGGCCGGATGCGAGGAAACAGAGCAGAGCAACGATAAGGAAACTTCCCGGATACGATGAATACATGGAGACCTCTTGCTGGGGGATGATATCGGTTATGAAAGAACGGCTAGGGAGCAGCCGCGATCGTGCAGACCGCGTACGCCGCGATCCCCTCTCCTTTGCCCGCGAAGCCCAGTCCTTCGGTCGTCGTCGCCTTGACGTTTACTGCGCCCGCCCCGACCTTCACCGCCGCGGCTATGTTGATCGTCATGGCTGGTATGTAAGGAGACATCTTCGGACGTTCCGCGACAATGGTGGCGTCAATATTGTTCACCCGGAAGCCCTTCTCCCCCAGGAGACGGGCCACCTCACCAAGAAGCTTCACGCTCGAGATACCCTTGAACCGCTCGTCCGAGTCCGGAAAATGCCTGCCGATATCGCCGAGCGCAGCTGCACCCAACAGCGAATCGCAGATCGCATGGAGCAGCACATCGGCATCGGAATGTCCGAGGAGCCCCTTCTCATGGGGGATATCCACCCCGCCGATAATGAGCTTTCTGCCGTCCACAAGGCGGTGCACATCGTAACCGGTGCCGATTCTTGTCATCTATCTTCTCTTGAGGATCTCTTCGGCAAGGATGAGGTCTTCGGGTGTGGTGATCTTGATGTTCTCGTAGCTCCCCATGATCACCCGGATCTTGTTCCCCGCGCGTTCCACGAGGGTCGCATCGTCCGTGCCGTATTCCTTTTTCTTATAAGACTCGTCGTATGCCTTCCGGAGGACCTTCGCCGGGAAGGCCTGGGGCGTCTGGATCGCCCAGAGCCTGCTCCGCTCCAGAGTATGACGCACGATGCCCTTGTCGTCGACCTCTTTGATCGTGTCCTTAAGCGGCACGCCGACGGCTACGCATTCGCCCTTCCGGGCGGCTTCTACGCACTCACGGATCATATCAGGGGTCACGAACGGTCGCACGCCGTCGTGCACCAGGATCACCGCGGCGTCCTTATCGGTCTTCTTCAGCCCGTTGAAGACCGAATCATGCCGCTCCTTCCCGCCCACCACGAGGGTCCGCACCTTGGTGATGTGAAAGGCCTCGATCACGTCCTTGAGGCAGGTTTCCATGTCTTCTTCGGAGAGAATGGGGATGATCTCGTCGATCTCGGAGGAGCGCTGGAAGGCCAGGAGCGTGTGGACAAGCATGGGCTTATCGCCGAGGGGAAGGAACTGCTTCGCCACCGCCTTCCCCATTCGCTTGCCCATTCCCGCCGCGGGGATCAATACCGTTACCTTGGACATGGACGCCTCATGCCGCGTGGACGGTCCGCGGCCCGGACCTCGTGGTCTACTTGTATCCCTTGACCATCACTTTGAACCGTTTCGAAGCCGTTTCGTTCATATTGATGGTGACACGGAGCTGGTATTGTTCTTTCGCGTTCTTGCTCTGCACACCGAAGGGAAGCACGATCACGCCGTTCTCCAGGGAAGGTTTGCCGAGGTCGACCTTGACCCCCTCGTCCACTTTCTTTTCAAGGGCCGCCATCGCTGGTTTTGCATCGACCAGCGGCGCGTCAGGCAGGGCGGGTTCCGGCTCGGGTACCGGCGCCCGGGAAACCGCGGGCGGCACCCGGGGTTCCGCTTCGGTCTTCGCGACGATGTCGCCGACGGAAAAGTTATGCCGCTCCGGGTTCTTCTGCATGTCCTGGAGCACCAGCTTGGAGATCGCCGCGAAGGTCTTGAGCACGCCGTCCCCCCGGGGGGCCACGGCCTCATAGAAAGCACCGTTGAGCGGATTCAATTTGCCGTTCAGCTCGTCCAGGTTCATCACGTCGGGAAGATCGCGCTTGTTATACTGTAATACGACGGGAAAGTCCGACAGGTCAATGCCCATCTCGGAGAAGTTGTCGTGCAGGTTCCGGAGGCTTTCGAGGTCCGCATCCAGCATGGTCCGCTGCGAGTCCGCCACGAAGATCACGCCGTCGGCGCCCTTCAGCACCAGTTTCCGCGTGGCGTTGTAGAACACCTGGCCGGGCACGGTGTACAGGTGGAACCGCACCTTGTAGTTCTTGATGGTCCCGAGCTCCACGGGAAGAAAATCGAAGAACAGCGTCCGGTCGGTCTCCGTGGCGAGCGAAATGAGCTTGCCGCGCTGGCCTGGAGAGATGCGGTGATAGATAAAGTGGATGTTGGAGGTCTTGCCGGAGAGGCCTGGCCCGTAGTACACGATCTTCGCGTTGATCTCACGCGTAGTATGATTTACCAGTGCCATATGGCCATAATTACATAAAAAGAAAAGGAAGTCAATACTGCGGCGTTCTTAATCGGGGAAGAAGCATCATGCTTTCGCGGGCCTTGCCGAAAGCGCGTTAAGCGCCTTCACGTGGGTGGCATCGTTCTTGCTCGCCAGCAGCGGCACCGTGCGTTCCAGGCCGGCCGTGATGTGGTCGAGCGACGTCCCCTCGAGGTCGGTGATCACGCCGTCCGCCTCCTTGAGGATCAGCATGCCTGCCGCGTAATCGAAGGTGCGCGAGGCCGTGGCCGTGGCGAACACGCTGATCGCGCCCGATGCAAGGTAGGCGAGATCGAGGGCCGTCGAGCCGAAGCACCGGGTGCGTTTCGCCTGGGCGATGAGCGGAAAGATGCGGGCGATGTCCTTCTTAGGGATCGACGCCTCGTAAGCGACGATCGTGATCGCGTCGGTCGCGGGCGTCCGGATGCGCGACCCGTTCTTGTACGCCCCCTGCCCCTGCAAGGCCCAGTACTCGTCCCCCGACGCGAGATTTATGATATACCCGACCGACAGCGTGGACAGCGATTCGCCGTCCAGGAGGGCGATCGACGTGGAGAAGAACGGTATGCCGTTCTTGGCGTTGTTGCTCCCGTCGATGGGATCCACGAGCACGATCTTTGTTCCTTCGCCGAACTTCCTTGCGCCAACTTCCTCGGAGATTAGCGTGAACGATTCGCCGCTCCGATGGACCTCGTCAAGCGCGGCAATGATGATGTCCTCGGCCCACTTATCGACCGGGAATGTCCGGTCACCGCCCGCGCCCGTGCCGAGAGCGATCGTGCCGCCTTCCCTGCCGAGGAACTCGGTGATCCCGGCGCGCATCTGCTGGCCGATGTCTTTGAAAACCTCCAACCATTGTTCGTTCGTCATGAAAGCTCCTTAGAGGGTCCAGGGACCAGTAGCCAGGGTCCAGCGTCAGGACAATGACTTGATCAGCCCCTGGAGCATTTTCATCGTTTCATGCCTCTTGGCATGAACATGACTGAGATCCTGAATGGTCATTCCAGATTGCAATCATTATGGTATGTTTTCGTAGGGGCGGCCCTGCGTGGCCGCCCTTGTTGTCATTGCCACCAGGGCAACCACATGGGGTTGCCCCTACGTGAGAACGGCAATAAGGACATCTTGAATGCAAATACGAATCATACACCCCCGGCCCCTTGAAAGAAGTTCACGATTCCTTCCGCCGCCTTCTTCGTCATCCCCTTCACTCCCGCCAGTTCCTCTACCGTGGCCTGCCGCACCTTCGTGACGCTTCCGAAATGCCGGAGCAGCGCCTTTTTCCGCGTCTCGCCGATCCCGGGAATATCGTCCAGCTCGGACCTCACCGCCTTCTTCTCCCGCAGTTTCCGATGATACTCGATGGCGAAGCGGTGCGCTTCGTCGCGCACCCGGGCCACGAGGTGCGTGATAGCGCTCGTGGGGTCGAGGATGACCGGCTCCTCCACGCCCGGCAGGAACACCCGCTCGAACTCCCGCTGGGAGCCCTCTTCCCCGCTCCGTGCCTTTGCAAGACCGATGACATCTGGCTCTTTCCTTACTCCTTCCCCTTCAAGGGGAGGGC
>CAYPOT010000130.1:0-7982 GCA_964412455.1 uncultured Nitrospiraceae bacterium | reverse complement strand
AGAAAATTCAGAGGCGAGTGAAGTGCACCGCCGCGCAGCGGCTTAGTTCAACAAGTGTTTGATGGGACGGATACCGTCCCGACAAGTACGGAATCACGGAATTAACGGGACGCAGTTCTTGTCTTTTTGCTAAATAGTGCGCCCTATTGTTACCACCAATACCCGCCCCTTTAAATACGGAAATTCGGAATTAACAAAACGGAAATTTAGTTCGATAGTACTTTTTTGTCGGTAGCTGACTGTAGCATAAACTGTCAAGTGCGGCAATAAAAAGGGATTATAGCTCAGCGGGGAGGTCGTCACGAACCTTTTTTGCAGGCAGGCTATGATCTCCGCACGATCCAGACGCTGCTTGGGCATGCCGATATCAGAACCACAATGATCTATACGCACTGCATTCCGAGTAGGACGATCAAGGAAGCGAAAAGCCCGCTGGACTTTTAGGACCGTGTGAAGCTCTGTGCATTTCAATTTTGAATTTAAAATGGAGTTTCTAGCATGGTTCCCATGCGAAAATTTAGCCAGGCGACCGAGTCCGAGGGTGAAGCATTTCGGACTGTCTGAGCCCGAAGGGCGAGTTTCCGAAATGTACCGAGGACGACCGAGCATGGCGTAAAGAATTTTCGCCGGGTGCCCTTCTGAGGAGTTCCTCCAGTGTGAGCCGGCGGCTCACCGTTATAACGACCTCCCGCGACTAAATTCATTCCCGGGCGGAGCCCGGAACCCCGAGTCGCAGGGATTGGGTCACCTTTCTTGGGCACGCAAGAAAGGTGACAAGGAGCGCATGTGCCATGAATGGAGATAGCAGATTAAGTAGCATCGTCCTTCTGGGAAGAGCGGTTTGTGCAGGCGGCCGAGCTGATGAGCTGCCTCAAAAACACCCTGACCCACCCACATAAAAGGCAGAAGAGCCTGAATAAAAAAGGCGGTGAGGGTTGATCCCCACCGCCTTTATCTTTCGTCTGTCTTCTGTCAGTCCGGCAGGGCCGGACGGTCTGTTGTCCGCCTTCCTACGCTTTTGACGAAGCCTTCGCCTCAATCATCGCCTTCGGCACCGATACCACGTAGCCCAGGAGCGTCCCGATCAGGCCGCCCGTCACGATGCTCACCGTCGCCGAGGCCGCGATGCCCACCCCGATGCCGACCACGATGGCCGCCCGGACGAAGAGGGTCGGCTCAACCGTCCCGCCCATCAGTTTCTGAAGAATGAACAGGGTCCCGTAGCTCCCGAAGTAGAAGCCCGCCATCACCCCGAATGCCAGGAACAGAATTCCACCAACCACCGCGCCGATCTTCATGCCTGTCTTTATTGTTTCGTTCTTCATTGTCGTATCTCCTTTTTAAGAGTTTTTATGTTAGATTCTAGTCTGCTGTCTGTTGTCTGCCGTCTGTCTTCTTAATTACTTATGCGCTGCCGCTTCCTTGCCTTCATGTGCCGCCGAACCGTTGAGCAATCTGCCGGCCAGCCAGCCCACCGTGGTTGTTGCCGTTACGATCACGATCCCGGCGACCAGGACACCCACCAGCATCGAGACCAGCACGATGGCCCGGGAGATGAGACCCGGCTCCAGCGGAAGGCCAAAGAGCCAGCCTGCAACGTTGATCCCCATGGCGCCGCCAATAAGGCTGCCAGGGAGAAGTCCGAAGATTGCGAAGAGCACCAGTCCTGCCCCTGCTCCGATGTATGCACCCTTTTTTGCGATTGTGTTCTTCATGTTCGTTCCCTCCTTTTCGTTCGCTTCTGCCCTGAACATTGCAGAGACCATGCCAAAACGTAAGTCATTGAATTTCCGGGAAACACCCGCGGGAATTTCTTTGCAGGTCTGCAAAAGAACCGCGATTAATGATAGGAATGCAAAAGAACTGAGGTGGGTCAAGCAGGAATAGTTAGTTACGAATCAAATTCTACTCAAAACGGCAAGAATATTTTGCCACGAAGGCACGACCAAAAGTAGGCGCTTCTAAGCGAGACACAAAGTACGGCCTTAATCTAATCATTAAAACAGCACCTTAAGCAATTCTCGCTGTTCTTCGCGACTTAGCGTCTTCGTGGCAGATTTTGGTTCCGGCTTGCTTTATATAAATGGAAAGGGCGGTTCAGTGGCGGATTGATCTCTATCCCCTAAGATGACAATCAACAAAGTGGCCGTTCCCGAGGTCCGTGGTCTTCGGGACAAGAGTGTCGCAGGGTTCGAAACGGTGGATGCAGCGTGTATGGAAGCGACATCCCGGCGGGACCTGCGTGGGGCTGGGGATGTCACCCTTCAAGAGTATATGTTTCTTCTTCACGTTCGGGTCCGGGACGGGGATATCGGCGAGCAGCGCCTCGGTATAGGGATGGGAAGGATGGGTATATATCTCCTCTGATGGGGCGATCTCGACGATCTTCCCGAGGTACATGACGGCCACGCGGTCGGAAAAATGGCGCACCACGTTCAGGTCGTGGGCGATGAACAGGAGCGAAAGGCCCAGGTCCTTCTGGAGATCGGCAAGCAGATTTATGATCTGTGCCTGGACCGACACGTCGAGGGCCGATACCGGCTCATCGGCGACGATGAAGGACGGGCCGCTGGCGAGGGCGCGCGCGATCCCGATGCGCTGGCGCTGCCCGCCGGAGAACTCATGAGGATAGCGCATCAGTGCGTCGGCGGACAGGCCGACCTTGGCCAGGATCGCCGCGCCGCGCTCATCGAGCTCCCGGCTGCCGGCAAGCTTGTGGATCACGAGCGGCTCGGTCACGATGTCACGGACGCGCATGCGCGGGTTCAGCGAGGCGAAGGGGTCCTGGAAGATGATCTGCATCTCCCTGCGGAGGGTCCGCAGGTCTTCTTTTGCCAGCGTTCCGATGTCCCTGCCCTGGAAGAACACTTTTCCCGAGGTGGGCGGCAGTAGGCCCAGGGTGAGACGGCCGAGCGTCGATTTGCCGCACCCGCTCTCTCCCACGAGGCCCACCACTTCGCCCTGCGCCACCGCGAGGCTCACGCCGTCAACGGCCCGGGCGTGGACGGTCTTTCCCGGACCGGTCTTGACCGGAAAGGTTTTGAAGATATTTTCGATGGTAAGAATGTTTTCCTTCATTAATAAAACCCTTTTGTTGTTCGTCCTTCCCGCAGCGATTCTGAGCGGGAATCCAGTCTACATCTTATAAAGTCCTGGATCCCCGATTGAAACATTCGGGGATGACGGTTGGTTGCATCGTTTCTCCGCGCTCTCTGCGCCCTCTGCGGTAAAACCGTCCTTGTTGTTCATTCCGCAATCCGAAATCCGCACTCCGCAATTGGTTCACATCGCCTTCCAGCACCTCACCCAATGTCCCGGCCTCACTTCGACAAGCTCCGGTTCAGTCGCGCATCGGTCGATCCTGATGTCGCAGCGCGGCGAGAACGTACAACCCTCGGGCAGGTCCGAAAGCCTGGGCACCGTGCCCTGGATGGTCCTGAGCCGGCCGCGCCGGGCGTCGCCGGGCCGCGGGATCGAGGCCATGAGACCCCGCGTGTAGGGATGGAGGGGATCACGGAAAAGTTCCTGGGTATCCGTCCTCTCCACGATACGGCCCGCGTACATCACCGCGACCTCGTCAGCGCGCTCGGCAATGAGTCCCAGGTCGTGCGTTACCAATATCATCGCCATGCCCATCTCGGCCTGGATCCGGCTGAGCAGCTCGAGGATATGGGCCTGGATGGTGACGTCCAGCGCCGTGGTGGGTTCGTCGGCGAGGATCAGGGATGGCCTGCAGGCGATGGCCATGGCGATCATCACGCGCTGACGCATGCCGCCCGATAGCTGGTGCGGATACTCATGAACGCGTTTTTCGGGAGAGGGGATGCCTACGGAACGGAGCAGTTCCACGGAGCGGTCCAGGGCCTCGTTCGAGGTGATGGCCTGGTGGGTGATGAGGACCTCGCCGATCTGGTTCCCGACAGTGAACACCGGGTTCAGCGCGGTCATGGGCTCCTGAAAGATCATGGAGATCCGGGCCCCGCGCACCTTCCGCATTTCCGCGTCCGGGAGCGAGAGCAGGTCCCGGCCTTCGAACAGGATCTTCCCGGCGGTGATCCTGCCGGGCGGCGGGACGAGGTTGAGGATGGAAAGGGCGGTCATGGTCTTGCCGCAGCCGGACTCGCCTACCAGGCCGAGAACGCGGCCCTTCCGGAGCGAGAGGCTCACGTTGTCGACAGCCTTGATGACGCCGGACCGGGTCGTGAAGCTGGTGGAGAGGCCCGCTATTTCCAGAAGTTCCACTGCGGGGCTCCTCAGGACGGCTGGGGCTTGACGAAGTTAAGATAGGTCTTCACCGCGGCGTTGTCCGGGTCGATCTTGAGCGCTTCCTGCCACTCTTCCTCGGCAAGACCGTAGAACCCGCGGGAGTAATAGGTGAGCCCGAGGTGCACCCGGGCGGAGATGAAGCGCGCGTTCACTTCCTTCGCCTTGTTGAACTGGTTGATGGCCTCGTCGTACTGGCCCTTCTCGCGGTAGGCGATCCCGAGCCGGGTGATGATGTCCGCGAAGTTCGGCGCGAGACGGATCGCCTTCTCGTACTCTTCGATGGCCTCGTCGAGAAGGTTCAGATCGGCATAGATGGTGCCGATCTTCAGGTGCTCGTTCGCGAGCTTTCCCTTGATGAAGGGATCGATAACGCCGGAGCCGGTCTTGCTGATGCGGGCCGCGCTCTCGAAGACCTCGCGCGCCTTGTCGTACTGCCCCAGGTCGCTGTAGGTGATCGCAAGGTTGAGCGAGGCCTCGGTATAGCCGGGATTGAGCTCGAGGGCGGCTTCGAATGACTTTGCCGCGAGCTCCATCCTGTTGGTCTGATTGTAGATGATGCCCAGCTTGTTCTGGATGTCGGCGAAACGGGGATTGATGGCCAGGATCCGGTGGAACAGGCTTTCGGCAGCAGCGTAGTCGCCCTTGGTGAAGGTTTCCATGCCCTGTTCGTAGAGTTCATCAAAATTGACGGCCATGTTCCCTCCGGGAAGTCCCTGTGTCTGTTGATCCCTGCCGATCCGACAAGATATAAAAAATCTATCACACTCTCTTACGATGTGTCAATGGGAAACAGGGAAGGCAATCAGGGGCTTGTATCGTCAGATGGGCGAACAGTGGGGGAAATCTTCATAACGTCACGGGGCAAGGCATCAGACGCGAGGTATGCGAGGGTTTTAAATATTGCAGGGGCGATCCTGCGTGGCCGACCTGATCAGGGGTAACCACACAGGGTTACCCCTACTCTATAAGGAGAACGACACGAGAACTGTCGCAGAGATAGTGACGTGTCGTAAAATACCAACATAAAGCCCCTACTGTGGCTTTATTGCCACGAAATGACGGTCAATATCCGTATCTAACTGATTGACTTCTTTGAGCTTTATGGTCCTCTGTGGTGGCATAGGTCTTGCTAAATAGTACCGAAGAAAGGGAAGATCATCATGCTCAGAAACCAACGGACCATACAAAACTCGATACCCTGCGCGGGCATCGGCCTCCATTCAGGCAAGCGGGTGAACATGCTGCTCAAGCCCGCGCCGGCAGACAGCGGCATCATATTCGTTCGCACCGACCTGGGCGGAACGGAGATCGCGGCCATCGCGGCCAATACCGCGGCCACGAGCTACGCGACGACCCTGCGGCAGCATGGCGCAATGGTCCAGACCGTGGAACACCTGCTCGGCGCTCTGGCCGGGCTTGGCATCTCCAATCTGTTCGTCGAGCTCGATTCCGACGAGGTACCGATCATGGACGGCAGCGCCGCCCCCTTTGTGCGGTTGATCGCCGATGCCGGGATCCAGCTTCAGGACAGGCTCCAGACGGTGCTCAAGGTCACGAAACCCCTGTTCGTGCGGAACGGGAGCAAACAGCTGGCGATCTGGCCTGCGGAATCGCCGGGCATCTCCTACTTTATCGACTTCGACCACCCCTTGCTGAGGGAGCAGAGCCTCACGTACCAGTTCTCCGAGGAAAATTTCATCCGCGATATTTCCGCCGCACGCACCTTCGGGTTCCTGAGCGACGTCCAGATGCTCCAGGCAAACGGCCTTGCCAGGGGCGGGTCCCTGGAGAACGCGGTGGTCCTCGGACCGGACAGGGTGCTGAACCAGGAAGGGCTTCGGTACCACGACGAGTTCGTGCGGCACAAGATCCTCGATATCCTCGGCGACCTTTCGCTGGTGGGCATGCCGGTCGTCGGACACGTCGTCGCGCACAAGGCCGGCCACGGTCTGAACGCAGCCATGGTGAAAAAGCTCATGGAAAGCCCGACGCACTGGGTAGTGGTAGGTGAGCCGGAGAGAACAACTGCACGGCGCGAACATGCCGTGTTCCAGGAAAGCGCAGCGATGTAGGAATGACGTAACCAGGTGGGAACAGCAACGCGCCGGTCATGTGGGATCATGACCGGCGTTCTTTTTTCCGCTCTTGAACTTTTAAATTCTGAGATCAGACAGGTTGTGCGGCACCACCAAAAAGAGAAAACACCAGCATGAGGATTGCCGCTTGAATGATCCAGCCGATCGCACAAACCCCAACCGCTCGTAAGGTGCTCTTATAATCAAGAGCCTGTCTGACCGCGATCACCATTGCCACCAGCATCCAGATAGCGGCAACTAAAAAAACGACTTCCGTCAGCCCGGGGATGATACCGACTACTCGGATCATGCCAGGGGAGCTTGAAAAGCCGATCGTGCGCAACAACTCACTATGGTTTGCTTTGGTCTGCGGCTCGGGAAGGAGCTTCACCCCAATAATGTACGTGAGATATGCCCAAATATACCACCCGAGAAGAGAGAAGATCGTTCCTATGAAAAGCCCGCTTAATCCTCCGCTTGCAATACTTCCTACCCCAGCCGCGATACTGGAGAGAATAACAACCCACATGGCCTGACTCATTGCCTTCTTGTCAGCCTCGACCTCCTCATAGAGGTGAACGTCCAGTTTAGCGGCTCGAATAATACGATCTTGAAAATTCGCCATTATATCCTCCTTGGATTTGATTAAAAGTCCACACGTGATCTAACAGGCCGCTGAAAAAGTCTTTTTCCTGTCTTTGCGAGCGAAGCGAAGCAAACTCGTAGTTAAGATTATCAAGCACGTCGAGATTGCCGCGTCGCAAAAAACGCTCCTCGCAATAACAAATCGGGGCTTTTTCAGCAAACTGCTAAAATTATACGACCTTTAGACCCGCCAGTTCTATAGCGAAGTGATGCAGGTGAGGACTACAGGCTGAAACCGACAGAACGACCGGGAAGTCCGGATGGTGTTAAAGGGGTTGAAAGGCAATAAGTCACCAATTCAAGCCCGACCCCATACGGTCCATATATAGACAAAGTCCTTGCACAGACCCAGACGCACCAGATGCCGGTTGCCGTTTCCCGCAAATACGGTGAGTATCAGCCATGCTGCATATCCGAATGCCGCGATCGTTCCAATGTCCAAAACAATGTCCGGCCAGAATTGACTGACGAGCCATTCTGCAGCTTCATGACGCTTGCTCCCTTTTACTTCGTTGTCCATGGTTGACTGGTACACGTACCAGTTGGCGATTTTATTAATGAAAGCGCCTAAGACTTGGGAGGCCGCGCCGATCAAGAATAGTACGACTACAACTTTCAGCTGGTGCGCCTCCGCGAGACGAGCAGCGATCTTGTCGTTTACCAAGAACAGTGCCGGTCCGCCTACTCCAAAAGCGACGAACCCTGTTCGCAGAATTCTGTTGTACTCAAAGTAGGCCTGAAAGGTCTCGGCTGCATCGTCTTCTTCGATGTTACCCGCTAGCGTTGATTTTACGGATTCTTCTGCCTTGTTGGCCATGTATCACCTCAGGGCGATTATGCGCGGACAAGTCGCACGATTCCGTGCGACGATCTTGAGCCGCTGGTTGAAAGTCCATGAGCATTGGTTATATCAGGCAGAACTTTTTTCCTTAAAAGCCTTCTTTGATAATCTCGTAAGAACTCCGCTTTCATGATTCAGAGAAAAAAATGCGTGAA
>CAYPOT010000129.1:0-8201 GCA_964412455.1 uncultured Nitrospiraceae bacterium | reverse complement strand
GGTTCGGGATCATTATCCTGATCCTCGTTGTGGTGGGTGTTGTGTATATGATGAAACGAAAGTAACGTAAGATCTGTATCGGATCAGGGCTGTCGTTTTTGCTGCATTCAAGCAGGAAAGGGTCATGGGCATTCAGGTTATCGGAAAGGGTGCTGTAGCAAAGAGAGAGGCCGGAAGGGAGGTGAACTCCGGAGTGGGCGCATACCCCGCAGCGGCTCGACTGAGCTCGCCGAAGTCTTGCTGCAGGGAGCTTCAATAACCAATTGCTGGAACGGCGTTACAAGAAGGGTCGTATCGGCGGTGCAAGGAACAAAATTATACCAAGGAGAAATACTATGAAAAAGATATTTTCAATAAGCCTGGTGGTCCTGATGTTGACCGCAACCTACGGTTTTGCCCAGATGGGAGGAATGGAACAAAATCAGAAAGTGGACCAAAAAGGAATGACGGACCAAAAAGGAATGATGGGTCAAAAGAGCATGATGAAACAAAAGGGCATGATGGAACATGGCCAGATGATGGGCGATATGACGGATATGTCAAAACAGATGTCGGATATGATGGGAAAGATGTCGGGCATGATGAACGATATGCCGAAAGATAAGATGAAGCAGATGTCTCCGTTCATGAAAAACATGTCCACGCAGATGCTGGAAATGTCGAAGACGATGAACAAGGGCGTGATGTCCGATAAGGAAATGAAGAAGCTCAAAAGCCGGATGAACAAGATGCAGAACATGATGTCGGACATTGAAAAGAAAAAATAGACGAAGTGGGGAAGGACAGTCGCGATGACTCCCGGGGTCTTCGGCTGACCCTCCGGGAGGAGCAGGGATGAGGATATGAGCGCTTGCCTTCAGACCGGGCAGATCACCTGCCACGATGCGGGGGGCCGCGTGATCGATTGCGCCGGGAGCGGCCAGGACGCGGAGTTCAAACGCGGCGCGTCCTGGCCTGCACCACGATTCGAGGTCCTTGACAATGCGGTCCTCGACCGGTTGACGGGTCTCGAATGGACAAAGAACGCCAATCGGGCAGAATTCCCTCTGGCATGGCAGGAAGCCCTCGATCACATCGCACTGATGAATCGTGACAAGATATTCGGTGCTTCTGACTGGCGTCTTCCCAACCGCCGTGAACTCCGCAGCCTTATGAGCCACCAGACCCGGGTACCGGCTTTGGCGGAGGGGCATCCCTTTGTGAACGTATTCAGCGGATGGTATTGGACGTCCACGACCGCGGCGATAAACACCGCCTATGCGTGGTATATACATATGGAAGGCGCGCGGATGTTCTACGGCAAAAAGGAGCAATTTTTCCTGCTATGGCCTGTTCGGGGAACTGGGAGCACAATGCTCCCCGCTACCGGCCAAACCCGGTGTTATGACACTGCGGGACAGCTTATCCCCTGCGCGGGATCGGGACAGGACGGGGAATTCCGCTCAGGGGTGCCATGGCCAGAACCCCGCTTTGAGGAAACAGGAAGCATGATCGTCGACCGGCTCACGAACCTCTGCTGGTGCTCATCAGCCGATCTCACGGGAAGACTGTCGACATGGGAGAAGGCGCTTGAAGCCGTGACAGAGCTCAACCAACAGCAAGGCGGGGCTAATACCTGGCGGCTGCCGAACATCAATGAACTGGAATCGCTCGTCGATTGCAGCAGCCACAGCCCGGCGCTTCCTCACGGTCATCCCTTCAGGGACGTCCGGGAAGGATACTGGTCTTCAACGACGAGCATGTTCGAACCTGACTGGGCGTGGGCGCTCTATCTCACCAAAGGCGCGGTCGGCGTCGGACAGAAAAAGGGCGAGCATTTCTCCGTTTGGGCGGTGTGTGATCTGCCTAAGGTGAGGTATTGACAGAACGGATCCATCGGCTAGAGTAATCAGAAGGGAGGTTGATGACGAATTAACAGGCTGTTGAAAAAGTATTTCAGCCGTCTTTGCGAGCGGAGCGAAGCAATCTCGTAGTTAAAGAAATCAACAAGATCGAGATTGCCGCGTCGCAAAAAGCGCTCCTCGCAATGACATAACAGGAGTTTTCCAACAGCCTGTTAAGAAAAAGGTTTTGCACGAAGGGTTGTACCGGCGGCAAAAAAATACCAAGGAGAAATACCATGAAAAAGATATTTTCAATAAGCCTGGTGGTCCTCATGCTGACCGCAACCTACGGTTTTGCCCAGACGGACGGCGGCATGAAGGGTGAGCAGAAGGAGGAGATGAAGCAGCAGGGCATGAAGATGGATGAAGAGACGATGAAACAGATGATGGAGAAATGCCAGCCGATGATGAAGCAAATGATGGACGGCGGTATGATGGAAAAGATGATGAGTGACAAGAAGGACATGATGCAGATGATGATGGACATGATGACCATGCAGGAAAAGATGATAAAGGGGCCCAAGGCCGCCGAGAAAAAGCAGATGATGATGGACATAACACAGATGAAAGAAAAGATGCAGAAGATGATGTCCATGCCGATGCCTATGGATATGACGGGGATGGATGGTCCTCAGTCTGCGGAGCAATCCAAGACCGATCCGCATAAACATTAGTTGGTTGCTGAAAAGGGCCTCTTTTGCAGCCTCATTCGTCATCCCGGTGAAGCTTGTCCTCGTCCACCGGATCCTGCCCCGGCAGGATGTAAACAGGGGCGGGAATGACGGAAAAGGGAGAAAAGTCATTTTTCAACAGCCGTGTTAGGCAACAGGAGGATGTTCACATGAGCTATTATTTCAGTAAGACATTAAAGCGGTCCTTTGATCAGGCGATCGCCGGAGTGACGGAAGAACTGAAAAAGGAAGGATTCGGCATCTTGACCGACATAGACGTGAAGGCCACGTTGAAGAAGAAGCTCGATGTCGAATTCAGGAACTACAGGATCCTCGGCGCCTGTAATCCGCCGTTTGCGTACAAGGCATTGCAGGCAGAGGACAAGATAGGCACCATGCTGCCCTGCAACGTGATCGTGCAGGAGACTTCAGACGGTCAGGTTGAGGTCACGGCCATCGACCCGTTGGCCTCCATGCAGGCCGTCGAAAATCCTGCGTTAAAGAAGATCGCTGCCGAGATCAGCAAAAAACTGAAAACGGTTATCGACAAAATATAATCAGTGACCTGACACGCGGGGAGAATTACCTATGAAAGCGCTCGTATACCATGGTCCAGGCAAACTTGCATTAGAGGACAAGCCCAAGCCCGGCATCAAGACACCAACAGACGCCATCGTCAAGATCACCAAGACGACAATATGCGGAACGGACCTGCATATTATGAAAGGCGATGTGCCGACGGCGACGGATGGCCGGATACTGGGCCATGAAGGCGTCGGGATCATAGAACAGGCAGGCGAAAGCGTTTCGAACTTCAAGGCCGGTGACCGCGTCCTCATTTCCTGCATTTCGTCGTGCGGGAAGTGCACCAACTGCAAGAAAGGAATGTACTCGCATTGCGAGAACGGCGGTGGCTGGATACTGGGGAATAGTATCGACGGAACTCAGGCCGAATACGTCCGGATCCCCTTCGCGGACAATAGTCTCTATCCGGTCCCCGCTGGAGCCGACGAAGAAGCGCTCGTCATGTTGAGCGATATTCTGCCGACCGGGTTTGAATGCGGCGTCCTCAACGGACAGGTCAAGCCCGGCGACACGGTGGCGATCGTCGGCTCAGGTCCGGTCGGGCTGGCGGCGCTTCTGACAGCGCAGTTCTACTCACCCGCGGAGATCATCATGGTCGACATTGATGACAATCGTTTAGAGGTCGCCAAGAAGTTCGGAGCGACAAAGGTCGTCAACAACAGTGACGGCAAAGCTGTCGAGAAGGTGATGGCACTGACCGGCAACAAAGGCGTGGATGTTGCGATAGAAGCGCTGGGGATGTCGGTAAGCTTTGACATTTGCCAGGCGATCGTGGCGGCAGGCGGTCATATCGCCAACATCGGCGTGCATGGCAAACCCGTCCAGCTGAATTTGGACAAACTCTGGTCACATAACATCACCCTCACCACGCGTCTCGTTGACACCGTGACGACCCCGATGCTGTTGAAAACAGTGATGTCAGGCAAGGTCCGGCCGAAGCAGATGATCACCCATCACTTCGCATTGAATGATGTCATGCAGGCATACAAGACGTTTGGCAATGCAATGAAAGAACGCGCCTTAAAAGTTATCATTACAAACGAATAGGGACCGCATCTTCGGGCGGCCAAAGAACAACGTCGCTCCGATCGTTGATAAAGCAGGCGGAGTGTTACGCAGGCGGTGGACCCCTGAAGAGCCACCTGATCATTTGCTTAAAGGTCAGGGGAAATAAGCATGTCGATTTCTGAAATATCCTGCGCATGACTGTTGGGAGGATCTTATGACGGTAATGATCGACGTGAAGAACATCGGCTTGCTGCGAGCGGCTCACGAGAGCCATCGCGTTCGCGGCCCTCGTGATCGGCGGCTCGATGCTTTTGATCACTCCCATGGGCGGCTGGCATCATAGATTCGGTGAAGCAATGATTATCGGCGGGATTGCCGGCATGCTCATCACCGCCATTCGTGCATTGCGTCGCGACCATGGCCAGCGCTGATGCTTGTCGTGTGTGCAGGAGAAGTGAACAAAAAAACGACTTCTCGCGGGGGTCTCCTCTGCGGCATGGCGCTCGCAGGAAGCGCACATGATGGAGTAATAGAAAGGTTTAAGGCGAAGGTTTATATCATTGGTGAAAAAAGGAGGACGTATGATTTCAAAAATTCTTGTGCCGATAGACGGTTCGAAAGCAGCTCAGAAGGCGGCAAAATACGCGGTCGATCTCGCAAAACAGACAGGCGCAAAAGTGACACTGCTCAGTGTCATCGATCATCGATTCATCATCAGTCTGTCGGTTTCAACTTCCGCATCGCCGACCCATGTAAGAGAGTCTGTTGAGGATTATCTGAAGCAGTCAGCGCAAGCAGCCACGGATGCGATAGTAAAGCTATGCAAACAGAATCACCTTCAATACAAAACGGTAATAAGGAAGGGACATCCTGTGGAAGAAATCGTGAGCGAGGCCAAAAGATCTAAGGCTGATCTGATCGTTATGGGCTCTCATGGTAAAAGCGCTCTTAAAGCAGCCGTGCTTGGCAGCGTTACGTACGGCGTAATGCACAAGGATACGAAGATCCCTGTACTCATCGTAAGGAAATGATCTAAATATCGCGAAAAGCTTCTCATGACAGGGGGCAAAAAGGCAAGATAGCCGCGACGGCATGTGAAGGAAACACCATGAAAATCAGCCCTTATGCCGGAAAGCCGGCCGAAGCATCGATGCTGGTGAACGCACCCAGACTCGTCACGGCCTACTATACGGATGCGCCAGACCCTTCAGTGCCCGAACAACGGGTTGCATTCGGAACCTCAGGGCATCGCGGTTCCGCGTTCGAAAAGGCTTTCAATGAAAGGCATATCCTCGCCATCACCCAGGCCATCTGCCTTTACCGGGAGCATCAGAAGATCTACGGCCCGCTGTTTCTCGGCATGGACACGCACGCCCTTTCCGTGCCGGCTCGTGCCAGTGCCCTTGAGGTGCTGGCGGCAAACGAGGTAGAAGTCATGATCGCGGAGAAAGATGAGTATACTCCTACTCCCGTTATTTCCCACGCGATTCTCACATACAACCGCGGGCGTAAGACGGGACTCGCTGACGGCATCGTCATTACGCCGTCACACAATCCGCCCCATGACGGCGGGTTCAAATACAACCCCCCAAACGGCGGTCCGGCGGAAGGCACTGTTACCGGCTGGATCGAGGCAAAGGCGAACGAATTTCTTGAGAATGACCTGAAGGGTGTAAGAAGGATTACGTATGAGAAGGCTCTGCGCACCCCCACGATGCATTGGCATGATTACCTCGATTCCTATGTAAACGATCTGGACAACGTCATCGATATGGAAGTCATTCGAGGCGCGAATATCAAAATGGGAGTCGACCCGCTCGGGGGCGCCGCGGTCCACTACTGGGGGGCGATCGCCGAACGATACGGGTTGAACCTCACGGTCGTGAACGAGGCCGTCGACCCGACCTTCCGTTTTATGATGGTCGATTGGGATGGTCAGATCCGCATGGACCCATCCTCACCCTATGCGATGCAAAGGATGATCGGTCTGAAGGACCGCTTCGAGATCGCCTTCGCCTGCGACACCGATGCTGATCGGCACGGCATCGTAACGCGCAAGGCCGGATTGATGAATCCCAACCACTACCTTGCGGTCGCCATTTTCTATCTCTTTCAACACCGGCCGAAGTGGCGCAGGGAAGCGGCAATCGGCAAGACGGTGGTGAGCAGCCGGATGATCGATCTCGTCACGGCGAAGCTCGGCCGAAAGCTCTACGAGGTGCCGGTCGGCTTCAAATGGTTTGTAGACGGCCTGCTCGACGGTTCACTTGGCTTCGGCGGGGAAGAGAGCGCGGGTGCGTCTTTCAGCCGTCTGGATGGCGCCGTTTGGACGACGGATAAGGACGGCATTGTCCCGGCTTTGCTGGCGACGGAGATCACCGCCCGGATGGGCCGCGATCCCGGCGAGATCTACACCGAACTCACGCGCGAGTTCGGTGAACCTGTCTATGACCGCGTTGAGGCGCCGGCCACTCCCGGTCAAAAGGAACTGTTGGCAAAACTCTCACCCCGGCAGGTTAAGCTCACCGAACTGGCGGGCGAAAAGATCCTGACGGTCCTCACCCGCGCTCCGGGGAACGACGCACCCATTGGCGGGTTGAAAGTGGTGACCGAGAACGGATGGTTCGCGGCTCGTCCGTCAGGGACTGAGAATATCTACAAGATTTATGCGGAGAGCTTCCAGGGAGCGGATCATCTGCGCCGCATCGTGGAGGAAGCGCAAACAATTGTCAACGAGGCTCTGGCTCAGGCGCCACAGCGGTAAAATAAAATATATTCGGAGGTAACATCATGAACGAGCAAAAAGGGACCAATACAAACATTAAATCCTTGGTGGACATGCTGGCAAACAAGGACGGCGTAATACGCCAGAACGCAAGGGAAGCGTTGGTAGCTCTGGGCGAACCTGCCGTATCTTCCCTCATCCAGGCATTGCAGAATTCCAAGTTGGATCAAGTTCGCTGGGAAGCGGCCAAGGCGCTCGGGAGTATCGACGATACCAGATCAATGTCATCGTTGGTGAAAGCACTCGAAGACTTCAACTCCGACGTCGCATGGGTGGCTGCAGATGCACTGAAAACTTTCAGAAAGACCGCCTGGCCGCCATTACTACAGGCGGTGATCAAAAGTAAGTCGAATGCCGTAGCATTGCGCAAGGGGGCGCACCATGTTTTGGTGGATCAGAAAGAGGATGGTTTCAACGATCTGCTCGCAACGCTCCTGCAGGCTTTAGAATCCAGCTCTGCTCCGGAATCGTCGGCAGTAGCCGCTAATGACATCCTTAAAAAAATGAAGGTAAAATCATGAACGCTCATTCACGCACCGGCAGCAGCCGGGGATTACGTTCTCGCCAAAACTGAAGGAGCAATCATGAGCAAAAAAACACCTGTCTGCAAGCCGCTTTACAGTCTCTTGCCTGCGGACATCGATGGCTTCGATTGTCTGACCGAGCTTGCCCTGGATATGCGCTGGTCATGGAATCATGCCACGGACGAGGTGTGGCAACGGCTTGATCCGGTGCTGTGGGAACAGACTCATCATCCCTGGGATGTCCTGCAGACCGTCTCCCGGGAGAAGGTCAAGGATGTGTTGAACGATCCGGCCTTTCGCAAGAAGATAGATGCTCTCGTAGAATCCAAGAAGCAGGCAGCGAAGGCGCCCGCGTGGTTTAAGAAGGATCATCCGCAGGCCCCCCTGACCTGCATTGCATATTTCAGCATGGAATTCATGTTGAGCGAAGCGCTCCCGATCTATTCGGGAGGGCTCGGTAATGTGGCAGGCGATCAGCTAAAATCCGCCAGCGATCTGGGCGTGCCGGTGGTCGGCGTGGGCTTGCTCTACCAGCAAGGTTATTTTCGTCAAGTGCTAGACAGAAACGGCGCGCAACAGGCCCTTTACCCGTACAACGATCCAGGGCAACTGCCGATCACGCCGTTGCGCCGGCTGAACGGGGAGTGGCTGCGGCTGAAGCTCGACTTGCCCGGTTACCCGGTCTGGCTGCGCGCCTGGCAGGTCCAGGTCGGCAGGGTGAAGCTGTACCTGCTGGACAGCAATG
>CAYPOT010000128.1:7582-8254 GCA_964412455.1 uncultured Nitrospiraceae bacterium | reverse complement strand
CCGCCTTTATCCGTGTCAAAGGATCAAGGCTTCTCGGACACGGATTTACACGGATATTGTATGATACTGCCAGAGCATCAGGCTTTATCCGCCCTTATCATAGAAAATCGGCCTTTATCCGTGTCAAAGAACTAAAGCCTTTGAGACAAGAATTTTCACAGATCTTGTATGATACTGCAAGACCTAGAAGACCCGTCGAACGATCTTCAGTTTTTCGCCGAAATTGACCAGCAAGCCGACTTTGATGCCGGTAGCTTTCAGGTAGTTTACAAGCTGCACTTCATGCGCTTTCGTTACTTCCGATACTGCCTTGATCTCGAGGATAACCTTGCCTTCGACAAGAATATCAGCAACATAATCACCCACGATCTGCCCTTCAAAATAAACCTTCACCGGGGCTTGTTGCACAAAAGTAAGACCTATTTGTTTTAACTTGATGACCAAAGCATTTTCATATACTTTTTCGAGAAATCCGTGGCCAAGAGCATTGTAAACATCGTAAATGCATCCGATGATCTTATCTGTCAACTCGGAATGAATGAGGTTATCTTCTCGCTTTACCATAGGTCCTCCGTGTAAATTCGTGTAAAAGGATCAGGTTATTTTGCCCTATCATAAGGTAATCCGTGTAAATCCGTGTCAAAAGGTTTAGCTTTTTCGACTTATTGTCAG
>CAYPOT010000128.1:0-7482 GCA_964412455.1 uncultured Nitrospiraceae bacterium | reverse complement strand
ATTTCGTTGTTTTGACCTATCATAGGTAATCCGTGTAAATCCGTGTCAAAAGGTTTAGCTTTTTCGACTTATTGTCAGGCCATCCGCTAAACCCACGTCCAAACGATTTCGTTGTTTTGACCTATCATAGGTAATCCGTGTAAATCCGTGTCAAAAGGTTCTGACATTACAGCTCTTTCAACAGCACTTCCTCCACCGGCCGCCGGTCCGCCTTCCCGCCCTTCCCTGCTGGATAGCCGAGGCTGACAACAGCCATCAATTCCATGTCGTTCGACAGGCCGCACAGTTCACGAACTTCCTTCGCGCTTTTCAGGATCTCGCCGAGCCACACCGCGCCAAGCCCCATGCCGTGGCTGGCAAGCAGCAGATTCTGGATGCATGCACCCATGGACTGATGGTCCTTGACATCGTGGTACATGGCGGTCTTATCTACAAAGACTATGATGCAGGCGGCTGCCTTTCCGAGGATATGGCTGTATTTTGTTAAGAGCGCTAGCTTCTGGAGGGTTTCTTTCTTCTGGATGGTGACGAAGCGCCAGGGCTGATTGTTCATGCCTGACGGCGCCATGGTCCCAAGCCGGATGATCTCACGCAGCTGTTCCCGGGTGACCGGTTGGTCGGCATAGGTGCGAATGCTTCTGCGGGTCTGCAATCCTTCCAAAAGGTCCATAGCTGCTCCTCATGCGATAGAATCAACTGCAATCAAAAGAACCTTTGACACGGATTTACACGGATTTTTTATGATAACGGCCGATAAGGCAAGGTCGTATCCGTGAAAATCATAGTCAATCCGCCTTCGCTTAGAAGCGCCTACTTCTGGTATCCGTGTCAAAGGTTTTCTTCACCTTCTCTGTAGCTTTATCGCTTCTCCGTGTCGCCGCGTCTGCCTCACTGAATCACTCTCCGCCTCATCAGCCGAAACGGCACTGGAGCAAGGGCCGCCGCGACGACCATGATCCACACGATGCTGCCGAAAACGCTTGTCACGTTCCCCGCAGCAAAGGCCCGACAGATAATGACCAGGTGATATAAAGGAGTGAACCAGGCGATGCCGGCGACCGCACCGGGCAGCGCTTCCACGGGGAAGAATACGCCGGAAAAGAGAAAGAGCGGCGTCATGAAGAGCGTGTAGAAATAGCTGAACGAGTCGATGCCCGGCACCAGCGCGGTGGTGATCATGGAGATCTCGGCGAAGATCAGGCCGCACAGGAAAATGACCGGGACCGCAAGCAGCAGGAGCGGAGAGTCCACCAGGCCGAAGAGTGCCACCACGAGCATGATGGTAAGGCCGTACATGACGCTCTTGACCGCGGCCCAGGCGAGCTCAGCGGCGATCAGGTCGTCGAGGTTCACCGGCGTGGCAAGGATGGCGTCGAAGGTCTTCTGAAAGGTCATCCGAATGTAGGTGCCGTAGGTGCATTCGTAGACCGCGGCGAACATGGATGACGAGGCGATGATGCCCGGCCCGATGAACTTGATGTAGGGCTGGCCGTTGATGTCGTTGACGAACACCCCGAGCCCCATCCCCATTGCCACAAGATACAGGACCGGCTCGACGAAGTTCAGGGCGAAGCTCGACTTATAGAGCTTGGTGTACACGGTCCAGTGGCGCTGCAGGACCCGCCAGGCGTGGTTAATCCGCAAGGTTCCTCCCGGTCAGCTTCAGGTACACGTTCTCGAGGTTGCCGCCGTGCAGCTGCATCAGGTTCTGCGGCGTATCGATCGTGATGATATTCCCCGAGTCCATGATGGCGACGCGATCGCAGAGCCTCTCCGCCTCTTCCATGTAGTGGGTCGTGAGCAGCAGCGTGGTGTTATTGAACTTGAGCTTGTTCAGTTTTTCCCAGACCGCCCGCCTGCTGTGGGGGTCCAGTCCGGTCGTGGGTTCATCGAGAATGAGGATCTCCGGCGTGTTCACCAGCGACCGCGCAAGCAGAAGCCTGCGTTTCATCCCTCCCGAGAGTTCCTTGATGTTCATCCGTCCCCTGTCCTGAAGCTCCACGAACTCCAAAAGTTCGTTGGCAGTCGGGACCGCCTTCTTTTTCGGGATATCGAAGTACCGGGCGTAGACGATGAGGTTCTCGAAGACAGACAGGTCGGGATCCAGGTTGTCGTCCTGGGGCATGACGCCCAGGCGCGCCTTGATGGCCGACGGCTCGCGGGTCACGTCCATGCCGAAGACCGTGACCGTGCCTGAAGTGGGCGGGAGAAAGCACGAGATGATGCGCATCACCGTGGTCTTGCCCGCGCCGTTGGGTCCCAGGAAGCCAAAGCATTCCCCCGGCGCGATGGCGAAATCGATGCCGTTCACGGCCGTGACGACTTCGTATTCCTTCGTCAGTTTCTGTGCTGTTACGATGTCCATAGCGTATTGCTTAAAGCAGTCTCACTTCTTTAATAGAGATATCTTGCAGTCCTTCACGAGCATGAGGTTCGAACCACCTGCCTACCCCCTCAATCATAATTCCCCTCACCCCTGCCCCTCTCCCTCGGAGGGGAGAGGGTGCTTCATGATCGAGGGGCAGAAAAATCCCCTCCCCTTGCTAAGGGGAGGTTAGGTGGGGTGATTTCTGCCGCATCGTATAGGTAAATGAATTTACGACGCACTACCATAGCGGTTCTCGGATACAACGGGCCCTCACCGGTGAAAATATACCATGAGGCGAACGATTCGTCAGCAAGATTCTGCATGAACAGAACAAGACGATTTTGGACACGGATCAAGGCGGATTATTTTTATTCAAGATTGATACGTTGATAGGGACCTTGCCTTATCCGCTGTTATCATAGACAATCCGTGGAAATCCGTGTCAAGTATTTAATGCAGGTCAAGGTCTTTGACACGGATACCAGAAGTAGGCGCTTCTAAGCGAAGGCGGATCACCTATGATTTCCACGGATACCGCTTTGACGTATCAGTGAAAATCGCCCTTCCTTATCGGCTTTTATCCGTGTCAACGATTCGGTTCGCTCTTGTACTTATTTACGAAAGAAACAATTCTCTACATGGTATTCCGTCGGAATTATACAAGACCATGGAGTTATTATGCATTGACTAATTGCCAAGTTATTGATAAAATATGACTTCTTAAATATTCGTAACCTTTTGCACAAGAAAACACCGCATGAAAACAAAGCTTTACAAAATATCGCCGAAGGAAAAGCAGCAGATCGTACTTCGCCTCGGAGAGCTTCTCAAGGCGCGCGAAGAGGTCCTGTTCGCCTACGTGTTCGGTTCATTCGCGGAAGGGCTTCCCTTTCACGATATCGATGCCGGGAGATCGAAGCTTCCCTGGAGCGTCGTGATGACATGACAACTATTGTAACCGTCGCCTGGCATTGAGAAAAAAGCAGTAAGAATTTGCTGCTCCTGGCTAATTGTATTTGAATCGTAGAGCAAGTTTATTCATGGAAAATCGACATGGAAATAAAGATATCACGACATGCAAAACGCAGAATGAGTCTGTATCATATCGATGAATCAGATGTGATTGCGATGATTAATCGAGAAACAAGGGAGGAGACCTCAGGAAGAGAGAGGCGGACCGTGGTCAATAGAGAATTATCGTCAAAGTATGGATTTCCCCTTAAGGTCATTTTTATGCAAGAGGGGCGATCAGTAATCGTCGTAAGCGCATATCCTGTGAAGAAGGAGCGAGGAAAATGAAGATATCATACGACAAGGAAGTGGATGCGGCATATATTAAGCTCTCGGACAGCGAGCCAACCGGCGTTGTTGAAATGGCGGAGGGAGTGAATCTCGACGTAACGGAGAAAGGGGAAATTACGGGAATTGAGATACTGGCAGCCTCTGAGAAATTTCCTCTCAAGTCACTTTTTGTATGCGAGTATGACGCGGAAGCGATGACAGGCAACGCGGCGTAGCGGATATCCCGGAGAGCTCAAGCAGTTTGCAGTGATCATCGTGGGTCTTGCGGGAGGTTGACGGTTATGAGCGGAATGGAACAGGACCTGACAAAAGAACTGAGACGGTTTTTTGAAAAGCACGCGGACCAGGTGCGCTTCGCCTATCTGTTCGGATCAGCGGCTCGCGGCAATCAGACCGTTTTGAGTGATATCGATATTGCCGTATATATCGCAAAAGAAACGGCAGACGCCTTCGACGCGAAGCTCTCGCTCCATGCGGACCTGTGCAGGGCGCTAAAAAGAAACGATGTCGATGTGGTTATCCTGAATACCGCATCCAACCTCATTCTTCTCGATGAGGTCGTACGAACGGGGATCATCCTGTACGATGCGGAGCCCGGGGCAAGGGCCGAGTTCGAACTCAGGATCCTTCATCAAGCGATCGATTTCAAACACCATCGAACTGCGGTCATGGGGGCCTGATGGAACGAATCCTTCAAAAAATCGGCAGGATCAGGGAGTACCTCAGCCTCATACAGTCTCTGAAGGATAAATGTGAAGAGCGCTTTCTCGTAGACCCTCTGTATCGCGGCGCGCTGCTCTATTACCTTTATCTCATGACGGATGCGTGCATCGCTCTCGCGGAAATGGTCATCAAACAGAAACAGCTGAGACTTCCGCAATCCTATCAGGAGGCCTTTGACATTCTTGGAGAAAATGGAATTCTGGAGCCTGCGTTTGCCTATGAATTCGCTAAAATCGCGGGCTTCAGAAATTTTCTCGCCCATGACTATGAAAAGATCGACGCGAAGATTGTTTGCAAGAACGTCTTGTCCAAAACAGAAGAGGTGAATGTTTACCTTGAGCAGGTTGAAATAACACTCAACAGGCAAAGCTAAAATAAAGAACTGCGGCGAAACACGAACTATGAGTCCGGATTCAGGGAAGGTCAACGGTAAAGACCCCAGTGATCCGTATAAAATAGGGCTCGAGTGTCGGTTCTAAGTGCTATATTGAATCCGGAGGGTAAATGCATATGAGTGCGACTATATTAAATACTAAGAAAGTAAGAGATCTCACGGTTAAGGAATTCAAACAACTTGTGCAAAAAAGTATCGCCGAAGATATAGAGGCATGGAGAGACACGTTTGAGATTATGGCCGATGCTAAATTCATGGCGCAGATCCGGAAGGCGGAAAAAGCACGGTTGGAGGGGAAACGTTCCGCGTTCATTCCCTGGGAAAAGGTGAAGCGCGATGTATAGCGTCGAGCTCTATAAGCAGGCAGCCAAATACTACACAAAGCTCGATGTTAAAACACAAAAGCGAATCGATAACGCAGTCGATGTAATGATGAAAAATCCGCGCGAGGGACTGCATATCAAGAAGCTGAAGGGAAGGCTGGACGGGAAATACCGTTACGATACCGACGGTCTTCGAATCATCTATTATGTGGATGAAGGCGATAAAATCGTTTATATAGAGGCGATTGGTCCGAGGGGTGATATTTACAAATAACAGCACTGTACGAGATTTCAAGAAATGGCCGCGTAACCCTTCGACGCCGGACGGGCGGCATCCGGGAAAAGCGGAAAGCGCGTTATGAACCAACGTCCGCGGATGCGTTTCTCGGTGTCCTCGGTGCGCACTGGTGGCGCAGTGAATTCCGAACCTTGATCCTCCCCTTTCTCTCTTTAATACTCCTTGACAATAAAATCCGGAACATGATAGTATCAGTCTGTTCAATTTTGAACACGCTTCTGATAAACGGCTTCACGAACAGATCCATCCTTCACTCATAATAGTAACTCCATGAAAAAATGATGAAACCCGCCCTATATAGCTCTCAAATATTCAGAGACATATCCAAAAATCCTGCCATCTCGCAAAGAGAGATCGCGCTGAAAAACAGGATCAGCCTGGGCAAAGTCAATTATGCGATCAGGTCATTAGTGGAAAAAGGCTTTATCAAAATACAGAATTTCAGCGAATCGAATAACAAACGGAAGTACATGTACGTGCTGACCCCGGCGGGGATGTACGAGAAAGCGAAGCTCACGACCGTCTTTTTAAAATGGAAGATGGATGAGTATGAGCGGCTCAAAAGAGAGATAGAGGAACTGGAACAGGAAATAAACAGCCATGGACAGCAAGGCATAAATGCCGAACAACGGGAAACGGATTCCCTGGTGAACGACCAGGTATGACAAGAAAGAGTTCATGGTTCACAGGTCATCGCTCTTGGGAGGAAGACTATAAGCGTTTGAGAAACCTGCGGTTTCTCTTTCTCTTCCCTCTATAAGGTGGCCCTGTCGCACGCTATAGAAATCGCAAGTTCAATGCCTGTATTCGGGAAAATATCACAACGCATTCTAAGTATTAACGTTGCCAACGTTGTGCGAAGACAGGAAGTATCAAATAGCAACAACGTCCCCAAGGTTCCTTTTGAGCTGGTCGAAACGAGTTTTGTGAGCGCAAAGAGCAGGGGTCGGGAAGTGACCGCCGGTTTGTTACCAGGCGTTTCAGTGCTGACGATGAGAGCAGGCAAGGATACGAGCTATGAAGACAGGAAGTGTCAAATAGCAACAACTTCCCCAAGGTTTCATGGAGGGTGGTTATGATACAAAGCGATAATTTTGATTTGAATGATATCCAGCATGAGCCAACAGATGCGCAACTGGAAGCGTTGATGAACGCAGTAGCGACCGAGGCCAAACGTCGTGCAGCGTTGGCGAGAGAAACACTTATGCAACGCCTGCGCAGCGACATTGTCGTTGCCAATTGTACACGAGCCACGGCATGAGTGAGATGTTCAAACCTCGCCTGATTGTCGTGGCTGGCCCCAATGGCGCCGGCAAGACTTCTATCACCGAGCAGTTGCTGCGTCACGAATGGATGGGCGGCTGCGAATACGTTAACCCCGACAACATCGCCCGTGACGAATTTGGTGATTGGAATGCGCCCGACGCCGTTAAAAAGGCCGCTAGCCGAGCCGCTGAGGTGCGTGAACGTTGCGTGCGTGAGGGGCGCAGCCTGGCCTTCGAGACAGTGTTGTCGATGCCGGACAAGATCGAATTCATCCAAAGGGCGAAGCAAGCCGGATTTTTCGTTAGACTGTTTTTCGTGGGCACTGACGATCCTTCTATCAACGCCAAGCGCGTCGCGCAACGCGTCATGGAAGGTGGACATGATGTGCCCATCAGCAAGATTATCGTACGCTATACACGATCACTGGCGAACTGCTCGGTGGCGGTACGCATTGCCGACCGTGCCTACATTTACGACAACTCCGTTGACAACGCACCGGCACGGCTTTTGTTTCGTACGAACGAAGGTAAATTGATTAAGCACTACGAAGCTATTAATCCGTGGGCGCTGGAAATCCTCCGCGAAATTGACCCGGTATCCAATGGTGGTAGTCAAGAATAAAGAGATGATTCTCACTGTTTTTACGGTCCCGGAAACGGGGAATGCCAAATTAAAAGACCCGACCCTATGAGGTTGCGGAGGTAAATGCATATGAGAGCGACTATATTAAATACTAAGAAAGTAAGAGACCTGACGGTTAAGGAATTCAAACAACTTGTGCAAAAAAGTATCGCCGAAGATATAGAGG
>CAYPOT010000127.1:0-8397 GCA_964412455.1 uncultured Nitrospiraceae bacterium | reverse complement strand
TCAGGGTCCATAGAGGACTTACACCTCCAAGTGAGTGCGCCCTGCCGGGCGCACCAAACAAAAAAGGGATACGGATATCCGTATCCCTTTGGTAGAAATATGCAGATAACTACACTGCGGCCATTTCCTTCTTTACGTGTTTGCCGGCAGCGGAGGAAGACGCCTGTACCATCTCAATGGCCTTCTTGGGGCAACGGGCCTCGCACATGCCGCATCCGATGCACTTGGCCTGATCCACCTTGTGGGCAGCTTTAACGTCGCCGGAGATGGCGCTTACCGGGCAGACCTTGGCGCAGACGTCGATCCCGGCGCATTTATCCGCGTGGATGAACGCCTTGGGACGGACCGGGATGAAATCGTGGATCGCGTTGGTGGGGCACTTCTTGACGCAGAGGCCGCAGGTGATGCACGTGTCGTGGTTGATGCGGGCAAGGTTGTTCTCGAGCTTGATGGCATCTACGGGACAGGTCTTGACGCATATGCCGCAGCCGATACAGCCCACCTGGCATTTTTTCTTGGTGTCCACACCCTTGTCCCTGCTGTGGCAGCTGATGACCACGGCCTTGGACATCAGGCCGAGCTCGATCACCTGTTTCGGACAGGCGGCGACGCACTTGCCGCAGGCGGTGCATTTTTCCTTGCTGATGATCGGGAGATTGTCAGCGCTCATGGTTATCGCGTCGAACGGGCAGGCGCGCATGCACGTGGCGTATCCCAGACATCCAAAATCACAGGACTTGTCGCCTCCCGCGGCAAGCACGGCGGCCGTGCAATCCATGACGCCGGTGTAGATGAATTTGCGTTTGCTATTGCTGCGGCCTCCCTGGCAGAAGACACGGGCGATCTTGGGATCAACTTTCTCCGCTGCTTTGCCGGTGATCCGGGCGATCTTATCCGCTACCGACGATTTACCCGGCGCGCAGAGGTTCGTGGCGACATCGGGGTTCCCCACGACCGCTTCCGCATAGCCCATGCAACCCGCGAACCCGCAGGCGCCGCAATTGGCGCCCGGCAGGGTCTCGCGCACCCGTTCCACTTTTGGATCCACCTTCACCACGAACCGTGAAGCGATCATGGCAAGGGCGATACCGAAAATGATACCGAGCACCGCGAGCAGCGCTACCGCGTAAACGATCGTCTTGATCTCGACGAATTCCACGGATTCCACCGACCCGCCGACGCCGACCATCGGCACGAGCCTGTTGATGAACGCGCTCAGGACGTGAGAAAAAGCGGTTTGGAACAATTGCGATATTTGTTCGAGCATAATTTATCCCTTTTTTCGCCACTAAGACACCAAGGCACTAAGAAAAACCTTTGTAAACTTCGTGTCTTTGTGTCTTCGTGGCTGATTTTGACTTACAGCGTTATCATCCCCGAAAATCCCAGGAACGCCAGGGCGATCAGGCCGGTCAGTACGAATGAAATGGGAAGCCCCTGGAAGGACTTCGGCACATCAGCGAGATCCAGCTTCTCCCGGATGCTCGCCATGATGATGAGCGCAAGGCTGAAGCCGAGCCCCGATCCCAGCGCCAGCGCCATGCTCTCGAACAGGTTGTAGTGCTCGTCCGCGTTGATCAGCGGTACGGCAAGTATGATGCAGTTCGTCACGATCAGCGCGAGATATATCCCGAGCTTGTAGTAGAGCGCCGGTGTAACCTTTTTCATGATCGTATCGGCGGCTTGAACGAACGCGGCAACGACGCCGATGAAGATCACGATCTTGAGAAATCCCAGCTGGAACGGCACCATGACGTAGGTATAGATGAACCAGCTCAGGGCGGCCCCGATCATCATGACGGCGGTAAAGGTAAAGCTCATGCCGACGGCCGTTTCCATTTTCTTGGTCACGCCGAAGAAGATGCAGAGGCCGAGATACCGTGCGAACACGAAATTATTGATAAGGGCAGATGCGACAAAGATGGTGATCACTTTTTCCCACATAGGATCCTCCGGATGATTCTAGTGCGGAATTCGGAGTGCGGAATTCGGAGTAAAAATCAGCTCTAAATCCGCAAACACCATACCGCTCTTGTTTGCCATACCTACGTTCATTGCCCTACTGGTTTGATCCGCTTCGCTGTTCACTCCGCACTCCGCACTCCGCACTTCTCTAGTGTCCCCCGCTACCGCCGCCGGTCCCCCCGAAGAACTTGCGGTCGATCCAGTTGAGCCATCCCATCATGAGCCCCATGGCGAAGAAGCCGCCGGTCGGCATGATCATGATGAGCAGCGGCTTTGTTTCGACGAACTTGTAGCCCCAGAGGGAACCCTTGCCCAGCGATTCCCGGAAGACGCCGAGCAGCACGAGCGCCAGGAGGAATCCCATACCCATGGCCGCGCCGTCCACCAACGAGGGAAGGAACTTGTTCTTGCTGGCGAACATCTCTGCCCGGGACAGGACGATGGCAAAGGCGACAATGAGCATGATGTACAGGCCCATCTGCTTGTAGACTGCCCGCTCATAGGCGGCCATCACCAGGTCGGTCACGGTGACCCAGGTGGCGATTATGAACATGTAGGCAGGGATGCGTACCTTGGGGTTGATGAAATTCCTGAGCAGGGAGACCGTTCCGTTCACCATGGTCATGACGAAGAGGACGGCGACCCCCATAAGGAACCCGTTCTTGACGCCGCTCGTGACCGCAACGGCAGGACAGAGCGACAACGCCAGCCGGAACACGGGATTTTCGCCGAAGATGCCGTTCTTAATGATCGTTCCGTAGTTGACCTTGTCCGTCGTCATTTTTTCACCTCGTTCGCGGCCGCGCGTGTGATACCGGACCCGTATTTGTCCACGAGCGTCTGGACCGCGTCCTTGACGCCGTTCGTGACGGCCCGGCTCGAGATCGTGGCGCCAGAAATCGCCTGGATGTTCTCCTTGGTCTCGGTCTTCACCAGGACGATCTTGTCCAGGCTCTTTCCTGCGAACTGGCCGAGAAAGCTTGCTTCCTCCACCTGATCGCCCAGGCCCGGCGTCTCGCCGTGGTGCAGGATCTTGATCTCCTTTACCTGCAATCCCGTGTCGATGGACACGAGCATTTGTATATAACTCGAATATCCCTTTCCCGCCGTGGAGGCAATGTACGCGACCGGTTTTTTGTCGGTCGTTGCCGCGAAGTATTCAAATGATTTCCCGTGGACCGTCCATTTTCCTGCGACCACGATGGGATCCTTTGCTTCGGGCGCCATCTCCTTCAGCGCTTCTTCCTTCTCTTTCTTTTCCGCATAAAAACGGATCGGCGACGTGAACTTGTACGTAATGCCCATGATAAGTGCGGCCCCGATGAAGATAACAACAAGGCTCAGGGTGATCTTGATCATCTCCTTCATTTTTTCACCCCCTTGGCTGCTGCCTTGCCGAAGACCCGGCTCCGCATTCCACGGTCAAGCAGAGGCGCAAAGCAGTTCATGAGCAGGATGGCGAACATCACTCCCTCGGGATAGCCGCCTTTGAGGCGGATAAGGACCGTGAGCGCTCCGCAGGCGACCCCGAACAGGACCTGAGCGCTCCGGATGGACGGCCCCGTCACATAATCCGTCGCCATGTAGAAGGCGCCGAGGATGAGGCCGCCGGACATCATGTGGAACTGGGCGTCGCCGGTCATGAACCCGCCCTTGCCGCCGAAGAGCCAGGTCAGGAGACCGACGGTGAAGATGAACGGGATCGGGATGTGCCAGGTGATGTACCGCTTGATCATGAGGAACGCAGCGCCCAGGAGCAGGGCGATGGTGGCCGTCTCGCCCAGCGAACCCGCCCGGTTGCCCATCAGGAGGTCCTGGTAGATGTTCGGATACATCTCAAGGAGCTTGGCGACCCCGTCCTCCTTCAGGACCGAAAGCGGCGTGGCCATGGTCTTGGCGTCCAAGCTCATGATGTTCGTGACCGGCTGTGTAAAGGTCGTCATCTGCTTTGCAAAACTGACGAGGATAAAAGCCCGGCCGATGAGCGCCGGATTGAAGATATTGTAGCCCAGACCGCCGAAAAGGTGCTTGGTGATCGCAATGGCGACGACGGAGGCGATCGCCGGGATGTGAAGCGGGATGCCGGCCGGAACGTTCATCGCGATCAGGAGCCCGGTCAGGAAGGCGCTGCCGTCCGCTACGGTCACTTCCTTCTTCAGGAGCTTCTGCATGGCCGCCTCGGTAATGACCGATGACAGGATGCTGACGATGATGACGAAAATCGCCGGCATTCCGAAGAAGTAGACCGACATGAGCGTCGCCGGCAGGAGCGCGGCGTTCACGGTCCACATGATCCTGGAGACGCTCTCTTCGGTGCGCATGTGCGGACCGATGGAGACGAAGAGCTCAGGCGGTGCTTTGGGTTGTTCCTTCGGCTGTTCTTTCGGAGTTGCTTCCATAGGGTAGAGACCTCGTTAATTCAGAGTACAGAAGATCAGATTACAGATGGCAGACGGTCAGATGACAGACTATAGCTGATCTTAGGGATTCTGTCTGTTGTCTGAATTATCTGATGTCTGCTGTCTGAAATGTCTGCTGTCTGCTGTCTGCTGTTAATTCTTCTTCTTCGCCAGTTCCCGTTTGGCCCGCTTTACCCACTGCACCATGGGCCGGTTTGCGGGACAGACGAAGGTGCAGGAGCCGCATTCGAAGCAGTCCATCAGGTTGTATTCCCTGGCATCCTCGTAACGGCCCTTCTCGATGAACAGCCCGAGGAGCGACGGCTGAAGCATCATGGGGCAGGCGTCGATGCACCGGGTGCACCGGATGCACGGCCCGTAGCCTTTAGTGCTCACCTCGGACTTAGGGAGGACAAGGATGCCCGAGGTGCCCTTGATCACCGGGACCTCCAGGCTGTGCTGGCTCATGCCCATCATGGGGCCGCCGGAGATCACCTTTGCGGCGTCTTCGGTGAGACCGCCTGCTTCCTCGATGAGCTGGGCGAAGGTCGTGCCGATGCGCACCGAGAAGTTCTTGGGTTCCTTCACTCCCCGTCCGGTGACGGTCACATACCGCTCGATAAGAGGCCTGCCGAACCGGACGGCATCATAGATCGCCGCCGCGGTCCCGACATTCTGGACCACCACGCCGATATCCATGGGCAATCCGCCCGCGGGCACGGTGCGGTTGGCAATGGCCTTGATCAGCATCTTCTCGGCGCCCTGGGGGTACTTCACCTGCACGGCCCAGACCTCGACCTCGGGAGAACCTGCCGCCGCCTTTTTCATGGCCTCCACGGCGTCTGGCTTGTTCGCCTCGATGCCGACATAGCCCTTCTTGACGTTCAGTATCCGCATGAGGATCTTGAGGCCTTCGATGATCTCGGCGGACTTTTCCAGCATGAGCCGGTGGTCCGAGGTAAGGTAGGGTTCGCACTCGGCGCCGTTCAGGATGACGACATCGATGGGTTTTTCCTTGGGAGGCGAAAGCTTAACGTGGGTCGGGAAGGTCGCGCCGCCCATGCCGACGATGCCTGCGTCGGAAACCATCTTCTTCAACTCGTCCGGCGAGAGCATCTGGTAATCCGTCGTCTCCTTCATACCGGCGACCCACTCGTCCTTGCCGTCGCTCTCGATCACCACGGAGGCCATGTCTATGCCCATACTATGGGGGAAATTCCCGATGGCCGCTACCTTGCCGGACACTGAGGAATGCACCGGCGCCGAAACGAAGCCGCCGCTCTCACCGATCTTCTCACCCTTCTTTACCTCCTGGCCGATGACCACGAGGGGTTTGGTGGGTGCTCCGATATGCTGGCTTAAAGGGATAATGACTCTTTTGGGGATCGCTGCAGAAACGGTGGGTTTGTGGGAGGTAAGCTCTTTATTGCCCGCGGGATGCACACCGCCGCTGAAAGTGGCGCTGGCCTTTATGCTGGTTGCTTCCATTCGTCCGCACCTCGGTTATGTGGAGAATTATGTCTGACGCTGAAACGGAAATACTCCATAAAAAAAGACCGCGGGTTTTATAACAGATGTTACGAATAGTGTCAAGGATTTTCTCTGACGTTGCAAATTGCATCATTTCGAAATTATTGGAATGAACTTCGGTAACAGGAAAAAATGCCCTGGCACAATAACACCGTAGACCAGTGTTCCCGTACCGGGGCATCAAGATCGATCGCTGCAATGGTCTCAGAAGGCCTATGCAACCTGAACCACTTCCTTTACCTCGGGGATCTGCTGTTTGAGATATTTTTCCACGCCGTTCTTGAGCGTCATGGTGGACATGGGGCAGGAGCCGCATGCGCCCTTGAGACGGACCTTGACGATGCCTGTATCATCGAAACCAACGAGTTCGATGTCGCCTCCGTCCCTCTGCAGCGCCGGCCGCACCTGTTTGATCGCCTCTTCCAGCTGTTCTTTTGTCATGAGAAAACCTCCTGATCAGTTGTTTATACGGTAATTGTTCGATGAGTGGATTATACCCTGTTCCGGTCCTGTTTGAAATAGTTTTTTGCTCGCTATGCTAACAACCAAGCAGTCCGGGATTTAAGCTTTTAACTTTGTACGAAATTCCTTACCACGAAGGCGCGAGGGACGCGAAGGAAACCGACTCCTGCAGTCATGAACAATGAAACTTACACTTTGAAACCTGAACCTTGCATGTGGTGAACCCGCTTGACAGCCTGTCGGAAACCGACCTATAATGCGGCCATGATGAATGTTCTGGTAATCGGCATCGGTGGTTTTGTGGGAGCAGTGGCGCGGTATGGGATCGCGGTATGGATCGGCCAGCGCTGGGGCAGGAGTTTCCCCCTCGGGACCTTCGTGGTCAACGTGAGTGGCAGCTTCCTCATCGGACTGATGATGACCCTGATGGCGGAGCGTTTTACCGAGAACCCTCAGTGGCGGCTCCTGCTCATCGTCGGGTTCCTCGGCGCCTACACCACCTTCTCGACCTTCGAGTACGAGACCGGCGGCCTGTTGAAGGACGGCGAGTGGCTCTTTGCGGGACTCAATGTGGTCCTGAGCGTCTTCGTGGGTTTCATCGCGCTGAAACTGGGAGAAGTGATGGCAAAAAGCTTTTAACCTGCCACCTTTTTGAAAGGAGCATGCCATGTTGACAATTGGACCGGCAAAGAAGCTTACCATCTATATAGAAGAATCAGAAAAGATCCATGGAAAACCCGTATATGAGGTCCTGCTGGACATTTTCTATAAAAGGAAGATCGCCGGCGCCAGTGTTTTCCGCGGCATAGAAGGCTACGGAAGCGACCGGGTGTTCCATACCGCCAAGATCCTGGAACTGTCAACGACCCTGCCGGTCAAGATCGAAGTAGTGGATAGCGGGGAAAAGATCGACAGCATCCTCCTCGAGATCACGCCTATCGTGCATAAAGGGCTCATCACGGTGAGCGACACGAACATCATAAAGGTTGGAACGAAGGACTGATTGGACATTGAACGTTGAATGGGTTTATCATTCCTTCCATCCGTGCGCTCCGATAAGCGGTACGAACATGCAGGGAATGCTGGTCTGCGTCACCAGACCGGCAGGTGACTTGACCACCTTCTTGAGGACCTGGGTGAACCGCTCTCCCACGGGGATCACCAGCCTGCCGCCTTCCCTGAGCTGTTCGACCAGCGCAGAGGGCACATCGGGCGCTGCCGCAGTAACGATGATGGCATCGAACGGCGACATCTCCTTCCATCCGTAGGTCCCGTCATAGACCTTCATGGCCACGTTCCGGCAGCCCAGTCTGTCCAGGATCGCCCTCGCCTTGTCGGCAAGCGTCTTTACCCTTTCTATCGTGAATACCTTCTCGCAGAGCCCTGAAAGGACCGCAGCCTGGTAGCCGGAACCGGTCCCGATCTCGAGAACGCGGTCGGTGCTCGTGAGCTCCAGAAGCTCGGTCATGAGCGCGACGATGTAGGGCTGGGAGATGGTCTGGCCTTCTCCGATCGGCATGGCGTGGTCGCCGTAGGCCTGGGCGCGCATCGCCTCGGGCATGAACTCGTGGCGCGGCACCTTGCCCATCGCGGCAAGCACCCGCGGATCACGTACGCCGCGGGATACGATCTGCTCCTCGACCATCCGGGAGCGTTCTTTTTCGTAATTGATCATGAAATGAGCCGACAGGCTTACAGCGGACGAGAGTTTACTCAAGGTTCAACGGTTAGTTAGTTACGAATCAAATTCTACTCAAAACGGCAAGAATATTTTGCCACAAAGGCACGACCAAAAGTAGGCGCTTCTAAGCGAGACACAAAGTAAGGCCTCAATCTAACAGCTTGTTGAAAAAGGCATCTCCTGCAGTCTCATTCGTCAGCCCCGTGAATACGGGGATCCAGTAACATCCTGAAAAGCCTGGATTCCCGCCTGCGCGGGAATGACGGAAAAGGGAGCAAAAATCATTTTTCAACAGCCTGCTAATAATTAAAACAGTACCTTAAGCAGTTCTCGCTGTTCTTCGTGACTTAGAGTCTTCGT
>CAYPOT010000126.1:0-8451 GCA_964412455.1 uncultured Nitrospiraceae bacterium | reverse complement strand
TGCGATCTCTGCGGTAAAATATCCTTCGTTTTTTCATAGAACTTTTGACACTATCGTTCTTCGCGCTCTCGCGGTGAACGATCCTACTCCTGGTGGGTCACCGACCCATAGGTCAGGCTCGCAGCACTTTTCAGACTGTCGAACGCAGCGTAGTCGGTAAGGTCAAGATGCAATGGGGTAATGGATACCATTCCTTTATCTATGGCGTCGAAGTCCGTGCCGGGGTCCCGCTCCCACTCCGGCTCCCCTCCCCCGATCCAGTAGTACTTCTTGCCTCGCGGGTCGACCCGCTCCACGGTCATCTGGTGATAGATCCGCTTGCCGAGACGGGTGATCGTCGTGCCCTTGAACTCCGCTGTCGGCAGGTTGGGCACGTTCACGTTCAGGAGCGTCCCTTTGGACAGACCCTGCTCCAGGACCATGCGCGCTACCTGCACGGCGACCTCAGATGCGTCGGCGAAGCGGAAGTTCTCGCGCGCGGCAAGGGATATGGAGAATGACGGAACGCCGAGTATCAGCGCCTCGATGGCGCCTGCCACCGTGCCGGAATAGGTCACGTCGTCGCCCATGTTCGGGCCCTTGTTGATCCCCGAGACCACGAGCTTCGGCGTTTCTTTCAGAAGGCCCTTGACCGCGATGTTCACGCAGTCCGTGGGTGTGCCGTTCACGCTGAAGACGCCATTCTTCACCTCTTCGATCAGCAGAGGACGGTGGAGGGTCATGGAGTGGCCGGCAGCACTGCGCTCCCGGTCCGGCGCCACGATAATGACCTCATCGAGCGCCCGAAGGCGCTTAGCGAGCATCTGGATGCCGGGGGAATAGACGCCGTCGTCGTTTGTCACGAGGATCATGAGAAGTTCCTTTGGTTAACAAGCTTGCATGCTAATGTTCAGGCTGACAGTGGATCAAGTTAACACCCTGAATCCTGCATTTCAATGACAATAAAAAATAAAACCACACGTGATACACTGATATCATGCGGATATTTCGAGGACAATACATCATATCAGAAAGGCAACCCATCTGGCTAAACAACAAAATGAGCATAGCGCGAAAAATGGCATGAATCAAGGTTAAAATGAAGGCCTTGAGATACCTCTTAAATCAGCCCGAATACGCGCTGTCAGTATCGAAGCGAACGCCCCCCCCCTTCGGTGGTCAGCTGGCGCTGGAAAAATTCATGAATGCGGCACGGTTATAGAACGGTACAAGAAATTTCTTGCACAAGGATAACCGATACACATGAGAGAATGTCTTTTCGGTCTTTATGCGGTGAAAAGCCCGGTTGATGGACTGCGAAGAGCGGTGAGGCGAGCGAGGAGCGAAATATCAGACGAACGCCAACGAGGCGAGAAAACCATGTTTTGTGCAATATTCAGGTATTAATATAGCGCATAATCGGCGGGAGCGGGAACGGCATTTCGCATATCCGCAAAAGGAAACAACCCCTCTTCTAAACAAAAAAGGGCCGGGAAGCGTCAAGATGCAGCCCTTTGCTTCCGACCCCTTACAACCGCATGTTGTCTGCTCACTCGCCTCGACTAAAGTCGGCCCTACGGTTCTTCTTCCAGCATTCCTCGTCGCTGTCGGAGCAGGCGGGTTTTTCCTTGCCGTAGCTGAGCAGGGAAATGCGTCCTGCGGAAATCCCCAGGACCGTAAGATACTTCTTCGCGCTCAGGGATCGGCGCTGGCCCAGGGCCTGGTTGTACTCAATCGTTCCGCGCTCATCGCAATGCCCCTCGATCCGGACCTTCACCTTCGGATTGGCCCTGAGCCACTCGGCGTTGGCCTTCATCACTTTCCGTGCGTCGTCGCGGAGATGCGACTGGTCGAAATCGAAATATACCGGCCGGAGCCCTGCCGCCGCTGCCGCAGCGCGTTCATTCGTTTCAGCGTCTTTTACCCTGTTTGCGGCTTCCCGCTCTCGTGCCCTGGCCCTGGCTTCTGCCTCCGCCTCCGCTTCACCCCTGGCCCTGGCGGACTCCTGGGCCTCCGGAACCGAAGAAATTTCGGCTTTCTTGGGACAACCCCACAATGCAAACATACTTATTGCGAGAATCACTACGGTAAAAAACGTCTTGTTCCTCTTCATGAAACACCTCCATAATTAGGTATAAATAAAATTCTACGCAAAATGGCAAGAAAAATATTGGTAACGTCTTAATGGTTACGAAGCCCGTATCGTCAAACGTCTTTCGGGTAACCGTAATAAAAAGGATCGAATGACGTAAACGCTGGACGAAACGGGCGTCGTCACCGTTACCGTATCCTTTTAGTTCCGGCTTGTCCGGGTTGGGGTTTGATTAAGATAAAAACTCCGTAAACAACGCACCTGACAAAATACTATCTGTGTTTGGATGATCAAGGTAGAGTAGAGAACGCTCTGCTTTGCTGTTCGTCTTCATGATTTTTCTAAACAGCGGCCCCTATCCTCTCGTTACTCACGTCAGGACGCAGCGACGTTCTCAAAGGCATCCGTTTCCGGATCGTATGCCGAGATCCGCCCCGTGCCGATGTCGTAGTACCAGCCGTGCAGCCGCACGGTCCCCTCCTCCAGCGCTTTTTCCACGAAGGGATAGGTTTCGATATTTCTGAGCTGCATCAGCACGTTTTCCTTCTCCGTGATCCTCTCCTTCATTTCATCCGACGCATCCTGATAGAAGCGTTCGACGATGCGCCTGACCGGTTCCGCGATATCCACCCATTCCTTGAGGTGGGGCATGCCGAGGAACGCTGCTTCGCTTCGGCGAAGCATCTGCATGGCGCCGCAGTTCGAATGGCCGCAGACGATGATGTCCGTGACTTTAAGACCAAGGACCGCGAACTCCA
Organism: uncultured Nitrospiraceae bacterium; assembly: GCA_964412455.1. Classification (GTDB taxonomy): domain Bacteria; phylum Nitrospirota; class UBA9217; order UBA9217; family UBA9217; genus JAAXXJ01. The sequence continues at coordinate 5,622 of CAYPOT010000126.1, read as the reverse complement.
TGGCCGCGGCAACGCTGTTCTTGTCCCGGATGGCGTTATGGGGCGGCACGATGTTCCCCACGTTCCGGATGATGAACAGGTCTCCCGGCCGGCTCTGCGTCACCAGGTTGGGGTCCACACGCGAGTCCGCGCAGGTAATGAACAGCACCTCCGGCGTCTGGCGCGTCGACAGACGCCGGAAGAACTCCTCCTTGCGCTTGAAGTGCGACGATTGAAATTTATGAATGCCTTTGTAAAGTCGTTCCACGAGGAAAGTTCTCCCGTCAGTTGTTCCGCGCCTTCAATTCGCGGGATTTCTCCAGAAGCGCCTGCCGTGTCCTCTCCCGGAACGTCTCCAACTTCTCGGCGAGTTCGGGGCGCTTGATGGACAGGATGGAACACGCGAGATAGGCCGCGTTCTTCGCGCCGTCCACGGCAACCGTGGCCACGGGGATCCCCGGAGGCATCATGACCGTGGAATACAATGCGTCAACGCCGTTCAGCGCGCCGGACTTGAGCGGTACGCCGATCACCGGCAGCGTCGTGTGGGAAGCTACGACGCCTGCCAGGTGCGCCGCCATGCCCGCGCCGCAGATCAGCACCTCGATGCCCCGCTTCCGCGCTGTTTTGGCATACTCGGCGGTCCTGTCCGGCAAACGGTGGGCCGAACTGATGTCCATCTCGCAGGCGACGCCCATTTCCTTTAGAACTTCAGCGGCCTTTTCCATTATCGGAAGGTCGCTGTCGCTTCCCATGAGAATACCTACTAAGGGCTGAGTCATGATACTGTTCTCCTTATCCTTATCCGAGAAATTTTCTGATATGCGCGGCCTCTACGAGCATGCTCTGCAGATTCGCGCTGTCCTTGTTCCTGACGGACTGGATGATCCGGGACGTAACGGCCTTGTGAGCCTCGTTGACCTCGAAGGGGCCCCAGTCCAGTTTGAGCGACGCCTTCACCTCATCCGGCAGGATCGCCAGCACGTCCTCGTTAAAGTACGACATGGCCGTCTGGATGTCGAAGGAAAAGTTCACATGCAGATCCTTCATGCTCCGGATATCGTCCTTCGAAAGCGCGTTCAGACCCAGGATCTCCGGCGGCAGCCCGATGGAGTAGCATGCGGCGCAGAAGCTTATGACCCGGGGAAGCGACGTCTTCCCGATACTGCGCGCGTACCCAAACAGGCCGACGTGGAGTTTGCGCATCCGCCGGCGCGGGACAAATGCCGCGAGATAATTGATAAGCGGCGCCAGATGTTCAATGACTCTCCGGTATTCAGCGGACACCTTGTCGATGATCTCAAGACACTTTCCTTCGTCAATGTCGCTGCCCCGCGTCATCCCGGTGGATTTGAGTTTGCCGATGGCAGCCAGCACGGCCGCCACCGGATGGTCGTACTTGAAGGCCGACTGGACCGTAAAGGTCTGAACGTCCGGATATTCCTCCAGGACCTTGTCCACCGTGTCCGGCGCCAGGTGCCCGCGAAAAGGCGCGGAGCCCGCACCGAGAATGGGGTAGATAGGGACACCTGTTTCCTCGGAAAGCAGCCGAAGCCGCTGGAGCGCGATCTTGTTGCACAGAATGGCGCTCACCATGCCGTAGTTCATGGCCGGGTCTGAGCGTGCGATGAAAACCCGCTGGTGCTTGATATTCTTGCCCTTGAGGTAGGCCCGCATGATCGTATGGGCCTCAAGCATGTGCTCTTTGTCCTCAAAAAGCGGGATCACGCTGATCTCCCGGGGTTTGAACTCACCGATCCATTCGGCAATGGTGATGTCCCCCGGGTAGAAAGGCTGGTTCTGCTTTCCGACGACGAAATCCTTGTAATAGTAATAGACCCTGTTCAGGCTTTCAGCGGACATGGTCATGGGCAGGATGACCTCATAGATCGGAGGCTTTTCGCACCCGTAGAACAGGCTGGCCGCGTCGCAGGACCTGGGGATGCTCTCCAGGGTTTCGACGAAGACCTTGGCCTCGTTCTTTTCCACATCGGGGTTCGGCAGCCGCAGGGTGAGCCGTACGTCCTCGCCCAGCCGCGTCGTCTTGAAGAAATGTTCGTACTTCGTCAGGAGCTTCCGTACCACGAAATCGTCCACTTCCTTGCCTTCGCAGTCCCACATCTGCTCGTCGCAGCCCAGGTGCGAAAAGGCGTAGTACGCCTCCTGGATCTCATCGTCTCCCGACATGTCCTGGCTCTCCGCGAAAAACGGGAGTTGGACGTTGTCGGGGTGCTGCGTGGACATGATCCGTGGAATTTGCATGATATGTTATTTCTTTTTCAAACCTTAGGTGTCTGCGTGCCCGCACAGGCAGGCATGTTCGCACGAATGTCTGTAATTAAATTGCGAAATGCAAAAGTCAAACTGAGGCGAAAAAACACCATGGCCTACGGTCATCCCCATTTTTGCAATTTGAAATTTACAATTTGCAATTTGCATTGGCTGCGGCCAAAGGCCGCGCTATGCCGTTAAGATGGAAAGGATCTCCCGGTACCGCGTTGCCGTGCGGTTTATCACTTCCGCGGGCAGTGAGGGGCCGGGAGGGGTCTTGTTCCACGCGAGGCCGTTCAGATGATCACGCACGATCTGCTTGTCGAAGCTGTCCTGCGATCGGCCCGGCGCATAGTCCTGTAACGACCAGAAACGGGATGAATCGGGTGTCAGCATCTCGTCGATCACGATCAATTCACCGTCCAGCAGCCCGAATTCAAATTTGGTATCGGCGATGATGATGCCCTTCTGAAGGGCCTTGTCACGCGCTTTTACGTACAGCCTGATGCTCGCGTCCTTTGCCTTCTCCGCCGTTTCCGCGCCCACCATGCGCTTCATCTCGTCGAAGGTGATATTGATATCGTGCCCCTCAGTTGCCTTCGTGCTCGGCGTGAATATCGGTTCGTCGAGCGCCGCCGATTCCCGCATGATCTTCTTGCAGGGAATCCCGCTTATCGTTCTTGTTTCGCAATATTCTTTCCACGCGGATCCGGAGATATAGCCACGGACAATACATTCCACGGGAAGCGGCGCCGTTTTTTTGACCAGCATGCTTCGTCCGTCAAGCTGATCCAGATGGACCCGCAGGAATTCAGGAAAGTCCCTGGCCTTGGTCGATACGAGATGATTTCTGACGATCTCCTCGGTTTGCCGGAACCAGAAGCGGGAGAGTTGCGTCAGTACCTCTCCCTTGCCCGGAATGCCGTCCGGCAGCACCACATCAAAGGCGGAGATCCTGTCCGAGGCCACCAGTAGCAGGTGGTCTCCCAGGTCGTATATGTCCCGTACTTTTCCGCGGATCGGGACGCCGACGTCCGGCATTTCAGTTCTCATCAGGACCTGTTCCATATTAAGCACCCCCCGTTATGCTGACCCGTGAGCCTCAGCTCTTCGACATTTCCTGGAGCTTCTGGAGGCTCTCCCAGTCGTTATCCACCAATGTCTGGAATTTCTCGAGCATCGCCTCGTTCCCCGGTGCGAAGAGGTGCTTGAACCGGCCCTGGGGCTTGAGCCAGTCGGTAATGGGCTTTTTCTTTTCCTTGGGATCGTAGTTGATGGTCCACTTTCCGGCCTCGACCTCGTAGAGAGGCCAGTAGCAGGTATCCACGGCCAGCCGGGAGAGCAGGATGGAGTCGTTGGTCTGGGAGCGCCAGCCGCGGTTGCAGGGCGCGACGATGCCCATGTAGGCGGGGCCGTTCGTGGCCAGCGCCTTCTTCACCTTAGGACCCTTTAGAGGACCCTTTAGGGTCAGGTCTCTTTTGTTGCAATATGTCCTGTTTTATGCTAATCTCACCTCATGTCACGCCCTCTTCGCATAGAATACGCAGGTGCTGTCTACCATGTCACTTCCCGCGGGAATGAGAAGAAACCTGTCTTTAAGGATGATGATGACCGGGAAGTTTTTCTGAATACTCTTCAGCACGTCAACAAACGGTACAATTGGAACTGTCACGCCTATTGCCTCATGACCAACCATTACCATCTTCTCATCGAGACCCCCGAAGGCAATCTGTCCCTCGGCATGCGGCAGCTCAATGGTGTCTACACGCAGCTCTTCAACAAATATCACGGCAGGAACGGACACTTGTTTCAAGGTCGCTACAAGGCGATACTGATCCAGAAAGACAGCCATCTTCTGGAAGTATGCCGCTATGTTGTCCTGAATCCAGTGCGAGCCAGGATGGTTGGAGGACCGGAGTTCTGGAAGTGGTCCAGTTACCTGGCCACAGCGGGTCAAGCGAAGTCCCACCCTTGCGTAACTACGGATTGGGTGCTTGGGCAGTTCAGTGGAAAGCGTGGAAAAGCGGAAAGCGAGTACCGGCAATTCATCAGAGTGGGGATCGGGGAAGAAACGATCTGGACTGCGGTGAGAGGGCAAGTGCTCCTGGGCGAGGATGACTTTGTCGAGACGTTGGTGGATCAGCTCAGGAAACACCAAGATATCCCCGAGATACCTCGGAGCCAGCGATACTCAACGCGGCCCGCATTGTCCAAGCTGTTGCCTGAGTCGATAAACACCGATCAGCGAAAGCTGAAGAAAAAACTGATAGAAGCGGTCGAGAAGTACGGCTATCACCAAAGTCAGCTTGCACGACACCTGGCAGTCCATCGATCGACGATAAGCCGATGGTTGTGTGAATATGAGAATGCAACTAAAGAGACCTGACCCTCAAAGGTGCTCATATGGAATGCAGAAGGAAAACCCGCAATGTCGGTCACGACAAAAGTCACCCTTACTGATGATCTGCCGCTTACCTGTTCACGTTCAGGCACCTGCTGTCATGGCAAAACTGTCTGGCTGAACCCGTGGGAACTGGCGTGTCTGGCTGAAGCAAAAGGACTGACACCGAGGGCGTTTCGTGATCGTTACTGCGATTTTGGCGGCATCCAGTTGCGTTTTGATGGTGCACCCGGCTGGAGACAGCAGCCGGCGTGCAGCCAGTATGTACCTGATCTCGGATGCAGCGTGCATTCGGGGCGCCCATTGGCCTGCCGGTTATATCCTCTTGGCCGCCAAAGGCAGGGCGAGGAACTATACTACCTGTACCAGGGGAGTGATTTCCCCTGTTTGGAAGGGTGTCCGGAAGTTTTAGATCTGCCTCGATCGAGTGTTGCCGCCTACATTGAAGCACAGGCCGCGAAGCGCTTCGAAGTCGCTCAGGATGAGTATCTCGAACTGATGCAGCGTTTAGCTGACAGCGCTTTCGCCTTTCTGCTGGAAAGCGGCTTGGCCGGATCGGGTGACCGGCAGACCTTGCGTCTCTGGCGGGAGATGGGCAGAGCAAGGCCGGAACAATTGCAGGACCGGCTTGGTCCCGAGTGGATCGACCTGCTGATGATCCCTGTGGTAGCGGATGGTTTACATGATTCCACAGCTTTTTCCCGCCAGCATCACGATCTCCTCCTTTTAAAAGCTCAAGGATCATTTGGCACCCTGGACAATGTCGCCGATCTCCGCAAGGCATCGGAAGTATTGATGGGACTGGCGCTGCACCTTGGCCGTGGCCTGGGCGCACATCCTGCCGAACTGGCCGAACACTGGATCAAGACTGCAAAAGAACATGGGGCGCTTGACTAATACAAACGCACTTGGATTCGTTACTGATTTGCCCCTCACCTTTATCCTCTCCCCATAGGGGAGAGGGTTGGGAG
>CAYPOT010000125.1:0-8555 GCA_964412455.1 uncultured Nitrospiraceae bacterium | reverse complement strand
CACATCTGATCAGCCTGCACCAGAGTGCAGAGTGTCATGCCTGGCATACCAAAAAGGAGGGCATGCCCCATCGGAACATGCCCCCCTGATACGTGCTCAGCATACCTAACCCGGACAAAGCCGGAACCCAAATTTGCCACAAAGACTCGAAGTCACGAAGAAGAACAAAGACAACTGCCTAAGGTACTGTTTTAGTGATCAGAATGAGGCCGTACTTTGTGTCTTAGTGCCTTCGTGGCAAAATATTCCTGCCATTTTGAGAAGAATTTTATTCCTTAGTGAGGACTACTTCTGGACCTTCGCGTCCTCGACGATCGCCTTATAGAGATAACCGGCGCCGAAATCCCTGTCCTTGGCAAAGGTGCCCGTGATCGTAACGATATCACCCACGGCTGGCAGGTCCTGTGTGGTCACCACGAGGTTGTGGGTTCCCTTCTGCTGGTCTCCGCTGCCGTCCTGGATGTGGACCCAGTTCTTCCCCATGATCCCCTGAGAGACCTTCTCGACCTTTCCCTTCACGATCACCTTCTTTTTGTTAAGCGCCGAACTCTTCGCGTAGACCTCGGCGACCGTATAGGCGTTGGGGCCGGCGGCCTTCTCTACCCTTACCGCCTTGTCCTTTGCCGCGACCTGCGCCTTGCTTCCCGATGCTCCCTGCGGCATAGCGCCCGCGGCGGAATGGCCTGCCGGTGCTTTGCCGGACGCTGCCGGTCCTCCGGAGAATATGATGCTGTCGAAGGTCTTGTTCAGCGATTTGCTCGTGAAGTTCTGCATTTCCTGTCCGGGCTGAAAGGTCATCTTCGATCCGACGACGACCTTCATCTGCGACACCGCCACCCAGGTCTTTGTTCCGTTCTTTTCGAGGCATACATAGGTATATCCGCCCGCATCCATGGTCTCCACGACCTTGCCGGATGGCCCTGCATTGAAATCATCCTTCGCGGCCTTGACCGATGGTTTTTTCGCGGCCGGCGCCGGGGCCGACTTCTCTGTCGACGCGTACGCGACGCCGGTGCCGATCATCATGCTCAGCGCAATAATCAGAATTCCCGATCTCTTCATGATTGAAGCTCCTTCTAGAATAATGTAGTTGTACCGGCCACTATACCCGGTTTGTTGATCGTGCACACTGTACCCTTTTTTAGGAAAATTGGCAAGCCCGACTTATCGAGGAACGCGGCCGAGGTGAGTTTTCATCGACTCATAATTGTCTTTACATACCACCGACCGTCATCCCCGAGCGCTCTCATCGGGGATCCAGCGTTACATAAAGAAAACGCTGGTTTCCCGCTCAAAATCGCGGCGGGAATGACGACATGAGAACAATGATAGTTCGATATCTATGAAAGACTGCTGATATGACAAATGAGGGACAGAGGATTCAGCAGTATGTGCAACGAAAGGGTTTGCTACAGGGGGCTTTTCTGAAGGACCGACGCCTCGACGCCGTTCTCGAACAGTTCAAGGGTCCGCGCGATGGATTCGAAATGGAGCTTGTGCAGATGGTCCCGGTCAAGGCGAAGCTTCCGCTTCTTGTTCAGGAATGATAGGAAGACAACACTCTTATAAATGCGCTTATTCGTCTTGTAGGAAAAGAGGTACCGGTCAAGGGAGTTTTCCATGAACAGGTCATTCCTCTTCTGGACCGCCCTGCTGAACGTGACGGACTGGACCCAGAAGGTCTTCTTGATCATGCTGTCGGCCTTCAGCTCCGCCCAGGCGTGCTCCATGTTCTTCATGTCCTCGGTCAGAATCTCGTGGGCAACGGTGTCGGCGGCCAGGTGGCTCAGGTAACCGTAGGCGAAGGCCTTTTCGGCGTCCTGTTCCGCGTGGCCCAGAAGCCTGATCGCCACATCCCAGCTGTGCGAGCTTTTATCGTCGGGCAGATACTTCTTGCCGATGATGCTGTCGGCCATGAGGTTTCCGTAGAGAAAATCCTGGCGGTATTTCTTGATGAGGGCGTAGATCCCGGCGGGGATAAGGGGACCGTAGGAGAAGATCTCGTTGCCAAGATACATGTGGGTCAACGGACCCCACGCGAAGGTGAAGGAAGGGACAAGGGAGAAGCCGAACATGAGTAATAGAATAAATACCATGCGAATACAGGTCTCTATAAATAATAGGTTGATTCAGCCAGGTCGGATAGCGCCAAGCAGTGGGTATATGTTAACTCACCGGGCCGAAGCCGTCAACAGAAAAAATGCCCGCCCGAAGCGGTAATATTCACCCCTCGTATGGGGTCAGACTTGAATCTGTAGTTATTTCCCCTTCCTCCCCAACTCCTTTTCGACCGACGCGATGTACTCCAGCACTTCGGCCTTCTTCCTCGCATACTGCGTTACCGCTGTCGGGTCCTTCTTCAGGTACTCCGCTATCTCAATCCCCCGGTAACCGTATTCCTTCGCAAGGACCGTGAATGCCACCCTCCCCTGTGTAATCTCTCGGTGCCTGCCGATCCCCCGCAGGTCATCAAGGCCGATCTCCCCTGCTTGTGTGACCGCATCGGCGAGCTGGATCAGGGTATATTCCCTTTTCCTGCGTTCCTTCTTTACCGGCCTGCCATGCTCTTCAACGACCTGGTCCACGAACCGGTCATCTCCCAACAACCTCTGGTCGATGGTAGCGTAAACGTCCTGTTTCTTGACCGTAATACCATCATCCATGAAGTCCGTGTACTTCTGCCGTGCCCGGGACCGGTTCTCCGAGTACATGCGGAGCACCGTCTCGATGTCAACAAATCCGTCGTCTCCGCGACCGGACCGATAGACGCGGTCGCTGCTCCAGCGGTAGCCGGAAGGGTTTTCGGTGATCTTTGCCCTTACCGGGTTGTGATGGCTGTACTTGAGGAGTGCCAGAAGATACCGTTCGCGGTCGCACAGGATGGCCTTGTAGCGGCCCTGGAACAGATGACCAACGGTTTTGTACTTGCGGTTAAAGTACAGAGTATAGCTCTGGTTGATACCCTGGAGGGTCTTGGACAGGGGTACGTCCTGCATCTCGATCAGCAGATGGAGATGATTGCTCATGAGGACATAGGCATAGAGACGGAAATGATGACGTGGCTTATAGGAGGCCACAATCCGGAGGTACTTCTCGTAGTCGGGCGTATCTTTGAAGATCTTCTGCTTCTGGTTGCCGCGGGTGATGACGTGATAGAAGGCGCCTGCGTATTCTATGCGGGGCTTTCGAGGCATGGACAATGATAGCAAACTTCCGGCAGGGTGTCAATAACTACAGATTCAAGTCTGACCCCATACGGTCCTGAAGTCCGTGTACTTCTGCCGTGCCCGGGACCGGTTCTCCGAGTACATGCGGAGCACCGTCTCGATGTCAACAAATCCGTCGTCTCCGCGACCGGACCGATAGACGCGGTCGCTGCTCCAGCGGTAGCCGGAAGGGTTTTCGGTGATCTTTGCCCTTACCGGGTTGTGATGGCTGTACTTGAGGAGTGCCAGAAGATACCGTTCGCGGTCGCACAGGATGGCCTTGTAGCGGCCCTGGAACAGATGACCAACGGTTTTGTACTTGCGGTTAAAGTACAGAGTATAGCTCTGGTTGATACCCTGGAGGGTCTTGGACAGGGGTACGTCCTGCATCTCGATCAGCAGATGGAGATGATTGCTCATGAGGACATAGGCATAGAGACGGAAATGATGACGTGGCTTATAGGAGGCCACAATCCGGAGGTACTTCTCGTAGTCGGGCGTATCTTTGAAGATCTTCTGCTTCTGGTTGCCGCGGGTGATGACGTGATAGAAGGCGCCTGCGTATTCTATGCGGGGCTTTCGAGGCATGGACAATGATAGCAAACTTCCGGCAGGGTGTCAATAACTACAGATTCAAGTCTGACCCCATACGGTCCTTTATGAGAGCCTGAACTCCATTAGTACTCAGAAGAAAGAGATTTCCTTCATTATTGAAGACCGTGATTTGGGATGAAGAATAATCAAATGCTGGATATCTCTTACCATTATAAGATTTCTCAGTAGTGATCTTGCCAGAAGGAAATGAAGACTTCAGCTGAGACATAATATTATCCTGAACTGCTTTATCGTGCTCAAAACCTATTTTTGATAAATCTTTTACAACGCCCATAACTTGACCGTTATAAACGATTGGAAGATCAATGGGGTTTTCACCACCACAGGAGATAATATTTAAATCATTGACTACACTAGAATAGGCAGAAGCAACACTAACGCCTTTTTTCTTCAAAATTGCATTTACTGCATATTCAGAATTATAGTAAGGACGGATGTCGCTGTCCCGATTCTCGGCTCCGCAGTATATATTCTTCGCTTTCTTACTATCCATGCCCCATTTAAGATTTTTCCATCCATCTTCTCCAGCGAAAGTAACGGACGAGAAACACAATGCAAAAACCCCCAGGACTACAAACGCTTTGCTCATAATAGCCTCCCTGCAAGTGAGATCATATGACAGTAGTCATATGTTATTTTATAGAGCCGGGTCAAAAACTGCTCGATCTTGATTCATACTGATGATGTTTACATGGCGAACGTCAAGCAGACGATTCCAGCCATAGAACAGTTCAACAAGTTATTGGCTATGGGGGATAGTAAAGACCTAAAAACCAGACCCCATAGTAAAACACAAATTTCCGTTGTTTACCAGTTTAGCAATGAACATGCCAAATCACCTTTAGTATGATTGACGAATATATGCCTGATTTTAGGTGAAGTCAACGGTTTCGACGCGATTTATTTGGATGTGTAGTGGCGAATACGGTTTATACCTGAATCCTGCATTGCGATGACCATAGAACGATAAAACCATACGGGTTACACTGATATAATGCGGTTATTTCTCGGACAACCCATCCTATCAGGAGGTAACCCATATGGTTAAACGACGAAAGAAGCATAGCGCGAAAAGGGGCATGGATCAAGGCCAAAATGAAGGCCGCGAGGAACCCGCTAAAATCAGCCCGAATACGCGCTACGAGTATTGCAGCGAGCGGCTCTCCCCCTTCGGCGGATTGCTGGCGCTGGAAAAATTCATGGACGCGGTGAAGTTCCGAGAGGTCTTCGCGGAATTCTACCTGCCTCCCGGCCGCACACCGGACCAGGGGCATTATCGGGCGGTGTACGGTATTCTCGTGCTGCTCTTCATCGGATTCACGCGGCTGTGGCATTTTCAGTACATACAGACGGACCCCTTGGTGTGCGCTCTGTTCGGCGTATCCCGGTTGCCGCATGTGACGACGTACTGGCGATACGTCGCGTCCCTGGGCATCAATCAGGGAAAGTCGCTGCTCTTGGTCATGGCGGCGCTTCGGGAGCGGGTCTGGCAGTTGTGTGGCATTTCATACCCTACGATCCACGTCAACCTTGACACGACGGTCGAGACACTGTTCGGCGATCAAGAGGGAGGCCGCAAGGGACACAATACGAAGCACCGGGGCAAAAAGGGATTCCGGCCAGTTATGGGTTTCATCGAGGAGACGCGGGAGTACCTTGTAGGAAAGCTTCGGAAGGGAGCGACCATATCCGGGAAAGAGGTCGCGGAGGTGATCAAGAGCATCAAGAAATATCTTCCCGCCTGCGTTCAGAAGGTGATTCTTCGGGGAGACGGCGAGTTCATCAGTTGGGATGCGGTAAAGGCCGCTGAAGACGAAGGGCATGTGTACATCTTCGGCAACAAGGCATGCAAGCCGCCTTTTGATCCCAATACGTGGTACAAGGCGCACAAAAATGACAGCATGGAATACAACGAGTGCTGGTACAAGCCCACGGGATGGCCGGGAAAACGCCGTTTTGTCTCCATGCGCATTCCGGGAAAGAAAACAGCCAAAAGAAACACGCAGCTTGAGCTTTTGGAAGACGGCGGATATGTGCACCGCGAATTCGCTACCAATCATCCGGGCAGGCCGCATCAGGCGATCAGTGACTATGACAAACGCGCGGATTGCGAAAACCAGATCGGCGAGGTGAAGCGGGAAGGGCTGTCCGCGATACCCACGCGCCGGTTTATGAACAACTACGCATATTTTCAGATTGTTCTTTTGGCCTACAACATTTGGCGGTCCTTCAAGATGCTCGCGGAGCATAGCGAGAAGCTAAAAAGAGCGCAGGAGAAAGCGACGGCGACCGGCCTCTCCGGCATACAGGACAACACGATCCGAATCGCCAGGCTCAAGTTACTATTGATCGCGGCGAAGCTGGTCACGACGGGGAACACGACGAAAGTGAAATACTCCGAGCACGACAGCCGGGCGGCCGGACTCTTCAGCTTCATGGAGCATCTTGATGGGATACGCAAGCAGGCGCGCCCCTGGCTTGACGGCAGCCTGTGGCAATGCCGGCACATGGAAGTTTTCAGGGCGCAACCCATTGAAAACTCTTCGTGATAGAACGGTGCAAGAAATTTCTTGCACAAGGCGGACCGATACGCATGAGAGAATGGTCTTTTCGGTCTTCCCGCAGTAAAAAACGATTGACGGGCTGCGAAGAGCGGTGATGCGAGGCGAGCGAAGGGCGAAGTATCAGAAGGACGCCGACGAGGCGGGAAAACTACGTTTTCGTGCAAGATTCAGGTATCAAGAAAAAAAGAAGGGTATTGATAGGGGATGCCGATTAGACTGCAAAGGGTATTATCGGGGTATGCTGTTCAATCTGCCATTTGCGCAATATAACGCAATTATCTGCTTCACAACCATATCATGTCCTCTTGCTCTTCTTCGGCGATCATGCGATGACGGATGGGTTGGAGGAAAATCGCGTGGCTACACGTCACGCGGTTCGACGAGGAGCAGAAGCCCGTCCACGATCTGCCGGACGCGCGCCGAAGTCAGGCTGCCTATCTTCTCGGCGCAGTCGGTCCTGTCCACGGTAACAACCTGGGAAATATTCACCACGCTGTCCTTTTTCAGATTCGCCTCGCCTTTTTTCAGCAGAACGTTGCCGGGCACTTCGGCGCGTTTAAGGTTGGATGTCAGCGCGCAGACCACGACGGTGCCGATCCTGCTCTTGTTGAACACATTGTTCTGGACGACCACATGGGGATGACGGTATCCCGGCTCGGACCCAGCGGGCTCGCCCAGGTCGATCCAGTAGATATCGCCCTGCCTGATCACGAACGCTCCTTAAGGACGGTCCTGCCATAGCGTTTCTTGCTCTTCTGCCTGACCCGGTACTCTTCGGCGGTCTCTGCGGCCGCGGACGCTTCGTTGATCGCCTCAAGCAGCTTCCCGGACTTTCTCTTTTCCAGGTATTCCCTGACAGCTGTGACGAATACCTCGCTCCGTGATGAGCGGCGCTCCTTCGCGACCTTCTCGATCTCTTTAAACATTTCGTCAGGAACGGATATCGCTGTTTTCATGCGAAAAGTATACCATCAGGTAATACCTATGTCAATACCCAAGGGACACCTTTATTAGGAATATCAGACTTGCGTTGATGAGTTATTTTGCCTCCAACCCCCTCATCACCGCCCGCGCTTCCTTCTCCTGCCCTGCATCACGCAAAGGGACAAGACGCGCTCTGTCCTTATAGCCGTATCATGTCCTCGTGCTCTTCTTCGTGAGGATTGACGTGGATCATGACATCCCCGATGTTCGGGAAGCCCTCGAAGATGAGCTTTTTGACCTCAGTGGCTATGGTGTGCGACCGCCGGACGGTCATCTCCGGGTCCATGTCGAGTTTCATGTCAATGATGAGGTACTGACCCGACCGGCGGCAGCGAATCTCGTGGACGTGCTCCACGCCCTCCACCTTCTCGGCCAGTTTCACGATATCATCGACGCATTCATCGGCCGGCCTGCCGTCCATCAGTTCATGTGCGGCCCCCATGAAGGTCTCGTAGCCGATGTGGAAGATCAGGATGGACGTGAGTCCCGCGGCGATGGGGTCCATGATCGCCAGGCCGAAGAACGCTCCGGTCACGCCGATCAGCGTGCCGACGGAGGTAATGGCGTCCTTGCGGTGGTCCTTCGCGGCGGCGAGGATGGCGGGGCTGCCGAGCTTTTTTCCTATGACGATGGAATACCGGTAGAGGGACTCCTTGATGATGATCGTAAGAAATGCCGCCGCGACCGCCACGGCCCCCGGCACCTCATAGGCCCCGTCCAGAATGGAATGCACTGCCCTGAAGAGGATCCATCCGCCGGTCCCGAAGATGACCAGCGCCACGATGATCGCCGCGAGGCTCTCGGCCTTGCCGTGGCCGTAGGGGTGCGCCTCATCATAGGGCCGGCTGCCGATGCGCAGGGCGATCATGCTCGCAAGGATCGCGATGAAGTCCGCGGCGCTCTCCATGCCGTCGGCAAAGACCGCCTCGGACCTGCCGAAATGGCCGGCAAGCAGCTTCATGGTCATGAGCCCCGCGTTCACCCAGAAACCGATCTGGATGACCCTTGCAGCGCTGCCGAACCGCTCTAGACGATCCACAAAACCTCCATCAGCCGATTCTTATTTACCGCAGAGGACGCAGAGGACGACCAAACAACATCAACATGCATGACACAAAATTATTGAATTATGAGAACAGCGGTCTTTACGAGCTGTTGCCCAAACTCCGTTCACCCTTCGACAAGC
>CAYPOT010000124.1:0-8909 GCA_964412455.1 uncultured Nitrospiraceae bacterium | reverse complement strand
ATTACCGTTACCCGAAAGACATTTGACGATACGGGCATCGTAACCATAAGACGTTACCATTTTGGCCGGGAACCAAAAGGTTCCGGTAACGGTGACGCCGCCCATTTCGTCCAGCGGTTGCGTCATTCGGTCTTTTTCATTACCGTTACCCGAAAGACATTTGACGATACGGGCTTCGTAACCGCAAGACGTTATAGTAAATTTATAACTGTCTATACCTGGCGCTGCATCCGGTAGATGGTGATCATCGCGATGATAGCGAAGACAACGTTGGCGAGCCATGCCGCCTGCAGCGGGGGCATGGTGCCCGAGAGACCGAGTGCCCTGCCTCCGCTGGAGAGGGCCCAGTAGATGGCAGTGATCAGCAAGGCCAGGGCGATGCCGCGCGCCGCTCCGCCGCTCCGGACCTGCTGGAGAGAAAAGGGAGTGGCGATCAGGACCATGAGCAGGCTCGCAAAAGGATAGGCGACCTTCTCATGCAGATTCACCTCGTACTTGACCGCCTTATAGCCGCTCGACTTTAGCCGCCGTACATAGTCCCTGAGCTCATTGAAACTCATTTCGCCTGAGCTCTTGACGATCATGCCCATGTCCTCCGGTTTTTCCACGATGTTGTAGATCTCGCCGTTCGCCGACGTCACGATGACGATTTCGCCCTTCGTGGTGAACTTCTGGCTGTCCCGGAGCTTCCACGCCGTGTCCTCCCAGACGAGACGTCCTGCCTTGATCCGCTCACGAATGCTGAAATCGGGGTTCAGCTTGTAGATGTTGACGCCGATCATCTCCGTGCGCTCCGGTGTCACGAGATCGATGTTCGCGATGCTGTTGTCCGGGCCCCGGAGCCAGAGGCGTCGCTGCTGGAAGATGACGCGCTGCTGCTTTTTCCCCACCTCCACGTTCTTGATGTGGGCTGCGCGGGCGGCATAGGCCGGCAT
Organism: uncultured Nitrospiraceae bacterium; assembly: GCA_964412455.1. Lineage (GTDB taxonomy): Bacteria > Nitrospirota > UBA9217 > UBA9217 > UBA9217 > JAAXXJ01. The sequence goes on along the minus strand of CAYPOT010000124.1, from coordinate 7,974 downwards.
GATTACTTCGTTGTTCAGGAACCCGAGGCAGGAGATGAGAACGCCGCCGAGCAGGACCGGCGCGATGATGCTAATGAGGCTTACGCCGCCGGCGCGCATGGCGGTTATCTCCTGGTGGCGGGAAAGATTGCCGAGGGAGAGCAGGGTCCCGATAAGGGCCGCGAACGGCAGGGCCTGGCCCGCCATGCCCGGCATGCTGTAGAGATAATACTTCGCGATCTGAATGATGCCGGCATTCTGCTTGATAAAATCATCGGCCTCCCTCAGGAAGGTCACGCACAGGAACAGGACCAGTATCCCCGAGAGGATGGTGATCGAGGTCCTGATGAACTCGATGAATATGTAGCGGCCGAGAAGTTTCATTCGATCCTATACCGTGTGAAGCTAAAGAGTAAAGTTGTCTTGTGCCAAAGAACAGGACGTTGAACATGCGTGCCGCCGGGACCGTCCTCGGCGGTCACGTTACGGCGTTTTTCGCCCCTTTTTGAACAGGGACGTCAGTGCGTGCGCGAGGGCGCTGACGCGGGGGCCGATCCCGAGGTAGATCTCGCTCCCTTTCTTGATAAGCAGTGCGATGGCTGCCAGGGTGATCAGCCCGTTCGGGACCCAGGTGGCGGCGAGCGGCGACAGGGCCCCGCTTTCGGCCAACCGCGCAGCAGTCCCGAGGACGAGATAGTAAACAAGAATGACGCCGATGGAGATGGCGATCCCCGCCGACTTGCCGGTCCGGCCCTTGCGGATGCCAAGGGGCGCGCCGATGAGACCAAAGACGAGGCAGGCGTAGGAGACGGACATGCGTTTATGGAACTCGATCTCCATGGCTTTCGTGGGTTTATTTTCGGCGCGCGCCGCCCGCCAGTCCCGGTAGAGCGCGAGGCTGTCCAGCTCATCGATATTGCGCCCTGCGGCGTCGCTTCTTCTGTAGCTTGCCTCGTCGATATCGAGGAAGAGCCTTCCCGCGTCAAAGGACATGAGTGAGTAAACGCCTTCGGTATTGGGCTGCACATGGATCGTGCCCTGCTCCATGACGAGGGTGACCTTGAAATTATCGGGGTTGGTGATGAGCCTGCCCTGCTTTGCCAGGATGATGTAGGGCTCGCTGGCCGAGCGTTCGTCGGAAATGAATATCCCGCTTATGTCGTCCAATGAGCTCATCTTGTCGACGTAGATGACCATGCCGTCGAAGGTGCTGCTGAACACGCCCTGGTCCAGGCCTATCATGGCGCGTGATTTCACCATGTTAAAGAAGTGCGCCTTGAAGGCGTACGTCGCATGGGGCGCCAGGAAGTGCGCGATCACGGAGGTGACGATGAACAGGACGAAGGCGAACTGCATGACCGGTTTAACCATGGCGTAGAGGCTGATCCGGGAGGCCTTCATGGCGGTCACTTCCGAGTCGGACGAGAGACGGGTGAATGCCGTGAGCGCAGCGACGAGAAGCGACATGGGGATGGTCATTGCAAGGAATCCGGGCATGATGTAGAGAAGGAGCTTGCCCGTCGCGGCCAGCGAGGACCCCTTGGACAGCACCAACTCCGTCAGCCGGAACATTTTTTGAAGAAAAAGGGCGAGCGTGAGGACGGCGATGCTCAGGAAAAACGGCGCCAGGAGCTCCCGCATGATATACCGGTCGATGATCCGCGCTCTGAACATGGTTATTTTCTGAGCTCCTCAAGGATGTCCGTATCGATCTGGTTCATGTCGAAGTAATCGCGTTCCAGTTCCTCCACGTAGAAGCGGTCAAGGCCGCTGTTCGTGAGGAAGTCCTCCCGGACGCGGTTGTCCCGGGACACGATGATGTGCGGAAGGAGGTTGTTGAGATAGAACGACTCCTTCCTGATGTCGAGGATGATGTCCTCATAGATGTGGTGCGGGATGGGGACCTTGATGAGCCCTTTGGCCTGGATCTCCCGGTTCAGGTCCTGGATGAAGATCTCCTGGTCCTCCTTGGAGTTCAACTCGGCATAGATGCTCTTGAAGCGTTCCTTGATGTAATGGTGGATCGCCATGGAGGTCCGCTCTTCGGCATTGACGGTATTGAGCGCTGACGCCACCTCGCGGTAGGTGCTGTCGCCGGATCGGATCTTCTCCAGTCCCTGATACAGATTTTCGACCTTCTTCCTGCCATACCGCGTCAGATAGCGGTTCACCTTCAATTCCGTGATGAACAGCTCGCTGAAGAACCCCGGTTTCACCTTGTCGAAGACGGCCATGTTGCCGGCGAGGCTCCGGATGTTGTCCTCGCCGAGGGACGATCGTTCCATAAAGGCAAGATTGTTGATCACGGTCGCGGTGCTGTCATACCGGTCGAAGAAGGTGAGGACATAGCTCATGCCCTCCATGATGCTCAGATCGTTGGTGTCCCGGGCGTGTTCGTCGCCGGCGCGGACGGTATCCAGGAGAAGGCTCTCAAAGGCCGGGTCGCGGTTCGTCATGGAACGCTGCTTCGCTTTCAGGAGCTTGACGAGGTCCTCGGGACCGACGTGGCTCCTGAGCTCTCCGGTCTTGAGAAAGAACCCTTCGCAAATGGCCCGGGTCTCCCGGATGTAGTCCGGCTCCTCCACTTCGATGATCTGCATGTCCTTCAGGAGCAATTCGTCAAGGGTGTCGAAGAGGTTGTTGGGAATATTGAGGCGCAGGCTCAGGGTGCGGAGCCGTGACAGTTTCGCCAGTTCCGACGGGTTGACCTCCCCCGTTTCCGAAACGGCGATCAGGATGTCCTTGTATTCGTCGACGACCTTCTTGTTCTCGGTCAGCTTGTACATGCCGTCGATCTTCATGCGCTCCTGCTGGTAGGGAGGGATCTCATGGAGGTCGGACAGGGCGTTCAGAATATCCATGTCATGGGGAGGGATCTGTTTCTGCTCGGCGTAGACCTTGTTGAACGAGGCGAAATATTCCTCGTTGTGCAGGTTGACGAACCGGAACAGGAACACAAAGGCCTTCGGGTCCTCCAGGGCGTCATAGAGCTCGCTGCAGAAACGGGAGTCATCCCGGGCGCCCACGGCCTGGCTCCGCTTCACCTGCTTGCCGAGCTTCCGGAGGATCTCCCGCTGTGTCTCCCTGACCTCGTTCTTCCGGGTCATGTCCGTGAAGAAAAAGTAGTTGGAGACGGCGTTGCCGGTGAGGAAGATGCGGTCGAAGGACTCTTCTCCCTCCGTGGTGTTGGTGAAGCTGATGCTGTCCTCCTTGTCGTAGTAGGCCCCGAACATGACCAGGCGGTTCGAGACGTCCTTGCGAAGGAGGTCCTTGAGCGGCAGGTCCACGCCGAACATGTACTGGCAGACCTGGCCGCCGGTGCCCATGTAGCGGACGCCGCTCCTGGTGATGATGAACTCGCTGCCGCCGGAGAAGAAGCGGTCTCCTTCGGGGATCGACTCGTAGTAATAGCGGTTGCTGAGGTCGGCACCCATGATGGTGACGGTATAATCGACCTTGTCGTTGGCCTTGCCCAGCAGTTTTATCTCGCGGATCATAGAATGTCATTATATCAGAGCCACCGGTCTTTTTATACCACATTTTTGCTTGCCCGCGCGGACACGACGGGTTATAATGCACCCCGCATCAGAATCACGGAGCGTCCGGCACGCGGCGCGAAGCGTGCGCGGCGGATGGATACTAGGAATGAAAAAAGCAACACTGATCGGGACCATAGCTGTTCTGGCTGTCATCGGCCTCCTGCTCTTCTTTGGACAGAACAGCGGCAAGCGGGTGAAGTTGATCCGTGAAGGCGACCAGGCCCCGGAGTTCACCCTTCCTTCTCTGGATGGGAAGGCGGTCAGCCTGTCGTCCTACCGGGGCAAGGTGGTCATGGTGCATTTCTGGGCCACCTGGTGCCCGCCCTGCGTCGAGGAACTTCCCGCGCTGGAACGCCTGTACCACGCGTATGCCGGCAAGGACCTCGAGGTCCTCACCATAAGCGTCGACGAAGGCGGCGCAAGCGACGTCGCACAGTTCATGCGGAAGAACGAGTTCGCGCTTCCGGTGCTGTTGAATCCCGACCAGTCCGTGGCAAGAGCGTACGGGACCTTTAAGTTCCCCGAGACCTATCTCGTCGACCGGGAAGGGATCGTCCGCCGAAAGATCATCGGCGCCGCGGACTGGACAAGTCCCGCGGCCCAAGAGATCATTCAGGCCATGGTGGGCGGGAAATAGGAAGTAGACAGCAGACAGATCTTTACTTCCTCGCATTAGTCTGTCGTCTGAAAGTCTGAAGTCTGTCATCCGGGAGAATCACTATGTCCGACAATCAGTTCATCAATATTCTCATTGGCATCGCTTTCATGCTCGTCATCGGCGCGCTCCGGCGCGGCGGCGGTGGCTGAGGCATCGACTCCGGTCCCGTCTGTAGACGGGATGAGCCGCACAAGGATGCCAAGGACGGGAAGAAGTAACTCCGAGCCATGAAGAAGACCCTTCTCGCGGCCCTCGGTGCCTTTGTGCTTGCCGTTCTCTTCCTTGCTCTCTGGGTCGTCCGGACCCTCTCCGACCTTCCTGATGTAACCGCCCTGAAACGCTACCGGCCTGCTGCGGCATCCGAGGTCCTGGACCGCAACGGCGCGCTCCTCGCCCACTACTACGACCGCAAGTTCCGCATCTGGGCGCCCATCGCGTCGGTCCCGGACATCGTTATCCAGGCGGTCGTGACCGCCGAGGACGATACCTTTTTCGGCCACCAGGGGATCAACTACAAGGCCGTGTGGTCGGCCTTGCGGCACGACGTCCAGAAGAAGCGGTTCGCCCGGGGCGGCAGCACCATCACCCAGCAGATGATAAAGAACGTCCTGCTGTCGAAAGAGAAGACGTTGACGCGAAAACTGCGCGAGTTCGTGCTGGCGAGGCGCGCCGAGGAAGTGCTGACCAAGCGCCAGATCCTGGAGATCTACCTGAATGAAGTGGAATGGGGCGAGAACATCTACGGCATTGAAGCGGCGGGACGGTATTATTTCGACAAGCACGCGACAGAACTCACCAGGGCCGAGGCCGCGCTCCTGGCGGGAATGCTGCCGAACCCTCGCTACTACGATCCGTACAAGCGGATGGACAAGGCCCGCCAGCGGCAGGAGCAGGTGCTGTTCAACCTGTTCCAGGCGAAGTTCATGACCTCGGACGAATACGGCGAGGCCATGGATGCGCCCGTAACGCTCCGGGACGCGTCGTCGCGCAGGTTCGACCTCGCGATGCTCGCCAATGGAATCGGACGTCCCTGCCACCTGAAGGCGCTGGAGGAGGTGCTGTTGGCCTACGTCGGCGAGCAGGGATTGTATCGCCAGGGCCTCAGGATACGAACGACCATCGATAAATCGCTGCAGGACAGCCTCGTGGCGTCCGCGGCGACGTACAGCATGTCCTCCGGAGATGACCTTGAGCGCGTCCTGCTGATGAAGGAAGGGACTGAAATACACGCGATGTCATGCGACGGGAATGAGGAGCAGGCCAGGTTCTTCCTGAGTTCACTTGGCGTGCCGAACCCGGCTTATGAGATCGTAACGGTCCCGCTTGCTGCGATCGGGAAGGACGAGATCATTGTTTCGGAGCCGACGGTGACCAGACCGGCCGCTGATGCGACATCGGAGCCAGGCCAAGGGCGTTAAGGGCCGGAGCAAAATCCAAACGGGTTGCATAAAAGAACAGCAAATTGCGCAAGTTGCCCATCGCTCGCTGAATTCATCCTGCCTGCCCTCAAACCGCTTGACTCTCTGTGAACAATTCACTACTATTGCAACTCAATGGTCCCGGATATCATTCCGCTGATCAGCATCATCTTGTCCATAGGGAGGAATAACGCATGAAGAAGGTTTTGATCTTTGCAGTTCTGGCTCTTGCCGCGGTACTCATGGCCGGGCCGGTGTTCGCTGCCGCGGGAGGCGCCACCATCGACGGTTCGTTGGTGTTCGCCACCGAGCCTGTGGGAGGGTATGATTCCACGGTCGGGATCGGTGTTGGCGCCCTCATCGACATGGCAGGCCGGATGAATACCTCGTCGAAGGATATGAAGCTCGGGATCAGGGCGGACATGACCTACTTTAACTGGGAGGGCAGCTTCTATGGCATTGACGTGTCCTACAAACGTCTGATGTTCTTCGGCGGACCGCGGTTGACCTTCCAGCCCGGCGGCAGGAGCAACATCACCCCCTATGTGGAAGGCGGGCTCGAGCTGGGCTACGGGAAAGCCGAGGCGGCCGTGCCGGGTCTGGGGAAGGCCAGCGCCACCGAGATCGATCTTGGCCTTGCCGGCGGGGGCGGTATCGACTTTGCCCTTGCCAAGAACGTCAAGCTCGGCGTCAACGGCAGGCTGCATCTCATTTCCGACTCGTTCCTGACGCTCGGCGTCACGCTCGGCGTCGCGTTCTGATCCGCAGCCTTATTGAATCCAGGAGCGAGTGCGTTCCCCGCAGCTTGCTGCAGGGAGCTTCAATCGCAGAAGCGCACAAAGGCCGATCTCACGACGAGATCGGCCTTTGTTCTGTTTATTGACACTTCCTGCCGCGAGCCGGTCCAAGACCCTTCTCTTTTTTCTGCACCGCCGTTCACAGCCCGGGCACGGGAAGTTCCGCCGCCGATCCTCAGAACTCGATGTTCGGCCGGAGTATGATCTGGGTGCTGCTTGAAGGCCGGTTGGCGGCGAGAGCGCCCGTGTATTTATCCGACGATTCCCATACGAAACCGGTGGCGAGCGCAAAGGCCATCTTTTTCCCCGCGAGGGGCCACTTCTTTTCTACGAAGAAATAGTGCCGGATGGGAGTGAAGGTGCCGCGCTCCATGTCCACCGTATATTCGAACCCGCTGTTGTTGAACACCGAGCTTTTCTCGATCTTGAAGTCAAGCCGACTTCTTCTAAAAGACAGGTAGTAGATGTCGGTGATCCCGGGATTCTCGTGGACCTTGGCGCCCACCCGGAAGCTCCAGCTCATCTTTCGGTCCTGCGTTCTGCGGTCGCCTTTCACTTTCCATTCCACCTCCCACCAGTCGTCCCGGATCAGTTCATTGCTTTTGATATGATAGGTGCCCGCGCTGTAGAGCAGGCCGCTGTAGCCCAATCCACTGCTTTTGGGATCTTCCGGGAGCGAGAAGTCCACGACGTTGCCGAGAAAGACCGAGTAGGCGTAAGGCTCCTCGAATCCCGCGGTCACGGCCTTTATCCAGTTGAAACTGCCGGTCACCCGGGCATCATCGTAAAACTCCGTGTGGCGGTCCTTGATGTAGGTGCCAAGATAGGGCAGGGGATTGACGCTGCCTTCGATCACCAGGAATCGCGGGGCATAAGCGCGGGACAACAGTGTCAGGTAGAGGTCCTTCTCGGACTGGTTGCCGACATGCGGGATGGGGCTCTTTGTCAGGGCGAGATACAGGCCGAGGCTGGTGTAGTAGGCATCAGGTTCGAATTCCACCTTGAACCATTCGGGGGCGGCGGGTTCACCAGGGGAGGCCGGCAGGGCGGGCGCCTGGACCGGTTCCTCGCCGAAGGAGGGAACGGCCGGGACACACAGAGAGACCAGGGCGATGAGGAACAGTCTCCGGAAAAGCGATCTCATGAGAAATGCAAGATGCATCATGTTGCAGGAATTTATCATGCCTGAGCAGTGAATGCAAGGCTGAGCCGAACAAAAAAAAACCAGGACCGGCACAGCCGGTCCTGCCTGAAACGGACTGTCAGGACCGTCCCCTGTCGTCAGGGCAAGTCTGGCGACAGAGGAGCGGCACGGACAGGGAAAACACCTAACCTGGACAAGCCGGAACCAAAAGGAGACGGTAACGGTGACGACGCCCGTTTCGTCCAGCGGTTACGTTGTCCGGTCTTTTTGTATTACCGTTGCCCGAAAGACATTTGACGATACGGGCATCGTAACCATAAGACGTTGCCGTTTTGGATAGGAATTAATAAGGTTACGGCAACGGTGACGAAGCCCGTTTCGTCCAGCGGTTACGTTATGCGGTCTTTTTGCATTACCGTTACCCGAAAGACATTTGACG
>CAYPOT010000123.1:7537-8946 GCA_964412455.1 uncultured Nitrospiraceae bacterium | reverse complement strand
GCTTTAATACTTTCAAAAACCTCTGTCGATCCAAAGATCGCAATTTTTCTTTTCCACAAAGCAATTCCTAATCTAAAAACTATTGGCGTAATTCCAAATGTCCAACAAATCACTTTATAGAAAAATCCAAGAACCCCAAAAGTAACAGTTAGACCACCGACTATAATAAATAGCGGGTGATTGTAAAAATTTGTGATTTGAATAAATAAGTTTTGCATAATTTAAAAAGTAGAAACCATATTCTCTTTATTTCCGTATCAAGGTCAAGTCTTTTTCGTTGCATTTCCATCTTCAACAACGCAAGACGGGGCTCATTTCAAGGAGAAAGACTTTACCCTATTGGTTCCCAAGCTTCAGCCGTGGTCCTGGCGCCGCGAAGCGGCGGCTGGGATATCGGCTGCAAACGCTCGTTAGACTCGCTTTGAAACACCGATAAGACTTTCAATCAGCTTTTTCTTTGCATCCAATATCCGACGAACGAAAGCTTGGTAGTCTTCGCTCGGGTAATCAGGATTGGGCGTCGCCTTGCCGAATAAGTCGGCCCACTGTGTCGTTAGTGACTGGAAAATCGGCAGCGTGCCGCTCAGCGTGCGTGGTATCTGGCTGTACAGAATCTTGAGCTCCTCGAAATGCTCTTTCACATCCCTGGCTTGTTGGCTAATGCCTGCGGCTCCAATCCGATCAGACAACATACGTTGAAGTTCATCGTAACTTGCTTCTTCGGTTCCGCCCTCGCGACGGACATAAATGGCTGCCGCTCGGATGCCAGAACCTGCTTTGGTTGTCACGAACGGAATCTCGTTTGGATCAAAGTGAACAAAAATCACTTGGAAGATTTTCCCGACGAGTTTAGGATACTCCGATGCCTCAAAATGAAAGTCTGCGATTTCGACCAGAGATAGGAGAGACGACGGGACGTAGTTCTTTAAGCCGTTTGTGATGTCAACCTTATCCGTTATTGACGCAAGACCGATAGGTTCTGTGGTCTTGTCGGCGTTCTCCTTTACTCCAACGACTATGCAGCCGCCTCCACTATTGCCGAGTCCTAATACATGTCGGGCAAGGCCGGAATGGTCTGGCCAGCTTTCCTTAAAGTCGCAGTTTCACAACTCTCCTACATGCTCTTTCAGGAGGGCGCGAAGCGTTTCTCTGGTCGGGTTCTCGAAGAACCGTGAGAAGGCTTCGTGGATTGTCTTGGATTCTTTCTTCATAGCCCCATCATAATGTTTAGGCTTCTTTCTGAGCGCATCTTTACAGAAAGAAGCTGGTTGGACTAAGCCGTTACACGCGACACGGCTATGGGATTTCAAATGATCCATCCTGCTGTTTTATGATTGCAATGAGCGTTGTACGAGGGGCGTGTCTTGTATCGCGGAAGAGGTTCGAGTCAAAAGCGGCGATTCCGGACT
>CAYPOT010000123.1:0-7437 GCA_964412455.1 uncultured Nitrospiraceae bacterium | reverse complement strand
TTTCCCGCTCCCGCAGGGGCAGGGCTCATTCCGGCCGACTTTCTTCTGAGGCTCCCGCGGGGCCGTGGTTCGACTGCGGCCCAAATCATCCAACGGCATTCCCATCCCGCCAAAGCGGACTTTCGTTCTTACCGACAGAACATTGTCACGGACAAGCACTTCCGTCGTTTCCCTGCTCTCGCCTTCCGGCAGCGCATCAGCCACGCTGGACAGTTCCTCTTGAAGCCGGTCAGCATCGTCCTTCCGTCCCATATCCGCATACATGTTCATCAGCCGTTCAAGCATATCGGACTTATCCCGTACGCCGGAAACCGCGAGACCCTGCTTCAATATCTCCTCGGCCCGGCCAAGGTCGTAGTGCTTCCTTTTCCAAAACCCATAGCAGTCCGACCATCCGATCCAGCCCCAGCCCCATTGAGGATCAACCGTCAACCTCTCCTGAAAGAGATCATCCGCCTTCCGCATGTCGCCCATCTGCGCATAGGCGTCGCCGATGGATCTCCTCATGTTCTCGATGGTCAGCTCATCCTGCTCGGAAGTCCGCTGAATGACCTCCTCGCAAAAACGGATTTTCTCGCCGCAATACGAGGGATTGTCGATGCCGGCGTTGTGGAGTTCCATTTCCACGTCCTGCACCCAGTTGCCGACCGATTGTGTTCCGCTGAACTTCTCGTCAAAATCGTCCAGGAGCTTCATTCCCTGGGCGTCCATGATGGCAAGAATGTTTTTCCAGACTCCGAGCCACAGGTCGCCGGCTTCGGCGGCGGATTGCTTTTCAGCCCGCTCATAGCCATCCTGCATCGCATCGTCGATCATTTCAAGACTCGGGGCCTCGGGATACCACCGTTCCCATAGCACCGCGAGACAGACCCACAACCAGTCCTCTTCAAAGCCCTTGAACCGCAGGTCATATTTCCGGACAAGCTGCTCCGCCATGTCCGCGGCCGAAAGTACGCCCCTGCGCAAATCGCCGAACGAGGTCCGGTCGAGGTCCACGCCAAGGGAGCGGAGCTTTTCAAGCAATTGCTCATCGGTCATCTGTCTCCCGAACGCCAGGACCCCTTTTCCCTTTGCCGCGAGCTCTTCGGACAAGCGAGGGTCCCCCGCCATTTCTTTTTCAAGGATCCGATTCACGGCGCTGAAAGACGCCCCATGGGCGCCCCCTGCTTGCGACGGATCAGGATCGGTCACGCCTCCGAACCGGCGCAGCGCTTCGATGCGTCCCCTGTCTTCCTTGAATCCCATGGCTTTGGCCTTCGCCATGATTTCCTCATGCTCCATCAGCCACTCAAAATTCCCCCTGATGCCGGGAATCGAATCGTCATCCCATTGAAGCGCCTCGTCGGGATGCTTCAAAGCTGCGCGCTTGAGGGCCTTCGTGACCGACCAGCCTTTTTTCAGACCGCCGACGACTTCCTTATCGTAGGCCGCCTCTTCCGGCGACCGCGACGCGAGTATTGCCCTCATTTCTTCCGTACTCTTCAGGTATTCGTTGAACACGTCTTTCATACTATTTCCCATAAATCCAACGGTTGTATTTTGCCATGGGTTGATGCGAGCGCCGATCTCATATGAGCCGGGTGATATAAGCTTCAAAAACGTCTGGCGAAAGCTCTTTTAATACTTTTCTCTCTTCCACCATCTTCCGGTGATCACGCTTTCCGCGCGCCGCGTCCGCGCGGCTTAGGGCGCGGTAAATTTCGAGCGTCCGGGCATGGTCCTGATCGACAGCAACAATCGCCGCGGCGTCCACAAGCGGCAGAACATCCTCCAGCAATCCGTATACCGGCGTCATATACGGACCATCCCTCCTGATGATCACCGCCAATTCGTCGTCGTTCGGACCTGCCTCGCTCGCCTCGCGGGGTGAGCGAAGAAATGCTTTCGCATAAAAAACCCGGGCTTCGGGACGTCTCCGCTGCGGCACAAGGGCGTTGCCGAGAAGACAGAGGAGCCGGGCATTGTCCGGATGCTTTTCCAGAAGTTTTCTGAGCGAATCTTCCGCCTGTTTATACTGCATCACATCAATATGAAGAAACCCCAAACACAAATCAGGCGGGATGAAAAAGTCCTCGTTATCCCCGATCAGGTCGATCACTCTTTTCACAAGCGCTTTTCGAAGTCCGTCGCCCCATTGACCAAAGGAAAAAGACCCGATTTTCTCCCACAAAGACAGGGCCGCGGCTTCGTCATTGAGCGACTCAATGCCCCACAAGGCATCGCCCCATTCGAGGGCCATGGTCTTTCCGTCAGCCGCATCGGCGAATTGCGGATTATCCCTGATAAGGTCGCCGAAGATCGAGGCGGCCTTATCCAGGTCAAGTTTCGCAAGGGAGGCGTATCCATCCCCGAGCTTTATCCGATCCTGCCCAAAGAGGTCAAACTGGAACACGGCCGGCTCTTCCTGACGGGTTTCGTCCACGGAATCCATTCCTGATGACTCCAAATAGCCTGATGCCTACTTCTTGATATAAGCATTGAGGCCGATGATCACCGGCTTCCCGTCTATGACGACATCGGTTTCCTTGTTCCCCCTCGTGCTGGCAACGACTAACGTTTTTCCCGAAGCGCTCGGGGTCGGTGTTTCCAAGTCAGCGGTGATGACCAGCTTGTTGCCGTCGATTTTTGCGGTAATTGCCATGACACTCCCTCCTCGATTTGATGAGCCTCGAATAGTCTAATGTTAAGGCTTCCTTCTAAACCTTTTTCAGAAGGAAGCTGGTTGGACTAAGCCGCTGCGCGCCACACGTCTATGGGATTCCAAATGATCCATACTGCTGTTTTATGATTGCAATGAGCGTTGTGCGGGGGGCGTGTCTTGTATCGCGGAAGAGGTTCGAGTCAAAAGCGGCGATTCCGGACTGCTCCGCAAGCCCCTTTCGTAAACGACTATACAGGAAAAGGGATTTTTGGGCAATAGGTTCAAGTCTTTTTCGTTGCAATTCCGTCTTCAATAACGCAAGTCGGGGCTCATTTCAAGGAGAAAGACTTTCCCCGATTGGTTCTTGTCCATATCGCCCCCGTTAACTTCCACAACACTTCTTGAATTTTTTCCCGCTCCCGCAGGGGCAGGGCTCATTCCGGCCGACTTTCTTCTGAGGCTCCTGCGGGGCCGTGGTTCGACTACGGCCCAAATCATCCAACGGCATTCCCATCCCGCCAAAGCGGACTTTCGTTTTTACCGACAGCGCGTAGGTCGGATAGAGCTTCCTTGCGCGAAACCCGGCATCACCATGGCCATTGCGGATTAAATTTGATCATTTCAATGTGTGTAAAATGATTTGGAAGGGCAGGGTGATTTACGTATTTTTAGAATTATGCTGTCGTGATAAGCTGTGAAGGGGTTTGAATCAATGATTACTTGGCCGGATCAATTCCGAGATCTTTGCATATCTTATTTGCAAGAATATCGCTGATTTCACGGTGACGAGGCACCGCTGAACGCTTATTGAGACTCTGGTTTACCCACCATGAGTGCCTGCCGCCTTCCCGCAGCAGCTCGCACCCATGCGAGCGCAGATGCCTTAGCAGGTTTTCTCTCTTCATACTGCAATTGTTTCTTCAAGGAAGCCGGCCCCGGCAGCCGCAAGCGCCTCCTGTTTGTTTAATGCCAGAGCTTCTTTTAGCGTTACCCTGAGGCTCTCCATGAGTTCATCTCTGGTATGTTCCTGGCAATTTACGCCGGTGAGTTCCTCGATCCATCCGATCCACCACTCGCCATCCTGCTTCACGATAGCTGTAAATTCGCTCCGCATTCGCGCCACCTCTCCGCAATTATTTTCAGCATTCTGCTATTTATAGATTATGACAATCATCCGGAAAACGCAAGAGGTAACTTACACAAGCCTATAGCCGGTAAAGCGGATTGAGCCGGCAGGTCGGGTTGAATGACTTCAATGTAATCCCCTCGAATTCGAGGGGATTAAAAACAGTAAGACGAACTTTCGGGACGGTGCGCAGGGACCAGGGCGCGATCCGGAAGAGCGATCTTCCCGTAAGGGTGTCTTTAGTCTCGCGGGACCACTGCAGCGGGCATTTCAAAATGCACGGTGTCCTTGCCGTCGCCCATCCAGACCTGTCCGTCCTGGATGGTGATCTGGAAACGCATGCTGCGCTGGGCAAGAGCTGCCAGTGCCTTGGTGACGGGCCCCGGCAGCGTTGCCACCGTCAGGTTCCTGACCCGATCAAGACTACCGCTCATCTGGTCCCGCCACACGTCGGCGCCGTGTCCTCCGTAGCTGTAGATGACCACCTGTTCAGCGCGGCCGCAGGCCCGTCGCACGCGCTTTTCGTCAGGCTGCCCCACGTCGATCCAGAGTTTGATGGCGCCGGTGAGGTCCTTTTTCCAGAGCGCGGGCTCGTCATCGGTCCCCATCCCGTTGGCAAAGACCAGGGATTCATCGGCGTGCAGGGCAAAGGCCAGCAGACGGACCATCAGGCGTTCATCGGTCTCCGACGGATGGCGGGCGATGGTAAGGCTGTGATCGTGGTAATAGTTGCGGCCCAGATCGGAGATCTGCAGGTCCGCTTTGAAGATCGTCGATTTCAACGCCATGGGGTTCTTTCCTCTTTTCCATCTCTCTATTCATTTCAGCAACCACCCTACCCCGAACAAGCCAGGACCACAATTTGCCACGAAGACTCGAAGTCACGAAGAACAACAAAATCTGTTTAAGGTTCTGTTTTAATGATTAGATCAAAGGCGTACTTTGTGTCTTAGTGCCTTCGTGGCAAAATATTCTTGCCGTTTTAAGTAGAATTTGATTCTTTAGTAACTAATGATCATCCCTTTACGACAATTCGCTCTTCCCGTCCGTATGCCGATGCATGATCTTCTCGAGCATGCGGACAATTCCGGTCCCGAGCGTAAAGAGCGATTCAACAGGCAGGTTCTTCTCCGCGGTGTCATCGAAGAAAACGTGAAGTTTGGATTCGATGTCATCTTCCGGCTTCCAGTAGCAGATCAGGACCGGCACTTTCGGAAGGGGATAAAGGACCACGGAGATATCGGAGTTGAAATTATTGAACGATGACGCTCCGCTGAACATGCGCACCAGGTCCTCGAAAAGGTCGTTATAAGCGTCGGCGATCTGTTTCAGCGGTTTTTCGCATCGCTGTTCGAACAGCGGGTTCCAGGTCCCACCCTTCTCCAGTTCTCTGAAGGGGACCCACCTGCCGGCGATCGCCTCGCCCCCGCTATGAAGGACATAATCAAGCAGCGGGAGAGTGAACCACGCGTGGGTATGGCATTGCGATACGACATTTCCATTCCCGTCGATCTCAAAGTCCTTGCCGAGGCACCGGATGACCAGCGTCTCGCCGGTGCTCCGGCCACCCAACAACGCCGCCCGCGAAGGCAGGTCGATCGTTTTGATCGCCTTCTTTAACTCCTTTAGCTGTTCTTCCCGGACGCCCTCTATAGATACCGGCCTGTCGATCATCCCTTCATACCGGGCAAGGGTGTCCTTGTCCAGGTGCGGGCATTCAGACAGGCGTTTTTCCTGCTTGATGACCGCCGCGGCAAAGGCCAGGCAGGTGGCGATCCCGCACTGTCCGCAATTCGTCTTCGGCAGGAATTTATAGACCTGAAGTGGGGTGGTGATCCTGGACATGTCGCTGTGCGCCTTTTTCATGGATTGCATGAGTGAGACCAGACCGCGGCTGTACTCCCGCCACGGTCACGAGTTACGATAACGATACGGGGATATCTTACCGCGAAGGAGAGAGGAGTGCAATGGACATATGAGGCATAGGTGACAATACTTAAAGATCTCCGCCTATCACGGCGGTCTTCTCAACTTTTATACTCGGGACGTCTCAACACTGACGAAATTATTTTGCCCAATGGTTCAGGGATTCTTCAGCGGTTTACCGGACTTCTTCCACGCCTCAAGCCCGCCTTCGATGAACCTGACGTTGACATTATTCTCGCGCAGTTTCTCCTGCACCGACCTGCTGACCGAGCCGCCGCGCACACAATAGACCACGACATCGCCGCTCCCGAGGCCCTTTCCCCACTCCTTCACCTTCTCGGGATCTTTCCACTCCGCTCCCGGGATACCGGGTGGATCGCCTTCGCGGTCCGATGCTCTCCGCACGTCAATGATCTTCGGCGGGTTCTTTCCCTTCAACATAGTCTCCAGCTCATCAGGCGTCACTACGTCGCTCATCATTCTTCCTTTCAGACAGTAGCAGTTGGTTCTCCTTCGACCTGCTCTCTCCCACGTTCAAAACATAGATCGCCGGTCGTCCGAGCACCGGGCATTTCGTCTCGCAAATTCCACAGCCGATGCAGAGCTCGAGGTCCACGCGCGGCTGCTGCAGGGTGATCATTTTCCCCTTCCGGTCGCGCACCTGCACCTTATCGAACCAGATCGCCTTCTTCGGCGTGGGGCAGACCTCTTCGCACATGATGCACGGTACCGCGTGCGCCCAGGGGAGGCACCTCCCCTTTTCGATCATGGCGAGCCCGATCTTGACCTTGGCCTTTTCCGGGAGCGACAGCTTTTTTATCGCGCCCGTGGGGCAGACCTGGCCGCAGAGCGTACAGCGATACTCGCAGTAGCCTATGCGCGGAACGAGCGTCGGCGACCAGATGCCTTCGAGCCCTGCCTCCATCAAGGTCGGTTGGAGACCGTTAGTAATGCAGACCTTCATGCACTCCCCGCACTTGACGCACCGGGCGAGGAATTCCTTCTCCTCCAGCGATCCTGGCGGCCGGAGCAGGACCGGATCCTTTGCGTTCGCCATGCCGAGAGGAGTTATGCGAAGGAGAGGCACCGCCGCGATGCCCGACAGCACAGAAACGACGACGCGTCGCCGTCCGAGGTCCATGGCAGGCGATATTTTCTTTCCTGCGAATCCGAAGGAGACCGCGTTCGCCGGGCAGACGTCATCGCAGTTCCAGCAGTAGTAGCACTCGGAGTCCTTCCACTTCCCCTTCAGGTCCGGTTCAGCATTCCCCTGGCAAACGCCGGCGCAGGCGCCGCATTCCGTACACCCCTCGCTCACCGACCGTTTCAGGAACGAGAAGCGGGACAAAAGTCCCAGCAGCGCGCCAAGCGGGCAGAGATACCGGCACCAGAACCGCTTCTCAACGAGATTGAGGCCGAGGACCGTGAGGAAAAGAACGCCGACGAAGACGCTCTGATTGTAGAACGCCTGATTGAAGGACAGGACGCTATTCTTCAGGACCGTGAAGACCGGTTCCGTGGCTGCTGCGATCCCTGCGGGGTTGACCGCATAGATCGTGTCGAAAGTCGACCGGACCGCGTAATTGAACAGAGGATAGATGCTTAACGAGAACGACCTGATAAGCAGCGAGATGGGGTCCATGATGCCAACGGGCTGGAGGCTGAACACGGCGGAAGCGAGCATACCGATGAGGATGAAGTACTTCACCCGGTGCCAGGTCACCCCCCTTCCCTCCCCCTTTGC
>CAYPOT010000122.1:0-9021 GCA_964412455.1 uncultured Nitrospiraceae bacterium | reverse complement strand
CCCCGATCGGCATCACCGCGCCTGTGGTTCTTTCGTTCGGCAAGTTCGCGCCCGGCGCCGGCGGCAGCGTCACGATCAGCAATAGCGGCGCCCGCACGGGGACTGGGGTCATCCTGTCGAGCACCGCGAGCACCCTAACGGCTGCGAGATTCGACGTCACCGGTGAAGCCAGCACCACCTACGCTATTACGCACAGTGGCGTGGCACTACTGACTGGTATTAGTGGTGCTGCCTTGACTCTCCCTTCCACCATGGCGCTGGCCAAGACCAGCGACCTGACCGGTGCCAACGTGACCACAGGCAATGTCGCCTCCGGTACGCTGACCGCTGGTGGTACGCAGTCTATCTTCGTGGGCGGGGCGTTGACGGTGGGCGCGACCCAAGCGGCGGGTGTCTATACGGGTGCCGTCACCGTGACGGTTGAGTACAACTAAGAGTCGTCGGTCGCATCGGGCCGCAAACTCGACAGAAAAGCAGTGCAACCAAGGCGGGCGTTCCCCGCCTTGGTTTTTTAGACATTGAATAATGCCGCAAACCGCCCTTACATAAGGGTGATGTATTCGTAAAAAGTCGTTATTCCCGCTTGTCGGGAATCTTTCCGTGTTATAACGCACTGAAAAAGAAGGATTCCGGACAAGCCGGAATGACAGAAAAGTGGTGTTTTTCGACTTTTTACGAGACCATCAAGGGTAATACGTTCGGGGAAGGCTGCAATGAAAAAATATTGGCTCTTGTTCGCGCTGGTATGCGCCGCTACAGCCGCGTCAGTCAGCTGGGGGGCGGTGATTGCCATCAGCAATACGCAGGCGCTGGCGTTCGGCAAGTTTGTTGCCGGGTCCGGCGGCAGTGTCACGGTCAGCGCGTCCGGGGTGCGCAGCTCGAGCGGCGGCGTGGTGCTGGCGCCGTCGGGCGGAGGAACCGTCGCGCAGTTCGCCGTATCCGGTGACCCGAATTTGACCTACGCCATCACCTTGCCCGCCGATGGGGTGGTGTCGCTTGCCAACGGCGCAAACACCATGGCGCTCAATACCTTCACAAGCAACCCGAACCTGACCGGCACGCTTGGCGGCGCGGGGACGCAAACGTTATCCGTCGGCGCCACGCTCAGTGTGGGCAGTAATCAAGCAGTCGGCAACTACTCCGGCAGCTTCGACGTTACGGTGAATTATAACTAGTGAATTACCAGTAAATGCCCTTAACAAAAAGACGCGAAAGGAATCCATTCATGCTCCCTTCTATTTCCAGTGCCAACTCCGGAATGGCCTGTTTTTTAAGACAAATCGCGCGGACAGATCGCATCGGAATCAAGCGATGCCGGCTGGTGATGTTCATCTTGTTAATGCTGCTGCCCCAGAGCCCTGCGTTGGCCGATCTGATGCTGTATCCCACGCGCATCGTATTGGAAAAGAACCAGCGTGCGGCGCAACTTGAGCTTATCAACAATGGCAACGAAACCGCCACCTACCGCATCAGTCTGGTGAACCGGCGCATGAGCGAGACCGGCGAATTTTCCGCGATCGATAGCCCGCTGCCGGGCGAGCAATTCGCTGATGGCCTGCTGCGCTATTCGCCGCGCCAGGTTGTGCTGGCCCCGGGCAAGGGGCAGGTGGTGCGCATTTTGCTGCGCAAACCGGCTGACCTGAGGCCGGGTGAATACCGCTCGCACCTGCAATTCGAACGGCTTCCCGAGGCAAAGGGTGCAGCCGGCATAAACGCGCCGGGCAATCCGGCTGCCGGCGAAATCGGCGTCACGCTGACCGCGTTGATCGGCGCTTCCATTCCAATCATCGTGCGCCACGGCGAGACAACGGGCGGGGTGATCCTCTCGAAGCTTACACTGCGGCAGCGCGTAGCCGGCCAGCCGCCCATTCTTGCCGTGGTCCTGGAGCGCGGCGGCAACCGCTCGGTCTATGGGGACCTGACCGCCAGCTTCACCCCCAAAGGGGGCGCTGAGCAGGTAGTCGCCAAAGCGGGCGGCGTTGCGGTTTACACCCCCAACCCGTTGCGCCGCGTAAAGCTCGCGCTGAAACCGCCCCCCGGCCTTGTGCTGACGCATGGCACACTGCGTGTGACGTACCGGCAACGCCCGGAAGAGGGCGGCAAGCTGCTGGCGGAGACGGCAATTCAAGTGCCTTGAGCCGCGAAGGGAGTTCCCCGCCCGCGCGGGAATGACGATAAGGGGTCGTTATGTTTTCCAATGCCGGCAGCCCGCACAAGCTCACATGACGTTATTTCAGCCGGCCGCCCGCTGGAAGGCGGGGCTGGTCCTGCTGTTGGCGCTGACGCCCTGCATGGCGCTTGCCGCCACGCAGGTAAGCGCGGCGCGGGTAGGGCTGGCGCAAGACCATACTAAACCGACCGCTCCCGCAAAGGTCCCCCCGCTGGAAACCGCGAAGCATAAGCCTGTGGACATTGTGCCGCCGTTGCGGCGCAACGACGACCCGATCTTGCTGTTACTGGAGGTGCGCCTTGACCAGCATGTTCTGTCCGACGCCATTCCTGTTTATCAATACGGGAGTAATATATTCCTGCCATTGGGTGAATTGGCCGGGCTGCTCGACCTCGCGATCCGGACGCAGCCTGAACAGGGAAGCGCGAGCGGGTACGTGCTGCGCGAGGACCGAAGCTTCAGCCTGGACCTGGCGAAGGCCACGGTAACACTGGCGGGCAGGACTAAGGCGGTTGACCCCGCGCTGATCAGGGTCCAGGCGGATGATATTTATGTGGCGAGCCAACTGATCATAAGCTGGCTGCCGCTGGATTTTGACATGGACTTGTCCAGCCTGTCTTTGCGGTTCCGTCCGCGCGAACTATTGCCCTTGCAAGCGCGTCTCGAACGCGAGCGCAATGGCGCGCAGGCGGGCGCGCGGGGGGAATACAAAGATCCGGGCTACCCGCGCCACATTTCCCCCTATCGCCTGCTGAGTGAGCCATTTATTGATCAGACGCTGGCGGTTGATTTGCGCCGTGTCAACGGCGCCTCGCAAACGGATGCGCGCTATACCGCTTACCTGACCGGCGACCTGCTCGGCATGGAATCGGCGCTGTTTGTGAGCAGCAGCAAGCAGGATCCCTCGCCGGAATTTCGCTTCACGCTCGGCCGCCACGATCCTGATGCGGGCTTGCTGGGTCCGCTGCATGCCCGTTCTTTTGTGCTGGGCAGTGTGCCTGTTCCGGCTGTTGACAACATAGCCCGTACCTGCCCAGCAGGGAACGGGGTGACGCTGAGCAATCGGCTTCTCACCCAGCCTACCAGCTTCGACCGGCATAGTTTGCAGGGGGACCTTCCTCCCGGCTGGGACGTGGAACTCTATTTCAACGATGCCCTGGTGGGCTATCAACAATCGCGCGCAGATGGAAAGTACAACTTTGACGACCAGGCGCTTGTTTATGGGCCGAACGAATTCCGTCTGGTGTTCCACGGTCCCTTGGGCCAATTGCGGGTGGAAAGGCAAAGCTTTTTGCTGGAACAATCCATTGCCGCGCCGGGTAAATTTTATTACAGCCTTGCCGAGCATCGTGATGAAGACGGCCAACCTCGCTCTGTGGCCCAATTTGACTGGGGTCTGGGCCGGCATCTCGCCGCAACCGGCGGTGTTGTCAGGCTGCCCGTGGCGGGAACTGAGCGGCGTTACGCCAACCTGGGACTGCGGGTCCCCTGGCAAGCCCTGATTTTCAGCGGCGATTTTGCCAGGTCGGAGGATAACGGATCGCTGGCTGAATGGGGACTCAGGACGGGGGGCCGCGGCTTCTCCCTGGGCGTAAGCCGCGCGCAACTGAATGATTTTACCAGCGACCTGTTTTTGCCCAGCGGCGATCCGGTGCGAACGCGCGATAAAATCCGTGTCGCTAGCGCGATTCCTTTGGGCTTGTCGACGCGCCTGCCGGTAACAGTAGAGGCGACGCGCGACCACTTGCAATCAGGCGCTGACAATAGTGAAGTAACCGGACGCATTTCCGTCTATCTGTACGGGACCTCGGTGACCAACCAATTGCGCCGGCAATCGGTTGGCGACGCAGAATCGGCGGACGGCAGCTTGCAACTCAGCCGCCGGGCCGGCGACATCGGTTTGCGCGGCCAAATCAACTACACTCTCACCCCCGAACGCAAGCCGACCGGCATAGACATCTCAGCCGACAAGCGCCTGACCGACGGCTATCTTCTCAACATAGGCATGCATCACTCGTTCGACCCTCATGCAACGCAGTATACTGCGGGTTTGAACAAGAGCCTGGGCAGCTTCGGACTGGGTATAAGCACGGCCTATTCGAACCGGGGAGAGTATGCCGTGGGCGTGCAGGTGTTTATGGCAATGGGAAGGGAACCGCGAAAATCAGAGTGGTTGCTTGATGCGCAGCCGAAGGCGGATACAGGCGCGGCTTCCGTGCGTGTTTTTCTGGACAAAAACATGAACGGGCAAATGGATGCGGGCGAAGAGCCGATCAATAACGTCGGCTTTACCGTGAACGGCGGACCACATCCGGCCCGAACGGATGCAGCGGGAATTGCCTGGCTTGACCGCTTGCCGGCCAGCCAAAATGCGGATATCGCCGTTGAGCTCACGACGCTGGAGGACCCCCAGTGGACGCCGCAAGTAAAGGGCGTGCGCCTGGTCCCCCGTCCGGGAAACGTGGCGCAACTGGATTTTCCGGTGATCATGACCAGCGAAATTGATGGAACAGTTTACCTTGTGGAAAAAAATGCCAGACGCGGTTTAGGCAATATCGTGCTCGAATTGGTGGACCGCAAAAACAGGCTAGTTGCCGCGACAAAAAGCGCCTGGGACGGCTACTATATTATTCCCGCCGTAACTCCCGGCAATTATGTTCTAAGAATTTCTCCGGAGCAGATCAAGCAATTGAAATTGACCAGTACGGGAACGCGCCTGGTTACCGTGTTGCCTGACGGAACGTTTGTAAACGGAATGGATTTCTTATTATTGCCTAATATCGCACCTCCGTAAGTCTACGGATATACAATCACAAAATAGCAAGCTAAACTATTAGTGTGTGACAGATTTCATAGGGCGCGCGTTTTTTGCGCTTGACATAACCGGTTGATCAATTAAAAATGGGGCGCGGCATGAATTTGTATACTGGTATGCAAATTGCCAATCCAATCCAATCCAACATTAACTAGCTGAATAACCAGCTGATTTCAGGAGGGACCCAATGAAACTATCGAAAAAAAGCATTTCCAGTACGGATCCAAAAGGTAACGGACGTCACACGGCACGGGCCGCGGTTATGGAGCCGGACGAGAGCGACTATCCCGATACCGAGGAGGATGCGAGGCTGTTGACGCTCCTGAACTCGCTCCAGGCCATGAAGGAGGGCGATTTTACCGTGCGCATTTCGGACGTCAGAAACGGTCTTATGGGCAAGATCGCCGTCGCGTTCAACGAAGTGGTGACCCAGAACCAGAAGATGGCCAATGAGATCGTCCGGGTCAGCCGGGTGGTGGTGGAGGAGGGGCGGCTCACCGAGCGCGTTATACTGGAGGGCGTCAAGGGCGCGTGGTCGAACGAGATCGAGGCGATCAACGCGCTCATGAACAGCATGGCCCAGCCCACGACCGAGGTGGCGCGCGTCATCACCGCGGTGGCCAGGGGCGATCTGTCAAACAAGATGGCGCTAGAGGTTGAAGGCAGGCCGATTAGGGGCGAGTTCCTCAGGATCGGCAATACGGTGAACAACATGGTGGACCAGTTGAACGCCTTCGCCGGAGAGGTGATCCGGGTCTCCAAGGAAGTGGGCACGGACGGCAAGCTGGGCGGCCAGGCCGAGGTGAAGGGCGTTGGCGGAACATGGAAGGATTTGACCGAAAACGTGAACATGCTCGCGAGCAACCTGACCTCGCAAGTCCGTAACATCGCAAAGGTGACCACGGCGGTCGCGACTGGCGATTTGTCCCAGAAGATCACAGTCGAGGCCAAGGGCGAGATCTTGCAGCTCAAGGAAACGATCAACAAGATGGTGGACCAGCTCGGCATGTTCGCATCCGAGGTGACGAGGGTGGCGCGGAACCAAAATGGGGTCAGACATGGAATGCTGGAATATTGACATCCCTTTCGCGTTCTGCTATCTTCACTCCATGCCTCGCAAGCCCCGCATCGAGTTTTCCGGCGCTTTCTATCACGTCATCGTCCGCGGCAACCAGAAACAGCGCGTGTTCAAGGAACCTGCAGACTTCCAGAAATACCTCCTTACCCTCACCACTTACAAAAACCGTTCTGGCTGCCGGATCTACGCCTACGTTCTCATGAACAATCACCTCCATCTGCTCATCGAGACTCAGGATATACCCCTGTCAAAGATAATGCAGGGCTTGAATCAGACCTACACGATATACTTCAACCGGCGATATCGCACTGTCGGTCATTTGTTCCAGGGCCGATACAAGGCCATCCTGTGCGATCGAGAGGCTTATCTCCTTGGTCTCGTCAAATATATTCATGAGAACCCTGTTCGGGCGAAGATCGCCGAGCGGCTCGACGCCTATACCTGGAGCAGCCATCAAGCCTATACTGGAAAAAACAACCCCCTAAGCCTCGTGGACACCGACCAGGTGCTCAGGATGTTTTCGGAGAGCAAGGTCCGAGCCCGCGAGAAGTACCGCGAGTTCATGGCGGAACAGGATGGGATCGATCGAAAAGAGGTCTATGCAACCATCGATCAGCGGCTGAAGGGTGATGATGAATTCGTCGACCGGGTGCTGGAACAACATGACAAAGATCCGATCAAGAAGAGACCTCGTAGACCTTCGCTAGAAGTGATCTCGCAGATCGTAGAAAAACAGTATGGAGTAAGCATTGCCGATCTGCGATCGTACTCGAAGATCAGGACACTTGCGCTTGCGAGACGGGTGTTCTGTATCATTGCTTCAACGTTGGGTTATAAGGCCACAGAGATCGGCAGGTATCTTGAAAAGGAACCGACAATGGTGACGTTGGCCCTGCGGGGAAGGGAAGAGATAGTAAAGGAAGTGAAGGCGATTGAAAGGGAGTTGGGTAACATTCCAGGATTCCAGGTCTGACCCCGTACGGTCCCATCTCAGGGAACTGGAGAGCGCCTTTGAACAGGATAAACAGCAATGGGCCGCTAAGATGTCGGACCTGCTCAAGGAGATCAACAAGGCTGTTCTTGATGCCGGCGACGTTCTTCCGGCTCCGGAGTCGAAGCGCTACCGAAAACGGTATCGAAAGTTGCTCGCTGAAGCTGACAAAGAGTGCCCCGCCCCGAAAGAAGCACAGCGACAAGGGAGCAGGGGCAAGCTTCCTCGTTCCAAAGCAAGAAATCTTCTGGAACGGCTTCGAGCTTACGAGAACGAGGTGCTGAGATTCATGAATGAGCCTGAGGTGCCGTTCTCGAACAATCAGGCCGAAAATGACATTCGGATGACGAAGGTTCAGCAGAAAATATCAGGATGCTTCCGCTCCTGGGACGGCGCGCTGATCTTCTGCCGAATCCGAAGCTACTTGTCCACTTGTCGTAAACAGGGCGTCACTGCGACCGAAGCCTTGCAGCTTTTATTTGATGGCAAAGCGCCGGAATTCATGTCATCCGGTCAGTCAGCAATCGTTTCCGCTCCAGTGGGGGCTGAATAGTTACCAGCGTTCACGGTCATTCGTTCTCCGAGCAATAATAAACTTGACTTTGTGAATTCTCGTATATAAAATAAAGCATGCCTATAAAAAGAAATCTATTGAAAGATCTCCAGGCTCATCTTCCCAAGAAGGAGATGACCCTTCTTGTCGGCCCCCGTCAGGCCGGCAAAACGACCTTGATGCTGCATCTTCAGAACGATCTGCAGAAGAAGGGGGATAAGACGCTGTTCCTGAGCCTTGATTACGAGCGCGACCAGCCCCATTTCGCGGACCAGGAGGCGCTCCTCTCCAAGCTGCGTCTGGAGTTCGGCAGCAGGAAGGGATATGTGTTCATCGACGAGATACAGAGAAAGGAGAACGCCGGAATCTTTCTCAAGGGCCTGTACGACATGCGGACGCCGTACAAGTTCATCCTCTCCGGCTCCGGCAGCGTCGAGTTAAAGGAAAAGGTGCATGAATCCCTCGCAGGCAGAAAGCGGATGTTCGAACTTTCCACGGTCACGCTTGCGGAGTTCATCAATTACCGAACCTCGTACAAATATCAGGACAGGGTCGCCGACTATTTCCGGATAAACAAATCCGAGGCGCAGGGTCTCCTGATGGAATACCTCAACTTCGGCGGGTATCCCCGGGTGGTGCTTGAGGACACCTCGAAGGATAAGTCGGCGATCATAGACGAGATCTACCGGAGCTACATCGAGAAGGACATTGCCTTTCTCCTGCATGTGGAGCGGATCGACGCATTCGGCAATTTGATACGCATGCTCGCCGACCAGATCGGCTCCATGGTCAACCTCAATGAGCTTTCCTCAACAGCAGGGATCTCCGTGCAGACCGTGAAAAACTATCTGTCCTACGCGGAAAAGACCTTCATCATCAGAAGGGTCACGCCCTGGTTCAAGAACCTGCGAAGCGAGATCAGCAAATCACCGGTGATGTACTTCAACGACCTTGGCCTCCGGAACTTCGCGCTGCGCCGCTTCGGAAGATACACGGCGCTTCATGAAACGGGGTTCCTTTTTCAGAATCTGATCCATCAAATGCTTTTCGAGAAGACGCAGGCAGAGGGCGGGACGGTCCACTTCTGGAGAACGAAGGACAAGGCCGAGGTGGATTTCATCATCAACAGCGCCGATGGCGTCATCCCTGTCGAGGTCAAATGCAGAGAGATGAAAGGCGGGGAGATCGGCCGATCGCTACGGGGCTTCATCGCGAAGTATCAGCCGAAGGAGGCGTGGGTCATATCACTGGGAGCGCATGCAGACGAGAAGCTGGAAAAGACGCGTGTGCGGTTCATTCCCTTTTATGAACTATTGTGAGGCGATTTCCAGCAAGCTGATAGACTCTATTATTCCTCAAGTCTTCTGAACTCTTTTCCACGCATCACACTGTAATAGTAGTGAAAACTAGGATT
>CAYPOT010000121.1:0-9090 GCA_964412455.1 uncultured Nitrospiraceae bacterium | reverse complement strand
GACCTTCATCGCGGTCGCCTTGTTCTTGAGCTGGGAACGCTCGTTCTGGCACTGGACGACGATGTTCGTGGGAATATGGGTGATGCGGACCGCCGAATCGGTCTTGTTCACATGCTGACCGCCCGCGCTGGATGCCCGGTAGGTGTCGATGCGCAGGTCCTTTTCGTCGATGTCGAGATCGATGTCCTCTTCCACTTCAGGATAGACATAGACCGACGCGAACGAGGTATGACGCCGCTTGTTGGCGTCAAAAGGCGATATGCGGACAAGGCGGTGGACCCCCGCTTCGGCCTTCATCTTGCCGTAGGCATAGTCGCCGGAAACCGTGAACGTGACCGACTTTACACCCGCCTCCTCTCCGGCTTGATAGTCGAGGATTTCCCTTCCAAACCCGTTCTTTTCGGCCCAGCGGAGGTACATGCGCATGAGCATCTCCGCCCAGTCCTGGGCCTCGACGCCGCCAGCGCCCGGATGGATCGAGACGATGGCGTTGACCAGGTCGTGCTCCTCGGAAAGGAGGACGGATATCTCCGCCTTCGAAATATCGCTCTCGATCGTGACGATCCCCCGCGACAGATCGCCCTGCATGCTCTCGCCGCCATCCTCGGACGCAAGCTCTGCCATGGCCTCAAGATCGCTCATGCGGTCAGCGAGCAAAACCATGTCTTTCAGCGAGCGCTCGATGCCGGACTTTTCCTTGAGGACCGTGTTCGCCTTCGACTGGTTGTTCCAGAAATCGGGTGCTTCTAACAGGCGGGTGAGCTCGGTGAGGCGTGCTTCCTTGGCAGGGGTGTCAAAGATGCCTCCGTAGGGCATCTATTCTTTGCTTTATCACGGTCAGTTCCTGTTTCAGTTCGTCCATCAGCATGCGGTCTCTCCTGTTCATCAATCTCAAACAGTGCTGATTATACCACATTGGATAAAAAATACAACGATTCGAAGCCTCGATGAGGACTGCGGGAGAAAACCCTTTGACTTTTGCGGCCTGTCCGTGGTATATAACGCTTACAACTACGTACCGAACACATCCAGGCGAAGGGAATCCCGTGCAAATCGGGAGCGGACCCGCCGCTGTGATCCCGGCCCTGCAGGAAGCAGGGTCAACGCTTCTGCCAGACAGCATCCACTGTCCCGAACCATCGGGATGGGAAGGACGGCAAAAGAGGGAGAGCCAGAAAACCTACCTGAATGTTTCTCGCACAATCTTCGGCGTTAAGATCATGTGTGGGTTAATGTGTCCCTTAATCCCCAGTCTTCCCGTGAAGGCTGGGGATTTTTATTTTTAGAATATGAGCTTTTGGACACGGAAGAAGCGGATTTAAAGTATGTTAACGGCGGGGGAAAATTTAGATATTATTTCGCAAGGTCTTCACCCAATGGGTGAATTCACCTCAGTCAAAATATTTGATCTTAACCGTAGCTTATCCGCATTTATCCGTGTCAAAATATTTTTATTTCTTGCTCTGTTTTCTTCGATTGTATTTGCCGCTGAACCGGTCCCCGTTCCAACACGCATTATCTCTCTTTCCCCGGCCACGACGGAGATCCTGTTCAGCCTCGGGCTTGGCGAGCGGATCGTCGGGGTGACAAGCTTCTGCGACCAACCTCCAGAGGCGAAGAAGAAGGCGAAGATCGGCGGGATGTCGAACCCGTCGCTCGAGTCCATCGTCGAACTCAGGCCCGACATAGTCGTCATGACGACCGACGGGAACCCCCGGGAGGTCGATGACCGGCTTCGGGGCATGTCTCTCAAGACCTATATCTGGTCCGCACGGACACTTGTTGAACTGCCCCGCGGGATCCGCGAACTGGCTGCTGCTATGGGAGTGAAGGATCGCGGCGAGAAACTGGCGAGAGAGATGGAAGAGGGAATTGAAAAATTCAGGGGCCGGAAGCCAGGAGCCGGAAGACAGAAGAAAGTCGTGTACATCGTCTGGCCGGAGCCGTTGCTCGTCGCGGGACCCGACACGGCGATCCATGACGCCATGGCGCTGCTGGGCCTGGAGAATGTCGCCGTCCATGCCCGGTCATCCTATCCCCGCTATTCTATCGAAGAGCTCATCCGTGCTTCGCCTGACGTGCTGATCATCGGCAAGGGCGCGGGGATGGACATCAAGACGGTCTCACAGGGCATACTCAAGAAGCTGTCGTCCGTCCCGGCGGTAAAGAACGGAAAGGTCTGTTATGTGAGCGACACCCTGTACCGCCTGGCGCCGCGCGTCATGCAGGGGATCGAGGAGATGGCAGCATGCGTCCGGTAAGGCTTATTCTGTTCAGTGCTGTCGTGATGGGCATTCTGCTGCTCGCCTTGTTCGCGGGGCCGCGTATGCTCAACCCCTTCAGCCTCACCGCCATGGACCGGGAGATCCTGTACGCGATCCGCATGCCGCGGGTCGTCGTGGCGATGCTCATGGGCATGGCCCTGGGGGCTTCGGGCGCCATCCTGCAAGGTGTCCTGCGCAACCCGCTTGCCGATCCCTACATTCTCGGGATATCAAGCGGCGCTTCGCTCTGCGCCGCGCTGGGGATGCTCTCGGGGTTCTATTTCTTCGGAAGCATGACTGTGCCGCTGACCGCTTTCATCGGAGCCGCCCTCGTCAGCGTGCTGGTCGGGGCCTTCGGGTGGAAACGCGGAGGGTTGTGGCCCGAGCGGCTGCTGCTCGCCGGGATCGGACTCAACTTCCTGTTCAGCGCGGTCCTGATGCTGCTCATGAGCGTTTCATCCGACGAAGGACTCCGCCGCGCGGTGCTCTGGATGTTCGGCGATCTGTCCATGGCGGACTGGTCGCTCATACCTTCGGCGGCGATCTTTATCGTGATAGGCATGGGACTGGTCCTGTCGCGGTCCAGGGCCTTGAACGCGATGATACTGGGAGACGAGTTCGCCCACAGCCTCGGCTTCGCGGTGCAGCGCGAGCGGCTCATCCTGTTCGCCGCAATGGCGCTGATGACCTCGGCGTCCGTATCGCTGGGCGGTACGATCGGGTTCATCGGCCTGCTCATGCCGCATATCGTCCGGTTCCTGCTCGGCGGCGACAGCCGTCTGCTCGTGCCGGCCTCGGCCGTCGCGGGCGGCGCGTTCCTCTGTTTCGCGGACCTTGTGGGCAGATCGATCATGCCGCCGATGGAACTGCCGTCGGGAACGGTGACCGCGGTCTTTGGAGCGCCCTATTTTCTCTATCTCCTGAGGAGGAAAGATGTCCTCAGTATTTGACGGACCTATCCTCGAGATGGCGAACATCTCGTTCAACTACCCGGGCAGCGACCGGATCGTGCGCGATCTTTCCTGCTCTGTCCGTGAAAGGGAGATCATCGGCCTGCTCGGCGCGAACGGATCGGGCAAGTCCACGATCCTCAGGATCGCGGCCGGAATGCTGCGGCCCTCTCAGGGTGAGGTCATTCTCTGGAACAAGCCACTCAGCGGCTATCGGAACCGGGACCGGGCCAAGCTCCTGTGCTATTTCCCCCAGCATCTTGACGTGCATGTTCCGTTCACGGTCCGGGAGATCGTGGGCATGGGCCTCTATCCCTACGAGATACCGCCGGTGATGACCGTGGATGACGCCATGCATATGGTCGGCGTGGCTGACAAGGCAGATGCGTTCGTGACGAACTTGAGCGGAGGGGAACGGCGGCGGGTGTTCCTTGCCATGACCCTGATCCAGGGCGCCGGCATCCTGCTTTTGGACGAGCCGCTTGCGAACCTGGACATCAAATATCAG
This sequence comes from uncultured Nitrospiraceae bacterium, assembly GCA_964412455.1. GTDB lineage: Bacteria > Nitrospirota > UBA9217 > UBA9217 > UBA9217 > JAAXXJ01. The sequence continues at coordinate 5,368 of CAYPOT010000121.1, read as the reverse complement.
ATCGAGTTCCTGAAGCTGCTTAGCAACCTGAAGGAAGCCAGGGGCCTCTCGGTGGTCATGGCGCTTCATGACATCAACCTGGCGCTGCAGTTCGAAAAGGTGATGCTCATCAAGGATGGGCGTGTCCAAGGTATCGGGCGGCCTGCGGAAGTGCTGACCGGCGGGGCGCTCAAGGAAGCGTTCGATGTGGATATCGAGGTGAAACAAACAGGATCAGGTAATACCTATGTGAGCTTTGAGGGACAGGTCTGAAGGGAAAGCCGGACGTAAATGTCGTTCCTGGATCACAAACAGGAGGAATAAGAGAACGGAAAGGGGTGCGATTCCCCTGCTGTCGCGCAACTGTGATGGAAACGAAAGCCGATCATGCCACTGTCCCGCTATGTGGGAGGGGAAGGCGGGCGAGTAGGTTGAACCGGGAGCCAGAATACCTGCCGGTGATTATCAATATCCGTACGACGTGACCGGGAAAGATTTGATACTGACCAGCTGCCGAAAAAACCTTCTCGCGGATAGAAGGGAGGATGAAGTGAAACAGGGTGTAATCCTCCGGGCTCAAGCTTCGAGGATTTTTTATTTATGAAAAGACCTTTGGCTTTCCAAGACTACGACCCTCAGACAGCCGGCCATCAGTATCTCGAAGACCTGGCAACCGGATACTGGTTTTCGGAAGTCCTTTTTACTGCCGTTGAAATGGACCTCTTTTCTCACGTCGGAGCAGAAGGTGCAACTGTTGACGAACTTTCCCGGGCCCTCGATGCAAACCCGGACGCTCTCAAACGGTACCTGCACGCACTGGAGAAAATGGGGCTCGTTATGAACAACAGGCTGCGGTATTTTAATACGAAGCTTTCAGACGATTATCTGGTAAGCGGCAAAGAGCTGTATCAGGGAGATTCCATCCTCTGGCGGAAAGACCTGCATGCCCAATGGCAAGGCATGAAAGACTGTCTCAGGAAGGGCGGACGGGTCGATTATGCCGGACAGGACGAACCTGCGGTGAGAATCAAGCGCATCCAAAAATACATCGGCGCCATGGACGGCATCGCGAAAGCCAAGGCGCCGGAGCTCATCTCGTTTTTTGTCGACCGCCCGGTGACCGGAGAGATCCTCGATGTCGGCGCCGGCTCGGGTGCTATTGCCGCGGCCTTCCTTGACCGTTTTCCGCAAACGAGCGCGGTTTTCCTTGATCTCGAGGAAGTTCTTGACTGCACCAGGGAATTACTGTCGCACCGGGGAGTCGACAAGAGGACGAGATACTGCCCTGCGAATATCCTCGATCCCTGGCCGGTCAACAAGCAGAGTTTCGACCTTGTCATCCTTTCCAATATTATTCATGCCTATTCCGAACAGGAATTGCCGCTCATTCTCCGGTCTGCCGCTGCCTGCCTCGCCGAAGGCGGCCTTCTTCTGGTCCACGATTTTTTCCTGGAGCACTGTTCTGAAAAGGCCGCGCTCAGTGACCTGAATATGCTCATTAACACGCATAACGGCAGTGTTTTTCCGGGGAAGTTAGTTCAGAAACAGCTACGGAGCCTGGGACTTTTTTGCACAGACCTGGTTCCGCTCAAGACCGATACGGCGGTCCTCTTCGGTGCACATGAGGAGTCCGGACTTGCGTCTCTTCGGCTCGATGCGACCGATCTCCTGGTTTCACGGATTCGCGGCCAGGGGTTCAGAAACGTTTACCGGATAAGGACGGAGGAAATCCATATCGCTAACTGGACTGACCTCCGGTGCCGGTTCGGGTGTGAAAAGTACGGAAATCCTCATTGTCCTCCCTACAGCACTTCTCCGGATAAAACGAGGGAGATGGTAAGGGACTTCAAGAGGGCATTGCTGCTTGAAGGGCAACCCCCGACGAGGGATTTTCAGATGCGAGTTCTGCAGGCCGAACAGGCGGCATTCAAGGCTGGCTTCCATAAAGCATTCTCGTTCTGGGCAGGCCCGTGCTCGCTCTGCGAATCCTGCGCCGAGAACGGGTGTTGCACGAACACGGCGAATTCTCGGCCCTCCATGGAAGGTGCGGGCATTGATGTTTTTGAGACTGCAAGGAATGCGGGGGCGAAGCTGAGAACCCTTGAGCGGAAAGACCAGTTTGTGAAATATTTCGCACTGCTTCTTTTGGAGTGAACAATATGCGGGTTCTTTTCATACAGACGCTTTCCGTTGAGGGTGCCTCGCAAGAGAGGGTATACCCCCTGGGGATTGTAACCCTGGCAGGTCCTCTGCAGGACCGCGGCTACGAGATCAGCCTTCTCGATATGAACCTCGAGCCGGACCCCTTCGGAGCGGTGAAGCAGAGGCTCCTCAGTTTCAAGCCCGATGTTGTGGGCCTGTCGCTGCGAAACATCGATCCGCTCGCCAACAAGACCAGTTCGCTCATCCCGCCGTTCCTCGTTACGGCACAGCTCGTTGCTTTCACATCGCCGAAAACATGGATTATCGCCGGCGGCTCCGGTTTTTCCCTTTTCCCCCGGCGGTTGATGCGCGAGGCGCCGGAAATCCATTATGGCATCGTCGGGGAGGCGGAAACTTCCCTGCCGCTTCTACTTACGTCTCTTAAAAATCCGTCTCTCATCAAAGGGCTCTGCACGCGCGAGGGAGGCGGAGCAATGACCGATTCTTCCTCCTCATGCTTGAACATGGCTCGCTACCAGCGGCCGGACAGGGGCCTGCTGGACCCCTCCCTCTATTCCGGCATCAATTCCTACGTGCCTGCCGTAGGCATCGAAACAAAGCGAGGCTGCCCTTTTCACTGCTCTTACTGCGTGTATCCCCGATTGCAGGGAAGCAAGATGCGATGCCGCCCCCCGCGGGACGTGGTGGGTGAAATGGAGTCGCTGCACAAGGAGTACGGTATTGAACGCTTTCATTTTACCGATCCGGTCATAAATCATCCCGGCGACCATCTTGGAGATATCTGCCGTGAACTCATCAGAAGAAAACTGAAACTCAAATGGGATGGTTTTATGAGGGAAGATCATTTTTACGAAAAAGATGCTGCCCTGTTCGAGAAAGCAGGATGCGAGTGTTTCTCTTTTTCTCCCGACGGGCTTTGCCAGGAAGCTCTTGACGTGCTTGACAAAAGACTGAGCACCAGGGATATTCTGAGGGCAGCCAGGCTCGCCGCGAGAACCGATGTTGTCAGCGTTTATCACTTCATGGTGAATGTCCCCGGGGAGACGGAAAAAACATGCGAAAAGGGGCTGCGCTTTCTGGAACGGATCTACGATCTGCACACCAGGAAGAGAAACCTCGGCACCGTCGTGCTGAATAACATTCGCATTCTGCCCGGTACGCCGATAGAGAAGATGGCCAGGGCCAAAGGCGTCATCGTGCCGGATACTGACCTTCTCTATCCGACCTACTACAACCCGAGACCGTTCGAGGCATTCAGGTACCGCCTGGAAGCCCTGCACCTTGCTCGAAATGTGTTTATGTGGCAGACGGGAAGGCGGCCATGAAAATTCTGCTCATGGAACACCCGCGCAGCGTTGTCCCCGAGCGATGCAACGATATTGCGAACACCCCGCTCTCGTCGTGTCTCCTGACCGGCTATGCCGCGGGCATGCTGAAGAGCAAAGGGCACGATGTCGAAATCGTCGAAGGCTATCTCGATGCGCTGACCTATGAAGAGATCGCCACCAGGGTCCGCGCGGTGAAACCCGACATCCTCGGCGTCCACATGGTCTACCACTGGCAAAAAGATGACGCTCTCTTCCGTTTCCTCGAAACGATGAAAAGTGAAGGGCAAGCTTCTTCCATAACCGCCTATGGTTTTTATGCCACGACCGCCCATGAAAGCATTCTCGGGAGTTGCCTTGCCATTGATTCGGTCATCGTCGGAGAACCGGAGCTTCCTTTTGCGGACCTCGCGGAGGCTGCCTCGGTCAGGAACTACATCCCGTGCGTTCCCGGTATTGCAATCAGAAACGGCTCCGGGGGTGTCAGGCTCCAAAAACAGGAGGCCGTCACCGATCTCGATGTTCTTCCTTTTCCTGTCCGCACCGATGCGCTGTATCGGCTGCCGGAAGTGAACCTGCTGGGCAGCCGCGGCTGCTATGGAAGCTGCACTTTTTGTTTCATCAATTCCCTGCAGGGCGCCAAGGGTTCCTGGCGCGGACGGAGCCCCAAAAATATCGTCCAAGAAGTAGATGCTATCATCGAGGAGAGCGGGGTCACGGATTTTTATTTTACCGATCCCAACTTCTTCGGTCCCGGACGAATGGGGCAAGAGCGGGCCCTCCTGCTTGCCTCCCTGCTTAAACCGAGAAACATCCGTTTCGGCATTGAAGGAAGGGTCAATGATATTCACGACGAAACCATCGGCGCCCTGGTGGATGCCGGTCTCCGCCACATCCTGATCGGGCTCGAAAGCGGGAAAGACGAGTCTCTCAAACGGATGAATAAAATGACTACGGTGGCCCAGAACGAGAACGCCCTTCAAGTCCTGCGCAGGTATGGCATCGAGCCGAACGTCGGGTTCATCATGTTCGAACCGGATTCCCGGCTGGAAGACGTGCGCATCAATTTCGATTTCCTGAAGCGGAACGATCTGCTGAAAAATCTGTCTGTTACGGCAAACGTGCTTTATCATCACCAGATCGTTCTGGAAGGAACGCGGGCATACCTGGATCTCAAGAAAGATAACCGCCTCGAACTCCAGAAAACATCCTACGAAGGAATTGCCCATCCAAAAAATCCGGACATCGCAGATCTTGCCGACATCATGAGGCAGATCACCAACCTTCTTTTTGCGAGGATGGACGGGATCTGGAGCGGCAAGACGATCGAACCGCAGGGCATGCAGGATAGATATGCACGGGTAAATCGGATACTGGTCGATTTGTTTGAAAACTGCCTGAAGGCATTGGAGTCAGGGGAGCGATTTGATAACGAACTCAGAGTTTCCGTGGTCACGGAGACCGGAAACGAGATCGATGAAATCTTGAACGCTGACCAGGACCGGATGATCTCAATGAGGGGCTCAAAGAAGTGAATTGACTTTGCGAGATGCGAGTGGTATACATAAATCCAGTACTTAACGACAACTGAAATTCAAGCTAAGGGAATCCCGTGAGAATCGGGAGCGGTGCCGCCGCTGTAATCCCAAGCCCCGTTCCAAAGGGGCAGATCCTTTACCATGAGATGCGCCACTGGCCGATGTTCAGGCTGGGAAGGCCGGTAAAGGAGGGAAAGCCAGAAGACCTGCTTGATTCAATACGTTCGCACAATCTTCGGAGCTAAGATTATGTGTGGATTAATGCATTCCTTTAATCCCCAGTCTTTTATCGAAGACTGGGGATTTTATTTTGGTATGCCAGGCATGACACTCTGCACTCTGGTGCAGGCTGATCAGATGTGG
>CAYPOT010000120.1:0-9418 GCA_964412455.1 uncultured Nitrospiraceae bacterium | reverse complement strand
TACGTACGGTGGTGTGGGAGGACGGCGGGGGCGACCCCGCCTCCTACCCGATTTGGAGCGGACTGCTTAGAAGCGGTAGCTGTACATGATTTGAGCGTTCTGCTGGCTGTGCGTGACCGTTACCGGCACCATTCCACTGGGCGTCTGCACCTGTGTGGTGGCCTTGACCTCGGGGGCATAGGTCAATGAGGCATCAAGGGACGAGGCATCGCTAATCGCATATCCTGCTCCCAGCATGATGTGATTCTTGACGATTGCAGGGAAGAGCGGCAAGAGATATTCGTTGGGGATCGGGTTATTCGCGATGTTCAGACCTGCGCGGCCGGTGAACTCTTTCGTGAACTTGTATCCCGCGCCGAGCATGAATACATGCTGGTCTTTCCAGTTCTGGAACATTGTGGCATCCATCTGCGTGTTTGCAAAGGCCGCTGCCAAGCCAGCCTGATTTGTATCGGCAGTGAAGGACATTTTGAAGTTCTTCATGACGTCCGCCCAATTGATCCACTTATAGTCGGCAACCAGCAGCAGGTCGTCAGTGGCCTGATATGCACCACCGAATGCGAGCATTTGCGGCCACTGGAAATCCTTGACCTTGATCTTCCCGACGACTGGGATCGGCGTAGCCGTGTAGGTTCCCGCTGGAGCTCCCACGCCGCCGATCGGGTCGAACGTGCCATTCAGGACGTTATCGTCCACATTGGCGTTGAACGATACATTGGCCCCCGATGCTTCGAGGTCGCTGATGGCGGTCTTGCTGTGGTAGGCCGCACCAAGCGTTACGTTGTCGCTGACCTTATAGGTCGTGCCGATCTTGGCGCCAAATCCAGTTCCTTTCGCCTTGCCTGAAAAGTCGCTGTCGTCAGAGAAGTCAAAGCGGCCGAAGTTTACCGGACCCGCTGGATCCATACCGCCGCCCATATAGAATGCACCGAAGGTGTTGATCATGGAGCCGCTCACCGTACCGAAGGACTGTGTCGCGCCAGGGAAGCCCGCGACCATGTCACCGAACTGAGCGCCGTTGAGCGCCATCTTGAGGTCAAGGGCGGCCCAGACGAAATCGAGGCTGCCGCCGATGCTCAACTTGTCGTCTATCTTGTAGCTGAGGGGTATCAGGAAACGGCCCATGCTCAGTTCTGAGCGGACCTTTTCATTGGAGCCCGCCGCAAGGAAGGAATTTGCCGAATACTCGGTACCCATGCCGCCTTGCGCGAAAACGCCCATGCCGTAGGTGAACTGGCCGCCCTTGCGCACGTAGCCGAAGGCCGGCATCATGAAGAGGTCTGCCGACGATTCGGCATCAGGTGCACCGGGCGTCTTTGAGGTGACGTTGGGTCCGAGGAAGCCGACGGCCACATCGAGGCGTGCATTCGATTTCATAAGGGACAGCGTCGCCGGGTTGTTCATCATGGCCGCGGCGCCGTTGTCGTAGGCCATGGATGCGCCGCCCATGCCGGTGGCAATGGGTCCGTAGCCTTCCATGTTCATGCCGTTGGTGGCATGTACTGCGGAGACGAGGGTGAGCGAGCAGAGGAGAACGAATAGAAATAGCTTTGTTCCTGACGTAGAGACCTTTTTCATAGAAATCCCCCTTTCTATTTAGCTACTATATAACAAAGTTTTATCAAAGATGAGAGGCTATGTCAACAAGTATTTAACCTCTGCAACTAGGAAACCATTTAATTTTGTTTTTATGGAAACCTGGCGTATCGTCGCTCCACAGCGCAGCCTGATGCACCATCGTATCGTTTCGGACAACACCGCGGTTTTCCCGTTTGACAGGGTATCGCAAAGAACCTATAATCGCTTAGTTGTCTTGAATGACCTGTCTATGAATCGTCCATGAACTGCGTTCACAAAGGGGAAGGAAAATTGATGTTCATTCGGTTGACTGACCATCACCCTCCCCAACCCTTCCCCTCGAGGGAGGGGCTACGACGTGCTCCCTCTCCCCTGCGAGGGAGAGGGCTGGGGTGAGGGGGATTTTCAGGTGAAAAACGAAAACCATAGACATCTTAAACACTGGCCCAAGGAGGAGCGGCCGCGCGAGCGGCTTCTGAAGCATGGAGCGGACAAAATGTCCGACGCCCAATTGCTCGGGATCATCCTCCGAACCGGCGCAGGGGGGCGCACGGCCGTCGATCTGGGGCGGGAGCTCCTGGAAAAGTTCGGCGACCTGTCCGGCATCGCCCGGGCGGGGGTCAACGAGATCTGTGGAGCAAAAGGCGGGGTGAAGGGCATCGGCCATGCAAAAGTCGCGGAGATCAAGGCGGCCATCGAGCTCGGCAGGCGGTACCAGCGGCCGACCCTCGCCGGCGCATCGATGTGCGCAAGCCAGGAAGTGGCCGAGTACTTCCAGCCGCGTCTCCGGGACAACAAAAAGGAAGAGTTCCGCTGTGTCCTTCTGGACACGAAGAACCGCATCATCAGGGAAGAAACGGTATCGACCGGCAGCCTGACGGCGTCCCTTGTCCATCCCCGCGAAACGTTCAAGGCCGCGGTCCGCGAGTCCGCCGCGGCGGTGATCTTCGTCCACAATCACCCCAGCGGAGATACCAAACCGAGCCAGGAGGACATCCTGCTGACGAAAAGGCTTGTGCAGGCCGGGGACCTGCTCGGCATCAGGGTCCTCGACCATGTCATTGTCGGCGACGGGAACCATTTCAGCTTTCGGGACAGCGGACTCATAACGCGGACAACCTGATCCGGATAAGCCGGAACCAAAAGATCGAAAGCAAAAGCCATCTCTCGCAAAGCCGCAAAGGACGCAAAGAAACCTTTAATCCTGGTTTTTAAACCCAATGATATAGCAGTTCTTTGCGAGCTTAGCGTCTTTGCGAGAAAAAGGTCTTCTGGTTTTCAAAGTAGTTGATTCTTTAGCAACGAACGATCAACCCTTTCCATGGATCATTCTCCCCTCATGACCGGCCCCGGATATGTCGATGCCCATGTGCATATCAAGGGCGCAGCAGGTCTTGCCGATGCGAGCAATGCAGGCGTTGTTTCGGTGCGGGACGCAGGTACCAAGAACGGCGCCGGTCTCCGGATCTCCGGCCCGGACACGCCGACGGTGATCAGTGCAGGATGGGCTCTCTTTAAACGAGGCGGCTACGGGGAGCGGTTCGGTGTCTCACTTGACTCGCGGGATCGGATCGCCGACGAAATACTGAAGCTCAAGAAAGCAGGAGCTGGTATAATCAAAGTTATCGCTTCCGGCATGGTGAGCCTGAAGCGGCCCGGCGAGATCACCGGCGGCGGTTTCGGCCGGGACGAGCTCCGGTTCATCGTCGAGACCGCTCGAACGAACGGACTCGAGGTCATGGCGCATGCCAACGGCGAGGCGGCGATCTTGAATGCAGCGGAAGCCGGCGTTCGCTCGGTCGAGCATGGGTTCTTTATGACCGAAAAAGCGCTCGAAAGCCTTCATACGAACGGCGTCTTCTGGGTACCGACGGCAGGGGCGCTTCAGCGGGCAGCGGAGCAGCCGGACGTCGGGCACGAGGTGAAGCTGTTCGTCGAACGCACGATCGATGAGCACCTTGCTCTGGTCCATAAGGCCTTTGAGCGGGGAGTTTCTCTCGCTATCGGCACCGACGCGGTGCTGCCGGACCGCCGGTACAGGAGCTTCTACGAAGCGGAGCTCACGTACTTCCGCCGGGCGGGAATACACGGCGACGCGGTCCTTACGATCGCCTGCGAAGGCGGGAAGAAGCTGCTCGGAGGAAAATGAATTTACCGAGAACAAGGTCAGAAAAACCAAAGAGGAACACGTCTTGTACAGGATATCAGGATCGGTAGACAAAGGTGATTCAAGGATTCAACGAAGATCATTCGACACGCTCATGATGGTGAGCAACGTCGAACCATTTTCGCTGAAATTCTTATGAAAAAGCCATGTCAGTTCTTGGCGGGCGGTTGCCCAAACCCCGTTCACCCTTCGACAAGCTCAGGGCGAACGGTATGGCCTTTAATATTGTAAGATTTTTCCGTTCGTGCTGAGCCAGTCGAAGCACAAAATAGATTTTGGCAACAGCCCGTTGGGTCTCTACAGCGCCGATCATAAGTTTGTTTCATATGCTTTTCAGCGTTGATGGTCCTTTTGATCTTGTCCGCTTTTATCCTGTAACCCTGTCAAAAACTCTTTTGTTCCTGCTTGTTCGGGTTTAGGTTTTATCTTAATTATCTGTCCTCTGCAGTCAGATAGTTCATCACAGGAGGTTCTCATGCGTATCGGCGTTCTTTCAGGCGGAGGCGATGCCCCGGGGCTCAATGCGGTCATCCGGGCGGTCACGAAAACGGCCATCTTCAAGTACGGATGGGAAGTGACGGGCATCATCGACGGGTTCGAAGGTCTGCTCTCGCCGACCAAGACGCGCCAGCTCACTTCGTGGAACACGAGGGGTATCCTGTTCGTCGGCGGCACGATCCTCGGCACCACGAACCGGGGCAACCCCTTTGCCTATAGGACAGTCGTCAACGGCAAGGAGATCGTGGAAAACATGACACCGGTGGTCCTGGATAACATCCAGGAGCTCGGACTCGAATGTCTCATCGTGATCGGCGGCGACGGGTCTCTCAAGATCGGCCACGGCCTGCACAAGCTCGGGGTCCCGGTCATCGGCGTCCCCAAGACCATCGACAACGACCTCTCGGCGACCCATGTGACCTTCGGGTTCCGCACGGCGGTCGAGACGGCGACGGACGCCCTCGACAAACTGCACACGACCGCGGAAAGCCATCAGCGGGTCATCGTGCTGGAGCTGATGGGGCGCTACGCGGGATGGATCTCGCTCGAGGCGGGCATCGCCGGCAGCGCCGACGTCATCCTGATCCCCGAGATCCCCTTCTCGTGGGACAAGGTCAGCGAGAAGCTTCTGGAACGAAAGCGGTCGGGGAGCAAATCGAGCATCGTGGTCGTTGCCGAGGGCGCCAAGCCCGAGGGAGGGGAGATGGCGGTGCGCGAGAAGGCCTCTGACGGGTATGTGCTCAGGCTGGGCGGCATGGGCGAGATGGTCGCGACAGAGATCATGAAGCGAACCGGCATCGAGACGCGGGTCACCGTGCTCGGCCACCTGCAGCGCGGCGGCAGTCCCTGCCCCTACGACCGCGTGCTGGGCACCCGGTACGGCGCAGCGGCCGTGGAGTTGATCGAGAAGAAAAAGTTCGGCGAGATGGTCTCCTACCAGCCGCCGAAGATCACGTCCGTGCACCTCGAGGAGGCGATCGACCACCTTCGGCTCGTGGACCCCGATGGGGACCTTGTCAAGATGGCGGAGGGCCTGGGAGTGAATTTCGGCAGATGACCATGTTCTTCTTTTTCATTATTTTCGTATACGGCGGCGTTCACGTCTACGCGTTCCTGAAGGCGCGGCAGGCCTTCGGATTCGGATGGGGCGCGGGCATCGTCGTCGCGATGTTCATGGCCTGCATGGTCGTGGCCATATTCCTCATCCGCTCGCTGGAGCGGCACGAGTTCGAGCTTTCGGCCCGCACCCTGTCCTGGGTCGCCTACCTCTGGATGGCGCTCATCTTCCTCTTCTTCTGCAGCTCCCTCGCGATCGACCTGGTGAATCTCGCGCTCCGGGTGCCCGCATGGCTCGGCGGTCAGGGTCCGTTCCTCCTGCGCGTTTCGCCGCGGCTTTCCTTCGCCCTGTCGCTCTCCCTGTCGGCCCTCATCTGCGTCTACGGCTATTTCGACGCGCAGAACATCCGGACCGAGCGGCTCGTCTTCGAGACAGACCGGCTGCCGCAGGGCACCAACAAGGTCACCATCGCCCAGATATCGGACGTCCATCTCGGCCTCATCGTGCGGTGCGACCGGCTCGTGAGCATTCTCGAGGTGGTGAAGGCGGCGAAGCCGGACATCCTCCTATCCACCGGCGACCTCGTGGACGCGCAGATCAACCATCTGCCCGGCCTCCGGGAGCTTCTGCAGGACATCCACACGAAGTACGGCAAGTACGCCATCACCGGGAACCACGAGTACTATGCCGGGCTCGACAAAGCGCTGGAGTTCACCGGGCATTCAGGGTTCACGATGCTGCGCGGCGAAGCAAAGGACATCGGCCCCATCGTCATCGCCGGTGTGGACGACCGGGCGGCCATCCAGACCCGGACCGGGACGCCCGTGTCGGACCGGTTGGCGCTGGCCGGGACCGACCGGTCGAAGAAGTTCGTCCTCTTCCTCAAACACCAGCCCTACCCGGACGCCGACGCCATCGGCATGTACGACCTCATGCTCTCGGGCCACACGCACAAGGGACAGATCTGGCCTTTCACCTATCTGAGCCGGCGCGCCCATGCGTTCCAAGCGGGAAGGTACGACCTCGGCAAGGGTTCGGTCATCTATGTGAGCCGCGGCTCCGGCACCTGGGGCCCTCCCATCCGGTTCCTCGCCCCGCCTGAGGTGACGGTGATCGAGGTGGTGCGGAAAAAGACTGCATGAGCAGGTTCCCTAAGCGAAAGAATTAAGTCAGACCCGAAGCGATTATTGTCCGACGTTCCCTGCCCATCAATACCCACCGAAATTCTTGCGTTTTTCCCGGAATTAACTTATTCTCAATCCTGTCATCAGAGCCCGATCCCTTAACCATGCCACAATGCCCCGAAGACATAGCTGGTGAACAGATCGACCCGGAGATTGAACAGGCGGGTTTGAAGGAGAATACATGAAATCACTCGTGCCAATCGAGGTTATTGAGAAGAAGATATTATTGATCAAGGGTCAGAAGGTCATGCTGGACAGCGATCTTGCGGAGCTCTACGGAGTCGAAACGAAGATGCTCTTGCGCGCTGTCAAAAGGAATAGCGAGCGGTTCCCAGAGGACTTTATGATTCAGCTGACAAAAGAAGAGTTTGACAACTTGAAGTACCATTTTGGCACCTCAAGATGGGGAGGCAGAAGGTACCGTCCGTATACATTTACGGAAAACGGCATAGCCATGCTTTCCAGTGTATTGAACAGTAAACGTGCGATCCAGGTGAACATCCAGATCATGAGGACCTTTACCAAATTGCGCGAGCTGATAGCTACTCACAAGGATCTCGTAAAAAGGCTGAATGAGCTCGAAAAAAAATACGACGGACAATTTCAAATTGTGTTCGAGGCGATACGTCAGTTGATCGACATCGAGGAAAAGCCGAAGCGGAAGATCGGTTATATCAGCGAAAGTCGAGCTGTGTATCGGACGAGCGGGAAGCGGGGCATGGCAAGAAAGTAGCCCTGACCCCGGTGACTTTGTTCGAGGTTAGTACCGGATAGTGAACCCAAGCAGTTCACATTGTACAGCCTTAACCCATAGTAACCCATAACCCATAGGGTCGCATAACCCATAGGGTCGAACCCATAGGGTCGCGTCTTTCCTTTTGATGTCGGCTTACAGCGACGGCTTCGTGGCAACTATGACTCAATCACATTCCACTTCCCCGATCCATCATGCCCTCCAAACGGTTTTCGGATTCGATTCCTTCCGGCCGAATCAGGAGGACATCATCCGGACGGTCCTGGAGAAGCGGGACGTCTTCGCGGTCATGCCGACGGGCGGCGGGAAATCCATCTGCTATCAGCTTCCGGCGGTGCTGATGGAGGGGACGGCTGTGGTCATCAGCCCGTTGATCTCCCTGATGAAAGACCAGGTGGACGCGGCAAAGGAGAACGGCATCGCGGCCGATTACCTGAACAGCTCGCTCAATGCGGCTGAGCTGTCCGGTGTTATCCGCAGGCTCAAGGGCAACCAGCTCAAGCTCCTGTATATCGCGCCGGAGCGGTTCGCCATGCCGCAGTTCGTGGAGCTGCTGCGGGAGCTGCCCCTGTCGCTCTTTGCCATCGACGAGGCGCACTGCATATCGGAGTGGGGCCATGACTTCCGGCCTGACTATCTCTCCCTGTCGGGCATTCCCACCCGGTTCCCCGGCGTTCCGGTCGCCGCCTTTACGGCCACGGCCACGGAAAAAGTGCAGCAGGACATCATTGGGAAGATCGGACTGAAGGACCCTCATTGCGTGAGAGCATCGTTCAATCGTCCCAACCTCTTTTACCAGGTCGCCCCGAAGACGGGGCTGGATCAACAGCTTCTCGGTTTTCTAAAGGAGCATGAGGGCGAAGCCGGCATTATTTACCGGACCACGCGGGACTCGGTCGCGGCGACCGCTGATCTTCTCTCGGCCCACGGCATAAAGGCGCTTCCCTACCACGCCGGCTTGACTGCAGAGGTGCGCGACAGGAACCAGGAAGCGTTCAACCGCGATGAGGCCTCGGTCATTGTCGCGACGATCGCCTTCGGGATGGGCATCGACAAGTCAAATGTCCGGTTCGTGGTGCACGCCGATCTTCCGAAGCACATCGAGGCCTATTATCAGGAGACGGGCCGCGCAGGACGCGACGGAGAACCGGCGCACTGCCTGCTGTTGTTCAGCCGCGGGGACATCCCGAGGATACGCTATTTCATCGACAAGATGGAGGATGAAGCAGAACGGTCGATATCCCTTCAAAAACTGAACCAGACCGTGCGCTTCGCCTCCCATAACGCGTGCAGACGCAAACAGCTCCTCGCTTTTTTCGACGAGGCCTATCCGGCGGACAACTGCGGCGCCTGCGATATCTGCACCGGCAACGTCAATCGTACGGACATCACGACCGACGCGAAGATACTGATGTCCGCCATGGCGCGGACGAACGAACGCTTCGGCATCATCCATGTCATGGATGTCGTCATGGGCGCGGACACGAAACGCGTGCGGGAGCTGGGGCATCACGACATCAAGACCTTCGGAGCGGGCAGGCACGGGGATAAACATCACTGGCGGTTCATTATCGACGAACTGCTTGCGCAGGAACTGATCGTCCAGGACGGCGACCGCTACCCGGTGCTGAAACTTACGCCCCGGGGCAGGGCCGCGCTTACGGGAACGGACCAGGTGTTCGGGTTGAAACGCGAAGAGAGGACGGTCACCGAGCGGCGCAGAAAAAGCACCGGGGACGGTCCATTCGATGCCGCGCTTTTTGAGAAGCTTCGGACCGTCCGAAAACGTCTTGCCGACGCCAACCACGTGCCTCCCTATGTTATCTTTTCAGATAAGACCCTTCATGAAATGTCCCGGCACTATCCCGTCACTCCCGCCGACATGAGACGCGTTCACGGGGTCGGCGACGTCAAGCTGGAGCGTTATGGCGGTGATTTTGTTGCTGAGATAAAAGCATACGTTGATGACCATCCCGGCATTCAGGTGAGATCACCCCACCTGACCTCCCCTTAGCAAGGGGAGGGAATTATTAGGTAGTTCAAAGCTCATGCTCGTGAAGGACCACAAGACCTCTTATTAAGAGAAGAGAGGCCGCTTTAAGCAAAGAACCGTTGGACGCACTACACTAATGTTTAGGCTTCTTTCTGAATGCAGTGCTCAGAAAGAAGCTGGTTGGACT
>CAYPOT010000119.1:0-9717 GCA_964412455.1 uncultured Nitrospiraceae bacterium | reverse complement strand
TATTTCAAGATCTGCATTTCTCTGCGACCTCTGCGATCTCTGCGGTAAAATATCCTTCGTTTTTTCATAGAACTTTTGACAGTACCAAGCGATTGACTTAGCTGAGGCCCTTTGCGGACATACTCAGCGGTTCGTGCAAGCAGCCATAATGACGGCTGAAGCGAATTCCCCGCACCTGAACTTCTTCATTACTTATTCAGTTAAATGAAAAAAGGCAGGACTCTTGGCGTAGGCGTATACGTTATCTCTTACAACTATCGTGCCAGAGGTGAAATGCGGATTCTGTGGTATAACACATTGATTGTGTGGGATAAGAATGGATGTGAGTTGCAGAGATAAATAGAAAGCCGCCCGGTGCAGCCGTCGCATTTAGCGGAACCGTCAAATGTGACGGCCTTGCAGGGGAAATTTTATAAAGCTTCCCTGCCCAAATGCCCTTTCCAGAAATGAACCCTTTTTATGAAAGGCGGATGCCGTCCTTTCGCATCCGGCCGCGAAGCGTGAATGGCGCGCGCTATTACTCCCTTCCCTGTGCCGGTCTCGCCAAGCAGGAGTACGGTCGTGTCCTGAGGCGACACCTGTTGGACCCGGAAGAACACATACTCGAGAGCATTGCTTCCCCCGATGATCTCGCCGAGGTTGGACGCCGGGGCAATATCATCATGCAGGGAACCGTTCTCGCACCGAAAAAGGTCCTGTGACTGCTGGAATTTCGCGCGTGCGCCGGCAAGCGAAGTTTCTATCTGACCGCGCTCGGCGGCATCGAGGACCGTGCATCTGATACTGACGGGTTATAATAATAAAAGGGGTCCCCGGAGAACTTGACCCCGGGAACCCATGAAATTTTATTCCTTCTCACGACAATCTGGATAAGAACTGAAGTTTTTCAGCCTCGGCCTTACTTGCCGTTGCCGCCCTTGCAGCCCGGGTCCCCGGGCGTGCCGCCCAGTTCGTCATTCGAACGGCCCAAGTCACCCTGGTTCGAGTTGCCTGGATCGCAATTCTCGGGCCCGTTGCCCACTCCCTGGTTGCAGCGGCTCTTTGCCGGTACCGGCGGAAGGGCATGTTCGCAACCGTTGATCGTGGCTCCGGTCATCGTCACCGCGGCTTGCGCCAGAGCGTCCCCATTAAAGGTCCCGCGGGTGATGGTGATGGCCGCGCCCGCGAGGATCGTTCCCTGGAACGCCGAATCCGTCATTGTCGCAGCTTCGGCGACCCACCAATACACGTTGCACTGAGACATGCCGTTCATGACCACCGTGAAATTGGTGCCTGTCAGGGCGCCGGTACCGCTGGTCCCGATCTTGAAGAAGTAGGCGTCGTTCGAAGATCCGTTGAGCGTCAATACTCCGCCCGTCGTCGTCGACGCCGCGTCGACGCAGTAGACACCGGGCTGAACAAGCGTCACGCCCGCCAGATTGCCCGAAATAATGTAGTCGCACGGCATGAGCGCGAGCGCATTATAGGCGCTGAGGAAGTCAAAGTAAGCCTGCTTGGCTACCGCGTCCCCCGGGTGCACCGACCCGTTGATCATGCAGCTGGTCTGAGTGATTGCCATGCCGGGCCAGACTCCCACGTCTCCAAAAACAGTGGAATTGGTGCAGGTCACCGCCGTGCCGGCAAGGACAGCGAAGCTCCCCGACGAGCCCAAATCCGGCGTGGGTGCGGCCAAAGCCGCGTTGAAAGGCGCTACTGAAAGCAGCGCAACAAACAAGGCGATCGCGATAAGTCTTGCCTTTCCTCCGTGGTGAGTACGCGTTTGGAGCATTAATGGTTCTTTCATAATGTGTTCCTCCTTATTCTGATTTAATTCATGCGGTGCTTTTTTCTCTTAAGATGCCTTCTCTTCTCCATCTGGGTTTGTTTCGGCCATTTTGATAGGTCCTCCGGAATGTCAATATTCAGGCCCCTTTTTCCCTTATGCTTACAACAAGTCCCTTCTTCAACACTAAGGAGAAGTATTACAAATAGCGTGCCAGATAAGAACACCTGCTTTCATGAGGACCAGGCCTTGATTTTATGGAATAAACCGGACATGAGTTGCGGCGAAAAGAGAAAAAGCCGTCAAGGCCTGCCGTCGTATTTAACAGAAACCTTCAAATACGACTGCTGTGAAAAAGGTTGTATTCATTTTGGGTATCTATTCAGTTGGCTTAAAATTACAGATTAAACCAGCGGGTTCTGATCTGCCATACCACACATTTTCGTCATTCCCGAGTGATTTAATCGGGAATCCAGAGGTTTTCAACGTCCCTGGATCCCCGATAGGAGCATTCGGGGACGACGGAAATTGGGTTGCTGAATAGTTACCTTTTTGGTTCGGATTCTCCCTATTTTTGAACAGCTGAAAACAGATGGAAATGCATAAGCAATCAGAACTGGAGCCGAGCAAGCCCGCTCGGCCATCAAGATGGTTTCACGTAAGATTTAGAAAGCGCTTGCGATGGATTGATTTTCGGCAGATAGATCGACAATATCCGAGAAAGGAATGCTTTGCAGAGTGCTCTTGTTTTACGAGCGGCGAATGCCGTCTTTCCGCATCCGGCCGCGAAGCGTGCTGGGGTTGATACCGAGCATCATTGCTGCGCCTTTTTCTCCTTCGATCCTCCACCCGGTTTTCTCGAGCGTCTGAAAGATATGGTCACGTTCGATATCGACAAGGGCCTTGCAGTCCTGCGCCTTCTGTTCACCGGTCTTCAGGGCATTCACGAACCGGTCCAGTATCTGCAACGCGGACCCCTGGCTTGTGATCACTGCCCGCTCGATGATATTCTCCAGTTCGCGCACGTTGCCCGGCCAGTCGTATGCCTGGAGGACGTCCAGGGTGTCTTTCGACACGGTCTCGATCTTCTTTCCTGTTTTCTTGTTGAATTTGGCGACAAAATAATCGACCAGAAGCGGGATGTCCTCCTTGCGCTGCCGGAGCGGCGGGATCGTGATGGGGAACACATTCAGCCGGTAGAAAAGGTCCTCCCGGAACCTGCCCTTTCGGATCTCTTCCTCCAGCTTCCGGTTGGTGGACGCGATGATCCGCACATTGACCTTGATGGTCTTCGGGCCGCCCAGCCGCTCGAACTCGCCGTCCTGGATGACCCTGAGCATCTTGGTCTGGAGTTCCATCGGCATCTCGCCGATCTCGTCGAGGAACAGGGTGCTGTTGTCGGCTAGTTCGAAGCGCCCCATCATCCGGTCACTGGAGCCGGTGAACGCGCCCTTTTCCCGCCCGAAGAGCTCGCTTTCTATAAGATTAGCCGGGAGCGCCGAGCAGTTGACCGTTACAAACGGCCCCGCGTGCCGCGCGGGGCTGCTCCTGCTGTGAATAGAGCGCGCTACTACTCCCTTCCCCGTGCCGGTCTCGCCAAGGAGGAGAACGGTCGCGTCCTGGGGCGCCACCTGTTCGACCTTGAGGAACACCTGCTCAAGGGCATTGCTTCGCCCGATGATCTCGCCGAAGTTGAACTCCCTGTCGATATCTTTGTGAAGGTAGATGTTCTCAGCCTGGAACCGGTCCTTTAACTGCTTGTTTTCCGCATTCGAGCTCCGGAGCGACTCTTCCGTCACCTTGCGCTCCTCGATTTCCCGCGAGAGCTGCTCGTTCGCCCTGAGCAACTCTCCAGTCCGTTCCTGCATCGTCTGTTCCAGCGCCTTGTTGTAATTCTCTATTTTCTTGTACAACAGCCGCGCTTCCAGCATGTCGTGGATGCGTGTCTTTACTTCGGCCAGATCAAAGGGTTTACTGATGAAATCTTTCGCGCCGGCGGCGAGCGCCCGCAGCTTGTGGCCCGGTTGGGCGGTGATCACGAGAACCGGAACGTAGCTGTCCGTTTCGAACGCCTTCAGGCCTTCCATCACCTGGAACCCATCCATGCCGGGCATCTGCAGATCGAGCAGGATCAGGTCGTAGTGGTTATCGCGATGCAGGGCGCAGACGGCATGCGGGTCCATCGTAGACGCGACGCAAGTATAGCCGGCCCCGTGCAGTATTTGCTCGAGCAGCCGCACATTGGCTTCCAGATCGTCAACGATCAGAATGCCTGCATTAAGAATATCGACGGGACTGATCATCACAGGGATCCCGGGTTAATTGCGCTGTCTAATCCTGTTTCCACAAGTTCCAGTTAAGTAGGCCCCTCTGTCAAGACAATAAAGAGTCGAGTTTAAGAGGGTCACCGGTAAAGCCGCAGCGGAAAGGAGCTGCCCCGGTCTCTACTACTCCTTTAGTAACTAAGGAATTAAATTCTACTCAAAACGGCAAGAATATTTGCCGCAAAAAAGACTTCGACGAGCTCAGTCGAGTCGCGCAAGAGACGCAAACAGGAAGGGTTTCTTTGTGTATTTTGTGTCTTTTTGCGGCTAATAGATTTTGCTTTCTTCGTGCCTTAGTGTCTTCGTGGCAGATGTGGTTCCGGCATGTCCGGGTTAGGTAATGTCAGTGCTCCATACCTGGTTGGGTCGTATCATCGCCACGCCTCTGAGCAGGTACGGACAAATCAGGTGCTGCGGGCTGGGGTGGATGGTGTTCGGTCCTGGTGCCATGCCTGCCAGCCCCAGGATACCTATTAGCCGCTGTATCCGCTTGCGGTTGATCAGACGGGCCGGAAGCGGAGGGGGAAAATCAAAGGGTTACAGACCGAAATCTGCAACCCTTTTATATTACGGGTGTGGGTGGGCGTCAAACCCACTTGAGAAGCATGCGTCCTTACTTGGCGGGCGCGGTAATCGCATTCATCTGAAGAGTGACCGCAGTCTGCGCCAACAGTCTGCCGTTCACCGATGCTCCAGTGTTCACGGCGATCATGGTTTTCCCCAGTACGATGCCCTCAAAGTGCGCGTTGGTTCCAAGAGTCACCGCGCCGGCGACCTGCCAGAAGATGTTCTTGGCCAGGGCCCCGCCAGCCAGCGTCACCCGCGTAGAGGTTGCCTGGTTCAGCGTGCCCGCCACCTGGAAGATCCAGACATCGTTCGGGCCGCCCGAGAGCGTGACATCCGTGGTAATCAAAAGTCCCGTACCCCATTTGTAGAGGCCGGGAGCGAGGGTCAGCCCGCCGATCTCTCCGGCGCCCAGTTCAATGAAATCGGGTGACAGTCTTCCCGCAGCGTCATCGTACGCGAAACCCATGTCGCCCACAGCCGAGGTCAGGAAGGTGGCGGCAGTCAACGCGCAGGGGAGAGGACCAGCCGCGTCAACGGTGTATATATTACCCGACACTTCTCCGCACGTAAGAAGGAGAGCCGCACCGGTGATGGGGCTCGTTCCAACATCCCCAACAACAGCGGATCGATAAACGTCGGTGATTCCGCTTTGGCTCAGAATCGCGAACGTCTCGGCCGTGCCAAGGCTTACCGGCATCGGGCCGCTGGCGGCGTCAGCGCTTGAAGCCCCGGCCACACAAATACCGAGTAGTGCTGCCAGAAACAACTTTTTTGAATATCCTTTGCATTTCATAACGTGTTGTCCCCTCCTTGAGGACCTTAAAACCTGAAAATCGATTAGTGGCGAATCTGATTGCCAGCCACTTATGGAAGGGGATATAGCAACTATCGCGCCAAAGGGAAACTGCGGGTTCCATGGGGACAAGACATTGATTGTGTGGAATAAAATGGAAAGTGAGGTACCGAGGTAAAGAGAAAACCATCAAGGGCAACTGACGCATTTAACAGAACCATCAAATGTGAGGGCCTTGAAGAGAGATTATTTTGTGCGTTTGGACACGGAAACAACGGAGAAAAACAGTCGATAGAACAAATAATCTCTCTCTTGAGGAAAAGCATGAAAGGCTTGTATGTCTTTATAAATCCGGGTTGATCAGATTTCGCTTAAGAAGCGCACTTTTTCGGCATCCTTGTCCAAATGCCCTTTCCTGAATGAACCCTTTTTTATGAACGGCGGATGCCGTTTTTCCTCATCCGGCCGCGAAGCGTGTTGGGGTTGAGACCGAGCAGCATTGCCGCGCCTTTTTTCCCTTCGATCCTCCACCCGGTTTTCTCGAGCGCCTGGAGGATATGGTAACGTTCGAGCTCGACAAGACCCTTGCCGTCCTGAGCATCCTGTTCACCGGTTTTCAGGGAATTCTCGAACCGGTCCAGTATCTGCAGCGCGGTCCCCTGGCTTGTGATCACCGCCCGCTCGACGATACTCTCCAGTTCGCGCACGTTGCCCGGCCAGTCGTATGCCTGGAGGACGTCCAGGGTGTCTTTCGACACGGTCTCGATCTTCTTTCCTGTTTTCTTGTTGAATTTGGCGACAAAATAATCGACCAGAAGCGGGATGTCCTCCTTGCGCTGCCGGAGCGGCGGGATCGTGATGGGGAACACATTCAGCCGGTAGAAAAGGTCCTCCCGGAACCTGCCCTTTCGGATCTCTTCCTCCAGCTTCCGGTTGGTGGACGCGATGATCCGCACATTGACCTTGATGGTCTTCGGGCCGCCCAGCCGCTCGAACTCGCCGTCCTGGATGACCCTGAGCATCTTGGTCTGGAGTTCCATCGGCATCTCGCCGATCTCGTCGAGGAACAGGGTGCTGTTGTCGGCTAGTTCGAAGCGCCCCATCATCCGGTCACTGGAGCCGGTGAACGCGCCCTTTTCCCGCCCGAAGAGCTCGCTTTCTATAAGATTAGCCGGGAGCGCCGAGCAGTTGACCGTTATCATGGGCCGGTCCTTGCGGCTGCTTCTGCTGTGAATGGCGCGCGCTACGACCCCCTTCCCCGTGCCGGTCTCGCCAAGCAGGAGAACGATCGCGTCCTGGGGCGCCACCTGTTCGACCTTGAAGAACACATACTTGAGAGCATTGCTTCGCCCGATGATCTCGCCGAAGTTGAACTCCCTGTCGATATCTTTGCGGAGGTAGATGTTCTCAGCCTGGAACCGGTCCTTTAACTGTTTGTTTTCCGCAGAGGCACTCCGGAGCGACCCTTCCGTCACCTTGTGTTCCTCTATTTCCTGCGAGAGATGCTCGTTCGCCCTGACCAGCTCTTCTGTCCGATCCTGCACCGTCTGTTCCAGCACCTTGTTGTAATTCTCGATTTTCTTGTACAACAGCCGCACTTCCAGCATGTTGTGGATGCGTGTCTTTACTTCGGCCAGATCAAACGGTTTGCTGATGAAATCCTTCGCGCCGGCTTCCAGCGCCCGCTGCTTGTGACCCGGTTGGGCGGTGATCACGAGGACCGGGACGTAGCTGTCCGTTTCGATCGCCTTCAGGCCTTCCATCACCTGGAACCCATCCATGCCGGGCATCTGCAGATCGAGCAGGATCAGGTCGTAGTGGTTATCGCGATGCAGGGCGCAGACGGCGTGCGGATCCATCGTAGACGCGACGCAAATATAGCCGGCCCCGTGCAGCATTTGCTCGAGCAACCGCACATTGGCTTCCTGATCGTCCACGATCAGAATGCCGGCATTAAGAATATCGGATAAATTAACCATTCATTGGTCATCCTTCATTTTCTCCGGCGCATCCGGCAATGGCGCGCGGAATGCAGTCGGGTCATGCTGACTGCGCGCTGCCGCTGACAGGTCTGTGCGCTCCGAGATTCGATAGACGTTCTTGCCCGCGCGCTTGGCCTCGTACAAGGCCAGGTCCGCGCTCTTCATCAGCGTGTCCGCGTCCTCGCCATGGACGGGATAGATACCGACACCCGCGCTGGTGGTTATGGTAACGGTATGGCCCTCGATGTCATAGGGTTGCGACACTGCCTTGATCACTTTTAACGCTACCGTGGCCGCATAGTCGGTACCGCTGATGTGCCACAGCGCTATTATGAATTCGTCACCGCCCAGGCGCGCCACCGTATCCTCTTCGCGCACCGTTGCCACCAGGCGCCCTGCGACCATTTTAAGCAGAACGTCCCCGGCGCCGTGCCCCAGCGTGTCGTTGATCTGCTTGAATCCGTCCAGATCCAGATACACCACCGCTAGGGCGCTCTTGTTCCTTCGCGCATGGACCAGGGCCATCGACATTCTGTCGTCTAAAAGTCGTCTGTTCGCAAGCCCCGTCAGCGGGTCATTCAGCGCCAGGGATTCCAGCATCTTGCCGTGATTGCGGGCCGCCTCGTGCAACAGGCGGACTTCCAGCATGTTGTGGACCCGCATCAACACCTCCGCCAGGTCGAACGGTTTGCTGACGAAATCTTTCGCGCCGGCGGCGAGCGCGCGCAACTTGTGGGCCGGATTGGCGGTAACGGCCAGCACCGGCAGGTAGCCATCCGTTTCGATTTCCTTCAGGCTTTCCATCACCTGGAATCCGTCCATGCCGGGCATCTGCAGATCGAGCAGGATCAGGTCATATCGGTTCTTGAGGTGAAGCTCGCGGACCTCGCCCGGATGCATCGTGGACGTAATGGAAACATAACCGGCGCCGCGCAGCATCCGCTCGAGCAGCAGGACGCTGGCTTCCTGATCGTCGACGATCAGGACTTTGCCGTGAAGAATGTCAGATGAACTTATCATGAGAATCGCAGCGCCTTATTTGCTCTTATCAGATTTTTTTCCTGCAAATTCCAGCGCCACATCCAGCGCATCCATAAACTCGTTGACCTTGATCGGTTTAGTGAGATACCGGAAAAATCCTGCCGCCAGGCCGTTCTCGATGTCGCGTGGTATTGCATTGGCACTGATCGCAATGACCGGGATGTACGCCGTGGCCGGGTCGGCGCGCAGGATTTTCATGGCTTCAGCGCCGCTGATGTCAGGCAGATTGATGTCCATCAGGATCACCTCCGGCTGGGAGACGCGCGCAATCTCGATACCGCTATTCCCGTTCACCGCAGTCAGCAGGCGGATATTGGGGCGACGCGCGATGATTTGCTCGACCAGCTTCAGGTTAGCCGGGTTGTCCTCGACATAGAGCAGGGTGCGTAACGGTGCGTCGTTCTGAACTTGCTCTCGGGCAACCGGCGTGGATTCGGCGATGCCGGCTACAAAATGGAGTGTGGCGGACGCCAGGTTCAGTTCGATCCAGAACTCACTGCCTACGCCGACGGTGCTTTCCGCGCCGATTTCGCCCCCCATCAATTCGACCAGCCGCTTGCTCACCACCAGGCCGATGCCGGTGCCTTCCTCGGCACTGGCCTCTTGTCCGAGCCGATTGAACGGCTGGAACAGTTGTGCGAGTTTTTCTGGGGACAATCCTTCGCCGGTATCCCGCACACTGATCCGTATGCGCTCCGCTGTGTTCGCGCTGCACATGACTTCGACCGTTCCCCCCGCGCGGTTGTATTTGATCGCATTGGAAAGCAGGTTGATGAGTACCTGCTTGACCCGGGTCCGATCGGCTTTGACAAACCACGGGTTGTCGAACTGGGGAAAGGTCATCTGGATGCCGCGTTTTTGTGCCTGCGGTTCGATCATGGCCTGGCACTCGAGCATGACTTCGACCAGCGACACCGGTTCCAGCGACAGCGACAGCCTGCCGGACTCGATCGCCGAGAGATCGAGGATTTCGTTAATCAGCTCCAGCAGATACCATCCCCCCTGGAGAATCTGCTCAATGCTTGCCTTCTGGGATGGCGATGGCGGCGGGGAATCGGACTCCATCAACTGGGCGAAACCGAGGATCGCATTGAGCGGGCTGCGCAACTCATGGCTCATGCCGGAAAGAAAATCGGATTTCGCGAGGTTGGCCTTTTCCGCCACTGACTTGGCGCTCTCCAACTCGACGTTTATCTGCTGCAACTCCTCCCCCTGGGTTTGCATCTCCACCGTCATTTTTTGCGACTG
>CAYPOT010000118.1:0-9881 GCA_964412455.1 uncultured Nitrospiraceae bacterium | reverse complement strand
CCAGGAGCGAGCGCATTCCCGCACTTGGTGCGGGCTAGCGAGCGATTAGAATAATCATAGAGAGCAACATAAGTAATGCAACATATGACCACCATGAAAAGCTCACAAACACAGGATAAAACGACGAGGGGCTGTTGCATTACTTTTGCGGTTCTCAATAGTTCAACCTTGAGAATTGAAGCTCCTTGTAGTTGCCGTAGGAGCTTCAATGGCCGGGGCTGGTAGCCGAGGGTTGCTTATACCCCGTTAGACCTCCGGATGGTGCCCGTATGAACCTTGGTGATCGTATGTTTCGCGCCGAATACTGAGAGGTCGAACGGGGTGAATGGGGCGGGAGCTTGGAAGGTGCTGGGATGGTACGGAGTACACCTCATATATGACAAGCGAAACTCGGACATGAATCCGTCAACAACACCTGCTACTATGTACCGACGCTTGATAAAAGTAGATGCAGAATACCGGTTGAAACTTACACATGAATCCCGGGGCTGAGCCGCCGCGTTAGCGGACGGTTTCGTGCTCCTTGTTGGGCAGTTTGTTTCTATTGATTTCGGTGATGAGACATCTGAAGAAGCTGTCTACAGCGTGAAGCGCCATCTGTACACTTCCCTCTTTCAGGATGATCCTGTTGTGATGGTCCAGTTCGAGAGTGGGTATAGGGGCACAAAAGTCAGCTATTAATTGCAGGTCCGACGGCTTCGGCTTTCCATCATTATGTACAAGGGCATTCCGTACAGACCATAGATTTTGGACAAGTTTCCAGTCATACTCGAGAAATCGGTATCGAATTGTAAGATGCTCCTGAAGGTATGCAAGAGCTTGTGCGATAATTCTATTCTTTCCATTCTTAATCTTGAGCTCTTGCGGAATCTCGAAGGCTCGCCAACACATTTGACAACCAAGAATTAGGTCCGCCTCCATCATGCACATGAGTGTCGTGAATAGAGCACGTCGCTGGATTTGCGGGTAGACTTTGTCGAGGCGAACGAAGTCATCTGCATACCATCCAGTCGTGTATTCTCTTTCTTCTTTTCCCGCTATTTCTTTAAGCTCCCTGGCAACGCGCCTTTCAAGGCGTTTGGCTTCGCCCTTGAGGTGGCGTTCTGTAAGATCGACGACCTCACGGAGATCTTCAATATCGTGCGTTACGCGACTTGTGAAAAGATGAAGTGCCATGTTGTTTTTCATTTGATATTTTCCTGCCTAACGCGCGTGTCACGCACTGCCTTTTGGCGCGACGCTGTGGACCGGCTGGTTGAAACATGGTGTATTGGAATTTCTGAATCTGATCAGCCAAGCTTACTCTTTACAGTTTCAAGTAGATTTATTAAGTTAGCACGCTTGGCAGTCTCGCGTGCCCCGAAGCTCCAAAAAAATTCTTTATAAATATCAATAAACATTTCATCAATAGACTCAGCTAATTCAAAGACGGACGTTTTTCTCTCGATAGTAATTTCATTGTCAAATTCGTTTTTGATGAAATCACTTGCAGTACTGTCGAAAAAAAGTCTTTTCTTTATTATTCGATCGAAAATTACATCAATTTTGACTGTACCCCAAAAACCTATCTTTTTATAAAACTGCATTGCAAAGGATAAAACCGAATAGATCATTCCCAACGTTAAATGAATATCTATAATATCTTTTGCGTTTAGCGAGTTGTGCTCATCTAGTGAAAAATCTTCCTTGTGAAAGACTAAGCCGAAGGAATTTATCTCTGTATGACACACGGTCCCATCGCTTTTGCTATACATTATGCTGTTCTGCGTAGAAAAATCATTCCTGAAATTTCTATAATAGGGGAAATAATGAGGAGCAGCCTGATCAATTAGTCCCTTTAAGTCGAGATAGTTGGTTAGTTCTTGGTGGGGATAAAGTGGAATTATACTTATACCTCGTGTTGGAGGTAATTTATATTCTGGGGGCATAAGATCAGAATGCAAACCTATGCCAACCTGCGTCTGTCCAGGTTTTGGCGTGGATCGTATGAACTTGTATTTTTCGTAGAAGCGCTTGTTTGCTCGTAATAAAATAATGTTGCTGTTATCAAGAGCTTTTTTTCTTCTATTCATTAGCCATTCTATTTCTTCAAACGGGGCTAATATGGGTTCCTTCTGGCTTGATACTCTTATATAGACTTTTGTGTCCTGCTCAACCCTATGAGGCGTATCATTACTTTCATGCACTCGTATAACTATTACGGCTTTGCTCGGACTATCTTTAATTTCACAGATTTTAATTTCAGGGAAGACCGGAGGATTAATGCCTTTAAAAGTGATTGATGTAATTTTTTCCTCAAAACCATCCTCTAAATCTATGCCCGAAACAGGGAGTAAAGGTTTTCTATCTTTCTCACCTATCCCAATTAAGAGAACACCACCGTAAGTGTTCGCGAAAGAAGCTATTTCTCTTGCCAATTTTTTATTGTCAGTCCAGTCCTCTTTATACTCTACTCTAATACCCTCTTCGATACCTTCGTTACAAAAGTTAATGACATCACCGATTTCAATGTCATTCATTGATTTTGTGAATAACGACAATGGAAGCTCCTTTCATGCTGTTTCTCGGAATACAAACGACCAAGCTCAGCAGCGTGCTCGCGAAGCGAGCACGTCGGCTGGAGCGCTTTGTTGGGCGGCATTGCTCGCTTGGGCGCGTCTAGCTCCAGGTTATCTGCCAGGGATTGGCCCGGCGAAACTCATTACGATATGCGTAAGAGCGGAAGATCAGCAGCCGGCCGCATTTGCCAGGCGACTCTGACAACTTAGCGCCCTTCTCATGCTGATTGCAGTGCGGAATTTCTTCGACTCTCACTATAACCTTACGATCTCGCACGCCACCCACACCTTCAGGCCCCACGTTTACCTCCTGTGCGAGAGTTTCGTGACGAGTGGGTGTCGAGCCGCAGACGCAACAAGCTGTGGGCCAAGAAGCGGAAACCGTGCGATCGGGAATTCTCCGAGTAAGAATCGCGTCCTGAAGACGGTCAGTGACGTAGTCCGGTGGACCGCCTATCGTTATCGTGGCGCCGGTCGGAGCACCAAGATCGTCCCACCATGGAAGCCGAACCTCGAATTTAGGCTCGTCGGCGACATGCGCCTCGTCCATCTGTCGGAGTGTTCCGTCCGCTGCCTCGAAGTATTCCAGACACTTCGCGCAATCGAGGTAACGTCCGCTCTTCATCAGGACTTCGATCTCGGCACCGCAAATTGGGCACGGCGCCGTATGGACTCCACCAGTGAAAGGCAGCATCACGACCATACCCACACCGGTAATAATTGCCAGTACACCGATCAGCCAAATGAGCGCAACATTAGCCTGAAACATCACAACACCGACAGCACAAAGAATGATGCCGAACACGAGATGCTTGAGGGTTGCTATCCATGAGAAAGTGATAGAGGTCTCAGGTTTGTTATCTGCCAAGGCGTGCCTTCCTAGTGCGTCGCGCGAACCGCTGGTTATGTTCCTTACTTATTCTGTTCATGCGTCATGATTTCTTTGTACAGCTTCTTGACGTAGTCGTCCGAGGCATTCAAGCATCGAACATACCTCTCTACTTCATCTGTCCTCGAGTCAGCAGGAGTCGATCGATTTGCAGCAATCTTTTCACACATAACCTCCTTTGATGGTCCGCATGCGGAAAGCGATGAACTTAAGGCCACTACTACCGAGTATTGGATGTACCTTGCCTTCATGGGACTCCTCCTCGATCTCCTTTGCTACCTTAGCACGCCCAATGCCGACGTGAGGAACGCGGTTCTCAGCGTTTCTCTCGACGGAGTTGTTAATCCTTATTGTTTTTTTGGCTCAGTGGACTGCTAGTAATCGATTTTGTCGCGCCGATACTAGAGGCCGTATTTTTCATATATTGTTGCTTAACTTAAGTAGCTTACGCTGTTCACAACCAGCTTCAATCGCTTTGAATAATATTGCAGCACTATGACTAGCGAACATATCGAACCAATGAAGTTTCTTAAATTTATTAGACACGATGCAATCGTCGAATCGTATAGGGATGATATAAATAGCAGAAAAAGGCTTCTCATCCAATATATCTAAGGCAATTTTAAGTTCTTTTTGAACATACCCTTCCTTTGTGACAGAGTTATTTGAAAAACAAGCTATAAAGAACTGACTGCTTTCTATCGCATGAATTATTTCTAGCTTCCAATCTTGTCCGGGAAGCAATTTTTCTGTGTCCATCCATGGAGAATATCCTTCATGACTCAATAGCGTGTATATTGCATGTGCCTTTTCTTGATCGTCTCGGGCGTAGCTTACAAATATCTGTATTTTTTTCTTTGGATCTTCTTGTGGGAGTTTTATTCCAACGGCGTTTGCTCCCATACATTTAGCTACGGTTGAAATAAGTTCTTCAATCTTAACTGGTTTTAAGAGTAAAGCTGCTGCTTGTTTAAACTTATCAGCATATGATTCGTCAGCATAGGCCGTATGAATTAACAATGGAATTTCCCTATGATCTTTGATTAAATATTGGTAAAAGTTAAAACCGTGATCACTGGCCAGAGCATCCTTTTTGGCCTTTCTAATAGCAGGGTCATACAATATCGCGTGATATTGATCAATTGATAACAAATATTTCGCCTCATCGGTGTTGGTTACAAAAACTGCTTCAATGCCATGCTGTTTCAAAATGGCAGAAAGCATGTTGCCGATATCGTCATGTGCATCAATTATTAATAGTTTCGGCATTTTCTATCTCGTTGTGAGGATATATAACGCAAGGCTTACAGCCCGGTTTCTCAGAGGGTGGTCCAGCCGCGAGTTGAAAAATCATTAATTGGAATACTTTTTTATGGGTTAGGCCTTTCCTAAATATTGACAGGCGCTAATCTCTTTTGAGCATAGCCCATAACCTTTAGATTCATATATGTCGAACACTGCCCTTATAACTGGCAATGGCAAATCGACCCTTTCTTGAATGCGCCTTCCTTCCAACCATTCTCCAACTTTACAGTTATCTACAACTTTGAGAAGCGCATCCATCTTCACGTCATCTTCTTCCAATGCGCATAAATACATTATGTATGATGGATCGACTAATCTGATTCCAGCCGCAAATCTCTTCCCAATGGCATGACTGCCTTTAATGTAGCCTTGGGATTCCAACGCCGCTAATGCACGACTATATTTACTGTAAAACTGCTCGTCGAAATATATTTTATCTGTGTTCTTGAGTTTTAGCTCTCGGTATAGTTCTCGCGATAACTCCGGAACATCGTTATGAAGATAGCTTACAGGGTCTTCGAGTCTAGCGACTCGTTCTTTCAGAGCTTTTGAATCAATTTCTGTTTGAAGCTGAACAAGCGATGATGCTACCGGAAATGCCACGCCAGCTATACGCACTATTGAAAGAAACCAATCCACATGTCCCTCCATTTTTAACCAGTGATTATCGGAACGGAATCGTGCATCTACCCGTAGATGCCGATCATGTATATACAGGTAGATGCTTTTTCAGTTTTTCAGATTTTCAAAAAGCATCTATATGTATATGCTTTCCCCGCATACGTTGCCACGAATATATGCCTGATCTAAAGAGTTGTCAACGATGGTGATTGCGTATTTTATGGGTAGATGGTGCAGAATACGGCTTGTAAATTTATGTATTGCCAAGGATGGCAACTTCAACAACTTCAGGAAGAAGCTATTAAAAAAAATACTGTATCACATTATTAATGATACAAACAGTACTATGTGATTTCACAAAGACGCTATTCGCATTTACTCATTCACCAAAGTCGCTGGTAGATGGTTTTCATCATAATATATAAATTATTATCGCTGCCACCACTTCATGATTCTATGACGCTCTATCGCCTGTCGAAACTATTTTCTTGAGATACTCGAGAACATCCGTCAGATTATCAAAAAGTGGATGATCGGATTCCTTATTCCATGAGTATCTGAGTCCTGCCCTGATCAGATTCATCTTAACAGCCTTATTCAGCGTATCCGTGCTGTCATCAATGACTGCCCTGCTGGTATCGAAGAGCACAGTCTTATCAGACCCCACATAAAGTTCATCGAAGACCAATCCGTGATGGTTCAGCCAGTTCTCAGTCGTTGCATAATTGTTCGAATCCCTATGGCTTGCCACAATGATATGCCATCCGCTGCGCTTGAGCGCCATCAGAAATTCGCGTGACTCCGGGAACAGGGCATGATCGCCGTTCTGCGACTTATGGACATCGTCGATGTGCTGCAAGAATACCTCAACCGGCATATATCGTTCCCAGAAGTCCCATTGCCATTTATCCGGCTTCGGCACACCATATACACGAAGCCTCTCATAGAGGACTGCGGCAAAGTCCCAGAGGGTGTTGTCTATATCGACGATAATACATGGCGAGGTTTTATTCATAAGTGGAAGTAAGCTCATTACAAATGTCACACGAGTGAGCGGAGTACTTTTACGATCTCGACCATTCCGAGCGTATCCTGCTTGCAGTATTCAAGGATGGCCTTTCTTATGCGCTTCCGCTCAACGGCGTCCTCTGTCAACCCCATATCGAGGTATGCCTGTCCTGCCATCGTTCCGTCACTGACCTCCATCCCCTCGTAAGTCATTTTCGGGACCAATGCCGGAAGCACTGCCTTCAGCGAATAGGACCCCTTCACCTTCCAGTAGTAAACATGCCGTTTCCTGAACGGATCCATGAGATCGATGAAGCTGTCGGCGATCTTGTTGAGGCGTGCAGCATGTTTCGGGTATATTTGCGCGAGAGCCTTCAGCACCCGGACCTCAAATCCTGCATTGTACGCAACCATGCAGACGCCTTTCGGCACGGCCTCAATAATGCCTTTAACCATAGATTCTCGGGGATCCAACCCGGGCACTCCGAGATACTCATAGTGTTCCAGCTTCGCCTTTTCGCTCTGCTGAACATAGATGGAATACTGGAAAGGGATCTGCTGCCAGGGGCTCAGGCCGTCAAAAGGCGGGACCGCCGTCATGAACGTCTCAAAATCAATGTAGCAGAGAGGATACCAGAGCTGCTTCAGGAACGCCTCGGTCTCCTTCTGATTCACTGTATCCTTCTTGGCGAGCGTCGACTCGACCTGGAACCGCTGCTTGCTGTTCAGGCTGTCGAGCAGAATGTCTTTTTGTTTGATGATCCCCTGTCGGTATAATGCGAACTGGTCAATGCCTCTTTCCTTCAAATCAAATACAGAGTCCTCTGGTATGCCTTTCCAACAGTACTCTTTAAAATCACAGGTATACGGTGTGCCGCACTGTGGGCCTATGTCTATGTCCGGAATGCCACTATCGAGCATTTTACGCTGTTTACGGACTTGTTCCTTCACGAAGTCCTGAAGGTCAATAACCTGGTCGGTAATCTCCTCTATCGAAAACAATTTTTTAACCTTTATATCGCCCTGCCGAACATAGTTCTTGTTCATGTGCACGATAGATACATCCGAGACATCCATGCCGGCACCGGTTAGTACGTAGTACTGAACCGCGGCATCTGGGATATGCTCCTCCTTCACGGAGTTTGAACTTTTAACCTCGTGCAGCTCCCAGCCGCGTGCGCCCTTGTGCAGGATGTCAACCATCACCAGAATATCGTCATGAGAGAATGTTGCCTCGTAGATAGTGGTTGCCCCCTTGTCGATGGCCTCCTTCGTCAGGCGGATCTTTTCGGGGAACTGTGTCCGGTCGAACTCGATCACCGTGCCGCCTGGAAATAGCTGCTGTGCCAGTATCCCTGCATCATTTCCAGCGTCGAATCGAGCTTGGGTTGCAGCATCGATCTCTCCTCGAAGTTCTGGCTTGTTCCTGTAAAGCCAGAGCGATTTATGGCACTGCAAGCCGCGTGTAAACTGCGACTTTGAGAGGTAAATATTACCCATCAGTGCCTCCCTAGGCTATCTTGTATCCAACAGGATGTCCATTGCTGTCATATTTAAGCATTCCGAACCAGTGCTGTTCCATCTTTGCCAGGAACTCGAGCGTTATAGGATATCCTGAATCCGCACCAATGACAGAATCGATACCGCATTTTGGGCAACGGGCCGTCTGACCTACATCGAAGGAATCCTCGTCAATCCATTCCAAGGGACTGATCTCATCCGGCGCGTATATGGACAGACAGTGGAAGCAGCCGCAGAGTTTGCTCGACAGGACTTCTTGCCGATAACGGCTAGAATGCTTATGTGCGGCTATATAGTCGGGTTCCATAGACAATGCCTCGACGCCTGTCACCATAACGTATAGGCCGGTCAGCCCCTAGATGAATCCAGGAGTGAGCTGATCACGCGACTTTCTGCGTGGATTGCGAGTGTTTAGAATAAAATACAACCTTGAGGATCGATGACTGAACTGCAGTTTTCTTTAGGGAACTTCAATTCCCTTCTCGTTAACATAAAACCTCCTGTTTTGTCCATAATCAAAATACCACAGGAAGCTGAGAGCAGTGTGTCGGGCAATGGCAGGGGATTTATTTTTCAAGCAGTTACCGCCTTACCTTCATAGCTGCAATAGTTCGTTATCCCGCAAATAGCACATTTGGGATTCTTCTCAAGACATATCCCATCAGTTAGACCAAGCTCCTTTTCTTCGCCGACCTGACCGTACTTTACAAATACAATATCGATATACCATGACAGTATACAGGATATTTTGATAGTTTGTCTCGCATCATGATAAGATCCAACTCGATGATATATGTTCATCCAATTGCAATCAACTACTCACATTGAGGACTAATTATGCGACTAGCTACCATTAAAGAAGTATCGGCTTTATTGAAAGTTAAAACGTCCACACTCTATTCTTGGGTACATAACCAGACCATCCCCTTCCACAAATTAAATGGCTTGATCCGCTTTGACCTTGATGAAATCGAAATATGGGTTAAATTTTCTAATCAAGAAGTCACTCCGCCTCCTCGTAAAGTCAGAGCAAAATCAAGTATAGACATTGATGGGATTGTGAGGCGGGCAATAGATACAACCAAGGGTAGAAAATAGTTTGTCGAAAGAGCAGGCCCGACTGAAATCTCAGTCGGGCCTTATTGATTTTACCTGATGGCTTCCTGACATTCATTCCTGAAACTGCATACCCGGCATTTACCTGGTGTCGGTGTCGCCCTTGGTGACTGACGGAACTGCAATGCCTTTCGCATCTGACCAATGATCGACCTCACCGACTGCATAGCCCGTTGCATTTTAGGATTATCCTTGCGGAACGTGAACGACTTGTTCGGATACCGCAGATCAGCCTCCTTCTTACCCACCACAAGCATCTGGGCAGCAACAGTGAGCACATCTCCATGCCGCGCATTGCCCTTAACAGTCGCGCTCTTATATTCGACGGTCTTTCCCCGCTCAACCACATCAGGCTTGCAGGACAAGCCCAGGTCGTTATTCCGGTAAACCGTGACGCCTCTGCCGTCCAGATCCTGGTCAACGACCCATGACGTGATGCCGATTTTCCTTCGATCCCTGTGAAGTTTCAAATAGTACAAAGCGCCTATTGTAAAAGCGACAAGAGCCAAAGTAAGCATGCAATACCTCCAATCGTCATGAATTTTGATATGACCGACTGCGTCTTCTGGGCCTGTCTTACCGGACCGGACTTTCGTTGATGGAATTCCTGGCCACGTCTGGAAGGCTGGGTTGAGCATGACTGCTGTTGCAGCCTCCTCCGGCCTCCTGTTCTCAGGAGATACCATTGTCTGGGGCAGAAATCCCACTGTTTGAGCTCCGATGCGTTGATATTAGGCTTGTTTTTCTTCGTCATTTTCATCCTCCGTTAAGTTTTCAGCTGACGCGGCCTCCTCTTGTTCGGCCATCTTCCCATCAAGAAACTTCTCGAATGCCGACCCGTCCCTTCTGGTCAGGTTCGGGAT
>CAYPOT010000117.1:0-10027 GCA_964412455.1 uncultured Nitrospiraceae bacterium | reverse complement strand
GTGCCTTCGTGGCAAAATATTCTTGCCGTTTTGAGTAGAATTTGATTCGTAACTGCCTAACGGCAACGCAACTATTACGGGGTGTTGGAATTGTCACATGAAAGCATGCTTCGGCATCACTAATGGGTACGGGGCAGTTAAAATACTCAGGAATTTCTCACTTCAGCAGGAGCTTGAAGAACCGGTTCATGATGGTGCCCGCTACAACTCCGAGGACGGCGCCGAAGCCGGCGAGAAAGGCCATGACGACGACGAGGACCAGCGTGACGGCGTACCAGTTCTGACCGCATGCCGGGCCGAACATCTTGGTCACGTCCTTGACCGCCGCATCCCGCCAGGTGCCCTGCAGTGAGCTGGACAGGACGTAATCCATGGCGATCGCGGCGCCGAGCGTCACGACCGCTCCCATGACCGCTCCGATGATAATCGCTTTTTTCAGACCTTGATCGCTCATTTACACCTCGGGGATAACAAACAGTAGACGGCAGACAGGCGGGACGATCATCTCGCACTAATGGAATTTATCAGTCCGTGCAACATCCGCCCAACCAGATCCAAGCTCTCCATGATAACCGTATTTGACTCGAGATAGCCGATGTCTTTCGACAAAATTAAATAATACCTTAACTCCTCGAGCGAACCTTGCGCAATATTATAGAAGTTCGACTTGTCCTTTAATCCGCGTTTCTTGAAGCCCTCTGCGATATTAGCCGCTACAGACACACCAGCTCTTCTCATTTGCGAAATCAATCCGAATTTTTCCTCACCGGGAAACTCCCTGGTAAGCTTATACACCGCTACTGCCAAGTTATGCGTGCTGCCATACTTCAAGATCCTCGAATCGTTCCGCAGGTTTTCGCATCATACTCCCTGTCTACTGTCTACTTGTCTCTCTTATTTCAAAATCTCCCCCGTCTTTCTCGACCACAGAAGGAGGTCCAGGTGGTCCATGTCAATGCCGATCTCGTCGGCGAACGCGGAGAGCTTCTTTTCTATGGCAAGATACCCTTTCCGCGTCCCCGGCGTGAGCCGTTTGCTGATCACTCCCATTTCACGGAGACTGTTCACGATATGCTTGTCCAGGATCGCGTAACCCCGGAACCCGATGTTCCGCAAAAAGTGGCTGGTTTCCTTATAGCCCAGCCCCTTGATCGCCTTGTTCTTCGCAAAATAGTCGCGACGCTCCTGCGGATCATGAAAGGAATCCAGAAGTCCCCGGAGTTTCAGACCGCAGGACTCTTTAAGGTATTCGCGTGTGCAGTATATGTACGACGGCCTCAGCCGCCAGAACCGGACCCGGTGTTCCCCCGCCCGCGCCTGGAGGTCGTTCTCCGTGCCGGACAGAAGGATGTCCCGGAGCGCCTCGATCGTGCGCATCCCCATCCGCGCGCTGCTGCCCGCGGTCAGGATGCAGAAGCAAAGCTCTTCGAAGATCGCCTCATCACCCTGCCCGTAGACCGCCCGGAACTCCGTGAGCCGCTGCTCGATGGCCCGCTTCTTTTTCCGGTAGTCCTTTCTGAGTTCAGCGGTGTGATCGCTTCCAGGCACCGTACCCGCCCTTCAGATTGTGGAGATTGGTGAACCCCATGCCCATGAGGCGTTTGATGGCCCAGATGCTGCGGTTCCCGTTCTGGCAGTAGACCACCATCTCCTTGTCCTTCCGGAGCTTCTTGGCCCTGGTCCCGATATCGTTGAGGGGAATATGGACGGCGCCGGGAATATGGCCCTGCTTGTATTCCTTGTCCGTCCGCGTATCGAGCAGGGTGATCCCCTTCATCTGGTCAAGGACACGTGGCGGGACCTGCTTGATCCCGAGACGGCCCAGAAAACCCATGAACTTGATGAGAAGATAGACGCCCAACAGGCTCAAAAGAACTATCGATGCAGTATCCAAACGGAGAACCTCCCTGATCCGCATAAAGCGGAATTGTAAAATGTAAATTGGAAATTGAAAAGTGCCGATCTATCGAAAAAAGGTTTCACTAATCATCCTATCGACCTCTATTTATGATTCGAATTGCAGATAGCGGAGGTGAATGGCCGATATATGATCAGCAATTATTTTCTATTTTGTCACCGGCAGCTCAATGATAAATCGGGCGCCTTGAGGATGGTTCTGTTCGGCATGTATGGAGCCGTTGTGGTCCGCGATGATCCGCTCCACAATGGCAAGGCCGAGCCCGCCGCCTTTCTTCTTTCGAGAGAAGTACGGTTCGAAGAGCCGGGACACATCTTCCACCGATATCCCGGGTCCGTTATCGGCCACCTCGATCCGCACCATGCCGTCTCCCTCCGCAGGCCGTGCTGATACCCGGATCTCCCCGCCGCCTTCCATCACCTCGACGGCGTTCTTGAACAGGTTGATGAACACCCGTTTGATCTGTTCCTGGTCAAGCAGAAGTTCGGGGAGGTCGCCGGGAATGTCCATGACGAACGCTACATCCTTATGGGCCGCTTCGAAAAGACGCAAGACACTATCCACCAGGGGCAGAAGGCCCTGGGAGACGGGATTCGGCCGGGGCATGCGCGCGAACTCGGCAAACTCGTCCAGAAGCCTCTTCAGGCCGTCCACCTGCTGGATAATGGTCTGGCTCGACTCCTCAAAGACCCGGTCGAAATCCGGGGCCTTTTCGAGATATTTTTTCCGGAGACGCTCCGCGGAGAGCTTGATCGGCGTTAGGGGATTCTTCACTTCGTGTGCGATCTTCCGCGCCACGTCCTGCCACGTCTCGGCCTTCTTGGCTCTGAGGAGCTCCGTGAGGTCGTCAAAGGTGATGACGGTCCCCAGAAGCGCTCCCGTGGTTTCCCTGACCGTCGAAACGCGCATGCGGAGGATCAGGGTCCGCCCCCGCACCACCAGCGACAGTTCCTCCTCCGCGCTCCCGCGGACTTCTTCCAGCTTCCGGAACAGGCTCCGTATGGGCCCCAGGTCAATGAACCGGAATGCTTCATCATACCGCTTGTTCATCACGTCTTCCGCGTGGATGCCAAGGATGCGGGATGCCGCGGGGTTGATGGTCGTGATCCTGCCGCTTCGGTCCATGGATACGACCCCTGCATCAATGTTGGTCAGAATGATCTCGCGGTTGGTTATCTCCTGCCGGAGCCGTTCGCTCGAGTGCTTCAGGTCAGCCGTCATTCCGTTGAAGGATTCCACGAGCATCCCGACCTCGTCAGCGGACCGTTCCTCGATCCGGTAGTCCAGGTTCCCGCGCGCCACTTCCACGGTCCCTTCCAACAGACTGCGGATCGGCACGGTGATGCTCGCCGCAACACGAAGGGCGACCCAGATGGCAGCGAGAAGCAGCGTCAGCATGACGGCCAGAAATCCCAGCCGGTAGGACACTTTCAAGAGCTCCTTGGTCTTGAAGGAAGACCGGTACTCCCTATACCCATCGCGGATCGCTTCGATCTTGCGCGCGAGGCTCGAGGAAACGTAGTAGCTGACGGCGACAGAGCCCGCGACGCTCCTGTCGCCGTCGCCCGCGTAGAGCGGCACCACGGCCCGGATTATCTCGCCCTTCGTACCGAGGTCGCTCACTCCGGTCGCCTCTTTATCGGCATACGCCTGATCAATAAGGTCGGCGGGCGTCGCCGTGAAGGTCCGTGCAGGAAACTGTTCGGTCACCGCCCGCACGAGGAGCGCGCGTTTTCCGTCGAACAACTCGACAGCCCCGATATCATATTCCACGGCTTTTTTCGCAAGATACTCCTTCAGCACCGGCGTATCGAACCGTTCTACCAGCTGTTGATCGCTCATCTGCCGGCTGATCTGTCTGCCGAAGGCAAGGGCCTGTCCCCGCAGACGGTCATAATAGGACCGGGAGACCGACACCGAATCCTGGAGCGCTGTCTCGAGCCGGAGACTGAAGAGCCGCTCGATGCCCCGGGTGTACATGCCGCTCCCGATGACGAACAGCAGGATGGTGGGGATAAAAGAAAGGCTGACGAAAGCGGCGACGAGCTTGGTACGGAACTTTGCGCCGAGAACCTTGCTCCTCCGCTCCACCGAAAGTTTCCAGAGGCTTCGCCCGATCAGAAAGATGACCGACGCAAGGAGCAGGAAGTTCGCCAGGATGAGGATGAAGATCAGGATATTGTCCGGGATCGGGCCCTCGAAACCGCGGTACTTGATCTGCAGGACGATGGCGGCCGCCGTCAGAAGCAGGAGAACGGTGACGATGATGATTCCCTTAACGCCCGTGGTCTCCTCTCGTTTGGTCGTGTTCATGGCAGGAGCAGGATACCAAAAAGGTGCTTCAAAAGCAAGGCATGCTTTTGAATTTTCTCTTGACAAACAAGAGGTTTCTCGGCTATCTTAAACAAAATTTATGACATTACTTTTCGGTAGAATCCAGAAAAACGGGAGGGCAGGCAGGATAACGGGGCTTCCAGCGGTCTTTGCGACCTTGCCGGCAGCCATCATGCTCGCGTGTCTCGCATGCGCCCCTGCGGTACAGCCCCAACCGGAAGATCCCGCCAAAGCACAGATCACGGTTCTGCAGAAGCAGCTTTTGGAACTTCAGAACCTCCAGAATGAGAACCGACGAAAGGTGGAGGAACAGGCGACCATTACCGAAACCCTTTCCTCAAAGGTCAAGGCAATGGAAGAGCGCCGGTCCATAGCGCCGGCATCAACGCCTTCCCCGCACCAGATCACCCCAATTCCGTCATCCACGCAGAAGGCTAAATTGGAGAAGAAAAAGACGGTCAAGAACAAGAAGAAAAAGAAAAAGACCGTGAGGAGGCAGGCACAATGACCAACTGGTCGACCCCCGTAGTCCGTGCCGTACGGAGCGTTCTTATCCTGCTCGTCGTCTCATCGTTCCCCGCGACCGCATGGGTCCAGGAGCAATCGACAGGCACTGCGGCGTCCACTGAGCTGGCGCCAGAGCAGCCGCAGAACGACCAGGCCGCGCCAGCCCCGGCGCCCGCCGAGGCCTCCCTGGAACAGCCGGGAAGGTACCTGATCCGGCAGGGTGATACCCTCTGGGATATCGCCAATGCCTTTTACCGTGATCCCTTCCTCTGGCCGCTCATCTGGAAATCGAATCCTTCCGTGAACGATCCGGACCTCATCTATCCGGGCAATACCCTTATCATCCCGAGTTTGGCTCCGGTAGAGCGCGCCATGAGCGCCCCGGAGGAAGCAGCGCCTGTCCAGGAAACAGCAGGCGCGGAGACAGTTCAGGAGCAGCAGGCAGCGGCTCCACCGCAAGAGGAGGTGGAGACCCCTTCCCTCTTCCAGAGGCGGGCCTCCATTGAGGGCGCGACCCCCGAGCCGGCAGAACCGGCAAAGGGCAGCCGTCTCATCATTCCGGAGGACGCCCCTGTCCCGATCATGGACAAATACGCAATGCTCAGCGCGGGATTTGTGAGCGACGAGGACAGCCCGGACCATATCCAGGGGTCCGTGGGCGACCCCGCAAAGGGGGTTAAAGGGTCCAATATTCTCGGGTATGACAGCGAGGTCTATATTGCCGTCACCTCACGGGAAACGGTCAATATCGGGGACCGGTTCCTCATTTATGAGCCGATGCATAACGTCAAGCACCCGGAAACCCGGCGGTACTTCGGAAAGCTCTACAAGGTCAATGGGATCCTGAAGGTCACCGGTGCCAAAGAGCGCGGCGTCTATCCCGCCCGCATTACGCTCTCCTTTGACTCGGCCTTAAAAGGCAACATGCTCGCCCCCTACCAGGAGCCGGCACTGATCTATCCTCCCAAGCAACAACAGGAGAAGAACCTCTCCGGCCGGATCCTCGAGGTACCGGACCGGCGCAGCATCAGCGGCCAGGTTGATATCGTCTATCTCGATAAAGGAAAAGAGGACGGCGTCGATCCCGGGGACCAGTTCACGGTCATGAGCGCACCGAACAAGGAGACCGGCGTCACGAGGCCTATCGGCGAGCTGCAGGTCTTTATCGTAAAATCACGAACATCCACCGCGGTCGTGCGAAAAAGCATCGATACCATGACGACGGGGAACCGTTACGTTTACAAGAACTAGCTGCATCTTCTCCTCTTTTCTTTTGGATACCCGATACCGGGCGGCCGATGACCATGCCGCCCGGTATTTCTTCTGATCGCGCTGATCCCGTCCTTCCCCACATGCTTCACCACATTCGATGCGCGGCCTGCAGCCTTGATCATGCCGTCCGCTGTGTCCGGTGATATGATCGGTTTTTCGCTCACGTCGAACAATACTGAAATACGTCGCCGACAGCAGGACCTTCCTTCCCCTCGCTGGAAAGCCACATGACGATATTAAAAGGCGATATTTCCCAGAACGATCGAATAGAGACCGAAGCCGACGAGGACGCTGCCCATAACGTAGCGGAGGACCGTTTCATGCTGTGCAAGGACCCTGAGTTTGCTCTGCAGGATATGAGAAGAATAGGCCACTGCCAGCATCGGGATCGCCAGGCCAAGGGAGTAGAAGCCAAGCAGGATAATGCCCCGTGCCAGTTGACCGCTGGTCCCGACCATGGCGAGGACGCTTGACAGGAACGGCCCAATGCAAGGGACCCAGACCAGTCCCAGTGCCATACCCAGGACCAGCCCGCCGAATCTGCCATCGCTTTTCACCGGTATATTGGAAAGCCGGTAGAGCCGCTTGAAGATGTTCAGGTCGAACAGCACCAGGAGACCCATGGCAGTGATAACAAGCGCGCCGGCCACTTCTATGGTACGCGTGCGACCAATCAGAAGTTCGCCAAAGAGTGACGAGAAGGCTCCCATGGCCATGAACGTCACCGCAAGCCCCAGCACCACCAGCAGCGGCCGGAGACGGTCTTTTCTCTCCGCCCCCGCCATGACGACAGGGATCACGGGAAGCACGCAAGGCGAAAGCACGCTCGCCAGTCCCGCGCCCACGGCAAGCACGATGTTCGCGATGCCGAGGTCCATCAGGGCGCCCCGTCCAGGGCCGCTGCCAGGGCCTCGTAGGTCTGTATGCCCGGCGGGAAGTTGCGGCTGATCTTCCCGCGGCTGTCCACGAGCACCACCGTCGGCAGGCTTCGTACGCCATAATCGTAGAATGCCTGCTGGTCCGCGGGGTTCATGGCGTTCACGTAAGCCATGCTGAAATTGCCGCCCCGGTCCTGATGGAGCTTCGTCAAAACCTCGTTCTGCGCCCTGCAAGGTCCGCCCTGGGGATTCAAAAAGAAGACCACCGTCTTTTTACCCGCACCGAGGACCTGTTTAAGCTCGGGCGTGCTCAGCGGGGCCGGCGTTCCGCCCGCACCGGATTCGCATCCCGTGAATAGGAGCATTGCTGCGATCAACGGCACTACCATGGATATTCTGCGCATTTCGTTCTCCTTCGTAATTAGTTGCGAAAAACCGCAACATAGTACCAGATACATCCTGGACTGTCAATAGGACCACTCCCTTGTTTCTGATATAATGAAACTTGCATGAGCCTTAGGCTCATAACGGAGCATGACAATTACCCATGTGCATGTTGCACATATTATCCTCCCCTTGCCAAGGGGAGGTTAGGTGGGGTGCATTTACAGGTGAAAAATAAGTCCGCTGTCGGGGAACACGCGCGAGGGACCATGACTAAGAAGACAGAAAAGAGAGCGCCGGACGGCGCCGCCAGAAAGAAACGTTTCATCCTCGTTGTGGACAACAGCCACCGTGATGCGAGTTATACGGGCATTCTGCTCCAGAATTTCGGCTACAACTCCGCCACGGTCCGGTCCGGCGAGGAGGCACTGGAATTCATCGCCACTACCGTTCCCGCGCTCGTCATAACGGAACTGGTGCTCCCGGGGATGAACGGCATCGATCTCTTCGAGCGCATCACCGGGTCCGCCTCGAAGGCCGCCGTCCCCGTGATCATCCAGACCAGGCTCACGGACCTGGAGATCGAGGACCGGTGCCGGAGGATCGGCTGTGCGGGCTGTCTGAACAAGCCCGTGCAGACCTTCGAACTCTACCGGGCGGTCCAGCAGGCCCTTGAGCCCACGCCGCGCCAGAACATCAGGGTCCCCGTCAACCTGAAAGCGTCTCTTGAGGGGATGTCATCGGAGGCGGTCTTCGTCACCATGCTCTCCGACAACGGCCTGTTCGTAAGGACCCTCGATCCTCATCCCGCTGGCTCGAAGCATACCGTGTCCTTCCTCCTCGAAGACCGGATCATCCGTGCCGATGCCGTCGTGCTCTATGCGTACGGATTCGAAGTAGGATCGCACAAAGAACCCGGCATGGGAATGAAGTTCCTGAACCTTTCCCCCGTTGACAAGGACGTGATCCAGAACTACATCCGGGAGAAGGTCAGCCCCGGCATCACGCCTGACGATCAACGCTGATCGTTTCCGGCCCCTTCCCGCAAGAACTTCCGCTGGATCGAACTATTATTATATTTTCTCTTTGTATTCCCTGAAGCCATCAACCAATTGCCGGAATGAGGTGGGTTTGTATTTTTCAAAGCTCTCTTCGTCCACGTAAACAAAGTCATAGGTCACATTCGACTGGACCCGGTTGATGTCCTCGCACCATTGCCGCAGCCGTTCCATCTTGAGCGGAACGTCCAGGTCTTCCTGCCCCTTGGTCTCGACAATGACAATGCGTGTGGCGGATAGCTTGACCAGAAAGTCCGGGTAGTAGTTGGAGATGTCGCCTTGCGCGTTCACGTAGTCCAGTTTGAAATGCACCGCCAGATAGTTCTTGGCATAGGAGATTACATCGTCGCAGTCTTCCAGGAAGCGGGCGAACAGCAGTTCAAACTGGCTGTCCCCGATGATGCGGTTAAAGACACTCTTTTTCGGGATAAGGTAGCCCTGATCCCTGGCCACAAAGGGGCGCGTCTGCCGCAGCTTGATGGTGTCGCGGATTTCGGCGTCGCCCTTATCCTGCACGGTCAACGCATTGATCGCCTTCTTGAAGGTTTCGAGCAGGGTTTTGGTGGCCGCCGGTTCCGACAGGTTGCGCAGGGTGTTGGGGCTTTCCAGGTCTACCTGCCGGTCAAACAACTGGTCCTGAATAAACGCCTTGACCTTGCCATACAGCACGTCGTAGCCGCTGACCAGCCGCAAGTCCTTCATCATGGTCTGCGCGAAGTAGCCGATCACGCTGCGATAATCGGCAATGCCCGCCGTGTCGAGGATGGTGGTATGCGTCACCTCGCCGGTGGTGATGTCCTTGAAGACAATCTCTCGCTGTTGTGCTTCGCTAAACTGGAGATAGGCCACTCGTTGATGCCCCTGCGCGCCCACATCCAGCGCGCCAAGGTTCTTGTATTCCCGGTAGACGCGGGGGGTCAGCACCGGGATTTCAATATCCAGCGCGTCGATGTCTTTCTTCTCGTTCTCCTTGTCAACCTCCACCACCAGCGGCGTTTTAGCTTGCGTGCCTTCGCCCATCGGCTTGCGCTCCAGCACCACGCCTTCCGCCTGGATGGATTCCACGAAATCCATAAAGGCATTCGTGCCGACCACGCTGACATATTCTTCCAGGCCGCCGGGGTACATCTTGCGCAAGCCGCGCCCCAGGGTTTGTTCCGGCAGGATGTTACTCTGGGCGGAATAGGCGCGCAGGCCGACAATGGTGGTGACGTTGCGCACGTCCCAGCCCTCTTTGAGCACCATCACCGAGATGATGGCCTTGTAGGGGCTGTCCAGGCTGTCAATCGCGTTGGCTTGCTCGCGCAGCTTATCCAGCTCTTCTTTGCTCTTGCCTGACGTTGATTCGGAAATCTCGCCGTTGCTCTTGGTGTGAATGACCAGCACGGCGCCTTTCAAATCGGGGTAGTTGCCTTCGAGGTATTCGGCCACGTCGTCGCAGTTGCGGGTATCGTCGGTCATCACGAACAGGATGGCTTTCTTGCCCATCTTTTCATGTTCGGCATACGCCTTGCGCCACTCGATCACGCCCAGGTGAATGTAGTCGGCGTATTTCTCGGTGTACTTGGCGCTCTGGCGCTCCACCAATTTGGCGCGGCTGGGGGCGTCGGGCAGGACCGGATGCTTGACCACATTTTGTTTGATGGCCTCCACCAGCGGGTAATCGGCGATGGTCT
>CAYPOT010000116.1:0-10102 GCA_964412455.1 uncultured Nitrospiraceae bacterium | reverse complement strand
TTAGTCCAACCAGCTTCTTTCTGAGCACTGCATTCAGAAAGAAGCCTAAACATTTTGAGCAGATGCAGATTCTGAGGCGAGCGCGCGTCCGCCGAATCAAAAAATACTGAGGGAGACATTTATGAAGGCGAAGGGTTTACTTGTGCTCGCTGTTGCATCAATCTTCAGCCTTCTGTTCGTGATGGTTCTGAAACCGTCAAGTCTCGGCGCAGCGGTATTTCTCTGCGCGTGGCTGTTGTTCCCCTATGTGGCACTTTCGTTGGATTTGATGTTTTGGTCAAGGAAACCGTCTGAAGCGGTTGCAATCTTCTATGTAGCGGTGGTTGTTTCGGGAGGCGGTCTATTGTTCCTGACCATATTGTTTTTGAATCCCGATCCGCAAGGAGGCATTGCTGTCATTTTCACTCCTATATAC
Source organism: uncultured Nitrospiraceae bacterium (assembly GCA_964412455.1). Lineage (GTDB taxonomy): Bacteria > Nitrospirota > UBA9217 > UBA9217 > UBA9217 > JAAXXJ01. The sequence goes on along the minus strand of CAYPOT010000116.1, from coordinate 9,687 downwards.
CAAGTGATTGGGATAGTTATAGTGTATCCATTGAGCAAGTGGTATTTTGTTAAGCATAAGCATTAATTCATCCAATTAAACCTGCGAGACTAACCGGCCTGATATCCCTCTTGTGTTGACGTCGCCGCAAATAGCCCTTGACAATGATACCAATAATGATACTATAGAAACATGAGCAGAATAGAAGACCTACTCTCCCATATACGTCAGAATCCGAGGGATGTCCGGTTCAATGATTTATGCAAAGTATGCGATCATTATTTTGGCGAACCTCGCCAAGGGGGGAGCAGTCATCGGATTTACAAAACCCCGTGGCAAGGCGATCCAAGGATAAACATTCAAAATCATAAAGGGAAGGCAAAAGCATATCAGGTTAAACAGGTGCTCTTGGCAATAGAAAGGCTGGAGGTGGATCATGTCCATGAAGAAAGATAGATTTACATACCGGGTAACCTGGTCTGAAGACGACAACGAATATGTTGGGCTGTGCGCTGAATTTCCCAGCCTTAGTTGGCTGGCAAAAACACCGGAATCCGCCTTAAAGGGCATTCGTAATGTGGTTGACGATGTCATTAGGGATATGCATAAAAACGGTGAGCCCATACCTGAACCGATCTCATCCCGTCATTTCAGCGGCAAATTCATGGTGCGGATCCCTCCTCAGGTTCATCAAAAACTCGCCATACAAGCTGCCGAGTTCGGTGTCAGTCTTAATCGGCTTGCCAGTTCAAAATTAAGCCAATAAAATCAGATTCCAACCAGCGGGTCGAGTCCGACGCGCATGAAACGCGCGTCTCACCCGCGCGTTGTATCCGATAAAGCAAAGGACGCAAAGTGGAGACGCAGATGAATATTGAAGAATTGTCAAACAAAGTTGACATGGCTATCGACATGTTCTTTGCCAGAGACTCGAAACTTTTTGACACAAAAGCGTCGGAATGGGCCATCGCACATAGAATAGCAGTCTATTTAGAGAAATACTTTGAGGGATGGAACATTGATTGCGAATATAACAAGGTCGGGGTGCATGGTACGACGAAACACGATGCGGAGGGTGCCTATAAGCGTCCAGACATTATAGTTCATCATCGTGGAATGACAGAAAAGGAACACAACCTATTAGTGATCGAGGTGAAAATCAGCAATAGTGATGCGGATTACAGCAAACTCAAAGATTTTACGTCTGCGCCCAACCAGTATCGGCCTTTTCAATATCAATACGGTTTAGCATTATCATTTGCCCCCCATCTAGAGAAGAAATGGTTTCCAGAGAATTCCCAATCGGACATGCGGAGATCCTCATGAAACTATGCGTGTGCGTGGGCATCACCATATTTCTTGCCGTTATTTTGTATGCTGTCATCGCTTTGCTTGGTACGAGTTTTGATGCAACTGAATCTCAAGTTAAAGAGACAGAGTATGCTCAGAACAAGCTTTCAAATGCTGTAATATCGACTTTTCTAGACATTCCCAAAATAGAAGTTACTATGGATTATAGCGTTCGAGCCTATGTTCACAAAAAGAATTATACGGCAATTCCCTATCCATACCGCGCTCAAGCTGTCACCTCTATCGGAAAAACATGGTGTAATAACCCAGGGGCTTTTCGATTTTTATTGCCCAAAGTTGTCCTGTGCGATTTTCAAACGGGCGAAGTACTTGCTTGTTATCGATGCTGTATTTGGGGCAATGTATCCATAAACTAGAGCCGCTTTTCACGTCAGGTAAAACAAGAGGAAAAAACAATGATTCAACAAGCGCGTCGAGAGGGTCGCTGAAAAACGCGCCCCTTACCCGCGCGTTAGGCTTCTGATACCAATGACAGGAGAAAAAGCATGAGCATTCGCGACACCGCATGGGATGTTGTCAAATGGAAAATCATGAAGGCGCATCTTGGCTACACAGATGAGGAGATGAAGGTATTTCGAGAGAATCCGAGAAACGATGATGTCCTCTCGAAAGCGCCGGCCTTGATCAACAAGACGATTGTTCTTGAGGTTGTTGAGTCACATGGGTGTAACAGCCAACACAAGGTCGGGGACAAGTTCTACTTTGATGGTGCGGGAAACCTCCTCACGAAACATTGCCCAAAGAAGATTTGCATTTACGCGCTCAGCGCGGCAGCCTCGATGATCTTCGCATCTAACGAACTTTTCTACGCTGGAGTTGATCCGAATGAAATGCGGTTCAAGCGAGCCGCTTGCTTTGACGTTGGGGTCCTATGTGGAGGCTGGGGTCGAATCGTACTTGAACTCAGCGTAAAGGATCGGAAGGAAGCCTAACTACTTCGCGGCGTGAATGTGCAAGGACAGCGCAAGTTGACAACGAACCTTTTACAGATATGGAGTGACCTCAATGCTGCAAGTCCTGATTTACCTCTTTCTTGGTTTACTCGTCTTCGCATTTCTCATGCACACGATTGTGAGAATTGTGCGCCACTTCTACAAATTCCCAATGCCGGAGTTCTTTGCTAACATCATTGACAATCCACTTCGACGCAAGATTCAACCTCCAAGCGAAATGCCTATCCGACACGAGATTGAGCTAGGGATGACCGTTCTCGAAGTTGGCCCTGGAAATGGCACCTACACCGTAGCGACTGCCCGGAGAGTGGGGAACAACGGCAAGGTGATAACCGTTGACATTGAACCGAAGATGATTGAGCGCGTAACCCGCCGAACTCATGTGGAAGGGATTAGCAATATCGAAGCACGGGTGGCTAGTGTGTACGCCCTTCCTTTCGAAGATAGCACCTTCGATGTGATCTATATGATTGCGGTAATCAGTGAAATTCCTGAGCCAGCGCGAGCCATGAAAGAGTTTTATCGCGTGCTAACGCCAGCAGGCAGACTGGTCTTCAGCGAACTCTTGTTTGATCCTGATTATCCGCTTGCCCAAACACTCATTCGAAAGGCGAACTCTGTCAATTTTCGGTTGAAGAGGAAAATGGGCAACTTTTTCTCTTACACTTTGATCTTTGAGAAGAACATACAGCAAAACACCGCCTAACAAGCGGTTGCAGCCGACCGCCTTCGGCGCGGGTATGCGGGGCGCGTCTTGCCAGCCATCGTTTTGGTTATTGGAGCGAGTCTTGCCGGAGTCGGCGGCGGCTGAACCGCGTGCCGTTCCCCTCTTCCCAACTGTTATCCGCATATCCCCGTTTCCGTACACCTTGACAAAAGCATATAATTGATGCATATTGTAGCATCATTTTGTGCATATCTTCCAAGGAGGCACAATGCGGACCACACTGAACATAGAGGACGATTTGTTAAGCAAAGCTTCGAAATTGACCGGCATTAAGGAAAAGACTTCCCTCGTCAGGCGAGGCCTCGAATCATTGATTGCGATCGAGAGCGGGAAGCGTCTTGCCCGCCTGGGTGGGTCCGAAAAAGCCTTGAAACCGGTCCCCCGCAGAAGGTCAGAAGGAAAATAGCATGGTCCTCGTCGATACGTCGGTCTGGGTCGACCACCTGAGACGGGGTAGGGTTGGGCTCGACATACCCCTGGGCGAAGGCCAGGTGCTCTGCCACCCTTTCATTGTCGGCGAACTTGCCTGCGGAAACCTCAAGAACCGGTCGGACATCATTTCCCTGCTCAGGACACTCCCCGCCGTGCGCACTGCTGAAGAAGACGAGGTCCTGCAGTTCATCGAAAAGTACCGCTTGATGGGAAAGGGGCTGGGATACATAGATGTTCATCTGCTGGCATCATCGCTTCTATCGCATGCTCCTCTCTGGAGTTTCGATAAACGACTGGGTGATGCTGCTGCGATGCTCGGCATACGATACACCTTGACCGGAAAAACGTCAGGTCGTTGAGAATAAAATGACATCGTCAACAATAATTTTACCCGCAGCGGATACGCGCCTGAACGAAGGCTGCGAATACGGCGAGCGACTCGGCCAAGATGCTGACGGCCATACGCTGCTGGCCTATCTCAGCCGGCGATACCGTCACTCTTCCCGCGAAGAGTGGGAGGAACGCATCGCCTCCGGCCGCGTACTTATCGATTCCAAACCCGCCCATGCCGACAGCGTATTGCGCAACGGAAGCGAGCTTCTATGGCAGCGCCCTCCGTGGATCGAACCTGACGCGCCCAGGTCGTTTTCGGTCCTGTACGAAGATGAAAATCTGCTTGCCGTTTCCAAGCCGGCCGGGCTACCGACACTTCCCGGCGCAAATTTTCTGCAGACGACGCTGCTGCATCTGGTACGCGCCTACGCGCCTGACGCAGACCCGCTCCATCGCTTGGGGCGGTGGACATCGGGCCTGGTGTTGTGCTCCCGGAACCACAGGGCCAGAACGGTATTGATGCGGCAGTGGTCGTCGAACAAAGTGGGTAAACGCTACCGCGCGCTTGCGAGTGGAATACCTGCCCTGGATGCAGTGACGATCACAACGCCTATTGGCCCGGTGCCGCACGACCTACTCGGAACGCTTCATGCCGCCGACCCTCACGGCAAGCCCGCCCTGTCTCACGTGACCGTCCTCGAACGACGAGCAGATTCCTTCCTCTGCGACGTGCGTATTGAGACCGGCCGGCCCCACCAGATCCGGATCCATCTGGCAGCGGCTCGGCACCCTCTGGTGGGCGATCCGCTCTATGGCGCAGGCGGCCTGCCCATGCCGGATACGCGTGCGCTCCCCGGTGACCCGGGCTACCACCTTCATTCCGCCGAACTGAGCTTTCTCCATCCGGGAAGCGGCCGGGAACTAGTCATCGAGTGTGAGCCGCCGCTGTTGCTGCTTTCTACAACAGAGAAGGACCATTTGGACACTGAAGAAACGGATTGACGTAGAAGCAAGGCGGATAATTATCGAATAGTGAGTCTTTCGTATTTGAGTTGAAATAAGCTTAAAAACCAGAAGCCGAGATAGGCTAATATTCGTCGGCAGATTCCAAAAGTAGGCGCTTCTAAGCGACACAGATTAAAAAAAAGACCGTCCTGACTTGTGTCGTATGACTAAATCTGCGTCAATCTGCGAAATCTGTGGATAAGTATTTCCTCCGGGCCTTTGTTTCTGTGGTCACCTTGCCTTTTCAACTATATTACGAATGAACCCGAATTGTTCATTCGCAATACATTCACCCAATGAGAGATGGCCCCCGCTGATGTAACTAAGATATTATCCGCTTTTATCTGTGTCAAAGGTCGTTTTCAAGTCGGGTGATTAACCGCATCTCGGGCAGGAACGATTTGCAATGTGCAATGGACCAGAAGAGGACGCCTGAAAAAAGGAGGGGCCATACCGAACGGATACTGCTCAGGAAACTCCGCCCGGTATGGCGCCGGGGAAAAGTGCGTTCAACAACTACCTAACAGAAAGTTTCTTTTGGAGCGTCAAGAACTCTTCGAGCACATTCGGCTCGACTGCCCCGATGCGAACGAGGATCTCGCCGATGAGGCCCTTGCTGTGCTTCTGGTGCTCCAGAGCAAAGTCAAGGTCCTGGGGAATAATGCATTCCTCTGCGACCAGCATCGATCCGATCGGCGGAACCACTGATGAACTCATGAAATTGTCCCTGTTATCATAAGCTGCCATGACCATTCCCTCCCCGGTTGACCGGGAACTAAACTAATATAAATTGGATTGTCATTATTTTAATGTTTTTTGCTCCCCTTGTCAAGTAAAAAGAGTTGAAACCTGTAATATTTGTTTTTTGCCTGCAGAATTTCTCTCTATCTTTACATGGCCTGTGGATAAACATACAACATATTGTATTATTAGATTATATTACTGTAAGTAGCTGTTGAAAACGTCAGATAGCTGAAAGATAGGTATGTTTTTTACCTGATCGAAACGCCTAAGGCCTCAGAAAATCCGCTTCGGAAGGCAAATTTAACCTCGGCCAGCCCTGCATCCCTGTCCATTTCCTTCCGGATGCCGGTCACGGCCGCCTGCAGGCCCCCTCCGGGGATGACCTCGGCCTCGAGCTGCGGATCATAATCAATGAGTATGGAACCGTGCTGGAGGAAAGCTCCGGCAAGGCGCCGCTGGGCGCTGCCCACGATCTTTCTGCCATGCACCAGGATCTCGTACCACGAGGGAGAGGAAAAACAGGCGGGTTCCTTCGGGTCACGGTTCACCATCTCCGCGCGATTTCCCGTTGGAGAGACCATCTCGGCGGGCACGCCCAGGCGGATGAGGCCCGCGAGGAGTCCCGATGCGATCACCTTGTACGTCCCGAGCACATCGTTGGGAAATAGTTGATTGCCGACCGGGGCTATGACGCTGTACGTAAGCTCATGCCGGTGGAGCACGGCACGGCCGCCCGTAATACGCCGGACGATATCGAACCCGTGCTTCCCGCAGGCCTCGGCGTTCACGGAGCTCGTTTCGTCCTGGAACCGACCCAGGGACACTGCGGGTGGGTCCCAGGTGTAGAACCGGAGAACGGGAACCGCGCTCCCCTTCGACGCTTCCGCGAGAAGCTTCTCGTCCATCGCCATGTTGTCCGCGCCCGAGGCCGGACCGGTGTCAAGAAAGCGCCAGGCGGTCATGTCCGGTCGTCTCCCCCGCGAACACGCGCGGTCATCCGTTCCAGTTCGGCAAGCCGGGCCAGGGCCTCGTCCCGGTCCGCTCCGCAATGCCCGGCCATCACGGGAAAGGACGCGCAGACCGCGGGCCGCTCCGGCATCCCGTATAGCATGCACTGGTTGTCAGGAGAAAGCTGGATGCACCGTGTTCCAGAAGGTTTCCCCTCCGGCATTCCGGGAAGGGGCGAGGATATGGATGGCGCTATGCAGCAGGCCCCGCAGCCCGCACGGCAGATCATGGTTGTCGTTCTATCGTTATTCACGCCGGCTGAAATCCCTTTTCAATTTACGATAAATCTGTTATAAACTCCGGAACGCGATCTGCACCGGAAAGGAACCGATCATGGGAGTGCTGGACAGCATCGGGAACACGCCGCTCGTCAAACTGGAATCGCTTAATCCGAACCCGCGCGTGACGGTCCTGGCAAAGCTCGAGGGCAACAATCCCGGAGGCAGCGTGAAGGACCGCATCGCCCTCGCCATGGTGCGGGACGCCGAACATTCAGGCATGCTCAAGAAAGGCGATACGATCCTTGAGGCGACCTCGGGCAACACCGGCATCGGCCTGGCCATGGTCGGCGCCGCTCTGGGCTACCGGGTCATCCTGACCATGCCCGAGTGCGTCAGCACGGAGCGGCGCAAGATCCTCGAGGCCTTCGGCGCAGAACTGATCCTTTCCCCCGGTTGCGAGGGGACCGACGGCGCCATCAAGGTCTGCCGCCGGATGCATGCTGAGCATCCCGGCAAGTACTTCATGCCGAACCAGTTCGACAATCCGGCCAATATCCGTGCCCATTACGATACCACGGGACCGGAGATCATCGAGCAGACCGGCGGCCGGATCGATATTTTTGTCGCGGGCATGGGCACCACCGGAACCCTCATGGGATCCGGCAGGCGGCTCAGGGAGTTCGACCCGAAGATCCGCATCGTCGGCGTGGAGCCCAACCTGGGCCACAAGATCCAGGGACTCAAGAACATGAAGGAGTCCATCGTCCCGAAGAACTACGACCCCTCGTTCGCCGACGAGAAGATCGCCGTGGCCGACGACGACGCCTTCACCACCACCCGCGATCTGGCGCTCAAAGAAGGCCTCTTTGTGGGCATGAGTAGCGGCGCCGCTGTCTGGGGCGCCCTCGAGATGGCGAAGCGGGTCGGGTCGGGCACCGTCGTGCTCATTCTGCCCGACCGCGGCGACCGGTACCTGAGCACGTCGCTTTTCACGTCCGTCTGTGCTAAATGTCCGCCGTGATGTTCTCGCAGGGGCAAGGGTCAGGGGTCCAGGTTCCAGTGAGAGAACACCAGATGCGCATCCTCTCGACCTTACCTCATTCTTCGGATTTCGTGCCCTTCTTTACCTTCTTACTTCCGGCATAGAGATCAAATTCCAATAATCTGCATTCTATTCCGCTATTGAAGAACGGAACGCTCCGCTTCGGCTTGAGGCTCACTTTCTTCGCAAGGACAGGGCTGCCGGTGAACACATAGCCCGTGTACCCCCCGCACTTCTGCTTCAGAAAATCACCGACGCCTTTATAGACCGGCTCGAGCTGCGAGACCTCGCCCATCCGTTCACCGTATTCTGGATTCATGATGAGGATCCCGCCGTTCCCGGGGAGGGGTGTTTCGGCATAATCGCAGACGCCGAACTCGATCAGATGCTCCACGCCCGCCGTGACAGCGTTCTTCTTCGCGGCCTCGATGGCGGCAGGATCAATGTCCGTAGCGATGATCTTTCCCGAAAGTTCCTTCTTCGACCGTTTCCGTGACGCCTCGCGCAGTTCCTGCCACAAAGGTTCGTTGTACCCCGTGATATGCATGAACCCGAAGCTGCTCCTGAGCAGACCCGGCGCGCGGTCAAGCGCGATGAGCGCTGCTTCGATGGCCAGGGTCCCGCTGCCGCACATGGGATTGATGAAGTCCACCTCCCCCTGCCAGCCCGTGGCCAGGACCACCGCGGCGGCAAGTGTCTCCTGCATGGGCGCCGCGAGCGGGATCTTCCGGTAGCCGCGACGGGAGAGCGATTCCCCCGACGTGTCGAGATAGATGACGCAATGGTCTTCTTTCCAGTAGAGATGCACCACGCTGCGGTCGCGTTCCGGGCCGGAATCGGGCCGGGCGCCGCGTTTGTCCTTGATCCGGTCGACAATGGCGTCCTTGCATTTAAGGCTCGCGAAACGCGTGTCCCTGATCGAGGGTGTATCGACGCTCGAGGTCACGCACAGGTACCCGTCAGCCGCAATGTGCTCCTCCCAGGGGATCCGGACCAGTTCCCGGTAAAGCGCATCGGCGTCCTTTGCCGGGAACTCCTTCAGGACGAACAGCACACGGTGCGCCGTGCGAAGGCCCAGGTTCAGCCTCTGCGTGTCATCGAGCGTCCCTTCGGTCTCGACACCGGCAACAGCCTCGGAGAGGATGGGAAAGTTCAAGGAGAGAAGTTCCTGCTTGAGAAACGGCGGGATGCCCTTGGGGCAAGTGATCAGTATTTTGCTCTTTTGCATTGGGGTTAGTCTTTCTTCTTTTCACGCAGGCTGAAGAGTTCGACTGAGCTCACGCCGAAGTCCTGCGGCTACCTTTTGTAATATCCTATGGGTAGGCATGGATGAATCTGTAGGAACGGCCCTGCGTGGCCGCCCGAATCAGGGCAACCACATAGGGTTGCCCCTACGGAATTCCTCGCTCCGCACCGACAACCTACTCCGGCTCTATGGTCGCGATGAGCGAGAACGACTGCAGCTGGTCGCGGTGCAGTTCCGCCTGTTCGAGAGGCTCCACGGTGCACAACGCGAGGCCCTTCTGGTGGGCCTCCAGCATGATCCGCTGGCACTCAGGGATATCGAACTTGAAGACATGCCTGAGCGCTTTCAGGACATGCTCCATGCTGTTCACCGCGTCGTTGTGCAGCAGCACCTTGTACCGCCGCATATGCAGCTTTTCGCGGTCGACGACCGGTGCGGTCTTTGTGGAAGGAAGTTGTGCCATGATCGTGTGGTCCACCCTTGAGGAGAGCACCTTTTTAATAACATTTAACGCAGATCTTCGCCGAGATCCTTATGAAAATACCATGTAAGATCTTTGCGGGCTGTTGCTCAAATCTATTTTGTGCTTCGACTGGCTCAGCACGAACGGAAAAATTTTCAATATC
>CAYPOT010000115.1:0-10115 GCA_964412455.1 uncultured Nitrospiraceae bacterium | reverse complement strand
GTATTGTAATCCAAGAAGTTCTCTGCGTCCTCCGCGTCCTCTGCGGTGAAAGTTTCGACATTACGGGTTGCGGGAAAGGGAGGATCGATATGCAGAGCCGCAAGACAGTTCTCATGGTTCAGTATGCGCTTCTGGGCCTGACGGTAGTTCTATTCGCGCCGGGCACGGTCCGGGCCGCTGACGAGCCGAAGGCCCGGTCCATCATGGAGAAGGTGGACGCCCGGGACGACGGGGACAACGGCATCTCGGACATGGTCATGACCCTGATCGACAAGCACGGGAGCCAGCGGGTGCGCGAGATCCGGGCGCGGATGAAGGATATGGGCAAGGACACCTACCGGATCATGTTCTTTATCTCCCCCCCGGACGTGAAGGACACGGGGTTCCTGACCTACGATTACGACAACCCGGACAAGGACGACGACCAGTGGCTCTACCTGCCGGCGCTCCGGAAGACGAAGCGCATCGCCTCGAGCGACAAGAGCGGCAGCTTCATGGGCTCGGACCTCAACTATTCGGATATGACCTCGCGAGACCTGAAGGATTACGACTATTCGCTCGTGAAAGAGGAAGCGGTGGATGGCCACAAGGTCTGGCTGATCCAGGCGGTCCCCCGGAGCAGGAAGGTGATCGAAGAGACGGGCTACAGCAAGTCCGTACTGTTCGTGCGGCAGGATAATTACGTGGTCGTCAGGGCCGTCCACTGGGTGGCGGACAGCGACCGGCTGAAGTATTTCGACGTAAAAAAACTCGAGCTGATCGACAACATCTGGGTGGCCATGGAGATCCATATGACCACGAAACAGGGCAAGGCCACGCTGCACAAGACCGTCCTGACCTACAGCAATGTCCGGTTCGGCCAAAAGCAGGACCCGGACCTCTTCACGGTGCGGCGGCTGGAAAAGGGGCTCTAAGAGAATGGCAGAATGCGGAGTGCGGAGTGAGGAGTGTGGAAGAGAAGGCCTGGCAAGTGATATTCTGCGGCCATCGGCGGCCTATGGTCCTTTCGCGTTCATCCGCGCCAGATTGCGGTTGGCCTTGCGGGTCTGTTTGATCGTTCCTATTGGGCTTGCGCTGCTCTTGTCTCCGGATCTGGGATCAGCGCAGGAAACGTTTCTCGACGATGTGCTCGAAGGGTTCGACGATACAAGGCCGGTCGTACGGACCGAGGCACCTGCTGAACCGGCGAAGACTGCATCCATTGATCTCACCGGCTCCATCGCACTTTCCGCCGTCTCGAACGTCCATCAGCATCAGTCGTCTACCGGAACAGACTACAGCGGCTTGTCGCGCCTCAGGTTCACGCTGGACCTGGGCGTTGACGCCAGGTTCTCGCGGACCTGGGACGCAACGGTCCGGGGCAGGGGATTCCATGATGCGGCCTACGGCATCCAGGGCCGCGAAAACTACACCCGCGAGGTGCTCGACTCCCTCGCGAACGAGGCCGAACTGCGCGAGGCTTTTGTGCGCGGCAAGGTGCTGCCGTCGCTCGACGTGAAGGTGGGCCGCCAGATCGTGGTCTGGGGCAAGTCGGACAATCTGCGGGTCACCGACGTTTTGAATCCGCTGGACAACCGCGAGCCCGGCATGGTGGATATCGAGGACCTGCGCATCCCGCTCTCCATGGGACGGGTGGACTGGTATGCCGGCAGATGGAGCGTCTCCGCCATCGCCATCCCCGAGATCCGGTTCAACAAAAACCCGCCTTTTGGCGGCGACTTCTATCCCTCCACGATGCCTCCTCCCCGCGAGGTCATACCGGAGGATGGCGGCGACAACACGGAATACGCCTTCGCACTGAACGGCATCCTGACTGGGTGGGACCTCTCGTTCTATGCAGCCAGGATCTTCAATGACCAGCCGTCCGCACGTGTCCCGTCCTCCTTCCCATTTCCGCCGATCGAGTTGGTGCACGACCGCATCAGCATGCAGGGAGCGGCGCTGAACGCGGCTGCGGGCAACTGGCTGCTCAAGACCGAAGCTGCCCGGTTCACGGGCCTCCGTTTCGCCGCCCGGCCGGACCGAACATTCGACCGGATCGATGCCTTGCTCGGCGTCGAGTATACGGGATTCACCGAGATTACGGTCTCTCTGGAGGCTGTGCACCGGCGGCTCATGGACTTCGAAGCGGTCCTGGAAGCCGCGCCGGACCGTGCTCAGGAGGACGAGGTCCAGGCGGCGCTCCGCTTCCAGCGGGACTTCCTGCACGACCGGCTCCAGCTCACCTTCCTGGCCCTGCGGGGCGGGTGGAACAGCCGGGACGGCGCGATGCAGCGCATCTCCCTCAAGTACGCGCTCACCGACAGCCTCGCGGTCACCGGCGGATTCATGAACTATGGCGCCGGCGAAAAGCAGGAGGTCCGGAACATCGGGAAGAACGACCGGGTGTTCTGCGAAGCAAAGTACAGTTTCTGAAAAGAGAACGTCCTTGACACAGATAAAGGAGGAGAAGAGCGATGAAGAAGCGGAGCAAGGACAAGCCTTATCCGCTGTTATCATAGCCCATTCTCCGGGTCTTCCGTGTCAAAAAGCTTTCAACTTGATACTGACGAGGCTGAAATGAACCTGAACTAGTTTTTGCTGTATCCGCAGTTATCAAAGCCGTTTTCCGGTGCTTCCGTGTCAAAACGCTATTGACTTGATTCTGACGCCTGAACAGGTAGACCGATATCGACATGATCCCTATTCGACAGCGTATCGAAAATTTGTTCGAACAACTGGCACGGCTGGTGTTCCGCCACCGGATCAAGGCCCTGCTGGTCATGCTCGTTCTTACGGCCATCCCCGCCGCATTCCTCCCGCGTCTTACCATCGATACCACGAACGAGAGCTTCTTTCGCAGGGACGACACGGTCCTGGTGGACTACAACGCGTTCAAGGACCAGTTCGGCAAGGACGAGCTGTTCGTGGTCGCGATCCAGGCGCCGGACATCTTTGAGCCAGAATTTCTCGACCGGCTGAAGGCCCTGCATAATGAGTTGAAGTACCGCGTGCCGTATCTCGACGATATCACCAGCCTGATCAATGCGCGGAGCACGCGCGGCGAAGGCGACACGCTGATCGTCGAGGACCTGATGAAGCGCTGGCCGCGCACGGACAGGGACCGGCAGACGCTGCGTCAGCGCGCGCTGTCAAATCCTCTTTACCGCGATCTCCTGCTGTCCGAGGACGGAACCTTTGCCACGGTCATCCTGAAGGCCAGGACCTACCTGCAGTCGCCAGAGCAGGATGTGCTCGGGGGCTTTGACGACGATCCGTCGCCGGAGCGGCACGCGGCCGGCCGGGTGTACCTCTCGAACCGGCAGAACAGCGAGATGATCCGCGTGATCCGGGCTGTCATGGAGAACCACGACGGTCCCGGGTTCCGGACCTACCTCGCCGGCGCGCCGGTGGTGGTGGCGGACATCGAGGCAGGGATAGACCGTACGCTCAAGACCATGATCCCGCTCTCGCTCCTGGTGGTCGTTCTGTTCCTGGCCGTCATGTTCCGTCGGGCCTCCGGCGTGGTCTATCCCATGCTCACCATGGTCCTGTCGCTCCTTGCCACCTTCGGCCTGATGGCGGCAACGGGGCTCCCCATAACGCATGTCACGCAGATCCTGCCCACCTTCCTGCTCGTGGTGGGTGTGGCCGATGCGGTGCACATTCTTGCGATCTTCTTTCTGCGCTACGACGAGGGCGCGGACAAGGAGGATGCCATGGTCTACGCGCTGGGCCACTCGGCCCTTGCGGTGCTGATGACCAGCCTTACGACCGCAGCGGGGCTGCTGTCCTTCATTGCCGCTGATGTGGCTCCGATCGTGGACATGGGTCTGATCTCCCCGCTCGGTGTGCTGTTGGCCCTGGTGTACACTGTCATTTTGGTTCCCGCGCTGATCGCCCTGCTGCCGGTCCGACGGAAGCCCCGAGCCACAGCTTCCGGAAAGATGCCGATCATGGACCGGATGCTGGAATGGATAGCCGCGGTCTCCTGCCGCCATCCCTGGAGGATCATCGCGATCGCCGCGCTCTGCCTGATCCTCGCCATTTCCGGGATGACCAAACTGCGGTTCTCCCACAATGGCCTTCTCTGGCTGCCCGACGACTATCCGGTGCGCAAAGCCACGGAGGTGATCGATGAGCGGTTGAAGGGAGCCGTCACGCTCGAGGTCGTGATCGACTCGGGGAAGGAGAACGGGCTGCACGATCCCGCCTTCCTCGAGCGGCTCGAGGAGGCTGTGCGGTTCTTCTCGGACTACCAGTTGGAAAAACTGAAAGTCGGGAAGGCCTGGACGATCACCGGGGTCCTGAAGGAGATCCATCAGGCATTGCACGAGAACCGCCGGGAGTTCTACGCGCTGCCGGGAACGAGGGAGTTGGCGGCGCAGGAGTTCCTTCTCTTCGAAGGCAGCGGTTCGGATGACCTCGAGGAGGTCGTGGACACCGCGTATCGCACGGTACGGTTCACCATCAAGTCGCCTTTTCATGACGCCATGGTCTACAAGCGTTTCCTGGATGAGGTGCAGACGTATTTCGAAACGAACTTCCCGGGCACCCGGGTCACCACGACCGGCGTCATGGCACTTTTCGCAGGCATGATCCACAACGTCATCACGACCATGGCGAAGAGCTATCTTATCGCCCTGCTGGTGATCACCGCGCTGATGGTCGCGCTGATCGGCCGCGTGCGCATCGGGCTGCTGAGCATGGTGCCGAACCTGATCCCCATCATGATGGTGATGGGCATCATGGGCTGGCTCGACATCACCCTTGACCTGTCGACAAGCCTGATCGGCAGCATTGCCATCGGGCTCGTGGTGGACGACACCATCCATTTTATGCACAACTTCCGGCGCTACGTGGAGCAGACAGGCGACGTGGAGCAGGCCGTGCGCAGCACCATGCTGACCACGGGCCGCGCCATGCTGATCACGAGCGTGGTGCTCGCCGCCGGGTTCTTCATCACCATGACGGCGGAGATGAAGAACACTATATCCTTCGGGCTGCTGACCGGCACCTCCGTGGTCTTCGCCCTGGTGGCGGACTACTTCCTGACGCCGGCGCTGATGATGGTGGTGTATCGAAAACGATGAGGCTGTTCCCCGGGAAGGACCACGCGATGCCTTTATCCGGAAGGGACGACACGAAGATAACAACATCATCACCGGTTCAGTACGCGGCGGGACCGCTTTTTCTAGTCGCATCGCGGGACAATTTCTTTGCGAAGTCTTTCGGTGTCCAAAAAAGCCGACAGAGCGCTGTCCAGAGGACACGATGGAACAAGAGATTACGAATGTTTCGATGATGGAACTCTACAGCGTATTTTCCTGCATCGGCGCAGGCGAACAGCGCGCGGGGGGTGTTGATGAATGCACGGCAGCACTGACGATGAGATGCTCCCTGTTTTTACAGACGGCGTATCTGCCGTTTTAGGCGATGTGAACAGCCGGTTCATCAAATTGCCCACGACAATAGGGGTCATGCACTCTTGCCGAAGATGCTCGCTTTCTGCTGTATCTGTCTGTATGAAATACTCCAATTCATTAAGCATGCGCTTCAATTCGTGGCGCGCTCTTTCTTGTTTTTTTCCGTAATATGTTGATTTCCCAACGAATAATCTAAACCTCCCGGTTGGCCCATTCATTGCATAAGTATCAGGCAGGGAGGGTAATTCATGAAAAATCAAAGAGGTGAAGTTGTAACAGGCGTTATGGTCGTCATGATGGTCGGAATGATGCTCTCAGGTATGTTTTTTATGCACGGCGGCCACGGAGACCGCAATGATCATGAGAACGTTCAGCACAAGCAGGAACACACTGAAAAGGGACATCAGTATATGCATGAGGGCCATAATACTTCTGAGCAAGCTTCCCAGTCCGCCACGGAGGAAAATAAATAAAAGACAGTATCAGGCACTGCAGAAAGAGGAGGTGGAAAGTATGACGAAAATATAAAAAATATCTGCATAGTCAATCGGGAAAGGGAAGGGACATAGCCCCTGATCATGCAGCCCCGATTTGGATATGCGGCAACACCGTCGGAGAAATGGTTCATGTTGTTGCAGACGGCGTAGCGGGAACAGGTGTGAACGGATTTCAGGAAAGAACTGCAGAACGAAATGCAGTGGCATTAAACTAATCAGAATATATCTTTTTTCCTACTGAGCATAATAATAATGTAATAGCGGATTCTTTTGAGAAAAAGCGAAATAAATAAGCAACGCAGTAAAAAAGTGCGCTACATGGTGATATATTAGATGTATCTATTCATACTAAAGGAGGAAGTACTCATGAAGAAGCTTCTGGTAACAGGTGCGGTGGTAATTGGTTTTATGGCGGCGACGGCATTCGCCCAGATGGGCGGCGGCGGAATGGGAGGTTCACAATCGCAGCAGCCGGGAGGCATGATGGGCTCTCAG
Organism: uncultured Nitrospiraceae bacterium; assembly: GCA_964412455.1. Classification (GTDB taxonomy): domain Bacteria; phylum Nitrospirota; class UBA9217; order UBA9217; family UBA9217; genus JAAXXJ01. The sequence goes on along the minus strand of CAYPOT010000115.1, from coordinate 3,718 downwards.
CAGTCCCACCAGATGATGGGCGGCCAGATGATGGGCCAGGAGATGATGCGCGATATGTCCGGCATGATGAAGCAGATGAACGAGATGATGCAGAAGATGTCGGGGACCATGGACCAGCAGCAGGGTATGGACCAGTCCAGGATGCAGGGCATGTCCAAGGTGATGAATGATATGTCCGTTAACATGAAAGAGATGTCCGGGCAAATGGGCAAGGGGACGATGGACCCCGCCGCGATGAAAACCATGCAGGAGCGGATGAAGGCCATGAACCAGATGATGGATGGTGTGCAGAAGGGGACTAAATGACATGAAACAGGGCGTGAAGAAAAGACGTTTTATGGGCGCAGCAAACGCGAACGTACCAAAGACGGCCTGGAATACGAGTCCCGGCCTGCGCCGCCGCGTTCGATGCCTGGCCTTTCACGCCCTGCTTATCATGTTATGCTTGCGTGCGATCGCGGTCCCTTCGGTTGCGTCGGCTGATACGGGGCGAGGTTATCTCGACCTCAGCGGCGGTTACAAGACGGGCGATTTCGGCACTACGACAACATCCAGTCTGTATTATCTCTCCACGATCATCGGGTATGTCGCGCCGAGATATGATGTCAGTGTTGCGGTGCCGTATCTGTCTCTTTCGAACAAGAGCGGCGGCTCGACAACATCGGAAAGCGGCGTCGGCGATGTCATACTGCGCGGCGGCAGGGTGCTTCTGCCCGAGGATCATAATGGATTTTCACTTGATGGAGCGCTGGCTGTGAAGCTGCCCACAGCCGATAAGAATAAGGGCTTGGGCACCGGCGAGACGGATTATGGGGCTTTTCTGAGCGCCCATCTGCGCTTTGATAAGACCAGGCTGTCTTTTTTGTCGGGATATATACAGGTCGGTGATCCACCAGCGGTGAACTATAATGACCTGTATCTTTATGGAGTCGGAATAGCACGCATATTTGGAAGCACCGAACTGTATGCTTCTTACGAAGGCAGGCGGGCCATGGTTCCCGGCGCAAAGAATCCGCAGGAGATCAATGTGGGATTCTTTCATGTGCTGAATGCCGACTATGCGATCAAGGGGAACACGTTTGCCGGTTTGAACAAAGGTGGGCCTGACTTTGGACTCAGCATCGGGATGGTAAGATGGTTCTAACAGAAGGGCGCGGAGAGAGGTTAAATGCAATAATCAGAGAGACGACGTAGTTAACGGTATCATGGTTGTCACGATCAATGGCAGACAACATGCGTCTCAGGGTGCAGCCGCCACCTGCCCCCCGGGGATGCAACAACTGTGTATATACGAGGAGGGTATGAGTCATGAAAAAGAACATGGGAACCGCAGACCGGATCATTCGTGTGTTGCTGGCTGTGATATTTGCAGGCCTTATCTTTGGAGGACAGGTCCACGGAGCGCTTGCCGCGATCCTGGGCATCCTGGTCGTTGTCTTCGCGGTGACGAGTGTCGTGTCCTTCTGCCCGCTTTACGTGCTCTTGGGTCTGTCGACAGGCAAGAAGGAGTAAAGGTCTCTTCGTGAAACAAGAAAAGGAGGTGGTCAATGAGCTATTATTTCAGCAAGACGATCACGATGTCATTTGAAGACGCGGTCACCCGTGCCACGGATGCACTCAAGAAGGAGGGCTTTGGTGTCCTTACGGACATCGACGTTCAAGCGACCCTGAAGAAGAAGCTGAACGCGGATTTCAGGAAGTACCGCATTCTGGGCGCCTGCAATCCGGCCTTCGCCTATCAGGCCCTCCAGGCAGAAGACAAGATCGGCACCATGCTTCCGTGCAATGTTATAGTGCAGGATCTGGGAAACGGGGTTGTGGAGGTCGCGGCCGTGGACCCCGCGGCATCCATGGCCGCCGTTGACAACCCGAAACTCGGCGAGATCGCCGGACAGGTGCGGGCAAAGCTCAAGAACGTCATCGACGGTCTTTGATCCCGCAGTAAGCAGTCTTTGAAGCCGGGCCCGGCCGGAATCTCATCACCTTCAGGAGAAGCAGAATATGATGATGCATGGCCGGAACCGATGATCCCCTATCCCTCCTTCGATCCGGAGATCGTGCGCATCGGCCCCGTTGCGGTCCGGTGGTACGGCCTCATGTACCTGATCGGATTTGCATCATCCTATATCCTCGTCAAACGCCAAATAAAGAAACGTGGCATCGCTCTCGACAGGGAGTTCATCGATTCCCTCTACACCTCTCTCATTCTCGGCCTGATGATAGGAGCGCGCCTGGGATACGTACTGTTTTATGACCTGTCCGCCTATCTCAGTCATCCCCTTGATATCTTCGCCGTCTGGAAGGGGGGGATGTCGTTTCACGGGGGGCTCATCGGGAGCGTGGTCGCCGGGGTCTGGAAGTGCAAGCGGTCCAGCGCAGACCCCTGGATCGTCAGCGATCTTATCACCGCGACCGCGCCGATCGGCATCGGCATGGGCAGACTCGGTAATTTCATCAATGGCGAGCTCTACGGCCGGGTCACGACCATGCCGTGGGGCATGGTCTTTCCGAACGGCGGACCGCTTCCGCGCCATCCGTCACAGATCTACGAATTTTTCCTCGAGGGTGTTGTCCTGTTTATCGTATTGTGGACCATGAAGTCCCGCGTAAACAGGAGTGGTGTACTCACCGCGCTGTTTATCCTCCTTTACGGGTGCAGCAGGATCGTCGTTGAGTTTTTCAGAGAACCTGATGCGCAACTCGGTTTTGTCGTTGGTCACTTCACGATGGGACAGGTTTTGAGCGCTTGTATGGTGCTGGCAGGGGCGGGTTTGCTGTTCGCACGCAGGAAGAGGTGACTATGGAGAAGATCAAACAATAACGTATTGTCTTCAGCAGTCGTCTCAATGCCGCTTCCCCGCACAACCATGTATCCAGGAGTGAGCGTATTCCCCGTAGCTTGCTGCAGGAAGCTTCAATAACGTTAAGGCAGTTTTCTTTTTTTCGCGCTTCTTACGGCAATCCTCCTCGGTTTATGTTCCTCCGAAGAAAGGAGTGGCTGAGGCGGAACGTCCTGAGCCCCGAGCAGGGTAACGAGCTGGTAAAGCCCTGACGAGATATTATTGAGGTTCTTAGGCGGCAGATTTTCGAGGCCGGCGACCAGGAGTCCCTGCGCGACTACCGGTGCTTTCCTGACGAGTTCCTGGCCCTGTCCGGTCAATTCAACACGGACGACGCGGCGGTCCACCGTGGATCGCACCCGGGCAACGAGGCCTTGTTTCTCGAGGCGGTCCAATATCCCCACTACCGTTGCCGGGTGCAGGTACATCCTGCGGGCGAGTTCAGATACCATGATCGGCGCTTCCTGCGCTATCGTCTTGATCGCCCAGAGCTGGGGGCCGGTGATGCCGGTCTCTTTTTCCGCGCGTTTCGAATGTTCGTTGACAACCTGAAATACGCGTCGCAGATTGTCGATTATTTCCGCCACCACATTCTGACTTCCTGCCATGCTGCTCCTTTTCCCGAAAAGGCTTGACACAACGCCGATATAATGATAAATTAATTTGTGTGCAAACGATATTAGCACAAACCTCTGTCGCTGTCCACAGAAAATGCGGCAGACCGTGACTGGAAGGCCGGGGCGGTTTGTTCGTTCCCTCGCTGTCGGGCGGGAACGGGCCGTGGTACGGCAACGATCCGGCAAAAAACAACAAGCTGACACAAACCTAACCCGGACAAGCCGGAACCAACAGGTTTTTATAAAAACCATGCTACAATG
>CAYPOT010000114.1:0-10350 GCA_964412455.1 uncultured Nitrospiraceae bacterium | reverse complement strand
CAAGAAGTTCTCTGCGTCCTCCGCGTCCTCTGCGGTGAAAGTTTTGACATTACGAGGATTCTAAAAGGGAGGTATGTATGGGCGTTCGATATGCAGCATGGTTAGCCGTGTTGGTGTTAGCGAATCTTCACACCGTAGCCTTCGCTGAAACACCATGCCCCGGAATTCATGTGAAGATCCTGGACATACGAAACAGCACGGGCACCGTAGCGTGTGCGCTTTTTGAATCGCCGGCCGGCTTCCCCGCAGAGTTCCTGCATTTGGCAACGAATGTCATGATCATTAAGATCCGGAAATCGCAGGCGCGCTGCGACTTTATGGACATTCCTCCGGGAACATACGCGATGGTCGTCATTCATGATGAAAATATGAACGGCAAGCTTGACACCAACGCGCTGGGGATCCCAAAGGAAGGCTACGGTTTTTCGAACAATGCGAAAAAATGGCTCGGTACGCCTTCGTTCTCCGACGCCAGCTTTTCATATGACGGGCAGAACGTGGATCTGACGATGAGCCTGAATTACTGAACGTTAACTATGACAACCGATCCTGTAGCGCTTTTCGGCAGAGTGCGCAGGGTCGCGTTCGTCCGGCATAAAAGGAACTACGTAATATGTGTTTTTCAGCGACGGCAAGTTTTGTGGCAGGAGTTTCACTGTCAGGAATCGGTGTGGCAACAGTGAAAAAAGCGAAACGGAAGGCGGATATCCCGTTCGCGATTATCCCGCTTTTGTTCGGGGTCCAGCAGATCATCGAGGGAATGCTGTGGCTGTCATTTCGGTATGACGTCCTGCTGCTCAATGTGACCACAACGTATGCGTTTACGCTGTTCTCGCACGTGCTGTGGCCGGTATTTGTACCGTTCTCCATCGGCTTACTGGAAACCGTAACCTGGCGCAAAAAGGTGATAGCGCTATTCCTGATAACGGGGGTCGCGGTCGGCCTGTACAATCTATACTTTATTGTCAAATATCCTGTTATATCCGAAGTTCATTGTAACATTGTGTATGTTTTACCTCATTTTCATAAACTTCAGGTGATGGGGCTCTATGTTGCGGCAACCTGTGCCAGCTGCTTCTTTTCAAGTCACAAGATGATCAATATCTTCGGCGTTGTGGCGTTGATGTTATTTATGGTGGCTTACTGGTTCTACACAGTCGCCTTTTTTTCCGTGTGGTGCTTTTTTGCCGCGATACTGAGCGTTGTCATTTATATGCACTTCAAATATGAAAATGAGCGTGCGCAAGGCTTGATGCTTCACCGCGCGTGATCGAAGCTCTCTGCAGCTTGCTGCAGGGAACTTCAATAGGCTATGCCGGGAAATACAAAGAAAGCAGTGACTTTTTCGACAATCTGATAATGCAAGTGGCCGGAAGGGATTTTCTGCGGGAGGTCGTCATGCGCATGATATTGAACAGGATCAAATTTAAAATATCCGGTCTTGTGCTCATCCTGCTCGTCGTGGTCACCGTCGCCTTGTACCTCATCACCGTCGCGATCATGCACCACCACGTCCTGAACGAGGTCATCAAGCGTTCGGAATCCCTGGCGAATAGCATCGCGGCATCGGCGGGTTACAGCATGCTTGCGAAGGACTTCCTCGGACTCGACAACATGGTCTACAAAATAACCGAGTTGAACCGGGACGTGGAGTTCATCTATATCGCCGACACGCGCATGAAGGTCATCTCCCATAGCAATATATCCGGGGCCGGGATGCAGCAGCGCCTTGCACGGGGCAGTGTCCTTCACCGGCGTCCCGACGGGACCACGGTCACGGAGCTGTCGGACCCACCTCCCGGACTTCTTGAAATAGCCAGCCCCATCGTCTTTATGAACAAACGGCTCGGTACGGTCGTCCTCAGCGTGAACAACTCGGTCCTGCGGGACGCCCAGCGGCAGGTCCGGGAAATGATCCTGGCGGCATATGCCGCGGTGTTCCTCCTGGGATTGGCCGGCAGCATCACCCTCTCATCGTTCCTGACAAGACCCATCCGGGAGCTCTCCGCAGGGGTGGAGGAGCTCAAGGCGGGAAAGAAAGGCCGCCGGCTCAAGGTATTTTCATACGACGAGCTTGGGTGGTTGACGGAAAGTTTCAACGAGATGACCACGCTCATAAGCGACCAGCGCGGCCGGCTGATCAGGTCCGGCAAGGACCTGGAAGAATCGTACGTGGCCACGATACGGGTCCTTGCCGCGGCCAGCGACGCGAGGGACCCCTATACCCATGGTCATTCGGTGAGGGTTTCCGTGCTGTCGATGCTTCTCGGCAGAGAGATCGGCCTCGATGCGAAGTATCTGGAAGAGCTCGAGGTCGCCTGCCTTGTTCACGATATAGGAAAGATCAAGATCCCCGACGCGATCCTCCGCAAACAGGGCAAACTGGACCCCGATGAACACCGGGAAATGCTTCGGCATACCGAATACGGGGCCGACCTTTTGCGCAAAGCGCCGGCGCTCCACAAGTATATCCCCGCGGTCAGGCACCACCATGAGTGGTTCAACGGGAGCGGTTACCCTGACGGCCTGCAAGGCGATGCCATCCCGCTGGCGGTCTCCATCATCACCATAGCCGACAGCTATGATGCCATGACATCCAACCGGCCGTACCGGAACTCCTTTACGGATGCGCAGACCTTTGAGGAGCTCGAGAGCTTCTCCGGCAGACAGTTCAATCCCGAACTTATCAAGGTATTCATCAGGCTCATGGAAAAGCATGTCATCGGAAGAGCACAGAACGTGAGCGAGTAGCGGAATGATGAGGCATATTTCCAAATACATTGCGACATTTTTCGTCGCCGCGCTTCTGCTTCTGACGGCCTGTGTGCCGCAGAAGCAAGCGGAGCTAGATCTCACCACCCGGAAAAAAGCGGAAGTCGACCGCACGGTCAGGGAATCAGAGAAGGCTTTCAGGAAGGGCGATTTCGACAGTGCCCTGGGGATCTACGGAGCAGCGCTTCGAAAATACCCCGGCGACCCCGGGTTGCTCAAATATTATATCGAGGCCGCTGAAGATATCAGGGATGCGGCCGACAACGCCTTCGACAAGGAGGAGTTCGCCTTATCGGGGCGGACCTACGCAGTCCTGCTCAGAAACTTCCCGCATTTTAAGGAGATCGTCAGTAACCTGTCCTTCGACCGGAAATACCTTCGCGCCAGGTTGGAGGAGTGCTCGGACCGGCTTTCCAGGCTAGCCTTGATGCAGTACCGGTTGGGCAACCTTACCGCCGCTATCGCCCTCTGGAAGAATATCCTCGAATTCGATCCGGGGAATGCCGGTGTCAAAAAGGCGATCGATACGGTCAGCTTGCAGCTGAAGAATCTCAAACAAGGCGACGAATAGATGACCGTGGGGACATCGGATATGCAACGCACGGTTCGAGGAAAAAAAGGCTTCCCGGCAGGAGTGCATCGCGATCGCAAGCATGTCCGGCGAAACTGAAAAGGCGCATGGATGAGTCATGTGCGAGGCAGCAGATGAAAAAATATCTGACGTGAGAGCAAACGGCGGGAAGATCGCCCTTGCAAACGAACGGGTCGAGAACGCGGAGAGCTGCCGGCACAAGGGTGCAACGGCGGCAATGACCGAGGTAGTGTCTAGTTCTATAAAAATAACGCAAGGTATTTTACCGCAGAGGTCGCAGAGAAATGCATATCTTGAAATAAAAGCAGCGCAAGTAAAAGACAGGCGGTTAAATTCGGAACATATTCAGGTTAAACGAACTTCAACAAACATTAGGCAAAGAATGTAGATTCCAAGAAGAAGATTTTGAGAGGTCACCGAGGGGGAGGGAGCAGAGAAGGAGTTTACTGTATTGTAATCCAAGAAGTTCTCTGCGTCCTCCGCGTCCTCTGCGGTGAAAGTTTTGACATTACGATGACCGATGAAGGGGGATCCTATGCATACTGAAAGGAACGGGTCGGTTATTCTTCTTGTGCTTCTGCTCGTTTCCTGTTACGACCGGAAGGAGGGCGCTGCAGTTCCGCCGGTGCGCGCTCCGGCCTCGGCCGGTAAGGCTATCCTGACGGGCCGGGTGCTCCCTCCCGGGCCGGGGGTCGAGGTAAAGCTCCTATCCGAAGGCCGCGAGCGGGCGGCCGTGCGCACGGACAGGGAAGGGCGGTACGAATTCGAGGGGATCCCCGACGGCACGTATGAGGTCCGGGCGTCATTGCCGGGATATGCCGAAGACCGGGCGCCCGTGGCAATTGCCGGAGACGGGAAGGTCGAGCACACGGCCGTGCTTCTTCCGATCGTCGCGCTCGACGGGGTAGATTGGGAGGGCGGGACGATACGCGCCACGGGTGTCGGTCTTCCGCCGCCGGACGCCTCGAATATAACGGTTCGGCGGGCCATGACGGAGCGGGCCGCTTTTACCGACGGTCAGCGGAACCTCCTCAGGACCATCGAGCTGATCCAGATCGACAGCGTGCAGAATGTGCGGAGCGCCATGGGGAACCGGAGTTTCGCGGGCAAGCTCCAGGGATTTATCAGGGGCTACACCGTGGTGAGCAAACGGGAGTTCGAAGACGGGAAGATCGAGGTTGTTCTTGAGCTTCCGCTCACGGGGTCCAACGGGCTTTCGCGGTTCGTTGCCGAGTAGCCGCATCGGATCGGCGGGATGGCAGGCTCGGCCGCGCTTCTCCTCCTGGTCTGGGTGGCCATGCAATGTTTTATCCCGCTCATCGGAGCGATTAGCCGGGCCTGGAGCGCCGCGGCGTATACATGGTGGCGGCTGCCGAGCGCATGCATAATCCTGAGCAGTCGTGAACCGCCGGACCGGGTCCTCGGCGCCGGCAAGAGAGTCTTCGCATGCTGCAGGAGGGGGACATGCGTCGATGAAAGAGGAGTCAAGTCAACATGCGAAAGACGGCCTGGTGAGGGTAAAAGTGCGATCTGCCCAGCTCATGAACGGTGTTTCATCGCGTATCAAACTGCTTTTTCAGCAAGAGGAACCGTCGTTGACCTGTATTATTCCGGGCAATCAGGTCACTCTGCTGCAGAACGGAGAGGCCTATTTCTCCGCGATCGAAGCGGCCTTTGAGCGGGCACAGCACGAAATATATCTCGAAACGTACATATTCGAGAACGATGATACGGGAAAGCGGATCGCGGAAGCGCTGAGGCGGGCTGCCTTTCGGGGAGTGCACACCCATCTGCTGATCGATGGATTCGGGTCGCACGACCTGCCGCGGAGCATGATAGATCATCTGCAATCAGCAGGGGTGAAAGTGGTCTGGTTTCGCAAGAAGATATCTCCCTGGACGTTCAAACGAAAACGCTTGCGCCGGTTGCACTGGAAAGTTGCGGTGGTGGACCGAACGGTCGCCTTTGTCGGCGGTATGAACATTGCGGATGATATGAAACCGGCCGACCACGCGGCCCCTCGCTATGACTGTACCGTTGCCGTGGAGGGACCGCTGGTGGAAGTGATCCGCCTTTCCTCGCGGAGACTTTGGTCACAGGCGGCATGGCACAATTTTCGCGCTGGATGGGCCGCGGCGGGAGTTCTGTCCTCTTCTCCTTCCGTCGGGGGCGCCATGCGCGCGGGATTCCTGGTGCGCGATAATGTCCGCCATCGCCGGGATATAGAAAAGGCATATCTGCGGGAGATCGAACAGTCACACCAGGAGATCATTATAGCCAATGCCTATTTTCTGCCGGGAGCGCACTTTCGTCACGCGCTGATCAATGCGGCCGGGCGCGGTGTCCGGGTGGTCCTGCTGCTGCAGGGGAGGGTGGAATATTTCCTGCAGCATTTTGCATCGCGGGCGCTCTACGGCAATTTGCTCGGCGCGGGAGTGGAGATCTATGAATACCACGAGAGCTTCATGCACGCCAAAGCAGCGGTAATAGATGAACGCTGGGCCACGGTGGGGTCCTCGAACATCGATCCCTTCAGTCTGTTGCTTTCGCGCGAAGCAAATGTCGTGGTTGAGGACAGGGAATTTGCGGGAACACTGAGGCAGAGCTTGATGCGGGCCGTGACAACGGGCGCGCGGCAGATATCGAATAACACCTGGAACCGTCAGTCCGCTCTGCTGCGCTTCATAAACTGGCTCAGCTACGGTTTTGTGCGCTTGCTGATGGGGATCAGCGGGTATGCCCGGGAAAACACCGGGCGAGGACCGGGCGAACTTTCGCACCGGAAGAAGAGCAGGTACAACGTGCGATGAAGAGACGGCAAAACATATATGCGCTCCAGAGCAGGTCCTTCGGCTTCCTGCCCTGCGTCCTGCGTGACTATCAGCGCACTCAGGGCCTCCTGCCGGCCCGCGCCATCGCCTATAATACCCTGCTGTTCATTGTGCCCCTGTCGATCCTCACGTTCATTGTGCTGTCACAGTACATCGAGAAGGGCCTGTTGCTGCACACCTTGTCGACCGACAGAGAAATGATGATACCGGGATATGCCGCCATACTGACCGAACAGGTTCGGGTATTTCTTGAGCACGGGAGTGCGGCGGCGGTGATCGCCCTGCTCATCCTGGAAGCGATAGCGGTCATCATTTTGCCGGGCGCCCGGATCATCGCGGAGCTTGAGCGCAGGAACACGTAAGGCCGCCGGGGAGAGATCCCCGCCGATGCACAGGGAGGCAGCCGATGAGCACCATCACGACAAAGGACGGCACCCGGATCTATTACAAGGACTGGGGCAGCGGACAGCCCGTCGTCTTCAGCCATGGTTGGCCGCTGAGCGCGGACGCCTGGGAGGACCAGATGGTGTTCCTGGGCGCCCGCGGATACCGCTGCATCGCCCATGATCGCCGCGGCCATGGTCGGTCAGACCAGCCCTGGAACGGCAACGACATGGACGCCTACGCTGATGACCTCGCGGCGCTCGTGGAAAAGCTGGACCTGAAGAAGGCGATCCATGTCGGACACTCCACAGGCGGCGGCGAGGTCGCCCGCTATATCGGCCGCCACGGAACCAAACGTGTGGCAAAGGCCGTCCTGATCGGCTCGGTTACGCCGCTGATGCTGATGACAGCCGCCAATCCCGGAGGATTGCCGATCGCCGCGTTCGACCAGATCCGCTCCGGCGTGATGGCCGACCGCTCGCAATTCTTCAAGGATCTCACCGTGCCTTTCTACGGCGCCAACAGGCCGGACTCGAAGGTCTCGCAAGGGCTGCGGGACTTGTTCTGGCTGCAAGGGATGCAGGCCGGATTCAAGGCCGTCATCGATTGCATCAAGGCCTTCTCCGAGACGGACTTCAAGGAAGACCTCAGGAAGTTCGACGTCCCGACGCTCATCATGCACGGCGACGACGACCAGATCGTGCCGATCGGCGCCTCGGCCATGCTCTCGACCAAGATCGTTAAAGGCTCCACGCTGAAGGTATATCCGGGCATGCCGCACGGCATGTGCTCGACCAATAAGAACCAGATCAATGCCGATCTGCTCGCATTCTTCAAGGCTTGATGCAGAACGTTGGACAGTCATAAAACAAGCCAGGGAGAGGAGAGAAAAAATGAATCCTGATCTCAAAAAAGAACAGAAAGCATCCGGCGAGAGGCCGCGCTACCGGTATTCGCTTGCGGCAAAAGCATTTTTTCTGACGATAAACCTGATCACCGGAAACAAGATAACCCTTTCCAAGGTCAAGCTCATAGAGATACTGGCCAGCATCCCTTACCGCTCCTGGGAGACCCGTCAGTATGCACGCATGACGCGACGCTACCGGGACCGGGCATTGGTGCAGGAGGCGCGCAAAATCATGGAGTGGGCCCGCGAAGCGCAGGATAACGAGTATTGGCACCTGCTGGTCGTCAACGGGAAAATGAAAGAGGATGGGATCATGGACCCGTGGTATTTGTTTCCGCCTGTCCCCCTGCTTATGGTCGGCTTTTATGCTGCATTAATGCACGTGATGGCATTGACCAGTATTCGCAGAGCGTTCCTGTTCAACGCGGAATTCGAGGACCACGCCGAACACGTGTACGCACAATTTGTCGAAGAACATCCGGAGTGGGAACGGCAACCCGTCAATAATGAACAGGTGAAAGAACGCGGAGCGCTGACGACCTGGGCGGATGTGTTCAGACGCATCGGCCTGGATGAACGTGACCATATGAACATGAGTTTTATATTCTGTGATAGACCGGAACGGGTCGTGAACTATGACGGAATGCCGGAGACAACGGGTCTGACCCGTTCCATGGACTAGTGCAATGATCCGTAAATTGCTTTACCCATGCAATTCAAATGAAATCACCCCACCTGACCTCCCCTTAGCAAGGGGAGAGACCCTTTACTGCCCCTCCTTGTCAAGGAGGGGTTGGGGTGGTTCGAACCTAATGCCAGTGAAGGACTGCGAGACCCCTTTTTTTCAAAAAGAGAGACGGCTTAAGTAAAGAAGCGTTTGACGCACTACACAAGGATGGTAACAATTGAAACTAATGCAGCGGTAACTAACCAGGGGAAAAGGCCGGATTCAGCGGGAGGTAGCTCTATGTCCTTGATATTGTATCTCGTCGGTTTTGCTTTTGTCATTGGCGGAGTAGCGTGGGCCCTTGTTGTCGCGGGGATTGACACCCGCTACGTGATGATCACGATCGTCATTCTTATCGGCGTCGCGATCTTAACCGGGGTGACCCGTACCCGAACCAAGGACTGATCTTTATTTCTCAACGGAGTGAACGTCAATGAAAACTGCGAATAGCGCCCATGACTTTCCCGTCGTTTGCGTCGGTGGTTCGGCCGGCGGCCTCGACGCCTATACCCGGTTACTGCGGCATCTGCCGGCCGATATGGGTGTTGCTATCGTCATCGTTAACCACCTGAGAACCGTAGCCACCCTGCTCCACGAAATTCTCCCGCGCTTCACAACAATGCCGGTTGAACTGATCACGGAAAGATTGCTCATCGAGCCCAACCATGTGTTCATCATCCCGGAACAGTGTGATCTGCACGTTCTTGATGGTGAGTTCCGTCTCAAGCCGATATCAAAGCCCAGGGGATGGCCCGACGTGATCACGGTATTTCTACGCTCCCTGACGCAGCACTGGGACGGCAAACTTATCGCTGTCATTGTCTCCGGCTATGATGGTGATGGGGCGGCAGCGCTGTGCGGTATACAACAAGTGGGGGGCATTACCATCGCGCAAAAGCCCGACACGGCCGGGCAGCCGGATATGCCCGAAAGCGCAATAGCAAGCGGGTGTATAGATTTTGTTCTTTCACCGGAGAACATCGCCGGGGAAATCGTAAAGATCGCGCGCGCGGAGTGAAGGAGGCCGCAACGTTGGTGTACAAGGGAACCATTGATCGTGACGCATGGCTCAATACGTAACAACTCAAGGAGGCAATAGGTGCCGACCTCGACGCACATAAAAGGAAGAAAGGGGCGTGCACATGAAGCGAACGTGGTTGAGCCTTTTCTACGAGACGGGGTATTTGCTTGTTGCCGGCGTCTTTTTGCTGGCCGCGCCTGACGCCGCATTCAAACTGCTGTTCAGCAATACCTCGTACGGCGACGTGTTGCCCCGGCTTATGGGAACAGTGCTGCTCTCGATCGGGATTGTCTTTGTGCAGATCGTTCGAATGCATATCGAGCAGTTGTACACAACGACTATCGTCGTGCGCGTGCCGCTCATGGCGGTCAACCTATGGCTTTTCACGTATTCGGGCAATCCACTTTTCTTGACGCTGTTCGCAATTATTACCCTTGGCGTAGTCCTGACAATAACGGGGTACGTGCTCGACCGGAGAGGCAAGGTCAATGACAGCAGGACGTAGCCTCACCCGCTGTTCCGTCGTCATGCTCGTGGTGCAGCTTCGATAAGGAGTCGATATGAACGCCCTTGATGTAGCGAAGAAGATGGAGATCGATTCGATCAAGTTCTACACCGAAGCGGCAGTTAAAACACAATATCCCGAGGGGCTGCGCTTGCTGGTGACGCCGTTCCCGCAGCAGCAGTTCAACGCACGATCTGCGGGCCGAACGGTTCACCAAGCCCTGCATGATCAACGGTATGATGGCTTCGGCGGACGGCCCGATCAAGGCCTTCCTCTTGCGCGGTATCAAGGACTCTTCGCCGTACCTACATGATGACAGGCTGCTCACGCTGGAGGACACGCCGGAGTTTTTCAATTTCGTCCTAGAATTGAAGTTGAATGAGCAGGAGAAGAATGAGCTTGTGGCATTTATGAGGGTACTCTAACAGCATTTTGACTGCCGCTAAATCCAAGGAGGAAGACTATGAAAAGATTGATGATCGTGTTAACGGTTTTGTTTATTTTCAGCAGCGCCGCATTTGGCCAGATGAACACCGGTCAAGGTGGCGGCATGATGGATCATGGTTGGGGTTGGGGATGGGGCATGGGCTATGGAGGGGGGTTCGGGATCA
>CAYPOT010000113.1:0-10409 GCA_964412455.1 uncultured Nitrospiraceae bacterium | reverse complement strand
CATTCGGTCCTTTTGCATTACGGTTACCCGAAAGACGTTTGACGATACGGGCTTCGTAACCATAAGACGTTACCAATGATTTTCTTGCCATTTTGAGTTGAATTTGATCCTTTAGTAACTAAACTGATCAGTTAGCCATGGAGAGGACCGTATGCGCAAGTTCTATCGTTTCCTGAGAGTGCTGTCTTCAATCACCCTGTTCTTCTTCTGCTGGACGTTCCTGCCGCTCTACTCCGCGGTAGCGTTCGCGGTGGAGAAACCGCCAGTGCGGAAAGGGGACCCCTCTCAGTCCCCCCTTGGCAATGACACTACCCCCCTTAAATCCCCCCTTGGTAGGGAGGGAAATAGGGGGGTGGGTGTTACCTCAAGCGAGCGGTTCGAGAAAGCGCTTGAGGATATCCGGGAAAAGGTCGGGAAGGCCGAGGTCAAGGCCGGGCGGGGCGAGGACGATAAAGCGGAGCGAGACGCGATCAAGTCACGGCGGGCCGAGATCGAGTCCCTTGATGCCGATCTGAAGAAAGAATTCAGCGCAACGGAAAAGAAGCTGAAGGACGCCAAACTGCCGAAGGAGATACTCGACCGGCACTACAAGTTCGTGAAGCATTATGAGGACAATCTCAAAGAACTGAAGACCAACCTCGCTGCCATTGAGAATCCATCAGCTACGAGCCAGGAGCTACGAGCTGCTTTGTCGAAGGCAAAGCAACACCTTGAAAGGACAAAGACCCCGTCGAAGCATGTGCCGCTGGACCCGAACAAGCTGCCGCACAGGATGGTGAAGGGGAAGGAGCGGGCGCCGAGGCTGAAGAAGGAGGAATTTGAAAAAGATTTCCCCCGGCAGAAAAAGCCTGCCGGATTGCGGAATGCGGAATTCGGAGTGCGGAATGTAGTAGCCGCAGAGCCTGTCCTCGACCTGATCGGGGACTTTAGCCTGCGTGAAAAGGTTCAGCAAAAACGAATTCTGCTTGCCTACAATTCAACCATTGCCAGCGATATGCCGCTGGAACTTCCTCGCCCCTTGGGGGAGAGTGTAGGCTCCGTCCCCGAATGGTTAAATCGTGGGATGAGGGGTAGTCTTGACACTCAGTACTGGGGCAATTCGCTGCCCGATTTCGCTTACTCTGATTTAACTCCGCACTCCGCACTCGCCACTCCGAACTTCATGGTCGCCCAAGCGACCGTCGCTCTGCCTACGGCAGACGATCTCGCCGAGACCCCAGAAGTCCAGTTCACGCCTGAGATCCTGGCCAAGGCAGCAGAACTGGGGCACAACCCGGTGAAGATCTACGAATGGGTCAGGAACAACATCGAATTTGTTCCCACCTATGGCTCTATCCAGGGCGCGCAGATGACCATGGAGACGAAGCTCGGGAACGCTTTCGACACAGCGTCGCTTCTCATCGCGCTGTATCGCGCATCGGGGATACCGGCGCGGTACGTTTACGGGACCGTGGAAATGCCGATAGAGAAGGTCATGAACTGGGTGGGCGGCGTGACCGATCCGAAGATGGCGGGGACCGTTCTGGCTACGAACGGCATTCCGGCTAAAATGCTTATCTCCGGCGGAACATATAAGGCTGTACAACTTGAACATGTTTATGTGAGCGCGTTCATCGATTATATTCCGAGCCGCGGCGCAGTACATAAGCAGGGTGACACATGGATACCGCTTGATCCCAGCTTCAAGCAATACACTTACACCCAGGGAATCGACATCAAGGCAGCCGTGCCTTTCGATGCGCAGGCATTTACGGACCAGCTTGTTTCAACCGCTACGATAAGCGAGACAGGCGGCTATGTTACGAATGTCAACTCCACTCTTGTCCAGCAGACCATGCAGGATTACCAGACCCAAGTGCAGAACTACATTCAGCAGAACCATCCCAATGCAACGGTGGGTGATGTAATCGGGAAGAAAGAGATCCTCAAACAGGAATTCGGCATTCTGCTTGGAACACTGCCGTATATGATGATCCAGGCCGGTTCTGAATTTGCTACAGTGCCGGACAATCTTCGGGCGACCATGAGCTTTAGTATACCCGATCCTATAGGGGTAAGTGCTGGGCTTACTTACACAACCAGCCTGCCTGAGATCGCTGGGAAAAAGATCACACTATCATTCGCACCTCCTACGGCCACTGATCAAGCAGTCCTGGAATCATATCTTCCACGCCCGCATTCTGACGGCACACCCATACAACCTAACGAACTGCCGACATCATTCCCAGCGTATATGATCAACCTCACGTCCGAACTCCGGATTGACGGACAGCTTGTGGCAACAGGTTCTTCAGTCATGATGGGCAAAGCACAACCGCTCACCATGTCTCTTAATGAGCCTGGTATCGGCGTTAGCAATATCGATAATGTTATTCAGGCGGGGGAATACTATGGAATAGGCGTGGACACGGGAAAGATGGGGAATCTCGAAGCGCATAAAGGAAAGCTCCAAGCAACGAAGACAAAGTTGGAGACACAAAACTTTTCTGAGATTACCAAGGATGACCTTGTTGGCGATCTTCTTTACGCTACGATTGCCATATATTTTGCAGAACTTGATTATGCTGATGAGATTTCTGCTACTACAATAGATGTAATTCGGTACAGAGTTCCTTCGGTTGGCATGTTCTCTTTCTCTTTGTCTATTTCAGAGCTCTTTGGTATACCGAGGACCGCGAGTGGCCGCGGATTGATGATGGATGTTGATAGGATAATGCAATCGGTATTTAGTAAGGATGGCAACATGCCAAAAGTTCGGAATTACATGTTATCTTCTGGAATTAAGTCATCGATGCTGGAACACGCGGTGCCGGAACGGTTGTATTCGATGCCCAACAACAGCGTCCAGGCAATTTCAGCTGTGAAAGCAATAAAACTTGCTAATGAGCAAGGCATACCGATATATACGATCACTCCTTCAAATATTGGGGAAGTATTACCGCACTTGCAAGTAAATATATCTGTCAAGGATGACATTGTAAACGCAGTAAATAGTGGAAAGATCGTCATTACTTCAAAAACGAACATAGCTTTTAATGCCTCTAATATCTGTGGCTACATTATTCTCGATCCATCTACAGGGGCGGGTGCTTATCTAATTGGTGCCGGATTTAACGGCGCACTTGTTATATTAGCAGTTTCTACCATAGCCATAATGTTCGCCTTATTAGCAGCACTTTCTCTCGGAGGAGCCATAACTATATTTGGTGCTTTAGTTATAGGGTTTGGCACAGTGATAGAAGGCGTCATTGCTTCAGCAATTTTGATATTAACTAAGTTGTTTTTCATTTACTATCTAACAGATGATAGCTTTTTCGGGTGGGTGCAAGATCAAGGGGGAAATATAACACAATTGTTTTCAGAACTGATGCAGCAAATTACAGGGCCGGGGCATCCATTATCCTTCTTGATTGAGCTGCTATCACAATTACTAGACTAAGATAGCAAAGGAGCACATTATGAATAAGGGCTTTGAATATTGGATATCAGATCGTGTGTTATCTTTTCTTCGAAAATATTGGATAGGTTACTGTGTTTTTTACTTGATAGCTGTATTGCTTGCTATGCGAGAAAGAAATTCAATTGTTTTTTTAATCATTGGATTTGCACCTTATATAATCTTATTTGCATACAAAACTATTCACGATCCATTTTATCATCTTGTCGAGTCCGTAAAAAAAATAGATCCCACACTGCTTCAAGGTTTGCAGGAAAAATCAGGAAAGATGCAAATGAGCTTAAGTAATCCTGATAAGAAGCAAACGGCGCGGTTCGTATATGCAGCGATCATGTTGCTGGATAAAGAGGAAATTGATAATAGAATTATTTCTTTTATTATTAATAATAAAAGAGTTTTTTGGGCCAGCAGCGTCGGCCTTTCGCTTTGGTTTTTTACATTTATGCTGCTTTTATTCGTTTTCTATGTAAAGAGATAACGGAAAACTTGTTGTGAATTATAGGCGCGATGGGACGTTGTGCGAAATATGGGGACGTTGTATCCGAAGTGGACTTAAATAGTTTACGGCAAGCTTCGGATGATTCGCTTGTATTGAGTTGCTGTACCTATCACGCGAAATGCAAATGTTGCTGATGTTGAGTAATAGATAGTAGTTCTTGGGGAGGCTTTATGCGGAAAAGCGCGTTCTCTGTCGCTGTTATCATTCTCCTGTCGATAATCCATTCAGTTTCGTTAGCGCAGTCGCCGAGCATCACCTCCGGCATCGGCTGGCTAACCTCCTCCCAGACCTCAACCGGATACTGGCCGGAAGTGAATACGTCGGAATACCATTCAACGACCGCCGCGCTCGACGCTGTGTATCTGCTCGACCCGACGAACCCATCGTATGCCGGCGGATTTGCCTGGATGACCGGTCAAGTCGTTTCCCCGACGGATTATCTTTCCCGGAGGATCATCGCGCTCAAACGCGCAGATGCGGACGCATCGGCTGAACTGGAGGGACTGCTGCTCTATCGCAACACTGACGGCGGCTGGGGTGGGGAAACCACCTATCTCAGCGATGCCCTCGACACCGCCCTCGCCCTCCAGGCCCTCAAAGCCGCGAATTATTCCGACGCTACGGTCCTGTACCAGGCCATCAACTTCCTCACGGTGAATCAGAACACCGACGGGGGATGGGGATTCAGGCCTGCGACCGGCGGGCAGGCTGCTGATCCGAGCAATGCGTATGTCACCGCTATCGCTCTGCGGACGCTGTCTAACTTCAGTTCGCAGTTCAGCGTTCAGAGTTCGATACAAAGCGCGTCTGCGTATCTTCTGACCAAGCAGAACACCGACGGTGGGTTCGGGTCCAGTCCTTCGAACGTGTACGAGACGGCTCTTGCCATTGATGCCCTGGTCGCGGCCAAGTCCACGGCAATGCCCGCTCTTACCGACGGCATCAACTATCTCACCACCGCTCAGCTCCCGAACGGCTCCTGGAACGACGATCCTTATTCCACCGCCCTAGCGCTTCAGGCCCTGGCGAACGTCCGTCCCAATCTCCAGCTCTCATCCATTTCTTTATCCAAAGCCATGCCCCGGGAAGGGGAGGACGTTACCATCACGGCTCTTGTGGCGAACAACGGCCTTGAGGACGCGGCCAATGTGGTCGTGCGGTTCTATACAGGCGATCCAGCCTCAAGTGGTGTCCAGATAGGGACGGATCAGGTGATTCAGCTCGTAGCTCGTGGCTCGTGGTCAGAAACGACTGTGACGGCGAGCTTCAGCGGAAACGGCGCGAAGACGATCTTTGCGGTCGTGGACCCGGACAATCTTATTGTCGAGACCGCTGAGAACGACAACTCATGAGGGTAATGAAGGAATATTCGTATAAGATATTTTCGTCAAAGAACGGCGAGGAACTGTGTGAGGCGCTTTTTTTGTTTCAGCAGAACTCCAGTATTGAGCACTTGCAAAGCGGCAGAGTCGATGTCATGCTGAATTATGACGATCTCAATATATCTTTTGGTTCAAAACAAAACAAAAAACTGCCCTGTATGACATGGGAAAAAGACAGTCGTGGTTCATATTTCTGCACGCAAATAGGAGATTTTATTCTTCCTCCCTGCCTTAGAGGAGAGGGAATAGGCTTATTCATTTGGTCCGAGATTAAAAACAATCTTCCAACTGCTGTCGGCGCAAACTTGAGAATATCCGGGACATTAAGCAGAGTGGATGCCGAGGTTCCTTTGCTTGATAAAAGAAGAAGATTTGTATATGACTCTATTTCTCCTTTTAAAAAAGTAAAAACCATAAACAATATAGAAAGCCGCAACAGATTTTGGCGGAAACTGTTAGCTCAGGGGCCTGATGGTGAACTAATATCATTTCAATACGATGCAAATGGAGACGGCGCCTTTTCCGGCTGGCTTAAAGATCCGCTTCTCGATATGAAAAATCACAGACCCACCGTAATCAGGATTGCGTAGACACAAGAGGTGATTTACAATTTACGGAAAGTCTTATTCAGCAGTTGAAGTGATTTCTTGATCAGGCGAAGATCACGGGAGGACAATTTAGACAGAGGATTTTTTTCTTTAACCGGGACTTGCCGAACAGGGAGTTTGTCCGTGGCAAAAAAGCGCCCCGGCTTAACACCCAGCGCCGATGCGATTTTCACCAGGGAATCGAGGCTGACGTTCACCCGTCCGCGTTCCAGTTCGCCGATGAATTTATAATTCAAGGAGGCCTTTTCACCAAGCTGTTCCTGCGTGATCCCGGTGGACAGCCGCAATTCCCGTATTTGCTCGCCGAGCTTTTTGCGCGTTTCCTTGATCTTGCCGATTCTCATGCACGGATTATATGAAATCCAAGGGTATCTATAAACCATACTTATGGGTTATCAAAGAAATATAAATAGCCCTATATGTAGGGTATATAACGTAAAACGAAATATATATGATTGACGAGAAATCCCGGTTATGCTATAAAAGCGCTACCTCAAAGAAGCGCCTTTCTTTCGTTTGCTGGTTCGACGATTCGCGGTTGGAACGGTATCTTAATTGCCCGCATTCGCTTTACGCATTACCTTTTTATCGCTTTTGATATAAAACTGAACAGCAACAAGGAGAGCATATTATGCGTGTGAAGACCTTCTATCGGGTGTTGAGACTCCTGTCGGCAGTAGTACTTTTTTTCTTTATTTGGACTTTTGGCCCCGTTTGGCAAGCCGTCGCTTTCGCGGCAGCCAATGCGAAGACGGATGTTAAAGCACAAACAAGAAAACCCGAGGCCGGAAAGCAGAAGGCGGCGGAAAGGTTTGAAGGCGTACTCGCGGAAATGCGCGAAAAGGTCGCACGGGCAGGCGAGAAGCAGGCGAAAGGGGAGGATGAGTCCACCGAGCGTGAAGCGCTCAGGGCCGGACGCGCCTCTATCGACCAGATCAGCGAGGAACTGCGGGCCGAGTTCTCATCCACGGAAAAGCGGCTTAAAACCGCCGGGCTCCCGAAAACGATCCTCGCGAGACATGCGGATTTTGTGGCGCACTTTGAAAAAAACGTAAAAGAACTGCATGATAATCTCGACGGGATCGAATCAGCGAAAACAAAAGCGGGCCGCGGGGCGAAGATAGAGAAGGCACGGCTTCATCTTGAAAAGGTCAAAGCGCCATCGAAGCACCAGAAGCTCGATCCGAATAATCTCCCCTTCAGGGCGAGGAAGGCAGGGAAGACGCGCGAGCCGCGCTTGCGGAAGGACGAATTCGAACGAGATTTTCCAAAACAGCACAAAACCGTCAAGATGGCGGGCCTGCAAACTATTTTTGCCGCGTATGGACATGAAGGTGTACGAATAAAAAATAAACCTGTTCAGTTAGCATTCAACGGCCCGGACAGCGATATTCTGTTCTCACTGGGCGTTGAGACCTTAACACCGCAACTCGCCTTCGCCGATGCATCGCCATTCCTCCTCGCGCAAGCAACAATCCAACCCTCCGCTGACGATTTGTCAGAAACGCCAGACGTACAATTCACCGACGCCATCAGCGCCAAAGCGCAGGAGCTGGGTGGAAAACCGCTCAAAATCTACGAATGGGTGCGCAATAATATCGAATATGCGCCTACATACGGCAGCAGCCAGGGCGCGGACCAGTGCTTGCAGTCAAAGATATGTAACGATATGGACACGGCATCACTGCTCATTGCTCTGCTCCGTGTGTCCGGTATCTACTCCCACTACGAATATTCCACAATCGAAATCCCCATCGAACAGGCAATGAACTGGGTCGGCGGCGTGACCGATCCGAAGATGGCTGGGACGATTCTCGCCACCAACGGCATTCCAGCTAAAATGCTTCTCTCCGGCGGAACATATAAGGCTGTTCAACTTGAACATGTTTACGTGAGCGCGTTCATCGACTATATTCCGAGCCGCGGCGCGGTGCATCGTCAGGGCGATACCTGGATTCCGCTTGACGCCAGCTATAAACAGTACACGTATACGCAGGGGATCGACATCGGTTCTGCTGTTCCCTTTGATGCTCAATCATTTGCTAATCAGATTCTATCCACGGCCACGACCAACACGACAGACGGCTCTGTCACGAACGTCAACTCAGCGCTCGTCCAGCAAACCATGCAGGGCTATCAGATGCAAGTGCAGAGCTATATCCAGCAGAACTATCCGAATGCCACGGTCGGTGACGTCATCGGTAAAAAAGAGATCATCAAGCAGGAATACCCCTACCTCATGGGAACACTCCCATACAAGACTGTCCAGATTGGCGCGGAGTTTGCGGAAATACCCGGCAACTTCCGTGCGACCATGAGTTTCAGTATTCCAGACCAAACAGGAATGGGCACAGGGCTTTCTTATTCCACCAGCCTGCCGCAGATAGCAGGGAAGAAAATTACTCTCTCATTTTCACCGGCAACTGCCAATGATCAGAAAGTTATCGAATCGTTGCTCCCTACTCCTCACCCAGACGGTACGCCGATCCAGCCGAGTGAACTGCCATCATCATTCTCGGCGTATCTTATTAATCTCAAGCCTGAACTCCGCATTGATGGGCAGGTTGTGGCAACCGGGGCATCTTCTATGATGGGAAAAGAACAATCGTTCACCATGTCGCTCAATGAACCGGGGTTTGGCATGAACAATATCAATAACATTGTTCAAGCAGGTGAATACTACGGCATCGGTGTTGATATAGGGCGAATGGGAAATCTTAGTAGGCTTAAAGCCAAGCTGGAAACAACAAAAGCAAAACTAGAAACGCAGAACTACACGGACTTGACAAAAGAAGAAATTGTCGGTGACCTGCTCTATACAACAATTGCTTCATATTTTGCTGAGCTTGATATGAACGATGAAATTATGGCGAGATTAATGAATGTTGTGCGATATAGAGCCCCGTCAGTCGGCATGTTCTCCTTGAGCTTGGATGTGCGGTGTGTCTTCAGTATTCCAACAAGCGCAGGCCCAAAAGGAATGATGATGGATGTGGACAGAACCATGCAGGCGGTATTCAGCAAAGATGGGAATATGGACAAAGTGAAACAATACATGTTTGCATCTGGAAGTATGTCTTCCGCATTGGAACATGGTGTGCCTGAGCAACTATATTCTACGTCTGACGTGCCGGTACAGGGCTTGTCTGCAGTTAAAGCTCTTAAAATTGCAAATGATCAGGGCATCCCTCTGTATAAAATTACTCAAGCGAACATTTCAAACATCATGCCACAACTTCAACTCGACGCGCTGACAAAATCAGATATTGTTAATGCTGTGAACGCCGGGAAAGAAGTGACCATTTCAAAGACGAATATTACGTTTGGTGACTGGATAGGATGTGGATATATTATTTCAGATCCTGTAACGGGAGCTGGTGCGTACATGATTAGTGGAGGGGCCAATGGTGCCATTTTGCTGACACTTTTGCAACTCCTTAAAAGCATTTTTTTCTTGGTGGGTTTGGGCGCTAGCCTGATGGGCGCGTCGTTTTTAGCTGCTTTCATTCTACCAGCGCTGCTAGCATTGTTTGTTTCGTGGATGGGAAGTCAAATTTTCCATGATTTCTCTTGGCCGTTGGAAATTTCAGGATTACTTACTGGTCTCGGACTAGATATTTTTACTGGTATACTCTTAAATCAGTTTTTGGGAGCTTCTCTATTTTTGCCACTAGCAGCCACGCCTCTGGGGGTCATTGTTGTCGCGTGTCTTGTAATCTTTACTGTTGTCGCATTGACCATGTTATACATAGTATATTTGCCAGAGCGGAGAATTTATTATGCAATGGGAGGGGATGATGAAAAAAGAATACTCAACTAATGGCTATGTGACGCATAAAAAAATATTTATAAGTTTTCTTTGTTTCTGGTTTTCATGTGCAGTTATTGCGCTTGTTGCACGGTTCAGCGAAATTCTACACATGGAGCGAAAAGCATTATCGTTATTTCCATTGGTTATTTTATTTATGGTAACTGCATATATGGTTTATATGATTAAAAAAACAAAAATAACGCTTGCAGTTGACGATAGTGGAATAACTTATGAAAGCGCCAGTAGAAAGGGATTTCTTTTTTATAGGACGTCTCGTTTTATTCCATGGAATTTAATAACAGCAATTACCATTATTGATAAAAACAAAGGGCCGATGAAAATTGATGCGACTGATAGCGATATTGTATATTGGAATATTGTCAATCCAAAAGAAAATTATGATCTGTACGATGACGCTAATAGAAGAATCCAATCACGAGACCAAAGATGAATATGCTTGCGCAACGATACTTATGCTGTTAGAACAGCTTGTGAGACATTGTTGCGCCCGTTGTTTTGCGAACTTTGAAGTGATTTTATGAGAAGTTGAATTTAAAGATTATCTTATGCCGTGTGCCGTGGAAAACACGCTTAGGGAACTTTGGGGGAAACTTTGGGGGAAACTTTGGGGGAAACTTTGGGGGAAACTTTG
>CAYPOT010000112.1:0-10812 GCA_964412455.1 uncultured Nitrospiraceae bacterium | reverse complement strand
ATGTATTGTAATCCAAGAAGTTCTCTGCGTCCTCCGCGTCCTCTGCGGTGAAAGTATTGACATAACGCAAAAATCTTACAGGAGGTCGGAAATGGATACATTCGTCAGGAGATTCATCATTATGAGCATCGTCTATCTCGGGGTGGCGTCGCTGGTGGGCATTGCCATGCTCGGTAGCGATCGCGCAATGGCGTTCAAGTTCGTTCACTCGCATCTGAACATGCTCGGCTGGGTATCCATGATGATCTACGGGGTGGGGTACCACATCCTGCCGAAGTTCATGGGACGGCAGATGTACAGCAGGAGGCTGGGTGAGGTCCAGTTCTGGATCGCCAATATCGGACTGGTGGCGATGCTGGTGTTCTACACGCTCAATGTCTACAGCCCGTCTGACGCCATGGTCGTTGCCACCGTGCTCGCTGGGGTGCTCGAGACGGTCTCGATCTTCCTGTTCTTCTACAATATGCTGAAGACCCTGATGCCCCCGGTAGAAGTTCCCGGCTCATAGTCGGCAGCAAAAACTGATGAGCTATCAGCTACGAGCCATGAGCTATGAGCTGTTCCTGACACCTACGACGAGAAGGCCCCGAGCCCGTCCTTGTCCAGGATGATGATCTTGCCGTCCTTGTCCGTGAGCAGACCCGCCTTCTTGAACTTGGTGAACGTTCGGATGGAGGTCTCCACCGTGGTGCCAACCATGTCCGCAACGTCCTGCTTGGTCAGACGCATGTCGATCGTGATGCCGCTCCCGGTCTTTATCCCGACTTTGCCCGCGAGTTTGAGCAGGAGCGCAGCGATCCGCGCCTCCACGCGCTCGAGAGCGATGTTCTTAAGGGACTCATGGGAGCTTTTCATCCGGTCTCCCATCTGGAGCGCCATGCAGTACATGAGGTTCGGGAAGCGGTCCACGAGCCGCATGAGGTTCTTTCTCGATATCTTGAGGACTTCACTGTCTTCCATGGCAACGGCATTGGCCGGATAGGGGAACCCTTTGATGACGGCAACGCCTCCGAAGATGTCCGTTGGCGAGATCACCTCGAGGATGATCTCCTTGCCTTCGTGGGACAACTTGGTGATCTTCACTTTGCCCGTCAGGACCAGGTAGAACCATTCCGGCGGCTCGCCCTCTGAAAAGACGGTCTCTTTCTTCTTGTAGCGTGATGTGGAGAGGTAGGGCTCAAGCTCCCTGAACTCGGCGTCGGAGAGGCCCTTGAAAAGATCGACTTTCCTGTACTGTTTCATGGGCCTAAGAATATACAAAAAACCGTTTTTAATCCAGAGAAAAATGACCTCTCCGCCTTTTGGGTGTTGACTTTTTACGGCCCCTGACTTATTATCAGCGCCATGTACGA
This sequence comes from uncultured Nitrospiraceae bacterium, assembly GCA_964412455.1. Taxonomy (GTDB): domain Bacteria; phylum Nitrospirota; class UBA9217; order UBA9217; family UBA9217; genus JAAXXJ01. The sequence continues at coordinate 9,460 of CAYPOT010000112.1, read as the reverse complement.
ACTGATGGTCGAATCCAAATTTGCCGCGGCCCATCAACTGCGCGGCTATAAGGGCAAGTGCGAGAACCTCCATGGCCATAACTGGCGTGTGACCGTCGCGGTCACCGCCGAACGGCTCAATGAGATAGGGCTGGCCATCGATTTTCATGACCTGCAAAAGGCGCTCCGTGAGGTCCTGGACCAGTTGGAACACTCCTTCCTGAACGATATCTTTCCCTTTACGCAGATCAATCCGTCCTCGGAGAATGTCGCCAAGTGGATCTACGACAGTATGGCCAAGAAGGTCAATGACGACAATATCGAGGTTGCCAGCGTCACCGTCTGGGAGTCCGACACGGCCTCGGCGAGCTATTTCGAGTAACCTCCCTAACCCGGACGAGCCGGAACCAAATCTGCCACGAAGTCACTAAGGCACGAAGAATTCAAAATCTATTGGCCGCAAAGAGGCACAAAAAGCACAAAAAACCCATTCCTATTTGCGTCTCTTGCGCTTTTTTGCGGCAAATATTCTTGCCATTTTGAGTAGAATTTGATTCTTAGTTTCTAACAGGTCACCGCATATACATGTCCTCCAGCATGGTGAAGGGGATCCGAGAAACTCCATGGACCGAAGAATCGCAGAACAGATCCTTTCTCTCGCCGCCTCCCTCAAGGCAACAGCCGCCGAAGTATATATTCGAACCTCTTCCTCGACCACGATAGAAGTAAAAGACCAGAAGGTAGATGCCTTTGAGCGCGCCCGTGACCTCGGTGCGGGTCTCCGGGTGCTCGTCGGCGACCGCATGGGCTTTGCATTCACCACGGACCTGACGCCCGGATCCCTGCGTGTCCTTGCGGGATCGGCGGTGACCAATGCACGGAACACCGCGTCCGACCCGTTCCACAGCATCCCCGAAGTATCACCCGCATCCTATCAATCCGTCTCCATTTTCGATCCGGCGGTCGTCGCGCTGTCGGAAGGGGAAAAGATCGATCGGGTCATGGCCATGGAACGTGAGGCCTTTGGCGTGGATCCGCGGGTGAAGCGCATACGCAAGGCGTCCGCTGGTTTCTCCGATTCCACTACCCTGATCATGAACAGTCGCGGCGCGGAGGTCCTCACGGAGGCGACCGCGGTCTCGGCAAGCATCGAGGTGGTCGCCGAGCATCAGGGCGAATCGCAGGCAGGGTGGGATCACGATGTACGGCGTTTCTACCGTGAACTTGACATCGAGCAGGTCGGCAGGCGGGCGGCGCGGAAGGCCCTCGATCTCCTTGGTGCCTGTTCTATTGATTCGGTAAAGGCGCCGGTCATACTGGACCCGTCGGTGGCCGAGGAGTTCCTCTCCATCATGGCCATCGGGTTCTCCGCTGAGAGCGTACAGAAAAAGAGATCACTGTTCATGGGAAAGCTCGACGCAGAGGTCGTTTCGCCGCTCATAACGGTCTACGATGATGGTTTGCTTGCGGGAGGGCTCGGCACGGCGCCGTCCGATGATGAACTGGTGCCCATGAAGAATAAAACGGTCATCGACAAGGGCAGGCTTGCCCTCTACCTCTACAATACCTATGCGGCGAACAAAGATGGTACCGTGTCAACGGGGAACGGCATACGCGGCGGATTCAGGGGAATGCCCGGCGTCGGGGTCACCAATCTGTATATAGCGCCCGGTGCACAGACGCAGGAAGAGATTCTCCGGTCAACGCCGAAAGGCCTCCTGGTAACGGAGATCATGGGCGCCCATATGGCCAATCCGATCTCTGGCGATTTTTCCGTCGGCGCCACAGGTTTCTGGATCGAGCAGGGGAAGAAGGCCTATCCGGTCCGAAAGATCACTATCGCAGGCAATATCCTCGATCTCATGAAGAACATCGATGCTGTCGGCAGCGATCTGCGCTTTTCCGGCCGGATCGGGTGCCCGACCTTGCGAGTGAAAGAACTGTCTATTGGCGGGAAGTGATGATAGATGGAAAAAACGCGTGCAAGCAGGCAAGCGGAGACCGACAAAGGCTTTCACCGCGAAGGCGCGATGGACGAGAAGGGAACCTTTAGTCAGTTATAAATGAAATTCTTGCCAAAATGGCTGAATTATTTGGTAACGTCTTATGGTTACGAAGCCCGTATCGTCAAACGTCTTTCAGGTAACGGTAATGCAAAAAAACGAATGACATAACCGCCGGACGAAACGGGCATCGTAACCGTTACCGTAACCTGTTGGTTCCGGCTTGTCCGGGTTAGGTATTGAATGTTGAATATTAAATCAGATTCAAGGAACCACGAAGCTCACGAAGAACACGAAGGAAAACAAAAAGCTTGCAAGCTGACAAGCGAGCATGCTGGCGAGCTGATATAAAATCCCTGCCCCCTGACCGTCTGTCACTCTCCCGGCCACACCCGTTCCTCGATCTCCTTCAGCAAACCTCCAAAGCTGTCCGGATCCAGGGCAGAGCACACAATGCCCTGGAAACGCTTCGCGATCGCCTTCGCCCAGAGCGGATTCACCAGATCGACCTTGTTGAACACCATGAGCCTCGGGATCTCGTCCAGTCCGATCTCGTTCAGGATCTTGTCCACAGACCCTATCTGCTGTTCGAACCGGGGATTGCTGATATCGACCACGTGCAGGATCAGGTCGGCATCGCGCATCTCATCGAGCGTGGCCCGGAAGGCGCCCAAAAGGTCCTTCGGGAGGTCGCGGATAAAACCCACGGTGTCCGTTATGACCACTTCGCGCTCCTTCGGGAATCGCAGCCTTCGCGTGGCAGTGTCGAGCGTGGCAAAGAGGAGGTCCTCTGCTTTCACGGAAGCCCTGGTCAACGTATTGAAGAGCGTTGATTTTCCGGCGTTCGTGTATCCCGCGATCGATACGATGGGCACCGCGCTGCTGACGCGCTTCTCCCGCCGCTGGTTCCGCGCCCTCCCGAGGGCATCGAGCTGCTTTTCGAGACTCCGTATCTTATCGCGCGCCCTGCGCATGTCGATCTCGAGCCTGGTCTCTCCGGGGCCCCGGCCGCCTATGCCGCCGGTGAGGCGTGAGAGGGCGGTCGATCGTTCCGAAAGTCGGGGAAGACGGTACTTCAGCTGGGCAAGCTCCACCTGGACCTTTCCGTCGCCGCTATGCGCCCGCCGCGCGAAGATGTCGAGGATCAGCTGGGTACGGTCGATGACGCGCATCTCGGAGATGTCGCCGATGGCCTTCACCTGCGCCGGCGTGAGGTCCTGGTTGAAAACGATAAGGTCCGCGCCGAGCTGCTGGGAGCGGATGATGAGCTCCTTGAGCTTGCCTTCACCGACAAGATAGCGCGGATTGATGTTGTGGGGCCTCTGAATGACCGTATCCAGGACATGGATCGCGTCGGACCGGGCGAGTTCCTTAAGCTCCTCGATGGTCTCTTCCTGTTCTGATTTTGCCGCCTTGGATACGCTCACGAGGATGGCGCGGTCCCTCTTGACGACTTCCCGGGCGCGCTGAAGCCGTTCCATTTCCCGTTCGATGGTTGTGATAAGGTCAAAGGCATCGATCGTCAGACCGTGGATGGATTGAGTGGGGACGACCTCGTAGAGCTTGTCCTCGGCGTTCGGCGGGAGCAGGTGCGCAATCGATATGGCGCCGGGAAGGCCGTCTTTCAGGACCGTCAAGGCCGCCATCATGTCGAGCCTGAGGAGCGCAAGGTCCATCAGGTCTTCCTGGTTCAAAGGATGGTCCTTGAGATGGGTGTGGATAAAACGGACGCCCCGGAGCCTCTTGGCGCCAAGACGGTGTTCGGAAAGGTCCGGGATGAGAATATCGTGGTTCGTGCCGACCAAAACATCCCGGACGCCGCCTGAGCGGTCGATGATGAGACCTACCTGGCGGCCTATCATGGCGGAAGCCTCGGTCAGGGCACGTGCGGCCTCGGGCGTAATGACTGCGTCGGGAGGCGTCTTTCGGCGGTAGAGCCGTTCGAGCGTCTTGATCTCAGCGGGTTTGAGGCCTGTCGTGTTGCCATGTATGGTGGGGATAGGGTGCTCCTTTGCGTATATTCTACCATGCGGAGGCCGGTACAGGATAGTAATTTTGCGTCATCCATGCTTGATCATCTCGTAGCAAGTACCTATTTCACACAAAGGCACCAGGCACTAAGTAAGGAATATAAAAAAATACAGATATAACTTTGTGACCTTCGTGAGCTTCGTGTGAGAACGACTTTTTACGTGTGCATCATGCTGTAAAAAAAAACAGCGCAGAAGAAGTATTCTGCGCTAACGGACACTGGCCGATACGGGCGCTCGGGGAATTTACTTTACCCGGTACACGATGTCGTGCTCCCGCGCATGGTCGATGACCTTGAGCCCGACGTTCTGGCCTGCGTTGGCCTGATCAACGTGCTGGTGATCATACTCCATGGAAACGACCGTCTGTGTAAAGTCCGTGGAGTGGCCTTTCACATGGATCGTATCTCCCGTCTTGAGCGAACCGTTGTTCAACTGGGCCACCGCCACGCCGAGGTGGCTGTAATAGTGGGTAATAACGCCGATGGCTTCTTCATTTGAGGCGGGTTCTTCCACGGGGGGGACTGTCCCGGAAGGAGGACCGGGTTTCACCAGGAGCGGTTTCTTTGCGAGAGGTTTTTTCGGGGCCGCCTTTTTTTTTGCCGATTTCCTGACGGTTTTCTTTTTTGACGTTTTTGCGACTGGCTTTTTCTTTGCCGTTTTTTTGGTTGATCTCTTTTTCAGGGCTTTTTTCCGGACAGATTTCTTTACGCTGGCTTTTCGGGTCTTTGCCGCTGCCTTTTTCTTTGCCTTCTTCTTTGCTTTCTTTTTTACCATGAGATTACCTCCCTGGGATAAATGCAGACAGTCGAAGTAGTGGACCAGCTTGGTTCTTTAATTAAGATATCCTGAAAAAAATTGTATCAAAACCATGATAAATTGCAAGCAGAAAAGCGCTTTATTCGGAAAGATTGGAGATGATCCCAAGTCATCAACTATTGTTATTCTGAATTCTGAGCGGTAGCGAGCATGCTCATGAGCAAAAGTACTCATGAGCATATTCATAATTCAAATTATAGCAGGACAGGGATATTCATGCACTTCCACGTGGGACGTTTATGGCCTAAATTTACAGAAGGGGAAATCCCTGTGAATTTATTAAGTAATTGCTAGTTTTGTTAACAATAGTGAATCAGCGTATTTCGGCAAAACTGATATGCAGTTGTGATCAAGGATTAAAGAAGATCGCTGGCACTGTAATTGCATTAATTATCAGGTGCATGGATAAAACCAAAGGCATAGATAAGGCCGGCGATCTTCATGTAACTGGCGCGGCAATGACCATATTCTGCAAACTCTTTTCCGATACGATTATCCGCCATCTCTGCGACCTGCGGCGCCGGGAACTTAACGCTCGTGGGATCTTTTCCTGCGAGGGTTGTGGCGCTTTGATTAATGTTCCTGACAGTAAAAAAGCATGTGATCCCATTTCCTTCCTTAGTTCTTCCGTGTCCAAAAGCACTTTCTCTGATGAATAGTCTTTCCGGACCCGGCGCCGCCGGTCACTGCTTGCGTGCCGGTGTTTTATGTCTCAACCGTTCGTACAGCGTCGTCTCCATCCGGTAGAGAGCGGCATTTCCCGTTTCCGCGTAGATCAGGCCAAGGTACTGGTGGACATCGGGCTCAAGCGGGTTCAGGTCGCGCGCCTGAAGGAAGTATCCCAGCGCCTTGTCCCGGTCCTTCAGTGTGGTGTAGGAGAGAACACCGAGGTTGTAATAGGCGGTCGGATCGTCGGGCTGGTAGGAGATGGACCGTTCGTAGGAATTGATGGCCTTGTCGACCTGGTTCGTCCTCTCAAATGCCAGTCCAAGATTGATATAAATCTGCGGCTGATAGGGATTCAACTCAAGAGACCTGCCGAGGACCCTGAGCGCTCCGTCATGGTCTCCGATCTCCAAAAGATGCAGGCCCAGTTCGTTGTAGGCGCGCGCCTTCCGGGGAGACTTTTGAATGATGTCTTCCCAGGTACTGCCTTCATCGCGCCATATCTCATTACGCGAGAACGTGAACGCCACGAAGGCCGCGAGCAGCGCCCAGGCCAGGTAGTTCTTCATGCCAACGTTGTAGCATATTTCCCGGGAAAGAACAAGACTCGCCGTTCAGAACGCTTATGCTCCCAAATCACGATCTTAAATCGTAGAAAACGAAGTTCTCTACCGGGGTTCACTGTTTCCGGTTGACGGGACGCGTACGATGGATTATGATTGCCACGATCATGAGGATACTGTTCGTGAAACTATCGGCCATCGGCGACGTGGTCCAGACCCTGCCTTGCCTCGAGGCCGTCAAGAGGATCTTTCCCGGCAGCGAGATCGACTGGGTCGTCGAAGAGGCAGCGGCTGGCATTCTGGAAGGCCATCCGCTCATTGACCGTCTGCTGGTGAGCCGCAGGAAAGCATGGACGCGCATGCTTCGCAGTCCATCGACGTTCACGCGGGCGTTAAGAGAGATCTCCGCATTTTTCCACCGACTGCGCGAGAGGCGGTACGACATCGCCATCGATCTCCAGGGTCTCCTCAAAAGCGGCATCGTCATAGGTGCGGCACGGGCGAAGCGGAAGATCGGCTTTGACGGTACGCGGGAGCTGTCTTACCTTTTTCTGAACGAACGCCTGCCCGCTTATAATAAGGAACAACATGCCCTGGAGCGATATCTTGCTATTGCGCGTTATCTGGGCGCCGTCGATCCCTCACCGGCCTGCACACTGCACGTCGAACGGGAACGTTTGGTCATGCAGGAACGTACAGACGGCCTGGTGAAGGAAGGACGGAGGCTGGTTGTGATAAATCCCGTGGCGCGGTGGAAGACCAAACTCTGGGATGAGGAAAAGTTTGCCCGGCTGGCCGACTGGCTGGTCACCGAACGGCGCGCCGTGGTGATCTTTACGGGGAGCCCTGATGACCGGGCGACCACGGAAAGGATCCGGGGCATGATGCGGGAGAACGCGGTGAACTGGGCAGGGGAGACGACGCTCAGGGAACTGGCCGCTCTGGCCTCGCTGGCCGATCTGTTCATCACCACGGACACCGGTCCTATGCACCTGGCCGCCGCCGCAGGCGCCAGGGTTGTGGCGCTCTTCGGCCCTACGGCGCCCTGGAGGACCGGTCCCTACGGCCCAGGCCATGAGGTGATCAGAAAAGGCATTGCCTGCTCGCCATGTTTTCGGCGCACCTGTGACGTCGGCGTCCGGTGTATGGAGGAGATAACGGTCGAGGATGTGATGGAGAGAATAGACGGATCGATATTTAATGTTTAAGTATGTACCTTGAACCTTAAACGTTGAATGTTCTGTGTTATCTCTGCATCTCAAGCGTCCTGTCGACGTAGCGGATGATCTGGTCGAGGGGTAGCCTGCGGTCGTCAAGGGCCCAGAAATAGAACTCGTCGAGGGAGGTAAAGGGGCCGAAGGCGGTCAGGCGTGAGACGAGGGCGGACTGCGCCGCATCGTCCGCGATCACCTGTCCCTCATCCACAATGCGGCTGAGAAGGGCCGGGAAGGCAATGAGCCAGGAGGAATATCGTTTCGGGTCCTCCCGATGTATTCTCTTCTTCATGAGGTTCAGCACCAGGTGGTACAGGCTGTCCTGATCGCCGATCATATGTTCCGGCTCCATCAGGATCGAGTGCATGCCGATGGATTGGACGATCTCGGCATACTTACGGCGCTCAAAAAGCCCGTTGATGGTGGTCTTGAGAGATTCCAGCTTTTCCACGCTTGATACGGTGACGAGTTCCGGCATCGTGTTCCTCCCTGCGGCAGGTTAGTCCGAACGGGACAATACTATAATAATTCGACAGGGGAGGCAAGATAAATTTTCGCGTTCCTGCCCGCCGTGTCCACAGGTGTGGTGCAATTTCCCCTTGACTTTGAAACAGTTATCTTCTATAGTATCGCACGTTCAGGAGGTGCATATGACCAAAGCAGACATCATCTCAGACGTTTTTGACAAGGTTGGACTGCCGAAACAGGACGCAGAAGAGCTGGTGGAGATGATTCTGGATACCGTGAAGCAGACGCTGAAACTGAGCGAAACGGTGAAACTATCCGGGTTCGGGAACTTCGTGGTGCGGAAAAAACGTTCCCGAAAAGGACGTAATCCCAAAACCGGCCAGGAGATCGAGATCACACCACGCAGCGTCGTGAGCTTCAGGCCGAGCATGATATTCAAGGAACACGTCATTGAGTCAACAGAAACAACAGCCTCTGCAGCCGAGTAAGCTTTTCTACCGGATCGGGGAGGTGAGCAGGATATCGGGCCTCGAGCCCTACGTTCTGCGGTACTGGGAGACGGAATTTCCCCATCTCCGGCCCGAAAAAAGAAAATCAGGCCAGCGTCTCTACACAAAGAAGGACCTCGATAACATCCTCCAGGTAAAGCAGCTTCTCTATCAGTCCGGCTATACCATCTCAGGCGCAAAAAAGAAACTGCGGGGACGGTCAAGGCAGGACAAGGATGACCTCCTGGAAACGACGAAGAAAGAGATCCGGGAGATACTGGAAATACTGAAATAGCCGGGCAGGTGACGCGGTACATGCCTGACGCAAAAGTGATCCAATCCCTGGATCACGTCGATTCCTTTGTTCGATCCATTGCTGTGTCGTATCGTGAAGTCGTTCAATAAGCATTTTTCGGGGTGTGGCGCAGCCTGGTAGCGCACTCGCTTGGGGTGCGAGTGGTCGGCCGTTCGAATCGGCTCACCCCGACCATTATAAAAGCCTATAACTCTTAGTGAGTTATAGGCTTTTTCTTTGACCGGATCTTCATGTGTCAAGAACGGTAGTTGTCGCAACAGGTAGCGACATACATGCTCATATTACGCTTGAAAACTCCTGAAATAACAACAGCGGTAATATCATGAGACATAAAGGAACACTCGCATATGCGCGAATAGAATTTGGTTCATTCGTAATAAAGTTGAAAAGGCAAGGTATGGTCACAGAAACAAAGGCTCGGAGGAAAAACTTATCCACAGATTACGCAGATTACGCAGATTTAGTCTTTAACCACGGTCCAGAACGGTCGTTTTTTAATCTGCGAAATCTGTGAAATCTGCGGACAAATCTTAGCCTTTCTCGTTTTCTGGTTTGTTCAGCTTTTTCAACTATAATACGAAAGACCCTAGAATTTTTATTTTCGAGAGATCATTATATGTGACGCAGAGTCGGACTGATGACGCCACAGCGATAAACACAACATTGCAGAAAGTATCGTAATCTGGTACCCTTAAAATACCCCGCTAAAAACAGAATTTTACGTTGACCCGCTGCACCTTTCCGTGATTTAATGGGCCTCACTTTAGCTGCATCTCCGTCGTACTACCCTAAGCCGGACAAGCCGGAACTAAAAGAATACGGTAACGGTGACGACGCCCGTTTCGTCCAGCGGTTACGACATTCGGTCCTTTTGCATTACGGTTACCCGAAAGACGTTTGACGATACGGGCTTC
>CAYPOT010000111.1:0-10996 GCA_964412455.1 uncultured Nitrospiraceae bacterium | reverse complement strand
CGTAATGTCAAAACTTTCACCGCAGAGGACGCGGAGGACGCAGAGAACTTCTTGGATTACAATACATTAAACTCCTTTTCTGCTCCCTCCCCCTCGGTGACCTCTCAAAATCTTCCTCTTTGAATCTACATTCTTTGCCTAATGTCCGTTGAAGTTCGTTTAACCTGAATATGTTCCTAATTTAACCAGGTTTCTTTTACTTACTCTGCTTTTATTTCAAGATCTGCATTTCTCTGCGACCTCTGCGATCTCTGCGGTAAAATATCTTTTTTTCATAGAACTTTTGACAGTACCGGACAACACAATAGATTGTAGTGGAACGGGCGAGCCCCCGAGGGGCTGTGCCTGTTTTTTTTATTGCCCTAACAAGGATGGATCCGCACCCGTTTAACCTTGACAACCCGCCGGTGTCAAAGTTATAGTAAGCGCCTACTAACATGATGAAGACCTTGGACACAAAAGAACGGCTGCTTGGGGCGACGATGAAGCTCGTCTCGGAAAAGGGCTACCTCGGGGCAACGACGCGGGAGATCGCGCACGAGGCGGGTGTATCGGAGATCACCCTGTTCCGCCACTTCGGCTCAAAGGAGAAGCTCTTCGAGGGCATGCTGGGCCAGTATACCTTCCTGCCGCAGCTCAAGGAGCTCCGGCCCCGGCTTGACGAGATTCCCTACGAAGAAGCCTTGCGTGTCGTCGCGACGCGGTTCCTGCTCACGCTCAAGGAACGGAAGTCCTTCATCAAGATCATGTTCTCAGAGGTGAACCTCTATCCCGGAAAGATCAGGAAGGTATATAATAACACCATCGACGAGACCCGGTCGACCCTGGCGGACTACTTTCTGTCGCTCCAGAAAAAAGGAACGCTCCGGAAGGTATCACCCGAGGCAAGCGCCCGGACCTTCCTGAGCATACTGGTCTCGTATTTTCGCTCGGAGGAGATCATGCGGGGCCTGGACATCACCAAAAAAGGGAAAATGGACCGCGAGGTCCGGGAGATCGTGGATATCTTCGTCCATGGGACGCTGAAGGAAAGGGAATGATCATGCGCAACCTTCTCTCATGCTGGACAAAAAATACCGTCGGCCTGCTCTGGCTGTGTCTGCTCCTGTCGGGCGCCCCGGCGTCAGCAGCCGACACACTGCCGGTGAGCGGCCAGACGACGACCGCTCCTCAGCCGGCCATGACGTCCGCGCTGTCACCAACGGGAAACGCGGCTGCCGCCGATCAGCTGACCCTGGCCCAGTGCATCGAGATCACGCTCAAGCGGAACCCGAGCATCATGGCAGCGGATTCCACCATGAATGCGGCGGGCACCCGCGTGGGCCAGGCCCAGTCGGCCTACTATCCCCAGGTCTCCCTGGCGGGGAACTACAGCAAGTTCTCTCCCTATACGGACCCGACCAACGCGTCCCAGGACCTGTACCAGGGAACGGCGACGCTTACGCAGAACATCTTTGATTTCGGCAAGACCCCGAGCCAGGTGCGGATCCAGCGATTAGGCCATGACGCATCGCGCGAGGACCGGCGGACCGTCTACAGTCAGGTGGTCTTCAATGTGAAGCAGGCCTACTATAAGCTTCTGCAGACCGGGAAGAACCGGGACGTAGCAGCAGAGACGGTCAAGCTTGCCCAGGAACGACTGGACCAGGCAAAGGGGTTCTTTGATGCGGGCGTCAAGTCCCGGTTCGACGTGACCAGGGCCGAGGTGGACCTGAGCAACGCCAGGCTCGCGCAGATCCGGGCGGAGAACGCGGTCCAGATCGCGCGGGTCACGCTCAAGAACGCCATGGGCGCGCCGGACATGACTGATTTTCCCATCGAGGACACCCTTGCATTCCACACGAGCCCGCTGACCTTCGAGGAGTCCATACAGAGGGCCTACACGAACCGGCCGGACCTCAAGTCCGTGCTGGCGAGGAAAGAAGCATCCAAAGAGTCCATATCCCTTGCCCGGTCCGGCTACTATCCGACGCTTACCGGCAACGCGAGCGTCACGCGCGCCGACAGCGACTATCCGCCCGAGAAGAGCGGATGGAGCGCGGGCGTCACCCTCACCTTTCCCCTGTTCAGCGGATTCCTGACGAACAATCAGGTCAGAGAGGCGAAGGAGAACCTGAACATCCAGAAGGCCAACGAGGAATTGCTCCGCCAGTCCATCATGCTGGATGTCCAGCAGACCTATCTCACGCTCCGGGAAGTGGAGGACAGCGTGGCCGTGGCAGAACTTACGGTGCAGCAGGCGCAGGAGAATTACGATATCGCCAACGGACGTTATAACGCCGGTGTGGGGAGTCCGCTGGAGGTGACCGACGCCCTGGTCGGCCTTACGAACGCCAAAGTGAATTTCATCGCATCGCTGGCGAACCACCGGATCGCCGAGGCGGCCCTTCTGAGGGCGATGGGAGAATAGTACAAGCACCAAATAACAAATTTCAAATCGCAAATAAATCACAATGACCGAAATTACAAATTTTGGATATTGGTCATTGGTGCTTATTTGAGATTTGGCGCTTGTGATTTGTAATTTTACACTGAGGCCTACTATATGCGTACTGAATATCGAGTGACGAAGTTCATCCTTCTGCTGTCCCTGATCGTGATTCCCGCCTGTTCCAAGTCCAAGCAGCCGCCGCCACGAACCGTGCCGGTTGTCGCCGAGACGGCCGACCGGAAGAACGTGCCGCTCCAGGTTAAGGCCATCGGGAACGTCGAGGCCTATAATACCGTAACGATCAAGTCCCAGGTGAACGGCGAGATCTCGGAAGTTCACTTCCGGGACGGCCAGGACGTGAAGCGGGGGAAACTGCTGTTCAAGATCGACCCGCGACCCTTCGAGTCGGCCCTCCGGCAGGCAGAGTCCGCCCTTGCCCGCGACCGCGCCCAGGCGAAGAATGCGCAAGAAGAATCCAAACGGTACGCCGGCCTCGCGGAAAAAGGTTTCGTTTCCGCGCAAGAGTATGATCGCGCACGTACCAACGCCGACGCCCTGAACGCCGTGGTGCAGGCCGACGAGGCCGCCGCGGAGAACGCACGGCTCCAGCTGGAGTATACCTCCATCAAAGCGCCCATCGACGGACAGACCGGCGCCATCACCATCCAGAAGGGAAACGTCGTGAAGGCCAACGACCTGCCGCTCGTGACCATCAACCAGATCACGCCCATCTACGTGACGTTCTCGGTGCCGGAGCAGGACCTGTCGAACATCAAGCGGTACCAGGCATCCGGCGGCCTGCATGTGGAAGTGAACAACCCTCAGGAAAACAAAAAGCCCGTCAAGGGCAGCCTTACATTCATCGACAACAAGGTGAACACGCAGACCGGGATGATCATACTGAAGGCCACCTTCGCGAACAAGGACCGGGCGCTTTGGCCGGGGCAGTTCGTGGATGTCGTCCTGACGCTGACCACGGAGCGGAACCGGATCGTCGTCCCGACACCGGCCGTGCAGACCGGCCAGCAGGGTCAGTATGTCTATGTGATCAAGGATGATATGACCGCGGAGCTCCGTGTCGTAACGCCGGGGAGGTTGTACGGCGACTGGACGGTCATCGACAAGGGAATCACCGCGGGGGAGAGGGTTGTGACCGACGGTCAACTCCGGCTCGTGCCGGGAGCCAAGGTGGAGATCAAACCCTCGGCTGCGGATGCGCAGCGCGATGAAAATGTCAAATCCCAAATAACAAATTCCAAATAATTTCCAAATTCAAAGAATCAATATCCAAAATGTTTTGAATTTGATATTTGGTGCTTTGAGTTTATTTGAGATCTGGAGCCTGTTGCACGAATGCCCGTTCACCCTTCGACAAGCTCAGGGCGAACGGTATGCCCATTGATATTGTGAGCTTTTTCCGTTCGTGCTGAGCCTGTCGAAGCACAAAAATGGGTTTGTGCAACAGGCTCTCTGATGCTTGTTATTTGGAGCTTGTATCACTATGAATATCTCCGAACCCTTCATACGCCGTCCCGTCATGACCACGCTGATCATGCTCTCGATCCTCTTCGCGGGCATCGCCGGATACCGGCTGCTTCCGGTCTCCGATCTGCCGAATGTGGATTTCCCCACGATCCTCGTTTCCGCGAACGTGCCTGGCGCGAGCCCCGAGACCATGGCCTCGGCGGTGGCCACGCCGCTGGAGAAGCAGTTCTCGACCATCGCCGGGATAGACTCCATGACCTCCTCGAACGGCCAGGGGGTCACGCAGATCACGATCCAGTTCAACCTGAGCCGCAGCATCGACGCGGCCGCCCAGGACGTGCAGGCCGCCATCGCGGCTGCGCAGCGCCAGCTGCCGCAGGACATGCCGAGCCCGCCGTCGTACCGCAAGGTGAACCCCGCGGACCAGCCGATCCTGTACCTTGCCCTGAGCTCGCCGACGCTGCCGCTTTCCCAGATAGATGATTTCGCCCAGACCCTGATCGCCCAGCGCGTCTCGATGATCACCGGCGTGGCCCAGGTGCAGGTCTATGGCTCGCAGAAGTACGCCGTGCGCGTGCAGCTCAATCCGCGCGCGCTCGCGTCGCGCGGCATCGGCATCGACGAGGTTGCTGCCGCGGTGCAGAAGGCGAACGTCAACCTCCCGACGGGCACGTTGTACGGGGCCGACCAGGCCTTCACCATCCAGGCGAGCGGCCAGCTGAAGAACGCCGCGGCCTACCGCCCACTCATCGTGGCCTACCGGGGCGGATCGCCCGTGCGCCTGGAGCAGTTGGGAAACGTGATCGACGGAGTGGAGAACGACAAGATCGCGAGCTGGTACAAGGACCGGCGGGCGATCGTGCTCGCCATCCAGCGTCAGCCGGGCACGAACACGGTGGAGGTGGTGGACTCCATCAGGAAGCTGCTGCCCACGTTTCGCGACCAGATGCCGGCGCCGGTGGACCTGAACATCCTGTTCGACCGCTCCGAATCGATCCGTGATTCGGTCCATGATGTCCAGTTCACGCTCTTTCTGACCATCTGCCTCGTGGTGCTCGTGATCTTCCTCTTCCTGCGCAACCTTTCGGCCACGGTGATCCCGAGCCTGGCGCTCCCCATGTCCATCGTCGGGACCTTCGCGGTCATGTATGCCATGGACTACAGCCTCGACAATATGTCGCTCATGGCGCTGACCCTGTCCGTTGGGTTCGTGGTGGATGACGCCATCGTGATGCTCGAGAACATCATCCGGCACATGGAGATGGGCGAGACCGTCATGGAGGCGGCGCTTAAAGGCTCGAAGGAGATCGGTTTCACGATCCTGTCCATGACCATTTCGCTTGTCGCGGTCTTCATTCCCGTGTTCTTCATGGGCGGCATCATGGGGCGGCTGCTGCATGAGTTCGCGGTAACCATCGGCATGGCGATCCTCATCTCCGGCGTCGTGGCGCTGACGCTCACTCCGATGCTGGCGAGCCGCTTCATCCGGCCCCACGGCAGCGAGCGGCACGGCAGGTTCTACCTGGCCTCCGAGCGCCTGTTCACGGCCATGCTCACGTGCTACGAACGCACGCTCACGAAAGCGCTGCATCACCGGGGACTGGTGATGCTGGTCTCCGCCCTGCTGCTCGCCGTCACGGTCGTTCTCTTTCTCCTGATGCCCAAAGGCTTTCTGCCGAGCGAGGACACCGGCATGGTCTTCAGCTTCACCGAGGCGCAGCAGGGCATCTCCTTCGATTCCATGGCAGAGCACCAGAAGGCCGTGGCCGATATTGTGCTCAAGGACCCGAACGTCGAGGCGTTCATGTCGGCCATCGGCGCCGGCGGTCCCAACTCCGCAGGCAATACGGGCCGGATGTTCATCCGGCTCAAGCCGCGGTCCGAGCGGCCGCATGTGGACAAGGTCATCCAGGCGCTCCGGGTGAACCTGGCGCAGGTCCCGGGTATGCGGGTCTTCCCGCAGAACCTGCCGCCCATCCGCATCGGCGGCCAGCTCACCAAGAGCCCTTATCAGCTCACACTCCAGAGCCCGGATATCGAAGAGCTCTATGACAACGCCCCGTTACTCGAAGCCCGGATGCGGGAGCTTCCGCTGCTGCAGGACGTGACCAGCGACCTCCAGATCAAGAACCCGCAGGTGAACGTGGAGATCGACCGGGACAAGGCCTCGGCCCTCGGGATCTCGGCGGCGCAGATCGAAGGCGCGCTCCAGGCGGCGTACAGCGATCTGCAGGTGTCGACGATCTACGCGCCGAACAATCAGTACCGCGTCATCATGCAGCTCCAGCCCGAGTTCCAGCGCGATCCCTCGGCACTGTCGCTTCTGTATATCCGGTCGTCGAGCGGACAGCTGGCGCCGCTCCAGGGCGTTTCCAAACTTACCCAGGGACTCGGTCCGCTCTCGGTCAACCACCTCGGCCAGCTTCCCGCCGTCACGCTGTCCTTCAATACCCGGCCCGGCGTATCCCTCGGCACGGCCGTCGACGCGGTGAACAAGGTCGCCCGGGAGACCCTGCCCGCAACGATCACCACCAGCTTTCAGGGAACGGCCCAGGCTTTCCAGGAGTCCATGCAGGGCCTCGGCTGGCTGCTGCTGGCCGCCACGCTCGTCATCTACATCGTGCTCGGCATCCTGTATGAGAGCTTCATCCATCCGCTCACGATCCTGTCGGCCCTTCCGTTCGCTGGATTCGGCGCGCTCGCAACGCTGATACTGTTCGGCAAGGATCTGAACCTCTATGCCTATGTCGGCGTGATCCTGCTGGTAGGGCTCGTGAAGAAGAACGGCATCATGATGATCGATTTCGCGCTGGACGCACAGCGCAGGGAGGCCGCGACCCCCTATGACGCCATCTACAAAGCATGCATCGTCCGGTTCCGTCCCATCATGATGACCACGATGGCGGCGCTGTTCGGGACCCTGCCCATCGCGCTGGGCATCGGCGCCGGCGCGGAATCGCGGCAGCCGCTGGGACTCGCGGTGGTGGGCGGTCTGCTCTTTTCCCAGACGTTGACGCTCTATGTCACTCCCGTCGTGTATCTCTATATGGACGGGCTCCAGCGGCGGTTGGGGAACATGAGCATGTTCAAGGCGCGTAAAAAGGCGACATCCCATGAATAATAAAAAGAGCTCACGCTTCAGCAGTATCCTCGGAAACCGCCGCGTTCGGCAGGCTGCGCTGATAACCCTTGCAGCCATCGTGCTGGTCATCGCATTGTTCGCGGTCTTCGGCGGCGGGAACAACAAGGTGGAGTACCGGACAGAACCGGTCACGCGGGGGGATGTCCAGCAGACCGTCACGGCAACAGGCACCGTGAACCCTGTCACCACGGTGCTGGTGGGCACCCAGGTGTCGGGAACGATCAAGAGCCTTTTCGTGGATTTCAATTCCCGCGTGAAAAAGGGCCAGATCATTGCCCAGATCGACCCCGCGTTCTTTGAGACCCAGCTGGCCCAGGCGCGGGCCAACACCGACCGTGCCCAGGCGGCACTTCGGGATGCCGAGCGCCTCCTGGATCAGAACAAGACCCTCTTTGCGCGGAACCTTGTTGCAAAAAACGACTACGATGCCGCCGAGACCAACTATGCCAGCGCCAGGGCGCAGCTTGCCCAGACGAAGGCGGCGCTCCAGGCGGCCGAGACGAACCTGAGCTACACGAGGATACTCTCACCCGTTGACGGCATTGTGATCTCCCGGAGCGTGGACGTGGGCCAGACCGTAGCCGCCAGCTTCCAGACCCCCACGCTGTTCACGATCGCCCAGGACCTCACGAAGATGCAGATCAACACGAACGTGGCGGAGTCTGACATTGGCGTCGTAAGGGTGGAGCAGGACGTGGAGTTCACCGTCGATGCCTATCCCGATACGACGTTCAAAGGCAAGGTTTGGCAAAAACGGCAGGCGCCCATCACGGTGCAGAACGTGGTCACCTACGACGTGGTGATCCAGGTGCAGAACCGCGATCTCAAACTCATGCCCGGCATGACCGCCAACGTATCGATCATCGTCGCAACGAAGGACGAGGTGCTGAGGATCTCGAACGCAGCTCTCCGATTCAGGCCTGCAGAACGTGCTCCTGGGAAGGCGCCGGGCGGTGGCGGCGGTGAGAAAAAGGGGCCCGGGATATGGGTCCTGGAGAACGGAAAACCGAAGCGCGTCGCCGTCACGCTTGGGATCAGCGACGGAAACTTTACCGAGGTCCTGTCGGGCGACCTGAAGGAAGATCAGCCGCTCATCATCGATACCCTGAAGAAGGGCGCGACGAAGGCCCCGGCGGGCGGACCCAGGATGTTCTGATCAAGAGACAGATCACGATCGCCACAGAGGCTCAGAGACGCAGAGAGGACTCAGGAACAGAACAGTCCTCAGTAAAGTGACCCGATAAGATTCGTTTCAGTATTAGTTCTTCTCTGTGCCTCTGTGTCTCTGTGGCAGGTTCGTTCTAATAAACACATATGCCTCTCATTGAAGCACAAAACATCAGCAAGGTGTACCGGCTCGGCGACATCGACCTGCGGGCGCTTGACGGCATCTCCGCGACGATCGGCACCGGTGAGTTCGTCGCCATCATGGGCCAGTCCGGCTCCGGCAAATCGACGTTCATGAACGTGCTCGGCTGTCTCGACACGCCGACGGACGGCCGCTACCTGCTGGACGGCGTTGACACGGGCGGGCTTTCCCGGGACGAGCTTGCCGAGATCCGGAACAAGAAGCTCGGCTTCGTGTTCCAGGGATTCAATCTGCTGTCCCGGACCTCGGCGCTCGAGAACGTCGAACTGCCCCTGCTGTACAACGGCAGCACGGCTTCAGAACGACGTGAGCGCGCCCTGGCCGCCCTCAAGAGTGTGGGCTTGGAGGGCAGGGAGGACCATCATCCGAACCAGCTTTCCGGCGGCCAGCAGCAGAGGGTGGCTATTGCCCGCGCCCTGGTGAACGACGCCCCCCTCATTCTCGCCGACGAACCTACGGGCAACCTCGATACCAAAACGAGCGCCGAGATCATGGAGCTCTTCGTCAACCTGAACCGGGAGTCCGGCATCACGGTCATCCTGGTGACCCATGAGCACGACATCGCGGCGTACAGCAAAAGGATCATCCGGTTTTCGGACGGACATATTGTGAGTGATGAGCCGGTTACGCGGTAGGGGCGGCCCTGCGTGGCCGCCCGCGTCAGGGCAACCACATAGGGTTGCCCCTACGAGATATATTATGATAAACATCCCCTCAACCTTCAAGATCTCCTTGCGCGCCCTGCGGGTGAACAAGATGCGCTCAGGCCTCACCATGCTGGGCATCATCATCGGTGTCGGCGCGGTCATCGCCATGGTTGCCGTGGGTGCCGGTGCGAGCCGAAAGATCGCCGAGCAGATATCAAGCATGGGGAGCAATCTCCTGATCATCCTGCCCGGCGCCACGACCTCCGGGGGGGTCCGCATGGGAGCGGGAACCCAGCCCACGCTTACCATGGGCGATGCCGAGGCCATCGTGCGGGAGTGCCCCGCGGTGGAAGCCGTGGCACCGAACCACAACGGTGTCGCTCAGGTCATGTTCGGCCATATGAACTGGTCCACGGGCGTCCAGGGGACAACGCCCGCCCTGCTGACGATACGGGAATGGGACCTGACCGCGGGACGGCCGTTCACCATCCAGGACGTGAAGAGCGCGACCAAGGTCGCTGTCCTGGGCCAGACCGTGGTGGAAAATCTCTTCGGCGATGAGGACCCCGTGGGGAAGAGCATCAGGATCCAGAACCTGCCCTTTACGGTGGTTGGAGTTCTTGACCGGAAGGGTCAGGATGCCCGGGGGCACGACCAGGATGATACGATCATGATCCCGATCACCACGGCACAGAAAAAGCTCTTTGGGACCCAGTTCCCGGGCATGGTGCGGATCATCACGGTCAAGGCAAGGAGCGCCGAGGACCTGGCCGCGGCGGAGCGGCAGATCAACGAGCTGCTGCGGCAGCGTCACCGGATCGGACCGAAGAAGGACAGCGATTTTACCGTTCGGAACCTCACCCAGCTCATGCAGGCGCGTGAAGAGTCCTCGAAGGTCATGACCTTGCTGCTCGGCGCCATTGCATCGGTCTCGATGCTCGTCGGCGGCATCGGCATCATGAACATCATGCTGGTCTCGGTCACGGAGCGGACGCGTGAGATCGGCATCCGCATGGCCATCGGCGCCAAGACCTGGGACATCCGGCTCCAGTTCATCATCGAAGCGCTCACGCTCTCTCTGATCGGCGGCATTATCGGGATCATCGTCGGCGTTTCGACGGCCATGGTCCTGTCATCATTCTCCGGCTGGGCCACGGTCGTCTCGCCCCTGTCCATCGTGCTGGCCTTCGGTTTTTCCGGGGTCATCGGCATCTTCTTCGGATTCTATCCGGCGTACAAGGCCTCGCTGCTCAATCCCATCGACGCGCTCCGGTACGAGTAGCAGGTGACCGGGAGCTTAGCTTCGCAGACTGCGGCAGTGCGGGACAGACAGAAAAAGGAGTCTTCCCGCGTCTTCCCGTGCAACAATATGCTATAATGACCACTAAGTAATTCTATTTCGGCGGAGGCACACAATGTTCAAGCACCTGTTCAATGCCGTAATTCTTTTCCTGGCGCTTTTCCTATTGCCGGCAGTCTCAGAGGCCGTTCCCGAAGGGATAAATCTTACGTGGCCGGGCGGAGGAGCGGGCAAGGTGACCTTTGACGGAACGAAGCATGCCAAAAAGGAATATCGCTGCGAAACATGTCATATTTCAGGGCTGTTCCAGACGAAAAAAGACGCCGATGTCATGACCATGGAAGCGATGAAGCAAGGCAAGTTTTGCGGCGTATGCCATAACGGGAAGAAGTCCTTCAGTACCACTGATCCGAAGAAGTGCCATGAATGCCATAAGGTCGACAAGAAAGAGCGCGACGATGAAAAGAAGGATGTCCAGCCGAAGGAAAATAAGCGCAAGAAAAAGCGCAATTAGGTACAAGAGGTTCGGGCTGCTGAATCCAGGAGCGAACGCATTCCCTTCAGCTTGCACGGAGTAATCTTACAAGTTCCTCCCAAAGATAAGCCCCCTCTCCCTTTTTCC
>CAYPOT010000110.1:0-11256 GCA_964412455.1 uncultured Nitrospiraceae bacterium | reverse complement strand
AGGTTGAGCGTATTGCGCGGAAACAGTATAATAATGAGCAGACGCCGCAGTTGATCGAGCCGAAGAGATAAAATATGCTCATGAAATATATTATATTGTTCGTCATGACTTTCCTTTCTCAGCCCATCATGGCCGCTGCCGTTGACGCTCCGGTATGGGTAGAAGCCTCCGGCGAGTCGAGACAGGGCGATCATGACACGCTGAAGGAGGTCAAGGAACGGGCCAGGCGCGAAGCACAGTCGCGTGCCGTCGTGAAAGCTGTCGGAACCTTCATCAAGTCTCACACGCTGGTCTCGAACAACCAGCTCGCCGATGACCTTATCTATGCATCGGTCAGGGGCAAGGTCCGTCAGACCGAGGTGCTCGCCGAGGGATGGGACGAAAAGGACCGCTCGATCTACCGCGTGAAGCTCAAAACGCTGGTTGAAGCGATCTACCCGGAAAAAGGGGAAGGGATGTCCGCCAGGCTTTCACTTTCCAGGGACCAGGTGCGCGAGGGTGATGACATCAAGATCCTGTATCAATCCGGCGCCGATGGATATGTCTACCTGTTTTCCGTAGCAGCTGACGGGTCGGTGACGCTCTTGTTCCCGAACAGCCTGTACAAGGACAACAGCGTTCTCGGGGGCAGGGCGTACGAGTTCCCGCCAGCGGGGAGCCCCATCAGGCTGTCCGCCGCCTTCCTGCCGGGGTTCAAGGGCTCGGTCGCCGAGGAAAAGGTGAAGCTCATCGCCACGAAAAAGAAGGAAGACCTCATCCCCCTCGGGTTCCAGGAGGGGATGTTCACGACCTATGACGCCACATCCACGGGGATGATCAATGACCTGGTCCGAAGACTGAACCAGCTTGATCCCGCCGATTGGACAGAAGCAAGCGCGGTATATTCGATCAAGAGGTGATACAGAGGGAGGGATGGTCATGTTGAGCTCAGTCAGCATAAAAATATCTCAGGAAGAGATCATTAAAGCGGTTAAGGAAATGAAAAAGAGTGAGCGAAATGCCTTTCTCGAAGACCTGCTTGCTGCAACGTCCCCGGAGTATCTGGAGGGAGTCAAGGAAGCGCGTGCCGACTACAAGTCAGGTCGGGTGAAGACCCATAAAGAGGTCTTCGGCCGATGAGCCATGAGTTGGTTTACACTCGGAGGGCGATCAAGGACATACAGCGGCTTGATCCCGAGGTGAAGGATCGCATAGGGAAAACGCTTCTCCGATATCAAGAAGATCCTCGGTCACATGCGGAGCGTTTGACGGACCCAACGCTAGGTGGATTCCGGTTCAGGATAGGGGATTACCGGGTCATCTTCGACCTCGAAGGGGATGAGATCATCATCTTGCGGGTCGGTCACCGGCGTGAGATCTACAAACGGTAACCGGACAATACCAGGAGCACCATGTCACGTATCAAAAACACATTCAACCGGCTGAAGAAGAAGAACGAAAAGGCGCTGATCCCCTATATCATGGCGGGGGACCCGGACATCGCCACGACAAAACAGCTCATCCTCGCGATGGAAAAGGCGGGCTGTGATATAATCGAGCTGGGCGCTCCCTTCTCCGACCCGCTGGCCGACGGTCCCACGATCCAGAAGGCGGCCCTGCGCTCTCTCACGCACCACACGAGCATCAAGGACGTGCTGGGACTTGTCGCCGATGTCCGGACCGAGAGCAAGATCCCGCTCATCATCATGACCTACTACAACCTCATCTTCCATTACGGGGAAGAGCGGTTCGTGAACGATGCGGTGGCAGCGGGCCTTGACGGGATCATCCTGCCGGACCTCCCTCCCGAGGAGGCGGGCACGCTCATCGCCCTGGCGAAGAAGGCGGGGCTCGATACGATCTTTCTGCTGGCGCCCACGAGCACCGACGACCGGATCAAGGTGGTCAGCAAGGTTTCCCAGGGCTTCATCTACTATGTATCGCTCACCGGCGTGACTGGTTCCCACCTTGGCCTCCAGCAGGCGGCAATCAAGGAATCCATTGCCCGCATCAAGGCCCAGACGGATAAACCTGTCGCCGTGGGGTTCGGCATCGCAACGGCGGACCAGGCGGCGCAGGTGGCGGGGTCGGGCGCTGACGGCGTGATCGTGGGGAGCGCCCTGGTGAAAGTGATCGAGGAGAACAGCGGTTCACCGGACCTTGTCGCGAAGGCGGCCGAATTCGTGAAGGCCCTGAAACAGGGCGTGCTGAGCGTCAGGCAGTAAGTGCCCGGGAGGGAGGTGCTTGTCCCATGAAGAAAGCGGCAACGAAAAAATCTTCAGCAATCAAAAAAGCGGCCGCACCGAAGCGTCCGGCCGCGCCCAAACGGACCAATGACACTCTCCGTGTCCAGGCGCAAGCGTTGAAGGAACTGGTCTCACTCGAAAAGACCAAGCAGGAGTTTCTGCGCGACAACGTGACCGGTGCCGCAGAGCTCGACAAGCTTCTGGCGGACTACCTCAAAGTGATCCTGAAGCTCACCGGCACAGAGGCAGGGTCCATTATGCTCAGGGAGGGTGACCATCTGGTGTTTCGTGCCAGCCGGGGCCCCCGATCAGCATCGCTTCTTGGGCGGCGCATACCGCTCGACGAAGGGATCGCCGGATGGGTGGCGAGGTCGGGGAAAGCCTACCTGAGCTCCGATGTGGCGAAAGACACGCTCTGGAGCAGCAGGATCAGCGCCGAACTTCGCTTTGCCACGAAGAACCTTCTTGCCGCTCCCCTGAAGACCGCGGACAGCGTCACGGGCGTTGTGGAGGTGATCAACAAGATCAACGGCAGGCCCTTCGACAAGGACGACAAGGACATGCTCGAGGTCCTGTCGGGCCAGCTCGCCCTCGACGTTGCCTATGTCCAGTTCCTGGGCAGCAGCCGCAAAGAGGCGGCACGGAAGGCCATGCAGACCCAGTTCTCCATGGTGCTGAATTCCACGCTGGACCAGCGCGAGATCCGGAAACGGGCCATGGAGGCCGCGACGAGCCTCCTGGATGCCGAGGTCGGATCGCTCCTGCTGGTGGACGGGAAAACGAACGAACTTTTCTTCGAAGTCGCCCTCGGCATACAGGGAGAGCAGCTGAAGCAGGTGCGGCTCCGCATGGGCGAGGGGATCGCCGGCTGGGTGGCCGCGAATGACCAGGCCGCCCTCGTGAACGACGTGGCGAACGATCCCCGCTATTACAAGAAAGCGCAGCACATCACCCGGTTCGTGACCCGGAATATGGTTTGCGTGCCGGTCCGCTCCCGCGGAAAGGTCATCGGCGTGCTGCAGGCCCTCAACAAGAAGGACCAGGGCCTGTTCACCGAGCAGGACCTGGACGACTTCTGGACGCTGGCGAACCAGGTGGCGATAGCGCTTGAGAACGCAAACCTTTACGCCGAACTGCAGGAGACCTTTTTGAACACGGCGGAGGCCCTTGCCGCTGCGGTGGAAAAAAAGGACCCTTATACCGGCGGCCATATCATGCGCGTGGTGGAATACAGCATGGCGATCGCCAAGCATATGTCGCGGTCGATCAGCGACATGGCCCAGCTCAGGCTTGCCGCGGTCCTGCACGATATCGGCAAGATCGGGATCAAGGACAGCGTGCTCCTGAAACAGGGGAAGCTCACGGACGACGAAATGGCCCACATGCGCGAACACCCGCTCGTTGGCGACGACATCATGGGCCACATCGAGCAGATGAAGGCCGTGCGGAAGGCAATGCGCGCCCACCATGAGAAATGGGACGGCAGCGGCTACCCCGACGGTCTGAAAGGGGAGTACATCCCCCTCCATGCGAGGATCATCCTGGTGGCGGACACCCTGGATGCCATGACCACGGACCGTCCCTACCGGAAGGCCGCCGATCTTTCGGCTGCCATGGAAGAGGTCAAACGGTTCATGGGCAGGGAGTTCGATCCCGTGGTGGCTGAGGCGTTCTTCAAGGCCTGCGAATGCGGGGACATCGTCGTGAACAAGGGGAGCACGGACAACCGGGAGACATGAGGTTCAATTGCGGATCGTTGATTGCGGAATGCGGATTGCAACCGGAAGAACGTTTACAAATCCGCAATCGTTCGACTGAGCTCACGACGAAGTCCGCGGTCCTAAATCCGAAATCCGATACTGGCAAGGGGGTAGGATATGGCAGAAGCGCAATCACCAATGTTTGCAAAGTTCGGGAAACAGTTCCCCACGGGTACGGTCCTGTTCCGCGAGGGCGACCGCGGTGAGGAGATGTTCATCCTCCAATCCGGGAAAGTGAAGATAAGCAAGAAGATCAGGGGCGTGGAGAAGACACTCGCCACGCTGGAGAAAGGCGAGTTCTTCGGGGAGATGGCGATCCTGAACGATAAGCCCCGCTCCGCGTCGGCCGAGACGATCGAGGACAGCGACATGCTTGTCATTGATCGAAAGACCTTTGAGACGCTGCTTCGCAGCAATGTGGAGATCGCGATCCGCTTCATCAAACGGCTTGCGGACCGGCTCCGGGAGACGAACGACCAGATGGAGGCCCTGATGATCAGGGACAATACCAGCCGCCTGGTCAGCCTTCTTGCCAAGCAGGTGAAGGAGAAGAAGGGCGCGGTCTCCATCTCGATCGACGAGCTTGCCGGACTGGCCGGCATCGAGGGCAGCCAGGCGAAGATGATCCTCGAGAAGCTCGCCGGCGTCCGCATCCTGACGCTCGGCGCGGACGACCATGTGTCGATCGCGAACCAGGAGCAGGTCGACCGTCTGCTCCGGTATCTCGAGATGCGGGAGATCTTCGGAGAGATGGTTTAACAGCCGTCATACGGCAGACGTTAAACGTGAGAGGGACATTCGGCAGGATTCACGTCTAACGCCTCACGTCTCACGGATTTTCTAAGGGAGCCAGACATGCATTTACCCAATATCAAGAGGACCGGCATTTACATCGCCCTGATCGTTGCGGTCACGCTTACCCTGCTGCATGTGGCCGACGTCAAGATCTTCGAGATCCTGGAGGCGAAGACCCTGGACCTGCAGTTCGCAATGAGGGGCGCCATCCCGCCGGGTCCCGAGACGGTCATTGCCACCATCGACGAGAAAAGCATCAACCGGCTCGGCAGGTTCCCCTGGCCCCGTTCCACCTGGGGCCGCGTGGTGGACCGGTTGACCGAGGAGGGCGCGAAGGTCATTGTGTTTGACGTGTTCTTCACGGAACCTGAAGCGGTGGCCTCCGACGATCTGTTCCAGCGCGCCATCATGGAGAGCGGCCGCGTGGTCCTGCCGATCGTCTTCGATTTTACCGAGGACGGCTATAAAGAGTCGGGATTCACCAACCAGAAGGTCGACTTTCTTCTTCCGTCTGCGTTCATGGCGATGAAGAACACCGACCACCCTTTCGGCGCCCCCCCGGCAAAGATGGTCTTGCCGACGCTCCTCCGGTTCTCGACCTACGCCAGGGCCCTCGCGCATATCAACATGAACCCCGACGTTGACGGGACCCTTCGCTGGGAGATGCTCGCCGTCGAGTACCAGGGAGATTACTACGCTCCCATCGGCCTGCAGGCTGCGCGATTGTACCGCGACGTCCCTCCGGAGAAAATGGCGCTCGATTTCTCCGGTGCCGTACAGGTCGGTGACACGTTCATCCCCACCGATGAGTTCGGCAGGATGCTGATCAATTATCGCGGTCCGAACAAGACCTTCCCGATGTATCCCATTTCGGACCTTCTCGACCGGACGCTTCCGGCCGGCGCGTTCAAGGACAAGATCGTCCTGATCGGCGCCACGGCCATCGGGATCTATGACCTGCGCGTGACGCCGTTCTCGACGAACATGGCGGGGATCGAAAAGCACGCCAGCGTGGTGGACAACATCCTGAAGGGGGATTTTCTGCGCAGGGCGCTGGACTTCGATATCCCGCTCATCTTCGTCTTTACGCTCATCCTCGGCATCCTGATCCCGCGTCTCGGCGCAAAGGCCGGCGCCGCCCTTTTCCTTCTGGTGTTCAGCGGGTATTCGCTTTTCGTCTATTATCTGTTCGTGTCAAAGGGCATCTGGTTCAGCTATATCTACCCCGCCTCGGCGCTCTTTTTCGGCTATACAAGCCAGACCGCCTACCGCTTTTTTACCGAGGAGCGCCGCGCACGGGACATCCGGAAGATGTTTTCCAGCTATGTGTCCAAGCGCATTGTGGACGAACTGATCCGGGACCCGAGCAAAGCGAAGCTCGGCGGCGACCGCAAGGAGATCACGGTGCTGTTCTCCGACATTCGTGGTTTCACCAACTTCTCCGAGAAACACCAGCCCGAAGAAGTGGTCTCCCTGTTGAACGAGTACCTGGGCGCCATGACGCAGATCGTATTTGAACATGACGGCACGCTCGACAAGTTCGTCGGGGACGCCATCATGGCGCTCTGGGGCGCGCCCGTCGGACAGCCGGACCATGCCGAGCGGGCGTGCAGGTGCGCCGTTGACATGATCAAGAAACTGGAAGAACTGCAGAAAAAGTGGACCGCCGAGGGAAAATACGCCATCGACATCGGCATTGGCATCAATACCGGGGATATGGTGGTAGGGAACATGGGGGCGGAAGGAAAGAAAATGGACTACACGGTCATCGGCGACAATGTGAACCTGGGAGCGCGCCTGGAGGGCTTGACAAGAAAGTATAATAATCATATTATCATATCGGAATTCACCTATGCAAAGGTAAAGGATATGGTGAAGGTGAATGAACTCGGTTCGGTGACCGTCAAAGGCAAGGAGCAGCCCGTCGTGATCTATGACCTGGTGGGGATCAAGGACGACAACGCTAAATAATATATACCGTACAATGACCACGGTCAGAACGCGGAACCGTTTGGTTGTTTATTTTCAGGTAGTGGTGCGCATCGACGAGGAGGCTGAATGAAGGTGAAAGTACTGGGGTGCTCAGGGTCAGAGACGATCGGGCATATGCCTCCCGGCTTCCTGGTGAACGACCGGGTGATGCTGGACGCGGGCACCATCAGCGCGGCGCTCAGTATCGAAGCGCAGAGCAGGATCACCGACATCTTCATCAGCCATACCCACCTGGACCACATCAAGGGGGTCTTGTTCCTGGCGGACAATATCATCGGCCGGGTCAAGCAGCCGGTCAACATCCGGGCGACCCCGAAGGTCATCGATGCCATCAAAAAACACCTGATGAACGATCTGATCTGGCCGGACTTCACGAAGATTCCCACGCCGAAGAACCCGGTGCTTGCCTACAAGCCCATGCCGGCCGGAAAGACCATTTCCGCAGCCGGGCTGAAGGTCAAGGCGATCCCCATGAACCATCCCGTGCCGGCCATCGGCTTTCTGGTGAGCGACGGGCAGTCGTCGTTCATCTACAGCGCGGACACCGGACCGAACGAGAAACTGTGGTCCGAGGCAAAAAAGGTAAAGAACCTGAAGGGCATCATTGTCGATACGTCCTTTCCGAACAATATGGATTTTATCGCCGGACTGAGCGGACACTTCACCCCCGCCCAGCTCCACGAGGACCTGACGAAAGCCAAGGTGGCGAACAGCGTGCCGATCTTCGTGTACCACATAAAACCCGTCCATAAGAAGCGGGTGATCAAGGAGCTTCACGCCCTGGGGAGAAAAAATGTCAAGATCCTTCAGGAAGGGAAGACCTATACGTTTTAAAAAACTCTAAATCCGAAGTGTGAAGTCCTGGACAACGGCCACGTTCAATGACATCGCTTTGAATGTCGGCGGTCTGCAGTGTTCCGGATCTTACGCTTCGGATTTCGTATTTGCGGGAGAAACATGGCCTGGTTCAAAAAAGAACATCCGGAGAAGCTGAGCTCCGAGACGCCGGCGAAGAAGGTCAAGATCCCGGAAGGTCTCTGGGTCAAGTGCGATAACTGCAAGGAGATCATTTATCGCAAAGAGGTCGAGAAGAACTTCAAGGTATGCCCGAAGTGCGACTACCACTTCCGCATCACGGCATCCGAGCGTCTTCCCTACCTTGTTGACGAAGGCACCTTTCTCGAGGTGGAGGACGGGCTTTCTCCCCGCGACGCTCTGGATTTCAAGGACTACAAGGACAAGCTCAAGAGCAGCCGTAAGAAGACCGGTCTCAAGGATGCCATCATCTCCGGTGAGGCCAGGATCGGCGGTCGTCCCGTGCAGCTCGTGGTCATGGACTTCAACTTCATGGGCGGCAGCATGGGCTCCGTCGTGGGCGAAAAGATCGCCCGGGCGGTTGAGCGGGCCATCGAGAAGAAGACCCCGTTCATCTCGGTAGCATCCTCGGGAGGCGCCCGGATGCAGGAGGGAATCCTCTCGCTTATGCAGATGGCCAAGACCTCCGCCGCCACGGCGCGTCTTGCCGAGGCGGGCCTGCCCTTCATCTCCATCCTTACGGACCCGACCTTCGGCGGCGTGACCGCGAGCTTCGCCATGCTGGGCGATCTCATCCTCGCCGAACCGAAGAGTCTCATCGGTTTCGCGGGGCCGCGGGTCATCGAACAGACCATTAAACAGCAGCTCCCTCCCGGCTTCCAGCGTGCGGAGTTCCTGATGGAGCACGGCATGATCGACATGATCGTGAACCGGAAGGACCTGCACGCAACGCTGGCCAGGATCCTGGAATTCTTTGGCAATGAGTGAGATCACCAGCGGACTCATCCTGTAGCTGTTCAACAAATGGCGTTGACCATCCAGCCGTCCAATTCTTGACTTCCCTCCTGAACATCGTTATAGTTACTTCTGAGAGCACATTATAATTAACATCTCTTGCCACCGAGAACACAGAGGGCACAGAGAAAAGCCAGCGAAACGACTGTTTTAATCTTTTCTCGGTGTCCTCGGTGTCCTCGCTTAGAAGCGCCTACTTATGGCTGTGGCAAAGTATTTAATGCTCTTGTTCGTAATAAGCTCATTTGTCTGAAATCATGATTCCTCTCCTCCAGGAGGTGTCCCATGGACCGAAGAAAATTCCTGAAGACCGCGGCTATCGGCAGCATCGGCCTCACTGTTTCCTCCCTCGATCCCTTAGAGACCTTTGGTGCAGCGCCCCCTCCCGACCTGGCCGTTGCGCAGGGCCCGTCCCCTGAGAAGATCGTTCGCGCCGCCGTCGACGCGCTCGGGGGCATCAAACGCTTCATCAGCCGCGGCGATATCGTCGTCGTCAAGCCGAATATCGCATGGGACCGGTTGCCCGAGCAGGCTGGGGACACGAACCCCGAGGTGGTGGCGGCGGTCGTGAAGCTCTGCTACGAGGCAGGCGCGAAGAAGGTTAAGGTGTTCGACCGGCCGGTGAACGATCCCCGCCGGTGCTATATCCAGAGCGGGATCGAGCCCGCTGCCCGCGCGGCCGGGGCCGAGGTGAGCTTCATGGACGAGCGGAAGTTCAAGGATATGGCCATTAACGGCCTGGCGCTCAAGACATGGCCGCTCTATACGGAGATATTCGAGGCCGACAAGGTGATCAACGTTCCCATCGCCAAGCATCACGGTCTGGCCAAGCTCACCCTGTCCATGAAGAACTGGATGGGCATGATGGGCGGCTCCCGCCGGATGATCCACCAGAAGCTGGACGAAAGCCTCGTGGACCTTGCCATGAAGGCCAAGCCATGCCTCACGATCCTCGACGCGGTCCGCATCCTGACGGACAACGGGCCGCAGGGCGGGGACCTCAAGGACGTGAAGAGACTCGACACCGTGATCGCCGGCGTGGACCAGGTGGCCATCGACGCCTACGGCGCCACGCTCTTCGGCATGAAGGGGAGCGACCTGGGCTACGTGCGGATCGCGGCGGAGCACAAGTTCGGCGTGATGGATTTGAACAAGCTGAGCATCAAGAAGATCAGCGTTTGACGTACAATTCCCTGTAGCTTGCCTTGCTACAGGGTCGTCTAACAGGTTCCTCCCCCTTGATGGGGGAGGTTAGGTGAGGGTGATGAGCCTGAGCGCCGGATACTTCACCCTCCCCTTAGTCCCCTCCCATCGTAGGGAGGGGAGAGTTAAAATCCCAGAAACCCGTTAGCTTGCTGTGCGTGCTTCATTCGCCAAATTATAGACTATCGAAGTACACCTTGTGACCGAGATCGCCCTGAAAATCCGTTGATAGAACGTCATAAATGTGATACAGTTCCATAAAGTATCAAACGCAGGGAGGAATATCCACATGAAGGCAGTGAGCAGCCTGAAAATAGATAAATCTTTTGTCTCCGTTTCCCGGCTGACCGATATTCCGGATGATAAAACATACTGGCTTTCTAAAACGCCCTGCGAACGAATGCAGGCAGTCGACACCCTCCGGCGACTCAATTATGGCGAACGTCAATCTACCGCCCGACTTCAAAGAATTTTTGAGATTACTCAACGCGAATCGCGTTGAGTATCTGCTCATCGGCGGCTACGCGGTGGCCTATCATGGCTACCCACGCGCAACCGCCGACATGGATATCTGGATCGCCGTGCACCCCCGCAACGCGGAGACAGTTGTTTCCGTTCTAAAAAAATTCGGCTTCAACACTCCCCAACTTACTCCAGGCCTATTTATGCAGGAAGATCAGATCATTCGGATGGGTATGCCGCCGGTCCGGATCGAGATAGCGACGTCAATCTCCGGCGTAAACTTCGATGAGTGCTGGTCCGCGCGGATCGTCGATGTCCTGGATGATGTGGAAGTCAATGTCATTAGTCTTGACGATCTCAAACGAAATAAAAAGTCCGCGGGACGGCACAAGGACCTTGACGACCTGGAAAATTTGCCGTAAACGCTAAAACGCCGTATGCGGCGCAGGCAGACGACGTTCCGCATGAATTAGGAGACATCATGGCGTACAACAAAGACACAGTGGACACGAAATGACGCTCGTGTTGTTACCTGCCCCTCTACGGGGAGGGGCAGGGATGAGGGTGCTTTTGTCTTTCGGGACCCGTGGTTGCAATCGCAATTTTCAGGTTGAATAACCCATGCAAAACCTTCGCAGGATAACTCAGGGCCTCTTCCTACTGCTCTTCCTCTTCCTTTTCATCCAAACGGAATCGAAGGGCAATGATGAACTGGGCTATCCGGTTCGGCTCTTTCTCGACTTCGACCCGCTCATCCTGATCACCACGCTTCTTTCGGCGCATGCCGTGGCAAAGGCTTTTCTGCTGTCTCTCGTCGTCATCGCCCTTACGCTGCTCATGGGCAGGGTCTTCTGCGGTTGGGTCTGCCCACTTGGTACGTTGAACAACCTGGTCGGCATGCTCAACAAGAGAAGACCAGCGAGACAGACCCCCCTTTCTCCCCCCTTACCAAGGGGGGACTTAAGGGGGGTGAGTGCAAAGGGGGAGGG
>CAYPOT010000109.1:0-11356 GCA_964412455.1 uncultured Nitrospiraceae bacterium | reverse complement strand
GTTCGGTAAAATATTCTATCCATTTTGAGAAGCTTTTGATTCCTTAGTTACTAAATGATAACGCCGTTATGATCTCTGAAGTTCCAGTGTCAATGCGCCTCCAATTGATGCAGTCGGAAGATATCGAGATACGTGCGTCAAGAATGCCTACGTATGCACCATTGCCATATGCTATGCCGTCATAAAGATGACTTTGTGAAGAAGGATTTCTTTTATGCCAAGTATCTAGAGGATCAGCATGTATATAGGTTTCGAAATACATAAAATAAATCAATAATACTGAGATCAATTGAAATGTTTTTTTCATGTTTTCCATCCCCACGCCTTGTGCTGCAAAGGAAATATGATGTTTCAAGTGCTTTTTTGCTGGCTGAATCAAGTGAACTCAGTTCTAACGAATTCATCAAATTTGAGATTATCCCAAGCACTCCAATTCAGGCTAAAACCCCTGTAACACTGGAACGCCGTTGCCCGTGGTGCCTTCCCAACCGTTGGACGCGGTCGGCACCCCGGACTGGTGATTTCGGAGCTCAATGGCTGGCCTGCGCTTCCCCTGTCAACGCTGCACGTGCGATCTCACGACCGCCCGCGCATGACTCGGGGCCATGATGGATCAGCTCATCCTTTCATGTGAGGCTCTTTCATCCCCGGCTCTATGCCGGTTTATCCCGGCGCACCTAACGTCCCCTACCCCTCTCTACCCCCTTGAGGAGAGGGTGAAACGAAATAGAAAAGCGCCAAGCTAGCGACCGCTCGCAACCGCGGCAAAACCTTGAAAAGGCCACTCGGCCAGAATCTTCTGCGCTTTGGAATAAGGTGGCCGCAAGTGGTACAGATTGTCCCACTGCACGCCAAAGCTGCTCATAACGATGCTATCGGAGCCTTGAACAAACTTAATAGAAGATAAGAATGTCAGATCTTGAAGCTTCGCCGGGGTCGGAAGAGGTCTTTTCACTTCTGTGCGCTTTTCAACGATTAAAGCTTTTCCGGTCATGTCTATGTAGACGAATGAATCATTTATATCTGATGCACTGATGGAAATTCCTTCTGCTATTTGTTTGATATTGTTTGTGCTCGTTCCAGCAATTAAGCTGCCGACAAACCGTTTCTCACCTTCTTTGTAGCTCAAATAAATATCTTCATGGAACCCCCAGGATACATCAAGAAACATACCCTGCCCCATGAACTGAAACGATCCCTTTTTCAGGTTCAACACGTATAATTTTCGGGGGTCATCTAACTTAGTCTGTCCTGCTATGATCGCGATCCTTTGACCGGTTCGGTCGAATGACATTTTATTGATCCGATCCATGTTCGTGTTGATCTCTCTCAGAACCTTGTGAGTATCAGGATCGATCAACAGTAGCCGCGCACTTCCGTTGGATGGGATTTTCATAATTTGCGTGGAAATGGCAATAACTTTATGCATTGGATCATAGGCAAGGGCAGTGATTACGCGCGGGCTTGCTTGTTCGAGTGTAAAAATTTCCTGCCATTTACCGTGGCCTTTGATAACGACATTGGATGAACTGGCACAATAAAGCACCATATCAGCCGGAAAGACCGGCGTGCGTGAACAACCCTGAATCAGGAAAAAACACAATGAGCTTATCAGCGTGAGAAGCCTTATGGGGGTTGATTCTTTTTTGAACATTGCTGCTCCACTTGTGGTTTCGCCTGCCGCACACATCTACAATCGACATGCCTCAAGAACATTAGAAGCAAATGTATTGCAGTTATTAAAGGGGCCCCAAGTTCCTAGTGGTCGGTCCCTGAGGGCAAGCAACACTCTATTAACACAAGCCTCATCTATACATCTTTTTTCGACGCACCGCGCGCCAGGTTGTGTGGAACGGCCAGTATGATCTGTAACAGTAACCGGATCACCAGGCATTGGCGAACCTGCGGGCTGACCATTTGGAGGACCATAACCAGCTTCCACAGAATTAGTTCTCAGCCATTGATGATCCCATCCGATTTGATGAGCAAGCCAACCGCCAGAAAGCTGTGCTTGCTGAGAACAAACCCATACCGCCAAACCGCGAGGATCGGTAAACCGGATGGGGTTGTTTTTCGCGTAAACGTAGAGGTTAATTCCGCCCTCCAAACCCGTTGGATCTGACTCTATGTACCTTCCGATGACCGGATTATAGTCCCTGAAGTAATTCTGATGCAATCCCGTCTCGGCATCAAAATACTGCCCTGGGAATCTCAGGTTGTTCGTCACGTTTCGGATGTAGCTCCCTGCCCGGCCTTTCTGTTCTACCTCATTCCCAAACGGATCAAACTCTACGTTCCACACCACCTTCCTGAGTTTGTCCGTCATCACCTTGGGCGTGCCCAAGTGGTCGTTGTGGTAATAGAAGGTCTCTTCGTTGTTTGCCTGCTTTCTGATCATGGCCAGCGGCTGGTTGTTGAGGTACACATAATCCGCGATCAGCTTGCCGTTACCGTCGGTTTCCTCGATAAGTCGGCCCGCTAAGTCGTAATGATACACAGTGTTCTGACTGCTGGCACTGTTCGCATTCGCAGGACCGGTTTTCTTGATGACGCGTTCGCCTTTTCCGTTATAGACATATTCGCTGAGGGTCTTGCCGCTCTCTGTCGACCGGATCAGCCGCTGGTTCTGATTATACACGAAGTCCTTGCTGCCGTCGTTCGTGGTGTTGCCGTTATTGTCGTACTGGTAGTAGTCGATATGGCCGTTGCTCGCAGTCGTAAGGCGGTTCGCGCTATACGTGTAAGTGTAATTCACGCCATTGCCTTGAGCCAGGCGGTTGCCATTGGCGTCATAGGTCCAGGCGAGAGTTCCCCATGGCCCCAGTGCGCTCGCAAGGCGATCAAGCGGATCATATGTATAGCTTTTCGATTTTTCGGGATATATCCCATCCGTGATGCTCGTAATATTCCCGACAGGATCATAGCCGTACGAGAGCGACATGATGCCGGGAACAGCAATGGTTTTCATCCGGTTATTCGGATCGTACGCCCAGGACTGCGTTAGGCCGTTGCCAAGGGTACGAGAGGTGATGTTCCCGACAGGATCATAACTGAGGCCGCTCGCTGCAAGTGCGGTTTGAGTCCCGAGTTTGGCTGAGACAGACGCGGGGCGGCTGACCTTGTCATAGGTATATGCGATCTGACGGCCGCTTGGCAAAGTAATGCTCGCGAAAGCCCCGGATTTGTCGTACGAGTAGCCTGTTACATAGGTGCTGCCGAGGATGGTCTTTTTCTCTTTCACAATCCGGCTGAGCTTGTCGTATTCGTACTCAGTTGTTCCCGCCTGATCTATCATGGTGCAGACGCGGCCTTTGCCGTTGACGCAGTCATCGTAAGTGTAAGTAATATCTATATCAGATGGGAAATCGATGGTTGTTAGCCTATTCTGGCTGTCGTATTGATATTTTATCGTGGTTCCGCTTGCGTCGGTCTTGCCGGCAAGGGTGCCGGTAACGTTGTAGGTATAGGTGACAATCCCGGTATCAGGCGAGGCCGTCTTAATGACCCGGCCCATGGCATCATATTCGTATGTCGTGGCATTGCCGAGGGCATCAGTGACCTTGGTGATCTGACCTTTTGGGGAATATTCGAATTTAACCACTCCCATGAGGGCATCTATTTGCTCTCGCACTCTTCCAAGCGGGTCGTAAGCAAACGACGTCACATGGCCGTTGGCGTCGGTCTTGGTGAGGAGGTTGCCTTTGGAATCGTAAGTGTAGGATGTTTCATTGCCGAGGGCGTCGATATCTTTTACTTTACGGCCCAAGTGGTCGTACTCAAAGCGATTCGTATTTCCGTTCGCGTCAGTGACGGATATGATCTTGTCCCCGCCGCCGCTTCCGCAGGATGCGCAGCCTGCGCCGCCATAGGTGTAGGTGGTGGTGTTTCCGAGGGCGTCGATGACCTTGATCAACTGGCCTTTGGAGTTGTATTCGTAGCTGGTCACATTTCCATTCGCGTCGGTCTGGCTCGTCCGGTTACCGTTTGCGTCATAGCCGAAGGTGGTGCTGTTTCCTGCCGGGTCGGTGACTTTGATGAGCCGGTTGCTGCTGTCGTACTCGTAGCGGGTGATGCTTCCGTTGGCATCGGTCTGGCTGGTTACATTACCGGCGGCGTCGTAAGTGAAAGACGTGGTTGCGCCGGCGGGATCGGTGACAGAGGAGAGATTGCCGCTCTGGTCATACGCGTACGTGGTTGACTGGCCGGCGGGGTTAGTCACCTTGGTGACATGCCCCTGGTTGTCATACTCATAGCTCGTAGTCGCGCCGGCTGCATCGGCCGTTGACGTGAGGTTGCCTTTTTCGTCATAGCTGCTCGTCGTGGTGCTTCCCTGCGGATCGGTGATGGATGTCGCCTGGCCGAAGCTGTTGTACGTGTAGCTCGTGGTCTGGCCGAGGGCGTCGGTCGTGGATGTCATATTGCCGATTGCGTCGTAGGTGTAGGTCGTGGCGCTGTTGTCTGGATCGGTCCGGGAGGTTGTGTTACGGTTTTGGTCGTAGGTGTAGCTCGTAACACCGCCCTGGGGATCAGTCTTGCTCGTAAGCGTGCCTGCCTGCGTGTCGTAGGTGTACTGCCAGAGGCCGCCGTCTTTTTCCGTGACCGTTGTGGTCCGGGTTGTATCCGTCGTTGATGGATAGATGATGCTCTTGACAGCGCCTTCCGCGTCGGTCGCGGTCAGGACCCGATGCTCGCTGTCGTAAGTGTAAGCAGTGGTATTGCCGTTGGGGTCGGTCTTGGTGAGCATGAAGCCGTTTTGATCGTAGGTATATGACGACTGCCCACCGCCGGGGTAGACCAGGGCCGTCAATGTGTCGTTAGTAACCGTAAATGTATAGGAACTCCCGATCGAGTCCGTGATCGTATTGATATTATTGTTTGCGTCGTAGGCTAGGGTCGTTACTCGGCCTGCCGGGTCGGTAATCGTAGTGAGGTTGCCGCCTGTATAGACAAAAGTGATGGTGTTGCCGTTTCGGTCCACGACTGACGTTATATTGCCGTCTGTACTGAAATTGTACTTCGATCCGTCCTTATTAATAATGACAAAAGTTCCATCCACGTTCTTCGAAAGAACTGAATAGTCGCCACGCTGTGACCTATAACCGTTCCCGGACTTCCTGTAGAGCCGTCTTCCGCCATCCCCCTTGCGAAGGACGATTAATCCGTCGCTATTTTCCTTAAGGCCGATGTCGTAATTGTGCATCCAGCCTCGGCCCAGCGGTCCGGCATAGGGGTCTAGACTATTATAGTAGAGGGTGATGTTCGTGGAAAGTCCAGAACCTTTCGTCGTAAAAAGCGGCTGGCTATGAGATAGGTTGCCGGAAGCGACATTGGCTGAAGAGCTGAAATTGACGGAGAGACTGCAACTGTTGTCGGATTCTTCAACAGTGAAGTTGATGGTCTTCGAATCAGTGCAGGTCGGGTCTTCCGTGAGCCAGGCTTTTAACGTTGCAGAATACGAGCCCGGTTCTGCAACAGTGCCGTCGGAATTCTTTCCATCCCAGGTCACCGAGACGCCGGTGCCACTGCCAGTATAAGTTTTCCCCGCTACGGTTACGCTCCAGCTTATGGGCGAGCCTGAACTGTCCGATATCGAGCCGGTGAGATCAACCGTGCCGCCTGCCAGGGGATCGATAGTTGTGCTGCTGCCGATAAAATCGTTTACTTTCAGATCGCATGTTGAATAAACTGCAATTATACTGCTGATACTGAATGCGCCTAGACCTTGCGTGTAAACGGGCGTCACATTGACCATGTCGCCGCATGTATTATGCCCGGGAAAATAAACATTCCACTTTGCAGAACTTTGCCAATAATAATAGTTACTGTGATATGCATTTGGAGTTCCGTGTTCCGTGAATGACTGTTCATTTATTTTGAAGTGCGCCGGATCAATTTCTGCCACCGACTGTAAAGAAAGATTCCCGGCTATCTGTAGTGTTTGTAATTTTTTATTTCCCTGGCACTCGAGTTTAAAAACGTATGAACTTTCCACTGTCGTTGTTCTAACTCGGGATATGGTAGGAATTTGTCTGTTGCAGGTATTGTAGCTTAGCGTGCAATTCGACCCGGAACAAGGCTGTTCATTATTCGATGTGTAGCCCACGGAACCTGCCCTCATGGACAGCGATGAACTAGGATTGCCAGCCCAAGAATAACAGCTACTATGTCCCCCCCCTTCGCTTGCAGGTGAAGGCGAGCATGAGGTGCAGCCGCCGCCATTCCAATTATAATAAAAATATGTGATGTTTGATTGATTTCCGGCAAAGCTATAACACATTTCAAAGCCTTGCGGACTATATATTGTTCTGTCAGTATGCGTCTGGGAGAAGCTAAAATCCGCGATTATAACGCTTTCCGGATCCCGCCCCGGGCACGCAAATGGTGCGCCGCTATACTGGGTTAGATAACCAACGGTGCTATCATTGGGTGACTCAATACGCCACTCGTCATTGTCGTAACCACTGTACAGTGACACGCCAGACAAAGTTGCTCCCATGGCGCTATTCACCAGCCATGCACAGAACACGGGAATGGCAAGAAATGCCCAGCAGATAAACGATATAAATCTGGGTGTCGCTTCGACAGCTATCCGCGTGATGATAACTCGGCTCGGTTTCTCCATATTATTAATCTCTCCATATGACTTTTTGGGCCGGACCCCAAAGGGGACGTTGATACGTGAGATGCTTTTCCCTACTCTAACGGAGCAAGCTGCCTTCGTGCACAGATGGTAGGTGATTTCGTGGATGGATTGATGCGATTATAGTTGAACGCTATTTGTTGTCAAGAAAAAGATTGGCAGGTACTGCTGCGGAAAAGTTCGCTTTTGACAGGATAGGGACCCCAAAGGGGACGTTGGTTCTTACGGTGCATAACTGTCACCAGCCTTTTTTCTAATTTTGCAATAGTTGTGTTCACGCCCAAATGCCTCGCGATCTCCGCCATGGACAACCCTAACTCATCCAAACTTCTTTGTTGCGATGTTTGCCCGCATATCGATGACTGTTTTTCGTCTGCTTCCGGCTTGGAGTTCGGTCGGGCTCACCCGGTTTTTGGCGCACCTTCCCACCTTCCTACCTTCCGGTTTTTGTTCCCACCCTCAGCCGCAGTGCGTTCAGCCGGATGAACCCTTCGGCATCCTTCTGGTCATATACCGTCTCGGACTCGAAGGTCGCGAGGTCGGGCCGATAGAGAGAGACCGGCGATCTCCGTCCGACCGTATCGCAAGGACCCCAAAGGGGACGTTGGTTCTTACGGTGCATAACTGTCACCAGCCTTTTTTCTAATTTTGCAATAGTTGTGTTCACGCCCAAATGCCTCGCGATCTCCGCCATGGACAACCCTAACTCATCCAAACTTCTTTGTTGCGATGTTTGCCCGCATATCGATGACTGTTTTTCGTCTGCTTCCGGCTTGGAGTTCGGTCGGGCTCACCCGGTTTTTGGCGCACCTTCCCACCTTCCTACCTTCCGGTTTTTGTTCCCACCCTCAGCCGCAGTGCGTTCAGCCGGATGAACCCTTCGGCATCCTTCTGGTCATATACCGTCTCGGACTCGAA
The DNA here is from genome assembly GCA_964412455.1 of uncultured Nitrospiraceae bacterium. Lineage (GTDB taxonomy): Bacteria > Nitrospirota > UBA9217 > UBA9217 > UBA9217 > JAAXXJ01. Next base: position 3,798 of record CAYPOT010000109.1, on the reverse strand, counting down.
GGTCGCGAGGTCGGGCCGATAGAGAGAGACCGGCGATCTCCGTCCGACCGTATCGCAATTCCCCTTATACAGCCTGATCCTTGCGGTGCCGGTCACGTTCTTCTGCGCCTCATCGATGGCCGCCTGCAGCATCAACCGTTCGGGCGCGAACCAATACCCATAGTACACGAGCTCCGCGTATTTCGGTATCAGGCCCTCCCGGAGGTGCAGGACCTCGCGGTCCATGGTGATGGACTCCACAGCCCGGTGGGCCGCATGGAGCAGCGTGCCGCCCGGCGTCTCATACACCCCGCGGGACTTCATGCCCACGTAACGATTCTCCACAAGATCGATGCGGCCCACGCCGTGGGCGCCAGCAATGCGGTTCGCCTCGACAAGCAACGCCGCCGGGTCAAATGTTCTGCCGTTGATGGCAATGGGGTTCCCCGCCTCGTATTCCACCTCAACATATTCGGCCCGGTCCGGCGCCTGTTCGACGGGAACGGCCATCGTGTACATGTCCGCCGTGGACTCCTGCCACGGGTCCTCGAGCACCCCGCCCTCGTAGCTGATGTGGAGCAGGTTCCGGTCCGTCGAGAACGGCTTGGACTTCGTCGCCGTCACCGGGATCTTGTGTTTGGCCGCGTAGTCGATGAGCTCCTCGCGGCCCTTCATGGTCCACTCGCGCCAAGGCGCGACGATCTTCACGTCCGGCTTAAGCGCGAAATAGGTGAGCTCGAACCGCACCTGGTCGTTGCCCTTGCCCGTGGCGCCGTGGCAGACCGCGTCGGCGCCCTCCATCCCGGCGATCTCGATCTGGCGCTTGGCGATGAGCGGCCGCGCGATGGAGGTGCCGAGAAGATACCGGCCTTCATAGACGGCGTTCGCCCGGAGCACGGGGAACACGAAATCACGCACGAACTCCTCGCGCAGGTCGTCGATATAGATCTTGCTCGCGCCCGTCCTGATTGCCTTGTCCCGGAGCGGCTCCAGTTCTTCTCCCTGGCCGATGTCCGCCGTAAAGGCGATGACCTCGCAGCCATAGGTCTCCTTGAGCCAGGTGATGATGACCGAGGTGTCCAGGCCGCCTGAATAGGCGACTACGATTTTGTTGATCTTTGCAGTCATGGTTTTCATCCGGCAATTTCAATCAAAAACAGAGCAGTTCCTCCTGCTTGAGCCTCAGTCGGCGCCTGGCCGGCCTTCGCTGCGGATTACTTCCGTTTAAACACGGTAATGCCGCTTTCAACGACGGCCCGGGCGAAGCCCTGTTTTTCTCTCACCTGCCGGGGAGAGAGTCCTATCGGTTCCAGGGGCTCTTTCACGTTGTAGTGCGCCCTGCTCAGTAGCTCCTGCCGCTCGAAAATGTCCAGCTTTGCAAATCCCGGCGAGACCACAGCCACATCGATGTCGCTGTAGTCCTTCGGCCGCCCTTTTGCGTAGGAACCGAAAAGGATGACCTGCGACACTTCGAGGCCGAGCTTCTGAAGTTCCGCCACGAATTGCAGGATTATTTTTTTAACCTCTTGTCTTGTTTTAGCCATTTCAACAGTCTCTTGGTCTTCGTGAGATACGCGCCTACCCGTTCCCGGCTGAACGCCTTGACAAGGGCTTTCATGTCTTCGGGGTAGCGTGTCACAACGCTCAGGTCGTTCAGTGACCCTAACGTCTCCCGATGCTCTTCGGGAACCTCGAGTCCGGTCTCGTTTATCAGATAGATGAGATTGTGAGTCTTCGGCGGCGCCTTCTTGTGCGCGGCTTCAAAGACGGCTTTGAGCGCTTTCTCGGTTGCCAGATGGCACATGAAAAGCACATATACGTACCTCCTGCTCTTAAACATATGCTCCGCGGTCTTGATGTCATAATTTGACGATTCAAGCCAGTTTGCTATATGCTTTCCAGTCGTTGCCATATGCCATAAGATTAGAGGACCGAAATTGCCACCCTCTCACCACCTGTTTGATCTACAGTTTCCTTCTTGCGTTATTTCGCCTTCGGCCCGACTATTTTGATCTTCATCTCGATCCGCTCATTGGGATTATCGTTGGGGTCCTTGGGCTGAGAAACGATCTTGTCCACGACCTCGATGCCGCTCTCCACCTCACCGAAGACCGTGTACTGCCCGTCGAGGAACGCTGAATCCTTCACGCAGATAAAGAACTGGGAGCCGGCGCTGTCCGGGCTTTGCGAGCGTGCCATGGAAAGCGTCCCCCGCTTGTGGGGGTTTTTGTTGAACTCGGCCTTGATGGTGTAGCCCGGGCCGCCGGTGCCGTACGCGCGCCGTTTGGCGGCGTCCTTGGAGGTCGGGTCCCCGCCCTGGATCATGAAACCGGGAATGACCCGGTGAAATACCGTGTTGTCATAGGTCCCTTTCTTCGCGAGGTCAAGGAAGTTTTTCACATGCCCCGGCGCCGCATCAGGGAAGAACTTCAGGGTGATGTTTCCGAACTTCGTTTCGATGACCGCTTTCGTCCCTGTCATTTTTTTTCTCTCCTCTTTCTTTACCGTGATGGTCTTGAGCGGCGGCATGCCGTACTGGGCATAGGCGGCAACGCTCAGGAATATTCCTATGATCGCTCCAGAAAACAACCTCCCTATCTTCATTCTTTTTGTCCTCCCCGGGATTTAGTTCTCAAGAATCAAATGCAACGCAAAATGGCAAGGAATGTATCGCCACAAAGACGCCAAGACACAAAGAACTTCATGAAATATATTGCGTTTATCAAACCACAAAAACACTCGGGCATCACTTCGTGTCTTCGTTTTTTTGTGGCAAGTTTTTATTCCGGCTTTTCAGGATCAGGCCTGATCGCGCTGATTAACGGTCAACGGTCAAAGATATACATTTTTACCAGAATCCCGTGGGGAAGTCAAACAAAACATGGAATTACATGGATTTACAGGGTTTGGAATCGCGTGGAATGCTGCTGCAGGGCGGGATTGACGGAGCCGCGTTGTATGCTATACTCAAGATGCGAGTTTCACCGGCGGACCACCATGATGGATCGCACATGAACTGCTGTTCACAAGGGAAGATGAAAAACGGCGCGTATCTGCGTCCCGATCATCACCCCCACCTTCGATTACTCCCCCATCGAGGGTGAGGAATTTTGGAGAAAGGCATGTTCAGATGAAACCGGAAAACGAAAAGCGGGAGTTCGTGCGAGTGCCGTTCAGGATGGGCACGACGGTGCGGACCAGCGATCGCACGATCCGGTCCGGCAGTACGCTCGATGTCAGCATGAACGGCCTCCGGATCGCAACGACGGAGATCGTCCCTCCCGAAGGAACGTTCTGCGAGGTCGAGATCGTCCTTGCTGAAGCTCCCGAGCCCGTGGTCATCGAGGCCCGCGGTTCCATCGTCCGGTCGAAGCCGGGCACGCTGGCCGTACACTTCTCTGAGGTCGATGTCGACAGTTACGAGCACCTCCGGCAGCTTATCCTGAACAATTCTGGGGACCCGGAGCGCGCGGAGAAGGAGTTCGACGCGCATTGGGGGATCAAAACAGCCCAACCTCCGGAAAAATCCTGACCGGACGCCGCCACGCATCAACTTTTTCTCACTCAGCGAATTTTTCTTTGAAGCGAGCCGGAGAATGCCATTGATTGAGCCGTCATTCCGGCATGACTCCAGCCGGAATCCAGTGTCTTTACACCTCATATCAGCCTGAATCGTCCATGAGCCTTCGGCGCATAACGGAGCATGAAAATTAACTCCCCAACCCCTTTACCATCTCCCCCAGTGGGAGAGGGAAAAAGGGTGAGGGGGCTTTACTATCGAGGGGCTACATATTATTCCTCCCCTTGCCAAGGGGAGGT
>CAYPOT010000108.1:0-11723 GCA_964412455.1 uncultured Nitrospiraceae bacterium | reverse complement strand
ACAAACGACCCAATATGCTGCTGCACGATCCGGAGCGGCTGCTGCGCCTGTTGACCGATCCGGAGCGCCCGGTCCAACTCGTCCTTGCCGGCAAGGCCCATCCGGCGGACCAGGCAGGGCAGGACCTGATCCAGGAATGGACTCATTTTATCCAGCGGCCCGAGGTGCGCCGCCATGTGATCTTCCTCAGTGACTACAACATGCTCTTGAGCGAGAACCTTGTGCAGGGGGTCGATGTCTGGATCAACACGCCGCGACGGCCCTGGGAGGCCTGCGGGACAAGCGGCATGAAAGTGCTCGTCAATGGCGGCATCAATCTTTCGGAACTGGACGGCTGGTGGGCCGAGGCGTATACCCCCGAGGTGGGGTGGGCGTTGGGGGATGGTCAGGAGCATGGGGACGATCCGGCATGGGACGCGGCCGAAGCCATCACGCTTTACGAGCGGCTTGAACGGGAGGTGATCCCTGAGTTCTATACCCGAGACAAGAAGGGCATCCCCACCGCCTGGGTGGCGAGGATGCGGGAAAGCATGGCTCGATTGACGCCGCGCTTCTCCGCCAACCGAGCGGTGCGCGAATACACCGAGCAGCACTACCTCCCGGCTGCATCAGCATATCGTGAGCGAGCTGCCAATAAAGGCGCGCTCGGCAGGCACATGGCCGATTGGCGGCAGAGCCTCGAACAGAAATGGAGCACACTCCGCTTCGGCGAAGTGAAGATCGAGACTCATGGGAAGCAGCATGTGTTCGAGGTCCAGGTCTATCTCAACGACCTCGACCCGAAGGCGGTGCGTGTAGAGCTTTATGCCGATGGCGTCAACAACAACGGTCCGGTGCGGCAGGAGATGAAGCACTCCCGACAATCGTCGGGCGCGTCGGGCGGCTCCGTTTACGGCGCGTCGGTGCCTGCGGCCCGCCCAACGACGGACTATACGGCGCGAGTAATACCGCACTGCGACGGCGTCGCGGTTCCCCTGGAAGACGCTAACATCCTGTGGCAGAAGTGATCATATTTCGAGTTGAAAGGAGAAAAAGATGATAAGGAAGTGGAGAAAGTCGTGTTTATGGTTTATTGGTGCTCTGCTTTTAGTCTTAGCAGGAACTGCAACTCAAAGTGAGGCAGAGGTAAATGTACAGATCAATCTCCCCTCCATCATGTTTGCTGCTCCGCCTGCCGTAGTTGTGATACCGGGAACATACGTTTACATGGTCCCTGACATTGATGTGGATGTCTTATTTTACCAGGGCTACTGGTGGCGCCCTTACGAAGGGCGCTGGTACCGATCGCAGGACTATCAAGGGCGTTACACAAAGTCCCGGCGCATTCCCCAAGGATTGAGAGCGCTGCCCCGGGACTATCGTCATCGTATCATGCCTGAACACGAACGGATATCCCATGGAGATGTGCAAAATAACTGGCAACGATGGGAGAAGGATAAACGTTGGGACGGGCACGGTAAGCAAGGTAAGAAAGACCGCGGGCGGCATGGTGATCGAGAGCGCCAAGGGCGACATGAGTGAAGTACCCCGCAGCAGAGCTGCGGGGCATCTGAACTCAAACCTAAAGACACTCAAAACTAAAGGCTAATCCTGACTTCGTCAGGATGTCCTTTTCATCCCAGCAGCATAGCTGCTGGGTATTTCAGGACGCTTTTATAAAAAGGCCGGCCTTGACCGGACAAAGGAGGATATATGAAAAGACCTGTTATCTGTATTTTAGCCATGTTCCTGGTTGTCTTCTGCTCCGGCTGTTATTGGCACGGCGACCTCGGAATGCATAATGACCGGGGTCGCGGCGGCCATGACGGGCAAAAGCATGACAACCGCGGAGATCAGCACGATCAACGTTAATGCGATGACGAAACGGCATCCGATGTCAGGCGCACAGTCTTAAGGTAAACGGTGGAGGGTACAATGACAGGAAAAGCTCTTTCAGCGGCAAAACAGTTGAGTATGGGCGCCATCCCTCATGCAACGGGTGTGACCTTTCGGGTATGGGCGCCTCATGCCGAAAAAGTTTATGTGACCGGAACCTTCAGTGGCTGGAGCAAAACCTCAACACCTCTCGTCGGTGAAAAAAACGGTTACTGGTCAACTGAAGTGCCGCGGGCAAAAGCGGGAGATGAGTAACGATATACGATCCACACTCCTGTTGATTGGAAGCTCCCCCCGTTCTCTCGTTTTTACCCGTATGCCAGAAAAGTGACGAACTCAGTCGGCAACGGAATTATCTACAACCCGAAAGCGTTCCATTGGCGCAGCGACAACTTTAAAATGGCCTCGTGGAATGAGCTTGTCATTTACGAGATGCACATCGGTACCTTTAACGTCAAAAAAAGGGGCATCCAAGTACTTTTGCCAGCGCCATTGAAAAATTACCTTACCTTGAAAAATTGGGTATCAATGCCGTGGAAGTGATGCCGGTCATGGAGTTTTCAGGTGATTTTTCGTGGGGGTACAATCCGGACCATCCTTTTGCCATCGAAGGCATTTACGGTGGACCGGATGCCTTTAAGCTTTTTGTCAAAGCGGCCCATAAGCAGGGTATCGCCATCATTGTAGACATCGTTTACAACCACTTTGCTCCCGGCAATCTTGACCTGTGGCAATTTGACGGTTGGAGTAAAAATGAGAAAGGCGGAATTTACTTTTATAATGATCACCGCTCGCAAACACCCTGGGGTGAGACGCGTCCTGACTATGGCCGGGGCGAAGTGCGCCAATATATTCGCGACAACGCGATGATGTGGTTCGAAGAGTACCATGTTGACGGCATACGCTGGGACATGATAGTCTATGTCAAAAGCATCGATGGGAATGGCGATAATCCGGCCAATGACATTCCTGACGGCTGGAGCTTGATGCAGTGGATCAATTGAGAGATCCAGCAACAATTCCCCGGCAGGATCTGCATCGCCGAAGGGATGCATAAGAACGCCTGGGTCACCAAGGACGCGGGAGCGGGCGGCGCCGGCTTCAATGCGCAATGGGACGCTGAATTCGTTCACTCCGTTCGTAGGGCAGTTATCGCGCGTGATGATGCCTCCCGCGATCTGGGAGAAGTCAGCAGAGCTATCGAGCATCTCTACGATTCAGACGCATTCAAGCGGGTCATTTATACCGAATCGCACGACGAGGTAGCCAATGGCCGGGAACGCGTGCCCGAGGATATCTGGCCGGGCAAGGTGGACAGCTGGTTTTCCAGGAAGCGCTCTACGCTGGGCGGCGCTCTTGTTCTAACTTCGCCCGGTATCCCGATGATCTTTGAAGGGCAGGAGTTGCTGGAAGATCGCTGGTTCCAGGACAAGGTCCCGATCGACTGGTCCAGGGCCGAGGACGACAAGGGTATTCTCGGAATGTACCGCGACCTGATTGCCCTGAGGCGCAATCTGCCGGGTGTGACGCGGGGGTTATGCGGGCAAAATACCCATCTCTATCATTTTGACGAGGGGGCCAGGATCATCGCGTTCCATCGCTGGGACAAACAAGGCCCGAAAGACAGCGTTGTCGTGGTGGTGAATATGATGAATCAAAGCCGCGACGGTTACGCCATTGGTTTTCCACGGGCGGGCTTGTGGAAAACGCGGTTGAACAGCGACTCCAATACGTATGGTCGGGATTTTGCGAATCATGCGACCTTTGATGTAGATGCGCAGGCGCAAGGAACCGCCGGGCTGCCCTGCTTCGGTGAAATCGGAATTGGGCTATACACGACGGTAGATTTTTCGCAGGATAAGTAGAACCCGGCGCCGTGAGTCGGGCGAAGACGATACGTCCGATATTGAAAGGAGAAATTATGAAAACGAGAGTGGGTTTATGGATTGACCATAGAAAGGCCAGTATCGTGGCTGTTACGGACAAAGGGGAAGAGATGGGACTGATAATAGCGAAGGCTGAAAAACAGCTCCGCCGTTCCGGTGATTCCCCTCTGAAGGGGCGCTATGAACCGTTGCAGGTACCGGCGGCTGACAGCCGCCAGAAAACGCTTACAGGACAGCTCAATATTTATTACGACGCGGTAATCGCGAGTATCCGCGATGCGGAATCTATTCTGATTTTTGGTCCTGGTGACGCAAAGGACGAACTGAAAAAGCGTCTTAAGAAAAACAAGCTCGGTGGACGAATCGTCGGCAGTGAAACAGCCGATAGAATGACTGATCGTCAGATTGCGGCGAAAGTCCGGAAGTACTTTCAGAAATAACGTCGTTAGTTACTAAGGAGTCAAGATCAGCGCAAAATGGCAAGAATATTTTCGCGCAAAGACGCAAAGTCGCCAAGAAAGTCGCAACGAGAGGCTCAGGCTTTTTGTTTTAAACCATAGGCTTAAAGATTTTCTTTGCGCGCTTTGCGGCTTTGCGAGAGACGCTTTTGGGTTTTGAATGTTCGGTTCTGGCTTGTCCGGATAACACCATGGGAAATAATCATTAGACAGAGAGGATGGAGCGAACATGAAAAAAAGCATACATGATGAGATTGCAAAGGTTGCGTACGAACTCTATGAAAAAGAAGGCAGCGGTCAGGGAAATGATCTAAAAAACTGGTTCGAGGCGGAAAACACGGTGATGGTAAAACAGGAAAAACATGCCCGCGAGACAGAGAAGCACGCTGAACCGGTCAATAAACCCTCACCTGGGCATCGACCTACTGTTAAAAAAGAAGGGTTTTACAAGAAAGGTTGAGATGCGCCCATGAAGGCGCGTTGCCTGCAGGTGCTGGAGCGGGGAACGGACAGTCATAGGCAACGGAAGGTTTTGACGGAGGCCAAGTGAAAAAAGCTATACCGGTCACGACGTTGTTTTTGGATATCGGTGGTGTCCTGCTCACCGACGGCTGGGACCATCATGCCCGTAAACGGGCGGCCATGGCCTTCAAGCTGAAGTATTCCGACATGGAGGAACGTCATCAACTGAACTTCGCCACCCACGAGGAGGGGAAGATCACACTGAATGAATATCTGGACCGGGTGGTCTTCCACCAAAAGCGATCGTTCACCCGGGTCCAATTTCGGAACTTCATGTTTGCACAATCGAAACCTTACCCCGAGATGATCGAGCTGGTCGCCCGGCTCAAGGTCCGGCACGGGCTGAAGATCGGCGTGGTCAGCAACGAAGCGCGGGAACTGAATTCTTACCGAATCCAAAAGTTCAAGTTGAATGGCTTCGTGGATTTTTTTATTTCCTCCAGCTTCGTCCACTTGCGCAAGCCCGATGCGGACATCTTCCGGCTTGCGCTCGATATCGCCCAGGTGCCGGCCCGGCAGATAGTGTATATCGAGAATACCTCTCTGTTCGTCCAGATCGCGGAAGGGTTGGGGATCAGAAGCATTCATCACAAGGATTATAGAACCACGTGCGAGAAACTGGCCGCATACGGATTGGAGATAGCAGAATGACGAACCGCTCATCCGTGAAACCGGCCGACTCCCGCATCCTGACGATCAATGGCGGCTCGTCGAGCATCAAGTTCGCGCTGTTCGAGGCCGGTGACCCGCTCCGAAGGATCCTGGAGGGCGCTATCGAGCGAATCGGACTGCCGGAGGCCGCCTTGCGAATGAAAGGCCTGGACCCGGCGGATAACTTCTCTCGGTCAGTGACGGCTCCGGATCATACGACGGCGGTGGGCGCGCTGATGGATTGGATCGAGGAACGCCTCGGGCATGACGCATTGACCGCGGTGGGGCATCGCGTTGTGCATGGGGGGCCGAAGTACAGCGAGCCGCAGCGGATCACCCGGGAAATGGTTGAGGAGCTGCACCGGCTCAGTCCCTTCGATCCCGAGCATCTGCCGGAGGAGATCCTGTTGACCGAGGCGTTTCACCGCCGTTTTCCCGACCTGCCCCAGGTGGCGTGTTTCGACACGGCTTTTCACCATGATCTGCCGCGCGTGGCGCGGCTGTTGCCGATCCCGCGCCGGTACGAAGCGCAGGGGGTGCGGCGGTACGGGTTTCACGGGTTGTCCTATGCCTTTCTCATGGGAGAACTAACCCGACTGGCCGGAGCGGAAGCGGCACAAGGCCGGGTCATCCTCGCCCACCTTGGCAATGGCGCGAGTCTGGCGGCGGTGCTTCACGGCAAGAGCATCGACACCAGCATGGGCTTCACCCCGACAGCCGGGGTGCCGATGAGCACCCGTTCGGGAGACCTCGATCCCGGACTGGTCTGGTATCTGGCGCGCACGGAAAACATGAGCGCGAAGCAATTCAACGAGATGGTCAATTCCCGGTCCGGGCTGCTCGGGATATCCGAAACCAGTTCCGACATGAGCGACTTGCTCGACCGTGAAACGCAGGACGTACGGGCGGCTGAAGCGATAGCGCTGTTCTGCTACCAGGTCAAGAAATGGATCGGTTCATTCGCGGCGGCGTTGGGCGGACTGGACACGCTGGTGTTCAGCGGCGGCATCGGGGAGAACGCGCCTAAAGTTCGCGCCCGGATCTGCGAAGGGCTGGGATTCCTCGGGATCGAACTTGAAGAAATACGCAACGCGGCGAACGAGGGTGTGATCTCCGCGGCCACGAGCCGGGTCGCGGTCCGCGTCATTCATACGGACGAGGAATGGATGATCGCGAACACGGTATGCCGGGTTATGGGACTTACTGGTGAAAAGGGACATGGTCAGGGGAAAGACGCCTGAAAGGACCATGGTTAAGAAGGTGGAAATGGAGTTTAAGGAGAATATCGCTGTGGAAAGGATGAAAGACATCATTACACTCTCCCCGCGGGACTACGACGCGGTTCTGTTCGATCTCGACGGGGTATTGACCAGGACGGCGAAGGTGCATGCCGCGGCCTGGAAAAAGCTGTTCGACGGTTTTCTCAAGCAGCGCGCCGCTCGAGCGGGCGAACCGTTCGTCCCCTTTGCCATCGACACCGACTACCCACGCTACGTCGACGGCAAGCCGCGCTATGACGGCGTGGCTGCATTCCTCAAGTCGCGCGGGATCGAGCTGCCGATGGGTGAATCCGAAGACGGCCCGGACGTGCAAAGCGTGCGAGCGCTGGGCAACCTGAAGGACCGGTATTTCCTTGAACACCTGGATCAGGACGGCGTCGAAACCTATGAATCCGCAATCGCGCTGGTGCGTGAACTCCGAACGCAAGGAATCAAGACCGCCGTCGTCTCATCCAGCAACAACTGCGCGGCGGTGCTCGAGAAAGCCGGCATCGCGCAATTGTTCGAGGCGCGCGTGGACGGGAAGGACGTCACCCGCCTCGGGCTCAAGGGCAAGCCGGCGCCCGATGCTTTTCTGGAGGCTGCACGGCGAATCGGGGTGGAGCCTTCGCGCGCTGTCGTGGTGGAGGATGCGATCGCCGGCGTCGAGGCCGGGCACGCCGGCGGATTCGGCTGCGTCATCGGCGTCGATCGCCGAGGGCAGACGCAGGCGCTGCGCGAGGCCGGCGCCGATTTCGTGGTTACTGATATGGCGCAAGTCAGGGTGGCAGGGGAACCGGCTTCCGCGTGGTCACTCGTGTTTGAGGGCTTTGACCCGGCACAGGAGGGCATCCGCGAAGCCTTGTGCACGCTGGGGAACGGCTATTTCGCGACACGCGGCGCCGTTGCCGGGGCCGCGGCGGATGATGTTCACTATCCGGGGACCTACCTCGCCGGCGGCTACAACCGGTTGCGCACCGACCTTGCCGGTCGCGAGGTCGAGAACGAGGACCTCGTGAATTTCCCCAACTGGCTCGCGCTCACGTTTCGCATCGACGGTCAGGACTGGTTCGATGCGCGGACCGTCAGGCTCCTGTCATACCGGCAGGAGCTCGATCTGCGGCAGGGCATGCTGGTGCGAAGCATCAGCTTCGAGGACGGCAAGGGGCGGCGGAGTACGCTCAAGGAGCGACGCCTGGTCTCGATGGCGGACATGCACCTGGGCGCGCTGGAACTGACGCTGACCGCCGAAAACTGGTCGGCGGGCGTAACGGTGCGTTCGGCGCTCGACGGGCGCATCGTCAACTCGGGCGCGAAGCTGTACCGCAAGTTCAACAACAGGCACCTGGAGCCGCTGGAAGGCAGGTCCGTCGGCGAGAACGGCGTTACAATGCTGGTGCGAACCAGCCAGTCAAATATTCATGTGGCGCAGGCGGCGCGAACGCAGGCGTTCCTCGACGGACAGCTTCTCGAGGTCCGGCGCCGGGTCATCGAGGAGCCGGGATACATCGGTCAGGAACTTACCGTCGACGTCAAGCAAGGCGAGACATTGGTGCTGGAGAAGCTGGCCTCTTTCTATACCTCGCGCGACCACGCCATTTCGGAGTGCGGGCTGGAGGCGCGAAAAGCGATCGCGCGCGCGGGCCGCTTCGATGCCGTGATGGCGGACCATGTGCATGCCTGGAGGCACTTGTGGAGCCATTTCGAAGTGCGCATCTCGCCGTCCGAACCCGGGTTTACGGTAAACGTCCCCATGCTGCTTCGGATGAACATGTTTCACCTGCTGCAGGCCGTATCACACAACTCCATCGGACTCGATATCGGCGTGCCCGCGCGGGGCTGGACCGGGGAAGCGTATCAGGGACATGTATTCTGGGACGAGCTGTTCATCTTCCCGTTCTTCAATTATCGAATGCCCGAGATCACCCGGTCGCTTCTGATCTACCGCTACCGGCGATTGGGCGAGGCGCGCGCGGCAGCCGCGGCAGCCGGGTATAAAGGAGCGATGTTTCCCTGGCAGAGCGGAAGCGACGGCCAGGAGGAGACCCAGGCGGCAAACCTGAACCCGCGTTCGCAGCGCTGGGTGACCGACAACTCCTATCTCCAGCGCCACGTCAACAGCGCCATCGCCTATAACGTGTGGCAGTACTTTCAGGTCACCCACGATGTCGAGTTTCTGCATTCCTACGGCGCGGAGCTGGTCCTGGATATCGCCCGCTTCTGGTCGAGCATCGCGAGCTTCGATGACGAGCGCGGGCGCTATGAGATCCGCGGTGTGATGGGGCCCGACGAGTATCACGACGGCTATCCCGATGCGGCAACGCCCGGCCTCAACAATAACGCCTATACCAGCATCATGGCCGTGTGGGTCCTCTGCCGGGCGCTGGAGGCGCTAAAGCTGCTGCCCGATGTGCGCCGCGAAGAGCTCACGACGCGGCTTGACTTGTCTGCGAAGGAGCTCGCGCGTTGGGGCGATATCACGCGCCGGATGTATGTTCCGTTCCATGACGACGGGATCATCAGCCAGTTCGAGGGATATGAGAAATTGCGTGACCTCGATTGGGATGACTACCGGGCCCGGTACGGCAATATTCAGCGACTCGATCTCATACTCGAGGAGGAGAACGACAGCGCCAACCGCTACAAGCTTTCGAAGCAGGCAGACGTGTTGATGTTGTTCTATCTGTTTTCCGCCGAGGAACTCCGCGAACTGTTCGAACGTCTGGGCTATCCGTTCGAATACGAGACCATTCCGCGAAACATCGCCTATTATGCCGGCCGCTCGTCCCACGGGTCCACGCTTTCCCGGGTGGTGTATGCCTGGGTCCTGGCCCGTTCCGACCGGCCGCGTGCGATGGACTTCTTCGCGCAGGCGCTGCAGAGCGACACGAGCGATGTCCAGCAGGGCACTACCGCGGAGGGCATCCACCTCGGCGCCATGGCGGGAACCGTCGATCAGGTGCAGCGCGTATCGACAGGCATCGAAGCAAGAGGCGATGTTCTGCACCTTGCTCCGGAATTGCCGCGGGAGATGGAGCGCCTCGACATGCGCATACGCTACCGCGGGCATTCACTCGATCTGCGGTTGATGCGCGACTCGCTCACGGTCCGCGGGCGTGATGGCGCGGCGCCGCCGATTTCCCTGTGCGTCGACGGCAAGGTCAGCGAATTCGTCAGCGGTACCACCCGTGTCTTTCGATTGAACGACGAGCCAACGGATGGCGCAAATGTCAAAAAGACCCGGCCTGCGGACGCTGCGGCGCTACTGCCGGATGCAGATAACACCGGAAGGACCAAATAATAAAAGGACAGGAGATCCGCTATGAAGGAACACGAAACCAAAAATAATTCCGAGCCGAAGCCGGCACAAGACGAGGTGAGCGGGAAGGCACACGACATCCAGCAGAAGGAAGGTCATCCGCAAGAACACGACATGCATAATTCGTCGAAGGCCGAAACTAAAATGGCGCACGCCGGCCCCGACCAACCTGATCAGCCTGAGCACATGGACCACGCTGATCACCATGCCCACATGGCGGCTGATTTCCGGAAACGATTCTGGATCTCGCTGGTCCTGACGCTGCCGATCCTCGCCCTCTCGCCGCTGCTTCAGAAGCTGGTAGGACTGCGGGAAGCTATCCGTTTTTCCGGCGACCTCTACGTCCTGTTCGGCTTTGCCTCGGCGGTCTTTTGGTATGGCGGCTGGCCGTTCCTCAAAGGCTTGTTCAATGAGCTCAAATCCCGGCAGCCCGGAATGATGACGCTGGTTGCTGTCGCCATCACGACCGCCTATGTTTACAGCAGCGCTGTCGTGTTCGGCCTTACCGGCAAAACGTTCTTTTGGGAGCTGGCCACGCTCGTCGACATCATGCTGCTGGGGCACTGGATCGAGATGAAGTCGGTGATGGGCGCCTCAAAGGCCCTGGAGGAATTGGCCAAACTCATGCCTTCCGATGCCCACAAGCTCATGCCCGACGGCAGCGTGAAGGACGTGCCGCTCGGCGAACTGGCAATGGATGACAAGGTCCTGATCAAACCGGGTGAGAAGATTCCCGCCGACGGCGTCATTACGGAGGGCGAGAGTTCGGTCAACGAGGCCATGCTCACCGGGGAATCAACCCCGGTCGCCAAGAAGACCGGCGGCAAGGTCATCGGCGGCGCCATCAACGGGGAAGGCTCGTTGACCATCGAGGTCAAAGGCACGGGCAAGGATTCGTTCCTGTCGCAGGTCATCGATCTGGTCAAGCAGGCCCAGGAAAGCAAATCAAAGACCCAGGACCTGGCGAACACCGCCGCGATGTGGCTCACCATTATTGCCCTCGGCAGCGGAGCTGTCACGTTCTTCGTCTGGTTGGTTCTTATGAGCAAGGAATTTGCTTTTGCCATCGAGCGCGCCGTGACCGTGATGGTGATCACCTGTCCGCACGCGCTCGGTCTGGCTGTGCCGCTGGTCGTGGCTGTCTCCACGGCCCTGGCCGCAAAAAACGGCCTGCTCATTCGCAATCGCGCTGCTTTCGAAGGCGCCAGGAAACTGCAAGCCGTCATTTTTGATAAGACCGGCACACTCACCGAAGGACGCTTTGGAGTGACCGACACACTGGTGCTTTCGCAGGACATCGACGAAGAGACGCTGCGCAAATACGCGGCATCGGTGGACGCTAAGTCCGAGCATCCCATCGCGAAGGCTATCGCCGATTCCTCGGAAAAGAAGTTGCCTGTAGAAAATTTCAATAGCATCCCGGGCAAGGGCGCCGAAGGCAGTGTCGAGGGCAAGGACATCAAGGTGGTCAGCCCCGGCTACCTGCTCGAACAGAATATCGATCACTCCGACAAGCGCGTCGAGCCGTTGCAAGCCCAGGGCAAGACGGTCGTGTTTGTCCTTGTTGACGGGAAGTTGAAAGGAGCGATTGCCCTGGCCGACATCGTCCGGCCCGAGGCGAAGCAGGCCATCGATGCCCTTAAAGCGCTGAACATCCGCTGCATGATGCTCACGGGCGACAACAAGGCGACGGCAAAGTGGGTCTCGGACCAGATCGGACTGGATGAATACTTCGCCGAAGTCCTGCCCCAGG
>CAYPOT010000107.1:0-12034 GCA_964412455.1 uncultured Nitrospiraceae bacterium | reverse complement strand
CCCGCCGCACCCCACGCTCGACGAGCGGCGGGCGGTCATGTTGAGGCATTTCAACGATATGATCAGACTGGCGGGAGAGGACATCGGCATTCTTGAAATGCGCAAGCACCTCTCGTGGTACACAAAAGGACTGCAGGGCGGCGCGGAGTTCCGGGAGCGCATCAATCATATGTGGGGCGTGGGCAACGTGAAGCGGGAGATCAACGAGTATTTCCAGGCGCTGAAGACCGGTATTGCGCCGGTTCATCAATCGAGCAACGACATTTGACATGGATACATGCGGATGCGAAGAAAGATCTCATAGGGGGCGGCCCTGCGTGGCCGCCGGAATCAGGGCAACCACACAGGGTTGCCCCTACGGCTATAAAGGATCCGATCTTATCCGCCGTTATCAGGAGTTTGATCCGCTCCTTCCGTGTCTAAATGTTTTATGCTACATCAAGCGGGAGTTTGCATATGTCGCAGAATAATTCAGAAGAGAACGGACAGGACCGGATCATCGCTGAGGCACGGAAGAACCGTGAACAACGCGACCAGGGATACCGCGAACAGGCGCTGAAGCTCTTCCCGCCGGTCTGCGGCGGATGCGGCAGGGAATTTGAAGGAAAAAAGTTAAAAGAGCTTACGGTCCATCACAAGAACCACAACCATGACGACAACCCGCCCGATGGCAGCAACTGGGAACTGTTATGCATGTATTGCCACGATAACGAGCACCAGAAGCACCAGTTGGAGGGGACAAAAGCGCCGGACAGCGAAAAAAGTCCACCCGCAACCCACAAACCCTTCGCCGGTCTCGAGGACCTGCTGAAAAAAATGGGCCGTTAGGCCAGACACGGCACAGATGACCGGATGCTCTTCGGCAGTCGCACTCAGAAGGACGCTCTGCCGGTGCAGCGCCACAATGCGATCCCTTTTTTTTGAGCCTGGCCGACCGATATTTCTGGATTCCGCCCATATTACCTGTTAAATTGTGATAAAATTGAGACATCCTCGAACCCGGAACAGGAGAGCGGCCATGACGACCAAGAACAGCACTGCAGTTATTCCTGTTGTGATCGTACTGATGACGTTCCTGCTGTTCCTCTGCTCCAGTCCGGCGCGGTCGCAGGAGAAGGAACCGCTCAAACTCTGCCTCCATCCCTATCTCTCCGCGTCCGAGCTCTTCAAACGGTACACCCCCCTCACCGAGTACCTCGGCAGGCAGCTCGGGCGGCCGGTGGTGCTCGATATCGGGAGTTTCTACGACGCCCACATCGACAGGATCGCGAACGGCGTCGTGGACATCGCCTTCATGGGGCCCGGATCCTACGTGAAGCTCACCAGCCAGTACGGCAAGCGCCCGCTCCTCGCTGCCTTTAAAACGAAGGAAGGCAAGTTCTTTCATGGCCGCATCATGGTGAGAAAGGACAGCCCCGTCACCTCCCTTGCCCAGCTCAAGGGCAAGCGGTTCGTCTTCGGCGACCGCGTATCAACCATGAGCCATATCGTCCCGAGCCATATGCTGCTCAAGGCAGGCATCGACGTTAATCAGTTTTCCCAGGTAAGTTACGTGGCGAACCACGACAACATCGCCCTTGGCATCCTGGCAGGCACCTTTGACGCCGGCGCCGTGAAAGAGGAGGTTTTCTTACAATACGAGCCACAGGGACTGCGGTCCCTTGCCAGAAGCGCGCCGATCACCGATCACGTATTCATTGCCCGCGACAACCTTCCAAAAGAGACCGTGCAGGCCCTTCGAAAAGCCTTTCTCCAGCTCTCGCACAGCGCCGAAGGCCGGCAAATCATCAGCGGCATGCGGAAAGATGTCATCGATCTCGTGCCTGCCGACGACCGTGACTTCGACACTCTCCGCGCGATCATAAACGACCTGAAGAAGGCCGGCATCGACCTATGAGAAAATTCCGGTACACAGGCGCCATCCTCGCCCTCACCAGCGTCCTGCTCATTTTTCTCGTCACCGGGACCCTGCTGGTCACCTGGCAGCAGCGTGTTACGCTCCTTGAGTTGGCCAAGGACGAGACATCCGCCGAGCTCGACCTCATGGCGGACGCGTTCTACGAGTCGCTGCTCAAGTCGGACTATGTGACCATACGGACGTTCATCGAACGCTGGGGGTCTGCGCATCGGGAGTTCCTTCTGATCCGTGCCACGGCGCCGAACGGATTCGTCGTCGCTGAGTTCCAACGGACCCCGGCGCACAACGTCAGGACCATCGACCTGAACAAGACGATCATGCAGGACGGCAGACACCTGATGAGCCTGTCGCTCACGGCGGACCTCAGTAAGGCCGATGTGGTCGTCACCCAGCTCAGGAACCGGCTCATCGCCGGCTCCGTTCTATTCACCGTCTTCCTCGGCATCGTCCTGTGGCGGTCCCAGCGAAGAATGGCGTTGGCGCCCCTGGAGCATGAGATCGAACTCCGTCAGCGCGCCGAGGAAGAGTTGAAACACGCCCACGACGCCCTGGAGGTCAAGGTCCAGGAGCGGACCGCCGAGCTGACGCAGCGCGAGGCGCGCATCCGTCTGCTGCTCGAATCCACGGCCGAAGGCATTTACGGCGTCGACACCGGGGGCAATTGTTCTTTCTGCAATCCTTCGGGCATCAGGATGCTGGGGTACGGTAAGGAAGAGGACCTCATCGGCAGGAACATGCACACACTGGTCCACCATAGAAGACGGGACGGTTCGCCCTATCCCGAGCAGGAATGCAAGATCTACACCGCCTACCGGGAGAACCGGGGCGGCCACGATGACTCAGAGGTCTTCTGGCGGGCCGACGGAACCAGCTTCCCGGTGGAGTACTGGTCCTACCCCATCGAGAGCAAGGGCGCCATCGTGGGGGCAGTCGTAACCTTCATCGACATAACCGACCGCCAGAAGCTCGAGGCCCAGCTTATTCAGTCGCAGAAGATGGAGGCCATCGGAACGCTCGCGGGTGGGGTGGCCCACGATTTCAACAACATCCTGACAGCGATCATAGGCTACGGGAGCATCCTTCAACGGAAGATGAGCGACACCGACCCCCTGAAGGCAAACGTGGTGAACATCCTCGAATCGGGGCAGCGAGCCGCCCGGCTGACACGGAGCCTCCTGACCTTCGGCAGAAAGCAGACCCTGATCCCGGTGCCGGTCGATCTGAACTCGATCGTCCGGCGCGTCGAGAAACTGCTGCTGCCCCTGATCGGCGAGGATGTCGAACTTGCGGCGGACCTGTCCGACGAAGACCTGATCGTGCTGGCCGACGCGGGCCAGCTTGAACAGGTGCTCATGAACCTTGCCACGAACGCCCGCGACTCCATGCCGCAGGGCGGCAGCTTCACTATTGGTACCGAACAGACGACGTTCGACGGCGAGCAGGCGCGCATTCACGGGGTCCCGGCCGCCGGGTCGTTCGCCGTCCTTTCGGTATCCGATACGGGCTCCGGCATGGAAGAAGCGACGCGGCTCAAGATCTTCGAACCCTTCTTTACCACCAAGGAGGTCGGCCGCGGCACCGGTCTCGGCCTGTCCATCGCCTACGGCATCATCCGGCAGCATAACGGCACGATCTCCGTCTACAGCGAGATCGGGAAAGGCACCACGTTCAATATCTATTTGCCGCTGCTGCAAAGGGCGGAAGAAAAAGAGCAGGCGCCCAGGAGCGAAGCGTCGGGGGCGCGTGGCACGGAGACCATCCTTGTCGCCGAGGACGACAAGATGGTGCTTGCCCTGATGAGATCGGTCCTCGAGGAACACGGCTACCGCGTGCTCGAGGCGAAGGACGGCGAGCAGGCCGTCCGGCTCTTCTCCGAGAACCGCGACCGCATCCAGCTCGTTATCCTTGACACGATCATGCCGAAGATGAACGGGAAGCAGGCCTTCAGCGCCATCAAGACCCTCCATCCCGACGTCAAGGCTCTCTTCATGAGCGGGTATACGGCGGACGTCATCAGCAGGCAGGGATTGGTCGATCAGGGGTTCGATCTGATGCAGAAGCCGGTCACACCGGCGGAACTTCTGGTCCGGGTGCGGAAAGCATTGAATTCGTAGATCCTGACGAGGATACGTTCTACTTCCTGAAGATGAGTGCTAGGGCAGACTGGCAAAGCATGCAGAATACAAACTGAAGATGTGAACATTGCAGCATTCCAGGCCTGACCCCAGACGGTCCCAGACGGTCCTCCTAACCTGCGCCTACAGCGACGCGCCAAAGGCGGCGCGTCAGACGCGTGTTTCTATCCTTTCACCAGAAACCCATCCACTCTCTTTATCCTCTCCGGACGCCCCCGTCCGGCTCATGAGCAGTATTAGGTGCACCCCGCAGGCTGGGGCACGCCGCATGAGATGGTTGGAGAAAAGACAGGGGTGAACTATGGAAATAGTGCGATGATGGATCTAGATCGGTGAGCTAAATGCGAATTGGCAATAGTAGACGCATATATCGGGCAGAGAAGCATTGCCTAACCGGCAAGACTATTGAAAAGGCAGAATGCGCATTCTTGATTTCGTATCATCCACGGTAATTAACGCGCCCTTAGCCAGCATTGATTCATACTGACGAAGAACTTGCGCCAATCTCATCCCGAGGCTTTGCGGCAGGATGTCTTGCGTGCGAACTTGAATAACACTTGGCCCCAATGCGCGTGTAGTTGCCAGTAAAGAACCCAAATCGAGATCGTGGGTGAACACAATATGCCCGTTTTCACGCGCCCACTTCCATGATGACGATATCTTTCGCCCGTGGATCGCCGACCATGGACCAGTGAACTGCTTGCCATCCCTGCTGGACGAATACTTCAACCCAGCCGGGGGAAAGGTTCATATCAATGAGAAGCTTCATGCGGTAACGAACGGCAGCTCTATTTCCTCGGACCGCCAAGCCGCATAAGCAAGCGCTTCACGGATGTCTTCTTCCTCTAAATAGGGATATGACTTGAGAATATCGGCGGTGGAATACCCGGTGGCAACCAGTCCGACAAGGGTCCCGACAGTAACGCGGAGGCCGCGTATGCACGGTTTACCGCCCATGACATTGGCGTCGAACGTTATGCGCAATAGTTGTTTCATAAGTTGACTCCTTTGCTCCCTTGCTGAAAATATATCACGGCGGCGACGGACAGGTCAATTGCTAAAAGGGGACTTTCGCATTGATAGAGACTACCGGGGGAAGTCTCGCAGGTCGGACAGAGAACATAGAGAAACGTCTTGATGTGCCGCTCTATCCCTTCAGCGCCTCAAGCTCATCCCACCGTTTATACGCTTCCGCCAGTTCCTTTTCCACGTTCGCCAGCCGCGAGGTGGTCGAGGCGACCTTATTCCCGCTCTCGCGGTAAAAGGCAGGGTCGGCCATGGTCGCAATGATCTTCTGCTGTTCCGCATCGAGCGCTTCGATGAGCTTCGGAAGCTCGTCAAGCTCCTTCTGCTCCTTGAAGCTCAATTTCCGCTGTTTTTCCCGCTGCGGGACGGCAGCCGCTTTTCGTTCTTCCACCCTGGCCGTGACCGGCGGCGCGTCCGTCCGCTGCCGCGATTGCCTCAGCCAGTCGTCATAGCCCCCCACATACTCGCTGACCTTGCCTTCGCCTTCGAACACCAGCGTGCTCGTCACGACGTTATTGATGAATGCCCGGTCGTGGCTCACGAGCAGCACCGTGCCGGCATAGTCCATCAGCAGTTCCTCGAGCAGGTCCAGGGTCTCGATGTCCAGGTCGTTCGTCGGTTCGTCGAGCACCAGCACGTTCGAAGGCTGGGTGAACAGTTTGGCAAGCAGCAGGCGGTTCCGCTCCCCGCCCGACAGGACCTTCACCGGACTGCGCGCGCGGGCGGGCGAGAACAGAAAATCCTGCAGGTAGCCGATGACATGGCGCCGGTTGCCGTTGATGGTCACATGATCACTGCCATAGGCCACGTTGTCCTGCACGGTCTTTTGATCGTCCAGCTGGGCCCGGTGCTGGTCGAGATAGGCGACCTCGAGATTCGTTCCCTGCTTCATCTTGCCCTGCTGGGGCTTCAGGTCGCCGAGCAGTACTTTCAGCAGCGTGGTCTTGCCCGACCCGTTCGACCCGATGATGCCGATCTTGTCGCCTCGGATGATGGTCGTGGACAGGCCGGTGATGATCGGTCTGTCCGCGTACCCGAAGCTCACACCCTGCGCTTCGACCACGAGCTTGCCGGTCCGTTCGGCTTCCTGCACCTGGATGTTCGCCGTACCGATCTTCTCGCGCCGTTCGCTTCTGGTCCTGCGCAGGTCCTTGAGCGCGCGCACGCGGCCTTCGTTCCTCGTCCTGCGCGCCTTGACGCCCTGCCGGATCCAGACCTCTTCCGCGGCAAGCTTCTTGTCGAACTTCGCGTTTTCCACGGCCTCTGAATCCAGAGCGGCCTGTTTCAGTTCGAGATACGCGCGATAACTGCCTGGCCAGCTCGTAAGCCTTCCGCGGTCGAGATCGACGATCCGGGTTGCCAGCTTCTGGAGCAGCGCCCGGTCATGGGTCACGAACAGCAGCGTGCCTCCGAAGGTAAGCAGGAACTCTTCCAGCCAGGCAATGGCTTCGATGTCCAGATGGTTCGTAGGCTCGTCCAGGAGCAGAAGGTCCGGCTCGCCTGCCAGTGCCTTTGCCAGAAGGACCCTGCGTTTGAGACCGCCGGAGAGCTCCATGAACTCTGCGTCCTCGGGAAGCTGCAGCCGCGTCAGGATCTCGTCGACCTTCTGCTGCATCTGCCAGCCGCCGGAGGCTTCAAACCGATGCTGGACATCCTCAAGCTCCGCCATGAGCTTCTCGCTATGGTCATGGGCCAGCCGGGCGCTCACGTGATGATAGTCGGCAAGCAGTTTCCCCTGTTCGCCGAAGGCCTCCGATACGACATCAAACACACTGCCGCTGATGTGCTTCGGTACTTCCTGGGTCAGGATCGTCGTGCGCAGCCCCTGCTGGGCGACGACCATGCCGCGGTCCGGCCGTACTTCGCCCGTGATGACGCGCATGATCGTGGATTTGCCGGTCCCGTTCCTGCCGACGAGGCAGACGCGTTCTCCCGGCTCGATCTGGAGGTCGACTCCTTCGAGCAGGAGCGGACCTCCGAAGCCGACGCTGATGTTCTGAAGACTGATAAGAGGCATGCTGTATTCCGTCAACGTCCTTTAGCCAAATAGATTTTCCGTTAAGGAAGGATGCATTGTACACGGTGGGTCTGAATTTCGCAAGAAAGGATGTGAGAAAGGCGAAAGGCTGACAAGATGTCTTTTTTGGGCAGCCCGGTGGCTTGCTGTGCTAAGCATGAAGAAAGAGCTTCACGTTCCCCTGTTCATTGTCCCTTTTCCGGCAGCGCTTCCCCTACGGACGCGCTGCTTTCAAGTCGGCTGTTATGCTATGCCTTGTCGGGCATGCATACGCACAGTCTTCGCACCAGGCTACCCGGCGCAGGGGTACGTCAAAAGAATTGGCCTGTGACTTTCCAAAAGCGCCTGCATCCCATGAACAGGTACGCGCACAAGCATGAATCTCAGAGCATTATAAAAACAAACAAGCTGAACAGCAACAGCGATAGCGTCAAGTGCTGAGGAGGACATAAATAGCAGCGTGTAATGAACAGCTCATTGGCATGCCTGCGCGGACCTGTGAATGGCGGTGCAGAAAAAAAAGAAGCATCTTGAACTAGCTTATATCCGTTCTGCAGGCGGACGGCCTGGAGATGATCGTTATTTGTTGAATCCCGGATACAGCTTTTCAACGCAGTCGGGGCACAGGCCGTGACTGAACTCGGCCTCGGAGTGTGTCGCGATATAGGTCTCGATCTGGCTCCAGTAGCCTGTATCGTCCCGGATCTTCTTGCAGGACGCGCATATCGGGAGAAGTCCTTTCAGTGTCTTGATCTTCTCGAACGCGTCCTTCAGGTCCTGGATGAGATTTTCCCGCGCCATCTCGACCCGCCGCCGCGCGGTGATGTCACGATCGAAAGCCAGGATATATTGATGACCGCCGAATTCCAGCAACCCGGCGCTTACCTCGACGGGGAACTCCGTTCCGTCCTTCCTGCGGTGGCGCAGCTCCGTCTTGATCCACTCCCCGTCGAGAATGCGCCGGATCATGCCTGCCGCACCCTTTGCCGCGTCTGGCGTATCCAGGTCCATGATCTTCATCTGCAGCAGTTCTTTCACGGCGTAGCCATGCATCGCCGCGGCGGCCTTGTTCGCCATGACGATCTGTCCCGCCTTGTCCCCCGCACTTTCCAGGATGAATATGGCATCGCCGGCGCGTTCGAACAGCGTCCGGTAGCGCTGCTCGCTCTCCGCCAGGACGTCCGCCATGCGTCTCTGTTCTTCCGCCATGGCACTTGCTTTCCGCATCGTCATGACCACAACCATGAGCAGGACCGCCGCAAAGAAAAAAAGCCCGCCTGTCGAGCGTCTGGCCAGGGCCCGGAGTTCGTTCTTTTCAGCGGAAATATCGTAGTAGATCTCGAACACGCCGATCATCTTCCCGTCCTTTATGATCGGCACATAGGTCTCAACGACATCGGCGGGCATCACCAGCTTTTCGAGGGTAAGCTCGTTCTTGAGTATTTCCTGGGCCTTGCTCCCGCCCGTCGTCACGATCCGCTGAAAGTAATCCTCCTCATTGATGCGGCCGATCTCAGAGGGATCGGTGGAAAAGACGATCGTTCCGGAGGGATTGAAGATCTTCAGTTTGAGGACGCGGGTGTCGTGCTGCAACTGCCGGACGTGTTTCAAAAACGCCTTCGGCAGGCGGTCGGCCCTCAGCTCGACCTGTTCATCGATGAGGACCGAGGACAGGATGGTGGCGATGCGGACCGCCTCTTGGGAAGTGTTTTCGGTGATGACCTTTTCAAAGGAAGGATATTCGATGAAAATGGCGTAGAGCGGGAAGAGGATGATCGCGCCGATCGAGATCGACAGAATGACCTTAAGTAATGAAGACTGGCCCATGCCCAACCTCGCATCCGCTCTCTGACGCCATGGTACGCTCGTTGGCGGGGTCAGTCAAGACATCCCGGCAGGTGTTGTCAAGACTTCATGCAATCTTTGACAACCGTTATTTCTTCGCCTTTACCGGTTCGTAGGTGCAGAACGGCTCGGCTGCCAGATAATCTCCGGAGATGGCAAATGCCCGTGCGCGGCAGCCGCCGCAGACCCTGCGGTACTCGCAGATGCCGCATTTACCATGGTAGTGGTCGAGGTCGCGCATTTCCTTGAAGAGCTGCGAATCGTTCCATATTTTAGAAAAGGGCTCCTTCTTGATGTCTCCCGCCTCCTCCTCAAGGAACCCGCAGATCTGCACCTTGCCCACGTGGGACACGAAGGCGAAGCTCTGGCCGCCCATGCAGCCCTTGGTCATGGCGTCGAATCCGTGGGATTCGGGCGTGACCGTGATCCCCTTTTCCTTCTCTCCCTGGCGGAAGATGCGGTAATAATGGGGCGCACAGGTGGGCTTGAACTGGATCGGCGACTTGTCGCGCATCTCGTAGAACCATTTGAGCGTACTTTCGTATTCCGCGGGCGGGATCTCCTGGTCCACGAGCTCCTTGCCCCGGCCCGTGGGCACGAGCAGGAAGGGATGGTAGGCGACGGCGCCGAGCTTGATGACCATCTCGAGCAGCGCGGGCAGGTCCTTCACGTTGTGCTTGGTGATGGTCGTGTTCACCTGGAACTCGAGGCCCACCTTCTTGAAGTTCTCGATGGCCTTCATCACGCTCTCGAAGGCCCCTTCCACCCGGCGGAAGTTGTTGTGCTGTTCGGCGGTCAGGCCGTCGATGGACAGCGACACGCGCATGATGCCCGAATCCTTCATCTTCTGCGCCAGCTCTTCGGTCACGAGCAGGCCGCAGGGCGCCATGACCATGCGCAGGCCGATCTTGGTGCCGTATGCCGCGATATCGTAGATGTCGGCGCGCATCATAGGCTCGCCGCCCGTCAGGATGATGATGGGGTCGCTGAAGGTTTTGACGTCATCAAGGAACCGAAAGGCGTCCTCCGTCGAAAGCTCACCCGGGTACGGCCCGTACTTGGCCGCGGCCCGGCAGTGGACGCAGTTCAGCACACAGCTCCGGGTGACCTCCCAGGCGATGAGCCGGGGAAGGTATTTCTTTTCCTTGCCATCGCCCCCGGGATGACCCTGCCCGTGGGGCGCTTTCATTGCGTGAGGATGGGACATGAGGACTCCTTAATTCATTGAAAATTGGAAATTGCAGATTGGAAATTGTAAAGGTGAACCAAGATACTGGCAAATTTGATATTTGCTATTTACAATCTGCAACTTGCAATGCAATCAGTAGCGCACATATTAACCAATTGATTTCAAATAGTAAAGACCAAACTCAGGCGCACACCCGGTTCCTTCCCTGCTCTTTGGCCCGGTAGAGCGCAGTGTCCGCCCTGCGGACCAGTTCTTCCTGGTCGTCACGAAGCGATGGCTCCCAGGTGCTGACCCCGATGCTTACCGTGACAGCGATGGTGTTCCCCCCGTGCTCGAAGACGGTGCTCTGCACAAGCGACCGCACCCGCTCCGCGAGCACCTGCGCACCTGCCTGGTCCGTTCCTGTTGCGAGCAGGCAGAACTCCTCCCCGCCGTACCGCGCGAGCAGGTCGGTTACCCGGAGCCCGCCCTTGATGAGCCCTGCCACACCCGCAAGGACCGTGTCCCCGGCCTGGTGGCCCCAGGTATCGTTCACTTTCTTGAAATAATCGATGTCGATCATAAGAAGCGAGACCGTCGGGCCGTAGCGGCTGACGCGTTTGATCTCCTGCCTGAGCCGTTCGGTGAAATAGCGCCGGTTGTAGACCTTCGTGAGTGCATCGGTGATCGAGATCTCTTCCAGTTCCCGGTTGAGCGCCGAGAGTCGTTCGTTCACCGCCGAGAGCTCCGCAGTCCGTTCTTCCACCTTTCGTTCGAGGGAGAGATTCAGTACGGACAGCCGCCGGTAGAGATCGGCGTTCTCGATCGCGACCGCCGCGTGCGATGAAAGCGCGGTGAGCAGTATCTCGTCCTCGCTGCCGAATGGTCCCGTACTCTTGTTCAGGACCTGGATCGCGCCAATGATCTCTCCGTGGGTGTTCCTGAGCGGCGCGCACAGAATGCTCTTCGTCCGGAACCCTGTTTTCCGGTCGAACTCGGGATTGAACCGCCGGTCGGCGTATGCGTCGGGAATATTGATGATCTCGCCGGTCCTCCCCACGGTCCCGGCAACACCCACACCGACGGGGAAGCGGATCTCGATCACCTCCACACCCTGCGCGATCTTTGCCCACATCTCGCCGCGTTCGACGTCGATCAGGAACAGCGAGCTTCGGTCAGCGTCCATGACCGCGGTGGTCTCCTCGATGATCGTGCGGAGCAGCCGATCGAGATCACGCTCGGCAGTGAGGCGCAGGCCGATCTTGAGCAGACTGGAGAGACGTTCGGGAGGTATGTTCAACGCGGGCTCGGACATGGGGACCTTTCAACCAACAGGCAGGAGAAACAACTCGTAACTACTCAGGTGACTTTCATATAAAGCCGTCATTCCCGAACGCTTTTATCGGGAATCCAGAGGTTTATAAAAGTCACTGGGTCCCCGATTGAGACATTCGGGGACGACGAATTTTGAACCTGAGTAGTTACAACAACGCGCGCAGAACGTGATTATTTCATTCCGCCCTGAACACCTGTTTCAATTCCGAAAATTCGTGGATCACATGGTCCGGCCCCGCCTTCCGCAGCTCATCCTCGGACCGGAAACCATAGGTCACGGCGCAGGTCGTGATCCCCGCTGCCTTGCCGGCAAGGATGTCCGTGGTGCCGTCACCCACCACGACCGTGCTCTCCTTCGGGACCGCGAGGCCCTTCATGATCGAGAGAAACGCGTCGGGCGCCGGCTTCAGCGGCAGCCCCGCATCGGCCCCGATGATCATGCCGAAATAGGGCCGGATGCCGAGCTGCTCCAGAAGCGGTTCGGAGAACTCGAGCGTCTTGTTGGTCACCACGGCCAGGGGAAGGCTGCGAAAGTGCTCGAGCGTCTCTTCAACGCCCGGGTACAGGCGCGAGCTGACGACCAGGTTCCT
>CAYPOT010000106.1:0-12292 GCA_964412455.1 uncultured Nitrospiraceae bacterium | reverse complement strand
GATTTTGTCGAGATGTTCGTCGGCGTCGGCGCTTCACGGGTCCGGGACCTCTTCGAGCAGGGCAAAAAGAACGCGCCCTGCATCATCTTCATCGACGAGATCGATGCCGTGGGCAGGCACCGCGGTGCGGGCCTCGGCGGCGGCCATGACGAGCGTGAGCAGACCCTGAACCAGCTTCTCGTCGAAATGGACGGCTTTGAGTCGAACGACGGGGTCATCCTGGTGGCGGCAACGAATCGTCCCGACGTGCTCGACCCGGCGCTCCTGCGGCCGGGCAGGTTCGATCGCATGGTGGTGCTCCCGCGGCCCGACCTGAACGGCAGGATCGGCGTGCTGAAAGTGCATACGAAGAAGATCAAGCTCGCCCCGCACGTGGACATTGAATCCATCGCTCGCGGCACTCCGGGCCTGTCCGGCGCGGAGCTGGCGAACCTGGTGAACGAAGCGGCGCTCCTTGCCGGCAGGCTGGGCAAAACGCAGGTCGAGAACGACGACTTCGACCGGGCCAAGGACAAGATCCTCATGGGCCTCGAGCGCAGGTCCATGCTCATCAGCGACGAGGAAAAGAAGAACACCGCCTATCATGAGGCGGGCCATACGCTGGTCGCGAGGCTTATTCCCGGGACCGACCCGGTGCACAAGGTCTCGATCATCCCGCGCGGCATGGCGCTGGGGGTCACGCTCCAACTCCCCACGGCCGACCGGTATTCCTACGACCGTGAACATCTGTTGAACAATATCGCGATCCTGCTCGGCGGCCGGGCCGCCGAAGAGATAGCGCTCAAGCACATGACCACGGGCGCGGGCAACGACCTCGAGCGGGCTACGACCCTCGCGCGGAAGATGGTCTGCGAATGGGGCATGAGCGATTCCATGGGACCGCTGTCCTACGGCAAGAAGGAAGAAGCGATATTCCTCGGCCGCGAGATCGCCCAGCACCGCGACTACAGCGAACATACGGCCATCGAGATCGACAAGGAAGTAAAGCGCATCGTCGTGGAAAACTTCCAGCGGGCCAAGACCCTGATCAAGGACCGGGCGGATGCGCTCGACGGCCTGGCAAAGGCATTGCTGGAAAAAGAGACCCTCGACGCAGTTGAAATCGACGCCATCATTCTCAGCCAACCCGCGACGGCATAGGAGGGCGGAATGGGGTCTGTACTCCGGATCTCCGGCCACGGCGCCCTCGCCATAACGGTGCGGGACCTCCCTGCGGAGCAGGCGGCCATTCTCGCGACATGCATCCAATTAACTCAGATCGGAGCAGACGTACAGCCTGCTCCGATCTCTTTATCGAACAGGAAACGGACCGTTGGTCCGGTCAAAGAGATCGTCCTGACCGGCACCCCAGAACAGCTGAGGCGCCTTTCCCCTCTTCTCGCCGGCGATCCACGGATCCCCTCCAGCCTTGCGCGTACGATCGACTCTCTGCTTGACAACTATCTGCGCTCGGATTATAAGATTGACTGCAGGGGGAAGGTCCTCGATCTCGGCAGCCGCACGCACATCATGGGTATCCTGAATGTGACCCCGGACTCCTTTTCCGACGGCGGCCGGTATGCCGAACCGGGTGCTGCCCTGGAACACGCACGGGAGATGGTCTCCCAGGGCGCGGACATCATTGACATCGGCGGAGAATCCACGCGGCCCGGTGCAGAACCTCTCACCGAGGAGGAGGAAGCAAACCGGATCATCCCGATCATCGAGCGTTGTTCGTCCGAGCTTATGGTGCCTCTCTCGGTCGATACATACAAATCATCTGTGGCAAAAAAGGCGCTCCGAGCCGGAGCAGGGATCGTGAACGATATCAGTGGACTTAGATCTTCCCCTGATATGGCGCAGGTGGTTGCAGATCATGGGGCCGCTGTAGTGATCATGCACATCAAGGGAACGCCAAGGGACATGCAGATGAACCCGGTCTACCGCGACGTCATCGGCGAGATCAGGGACCATCTTGAGGAAAGCGCCGGCATCGCCCTGAAGGCCGGCGTCGACCGTGACCGGATCATGATCGACCCCGGGATCGGTTTCGGAAAGACACTGGAACACAACCTTACCATCCTGGAGCGCCTGGACGAGTTCCGCGCCCTGGGGTTCCCCCTCGTCCTCGGGACGTCGCGGAAGCGCTTTATCGGGACGGTCCTGAACATCGAGGAGCCAAAGGACCGGATCGAAGGTTCCGCGGCCACCGTGGCCCTCGGCATCCAGCGCGGCGCCAGCATCGTCCGGGTGCATGACGTGGGATACATGACGAAGGTGGCGCGCATGACCGATGCGATCGTGAGAGCAAGCACCAACACCAAAGAACAAGCGCCAAATAACAAATAATATTCGATTTCCAATCACCAGATCTCAAGCGTTTTGAATTTGCATTTTGGAGCTTGAGTATTATTTGAGATTTGAATTTTTGGATTTGTATTTTCAACATATGTTCACTAACTTCACCGAAATACGAGAGGCTCTGGCGCATTACCGATGGTTCCATGATACCGTTGATATCGCGCTGGTCTATTATATCTGCTACCGCCTCCTCCTGATCATCAAGGGGACCCGCGCGTTCCAGATGCTTCTGGGCATCGGGCTTATCGTCCTGGCGTTCATCGCTTCTCAGGCCCTGGAGTTCTACACCCTCGACTGGCTGATCCACAGCTTCTGGTCGCAGATCGTCATCGCCGCGGTCATCCTGTTCCAGCCCGAGATCCGCCGGGCCCTCGCACAGATGGGCGAGCGTCGCTTTTTCAGGTCACTCTCTCCGGTGGAAAGCTCTAAATTCATCGAGGAGATCATCAAGGCGTCGGTATCCATGGCAAACAAACGGATCGGCGCCCTCATCGTGCTCGAACGGGAGACGGACCTGACGACCATCGTGGAGATGGGAACGAACCTGGACGCCAGGGTCTCGAAGGAGATCCTGACGAGCATCTTCCTTCCTTATTCACCCATACACGACGGCGCCACCATCATCCGGAACGGCCGGATCACCTCGGCGGGATGTTTCCTGCCTCTGACGCTCTCTCCGAACATTTCCAAGACCCTCGGTACCCGGCACCGCGCGGCCGTGGGCCTCACCGAAGAAACGGACGCCGTGGTCGTGGTGGTATCGGAGGAGACCGGCGAGATCTCGGTGGTCATTAACGGGGTGATCGATCCCAACCTGGACGCCCCGAAGCTCCGGAAGACGATCTCCGACCTCTTCGCGAAACAAAAACGGGAGGGGAGGACATAATATGGACCTGCGCAGGATATTCCTCGAGAACTGGCCCATCAAGCTCGCGTCCCTGGTCCTCGCCCTGAGCCTCTGGTTCTATGTCACCTCGAAGGGCAAGACCGAGGTGTCGCTGACCGTGCCGCTCGAACTCCGCAATATCCCGCTGAAAATGGCGGTGGTGGGAGACGTACCAGGCACGGTCGAAGCGCGCTTGCAGGGCCAGGAGCGGGCTCTCCGCGATATCGCCTCCGGGAAAAAAGTAGTGGGAGCCGTCGACCTTTCCCTCGGCAAGGCAGGCGATAACATCATCCGCATCTCGCCCGATGACATCCGGAAACCGTCCGGTGTCACGGTGACCCACCTCTCGCCTTACGAGATCACCGTGAAGCTTGACCGGATCATCCGCAAGACCATCCGCCTGAAACCGGTTCTCAGCGGGACGCCGGCGGCGGGGTACCGGCTCGGGAACGTTTCCGTCTCTCCCCCGAGGATCACCATCGAGGGCCCGCGGGGGTCCGTCGGGGCTCTGACCGCGCTCCAAACCATGCCCATCGACATTGCCGGGATAAAGGAACCAACGACGGTCGTGCCCCGGATCGACTATCGGGGAAACCCGGTCAAGATCATCGAACAGACCATACGCATCGACATCGGCATTCGGAAGGAACGTCCATGAAAAAGCTCTTCGGTACCGATGGCGTCCGGGGTGTCGCGAACCAGGACCCCATGACCTCGGAGATGGCGATGCGCATCGGGAGGGCGGCGGCCCATGTCTTCGGTGATTCCTCGCGGCGCCACCGTGTCGTGATCGGCAAGGACACGCGCCTCTCCGGCTACATGATCGAAAGCGCCCTCACCAGCGGTCTCTGCTCCATGGGCATCGACGTGCTGCTCGTGGGCCCCGTTCCCACGCCGGGCATCGCGTTCCTGACCCGGAGCCTGCGGGCGGACGCGGGCGTGGTCATCTCCGCCTCCCACAATCCCTACGAGGACAACGGCATCAAGTTTTTCGGGCGTGACGGATTCAAACTTCCCGACGCGCTGGAAGCAAAGATGGAGGAGCTTATCTTCTCGGGCGCCATCGACGCCATCCGCCCTACGGCCGCCGGGATCGGCAAGGCCGTCAGGATCGATGACGCCATCGGACGGTACAACGAATATGTCAAATCGTCCCTCCCCCGCGGCATGGACCTCACCGGGCTCCGGGTGGTGGTGGACTCGGCGAACGGCGCCGCCTACAAGATCGGCCCGCGCATCCTGCTGGAGCTTGGCGCAGACGTCATCTCGCTCTATGATCAGCCGAACGGCATGAACATCAACCAGGGATGCGGTTCGCTCCATCCCGAAGTGATCTCCCGCGCCGTGATCGCCAACCGTGCGCATGTCGGCATCGCCTATGACGGGGACGCCGATCGCGTCATCTTGTGCGATGAGAACGGGAAGGTCGTTGACGGTGACGCCGTCATGGCCATCTGCGCCCTCCACATGATCCGGCAGGGCAGGCTCAAGCACAACACCCTCGTGGCGACCGTCATGAGCAACCTCGGCCTCGAACTCGCCCTCAAGGAAGCAGGCGGCAGGCTTGTTCGCGCGGCCGTGGGAGACCGGTACGTCATGGAGCAGATGCTCGACGGCGGGTATAATCTGGGAGGCGAACAGTCCGGGCACCTCATCTTCCTGGACCATAACACCACCGGCGACGGCCTGATCACCGCCCTGCAGATCGTCTCCATCATGAAACAGGACGGGAAGCCCCTTTCCGCGCTTGCCGCATGCATGCGTACCTATCCCCAGGTCCTGGTGAACGTGAAGGTGAAGGAGAAGCGCGACCTTGCGTCCCTGCCGGAGATCGCGCAGCGCATTGCCGGGATCGAAAAGACGCTCGAAGGCACCGGCCGCCTGCTCGTCCGCTATTCAGGCACCGAGCTCAAGCTCCGCATCATGCTCGAGGGCGATGATGAAGCCGAGATCACGCGGTACGCTGACGAACTGGCGAAGCTGGTCATAAAATATATAGGCTGAACGGTTTTGATTTTACCCTTTCCTGTGCTACACTGACAGCAGCGACCGGATTCGCTCGGAAGGGCAAGGAGACAGGATAATGCCGGAAGAGAACCAGCGGGTCATATTGCGATTCGTGGATGGAAAGATGCTGAAAGGTTTCATCAGGGACCTCAAGATCTCCGATGAGTATCTCTACCTGGAGGACGAATCAAACCACCAGCATAAGGTCCGGCTCAAGGAGCTGAAGGCAATATTCTTTGTAAGGAAGTTCGAAGGGGAGCGAAGCCATCAGGAGAAGAAGTCCTTTGCCGGCACCCGCCCCGGATCAAAGCGGGTCTTCGTGAAATTCAAGGACGGCGAAACCATCATGGGCAACATGGAAGGCGAGATACCCTGGGAACGGGGGTTCTTTCTCGAATCGATGAAGGAAAAGGCGTTCACCATCATTCCGGTGGACGAGGACAGCAATAACACCAGGATCCTTGTCATAACCACCTCGGTCAAGGACGTCGCGATGATCGGTACGTAACCGCCGGAGAACCATTACTCCGGACGAATCTCTCCCCCGGGCATTCCTGATCACCCATGGACAAACCGGTCATCCTCCTTGCCCTTGCACTTGCCGCCGGCATTCTGCTGGGTCAGGTTTTCCTCTATTTCCCCTGCTCGACCATCATGCTCATGGTTCTCGCCGGCGCCATCGGCATCACTGCGTACCGGCAACGCCTCACGGTGAACCGTCTCCTCGTGACAGGTTCCGCGATCGTCGCCGGAGCGGTCCTGCTGGTCACGGCCGCCACCTCCCTTCCGTCCGATCACTACAGCACTCGTTCCCCCGGGAAAAGCAACGTCCGTGCCGTTACGGGAAGGATATCCTCGCCTCTGGACCGGGATCCGGGAAGGATCGCGTTCACCCTGGCAGTTGATCACCTCGACGATACGGCCGCGTCCGGGACGCTCAGGGTCACCGTGCGGGACGACACATTGACAGCGGGATATGATGACCGCGTTTCCCTTGTCGGCAGGCTTTACCCGCCCCGCGGCTTTCGAAACCCGGGCGGATTCGACTATCCGGCGTATCTCGCGCGGCAGGACGTGTACGCCGTGCTTAGCATCAAGCACGGCTCCGACGTCCGCGTGCTTGAGCAGGGCACGGGCGTCCTGCGCGCCATCCAGACCTTGCGCGAACGCATCCGGCAGGCATTCCTCGCTGCCGTGACGGGTGAGGGAGCGGCGATACTTCTTGCCATGACCATTGGCGAAGAAGGCAGCCTCACCGATGACCTTCGGGAGCGCTTCATGGCCGCGGGGGTCACCCACATCATCTCCATCTCCGGGTCCCACCTGGGCATGGTGGCCCTTATCTGCTTCTGGATCACGAGACATGCCCTTTTTCTGCTTTCTGAACGCTCCTACCACTGGATCACGATCCACGTCGATCCCCGGAAGGTCGCTGCGCTCGTGACTGTCGTCCCGGTCACGTTCTACGCATTTCTTGCCGGAGGCCAGATAGCCACGATCCGCTCGCTCATCATGATCCTTGCCGCTCTCGCGGCCGTGGCCCTGGACCGGGAGCGTGACCTGCTGCCCGCGCTTTCCCTCGCCGCGCTGATCACCCTGCTGAAAAACCCGCAGGCCCTCTTCGATATCTCATTCCAGCTTTCGTACCTCTCCGTCCTGTCCATCGTATTCGTCGTATCGACCTGGAACGCGCTGGCCCTTCCGGCAGACACCCTGGCCGGGAAAATAGCGAACCAGGCCCTGCTGTTGTTCATCATTTCCTTCGCCGCTACGCTCGTGACCGGCCCCCTCGTGGCGCTCTATTTCAACCAGTTCTCCCTCGCAGGCGTCATCGCGAACATGGTCGTGGTACCGTTCGCGGGCGCCGTCGTGGTCCCCCTCGGACTCCTCTGCGGCATCTTTTCGCTCTTTACGGGACATCTCCCGCTGGCGGCGGTCAATCAATTCTTCGCCGATACGTTCGTCTCCCTCGTCTCGTTCTTCGCCCGGGTCCCTTTTGCCAGCATTCACCTGCCGTCGCCGGGAGCCCTGCTTGCCGCGGGATATTTCGTCCTGCTTGTTGCTTCCGCCCTGCTGGTACGCGCCCGCCTCTTCGCAACATACCGCCCCCTGGAATCGTCGTCGCGGCCCCCCCGGGGGGCAGTGGCCGCCATGGCGGCATCAGGCATATGTATCGTCGCGGCTGTGGCCTTCCCTTTCTTCCGC
This sequence comes from uncultured Nitrospiraceae bacterium, assembly GCA_964412455.1. Lineage (GTDB taxonomy): Bacteria > Nitrospirota > UBA9217 > UBA9217 > UBA9217 > JAAXXJ01. Next base: position 4,854 of record CAYPOT010000106.1, on the reverse strand, counting down.
GATCAGGGGACCAGGATAACGTTCCTCGACGTGGGACAGGGAGACTGCGCCGTCGTGGAAACGGGATCTGGCAGCAACATCCTGATAGACGGCGGCGGGACCCGGGACAACCGGTTCGACATCGGACGCAGTGTGCTGGCGCCTTACCTGAGGAACCGGGGCATCAGGACCATCGATCTCGCGATCCTTTCTCATCCCCATCCCGACCACATGAACGGCCTTCTCGCGGTCTTGAGCGATTTTACCGTGCGCGAGGTATGGAGTTCGGGGCAGGACGGGTCGCTGCCCGGATATGCTGGTTTTCAGCGCCTCATCAAAGATCGGGGCATTCCCTTCCGGACCGTATCGGCCGGCGACCGTGGGCATATCGGGAACGCGCGCCTCGAAGTTCTGCACCCCCCGCCATTCTTCCCGCAGAAAACGAAGAAGCACTATGCCGCGGAGAACGACCGTTCCCTGGTGATACGAATGATGGTGCAGGGCAAAACCCTTTTGTTCACCGGTGACATCCACGCTGAAGGAGAAAAGTTCCTGCTCCGGAACGTCCCCGACCTCGCCAGCGATCTGGTGAAGGTCCCGCACCACGGCAGCAGGACCTCGAGCACCGGAGAGTTCGTCGCGGCAGTGCGGCCGACGATGGCGGTCATCACCGTTGGCGACGGGAATATCTACCGGCACCCCTCGGAAGAGGTCGTCGAACGATACATCCATGCGGGAAGCAGCGTTGTTCGAACGGACAGGCATGGGGCCGTCATGGTAAGGGATTCAATGTCGGGATGGGAAGTGCTGCTCTGGTCGGAACTCATGCTTCGGAGGATATCAACTTCAAAACGGGATGGCTGGTGGACGATCGAACGGGAGAACTGGAAGCGGATAGCCCTCAGGACAGCGGGGATTTGATCGGATAGACCCTCAGGAAGTTCAAAAATTCCTTGGCCGTGTGGGTGCTGTAGTTTCTCTTGGGTGAGATGATGCTGAAGTTCCTGTTGAACTTGAGGTCCTTGAATGTGGTCGACTTGATGAGGCCCTGCTTCAGGTTCTTCCGTGCCGCCCAGGCGGAGACGATGGACACGCCGAGCCCTTCTTCCACTGCGCCTTTGATGGCCTCGGTGCTGCCCATGACCAGGGCGATCTTGAGCTGGTCAAGCTTGATGCCATGCTCTTCCAGATGCTTGAGGATGATCTGGCGTGTGCCGGAGCCTTCCTCGCGCATGATGATAGGTTCTTTCGTCAGTTCGATCGCCGGTACGTTCCGCCGTTCCGCCCAGTGATGGGCGGGCGACATGATCACCACCAGTTCGTCGGAAAGGAGCGTTTCCACGGAAAACCGCTGTTTGCTTACGTCCCCTTCCACCAGGGCGATGTCGATCTCTCCCGCGTTCAGCCGTTCGGTGATGATCTTGGTATTGCTCACGACGAGGGAGATGTTCACCCGGGGGACCTTCTTCTTGAAGGCGGCAATGATGTGCGGGAGGAGGTAATTGCCGATCGTGGAACTGGCGCCGATGGAAAGCGAACCCTTGATGGCGCCGGTTATCTCGCTGATGTTATGCTGCGCCTCGGCATACAGCGCCAGGATCTCCTTGGCGCGTTTGTACAGGATCTCACCCGCCGGTGTGAGGTTGATGGAGTTGCCCGACCGGTCGAACAGACGAGTCTCGTAAAGCTCCTCCATGGCCTGGATCTGCAGGCTTACCGCGGGCTGGGTCAGATGGATGAGCTCCGATGCCTTGGAAAAGCTCTTCGTCTCTGCAACAGCACAAAAGACTCTTAGTTTGTGATCTTCCATAAATAAATGGTTAGTGAATGCGCAGGAGATTCCAGCGGGTGCTTCACGGTGATGAGTACTTATAAAGCAAGTGGTTAATTTTGTCAAGCGGTTTAAGGCCGGAATAAGGGATCTCCGTCCAAAGATAAGCGCAACCATGAAACTTCCGGTGAAGGTGAATTTGCCGTGATGATTATCACCAGACAATGCTACTTTCTGTGCAACGATGCCTGCCCTATCGCGGCACGACAATAACGCGGTTCTTCACGAGGGACACCTCACGGACCTCTCCCCGAACGCGCTTTTCCTCGCCAAAAAGGTTCCGGAGAAAGACCTCCCCCCCTTCAGAGCGGACATGGTTCACCGACTCCAGTAGAAGTTCCTCTTTATCGTTGTTCAACACATAGGCTTTAAGATCGCACACGGATGCCTCCTTAGGAATTGGATCATAATGTCATATCTTTCACCGCAGAGGACGCAGAGGACTTCTTGAATTACATCACATCAGACTCTTTCTCTGCCGGTATTTGAAGACCTGCCTTCCTCTGCGTCCTCTGCGGTAAAATAGCCATCGTTTTTTCTAGGACTTTGACACTACCCATTAGCAGGCCGCTGAAAAAGTCTTTTTCCTGTCTTTGCGAGCGAAGCGAAACAAACTCGTAGTTAAGATTATCAAGCACTTCGAGATTGCCGCGTCGCAAAAAACGCTCCTCGCAATGACACATCGGGACTTTTTCAGCAAACTGTTAGACCGACCATACCACTCAGAAATTCATTTTGCCGGTCACATTCACAATGAAATCCGGCGCGCCCGCCGTGTTCGGATCTTCGGTCAGAGAGAACTCGAGACTGCCGGCGCCATAGGAATACCGCCCCCCCAGGGTAAGGAGGGTCCCCGGCCAGTCTACCTGGCGGATCCCGGTGTTCGGATAGGGCGAAGAAGCCGCCAGGGCCTGAACAATGGCGCTGAAGCGCTCCCCCCAAGCCGCCTCGATCCCGAACCCGGCATAATAATAGGTCCGCATTGGAACGTTCTGGTATCCTTTGAGCTCCCCGGGAAATACCGCACCGGCATTGCCGTATCCACGGTACGTCTTCCCGAGCTCGATGTCAACCAGCACCGCAAGGATCGCATCATAACTGCCATTTCCAAATCCACTCTTCGCGTCACCGGTGGGAAGATCGAGCGAACCCATGACACTGACCAAAGGAGAACTATCCGTCACTAACCGCTTGAGCGTCAGCCGCGTGTCCCCGATACCGCTCGTGTCGCTCCCCACCTTGATGACCGGCTTACCGTTGCGCTCCAGTTCATACAGGAAATCGTTATGAGGACGTTCATGTCTCCCGTAATCTCCCGCCCGCAGGGTATCATGATAGCTTTCCAGGGGCCGGTCAAGAAAACCCTCCGTGGGACGAAGGAACGGGACATCGAGCCCGATTTCGGTACGGTCGCCGATTGTCTTCTTGAGCCTCGCTGCCAGCTCCGTGAGTTCGAGATCCATATTGACCGTCCAGGAAGGGGAATGCTCCGTGATATACACACTGGAATGGCTCACGCTGACCGACGCTGAATCCCGGACCATAGCGGTTTCCAGAATGGGGGGGGCGAGCGGTAGAAACAGCGGGAACTGGTTACGCACCTGAAGCGGTCCGTCAAATGAAAATACCATGCAGGGCAGCAAAAGAAAGGTTCCCCATAAGAGTGTGGTAAAGAGCGCTCGTTTCATGATAATGTCAGATTGTATCACGAGTAACGGAAAAAGCAACCTGGATAAGACACCCCGCAGTGCTGCCCTATGAGCAGCCCGGCCGGTTAATAGGCCGGTTAATAGTGGATGCGAAGGCGCGTCTCTTATGCTATACTTTTATCGTTGTCTGACAGGCCCATTGATCATCTCTCGGGAAAAGGAGGATTTGCCATGCCGTATTTCATCATTTTGAGCAATCTGACGGACGAAGGGCGCAAGACCATCAAGCAGAAACCGGAACGTATCGTCGAAGTGAACAAGGAGATCGAGGCGATGGGCGTGAAGGTCCATAAGCAGTATGCCCTGCTGGGGATGTATGATTTCGTGAACATCGTGGAAGCGCCGGACAACGAGACGGTCATGAAAATGTCCGTCGAGCTCGGCTCCCGGGGTTCCATCACCCTGACGACACTCCCGGCCCTGCCCGTGGAGGAGTTCATCAAGAAGATCAAATAGCGGGATCATGTTCCGATATTTTTCACGGCGGGCCGCAGGAGTTGGCCCGCCTTACTATTGAAGCTCCCTGCAGCAAGCTGCGAAAAATGCGCTCGCTCCTGGATTCCCGCCGCAAGAGCGACAGCCGCAAGAGCGCTGGTTTACACATCAGAGTATTTCTGTTACACTCCCCTCACCCATGACACTTGGCGCAAAAATACTCACTGCTGCGGCGATCCTCTGCCTCCTCCTGTGGGGTGTATTCCTCGCCCTCGGCGCTCAGCCGCTTAAGAAGACAAGCTCGCTGACCGCCATCTACGGTGAGGATGAGGATTTTTATGCGGACGCCGCGGTCTACCGGAAGATCAGGAACAACACGTTATTTCTTATCCATCTTCCCCGCGCCCGTTCCGCCTACCGATGGTGGTCCGTTGATTTTGAGAACATGACGATCAGCCTGATCGAAGCTCCCCATTCCGTGGGGTCATGGAAATACCTCCTGCGAGGAGACCGGGAAGGGACAGCGATCGGGAATAAGGACGACAAGGGAGACTGGTTCTGGCATTTCACGGAAAGCGGGGCGGCCTTTGCCGGCGACGGATTCATGTGCCGCGTGAGGAAGGTTCAAAAATAGCTTTTTCACCGCAGAGGACGCAGAGATAAAGCAAAAACACATACTCAACTATTGAGTGTAAGATACGAAATTCTTTTTCGGCGTTCATCATACCGCTACAGGATCTGGTCGTTATTTGTCAGTATATTCTCTCTGATGTCAGCGTAAACCATTGTGTGCATTTCCATCTGCACTATTCAGATTTCCTCTGCGTCCTCTGCGGTAAAATAGGGGTACTGTCAAAAGTTCTATGAAAAAACGACGGATATTTTACCGCAGAGATCGCA
>CAYPOT010000105.1:0-12329 GCA_964412455.1 uncultured Nitrospiraceae bacterium | reverse complement strand
GAGAAAATTCAGAGGCGAGTGAAGTGCACCGCCGCGCAGCGGCTTAGTTCAACCAGTTATTGACTATGGGGGATAGTAAAGACCTAAAAACCAGACCCCATAGTAAAACACAGATTTCCGTTGTTTACCAGTTTAGCAATGAACATGCCAAATCACCTTTAGTATGATTGACGAATATATGCCTGATTTTAGGTGAAGTCAACGGTTTCGACGCGATTTATTTGGATATGTAGTGACGAATACGTTTTATAACTTTATGCGTTGCGAAGGATGGAAACCACAACGAGTACAGGAAGTACTTCACGCCACAATACTATAGCATAACACGCTCATTTCATACAGCGTTTCTTGATAGCGTTGCTCACACCGTCCGTTGTCCGCTACGTCTTCTTCAGTCACAAACTCAGTACGGTATCGCCATGCCGGATCCTACGGGACAGAAGGGTAAAGCGATTCGCTGGTTGCAGCCTTGGGAGGCATCTGTTATAATAAAATCAATCAGTTCCCGAGCGGCAGCACGCCATTTATGGCGTGCTTGTTCATTTCATTGACATTACCTGCGCGTGCATTTCCCTGGATCAGAACACTGTGGGCGCAATGGTTCTTAAAGCCTGTTACGAAGAGATTTCCTATGGTACTTTGCAGGTGAAGCCTGTCTTCACCCCCGGCTTTAGACGTGCCAGGGCAGGCTCTGATCGGGGCTCCTCTTTGGACGCATGTTGTTTGATCTGATCTCCTAACCCGGACGAGCCGGAATTGGAAATTGCAAATTGCAAATTGCAAAGTGCAAATTTATGGAAAACGACGGTTCGAATACGGCCATATCATCCTTTATTAACAGGTCCTTTATAATTTATAAAAAATATTCTACCCATTTTGAGAAGCTTGTGATTCCTTAGTAACTAATTGCGAAAGGAAATTTACGGTGGAAGAAGAAGGCAGAAAACGGGTCGTGATCGAGAACGTGAAGCCCGAGATCGACGGCGGTGCTTTCCCGGCGAAACGGGTGGTTGGCGAGAAGGTCGAGGTGATGGCCGACATGTTCTCCGACGGCCATGACTCGCTCTCGGCCCGGCTGCTCTATCGTCGCGCTGTGGACAAGGCATGGACCTCGATCGTCATGACGCCCCGGGTGAACGACCGGTGGCGCGCCGAGTTTACGGTTGCCGAGATGGGCTCCTATGTCTATACGGTCGAGGGGTGGGTGGACCATTTCCGGACCTGGCAGCGTGATCTGAAAAAGAAGCACGAGGCTGGTCAGGACCTGCGCGTTGACCTCATGACCGGCCTGCGGATGGTTTCCGACGCGGTCAGCCGCGTGACCGACGACAAGGCCCGGCAGGCGATCACGTTGCTCAAGGACCAGCTCGAAAAGGCCCTGGGCAGGAGCGAGGCAGAGGTGGTGGCCCTTGCCCTGGGCAATGACCTTACCGTACTGATGGAGCGGTATCCGGACCGCAGTTTTTTCGTCACCTACGGGAAAGAACTGGAAGTGATCGTGGACATCCCCAAGGCGCTCTTCAGCACCTGGTACGAGTTCTTCCCGCGGTCGGTCCCGGCGGAGAAGGGGAAGCACGGCACGTTCAAGGATTGTGAGAAGTTCCTGCCCTATGTCGCGGGCATGGGCTTCGACGTGGTCTACCTGCCTCCCATCCATCCTATAGGAACGACAAAACGAAAAGGTAAGAACAACACCACCGAGGCCGCTTCCGACGATGTGGGAAGCCCCTGGGCGATCGGCGGTTCCGAGGGCGGGCACGACGCGGTGCATCCAGACCTCGGCACGGCGGACGACCTGGAACGGTTCATTAAGAAGGCGAAGGAATTGGGCCTCGATGTCGCCCTTGACCTGGCGCTCCAGTGCTCGCCGGACCATCCCTACGTGAAGGACCACCCGAAGTGGTTCCGCTGGCGGCCTGACAACACGGTGCAGTACGCCGAGAACCCTCCCAAGAAATATGAGGACATCTATCCGCTCAATTTCGAGACCGAAGAGTGGCAGGGGCTCTGGGAGGAGATACGGCGGGTGGTACTGTTCTGGATCTCGAAAGGCGTGCGCATCTTCCGCGTGGACAATCCCCATACGAAGCCTTTCGCGTTCTGGCAGTGGCTGATCAGTGATATTCGAAAAGAGCATCCCGACGTGTTCTTCCTTGCCGAGGCCTTTACCCGGCCCAAGATCATGTCCCGGCTGGGCAAGGTCGGGTTCGCCCAGTCCTATACGTATTTCACCTGGCGGTATACCAAACGGGAATTCATGGAGTACCTGACCGAGCTGACGCGCAGCGACCTCCGTGACCTGTACCGGCCGAACTTCTGGCCCAACACGCCGGACATCCTGCCGGAGCACCTCCAGTACGGCGGCAGGCCGGCGTTCATCATGCGCTATCTTCTCGCGGCAACGCTGTCGTCGAACATCGGTATCTACGGCCCGGCCTTCGAACTTTGCGTGAGCGAACCTGTCCCGGGCAAGGAGGAGTATCTCAATTCCGAGAAGTACGAGCTCAAGAAGTGGGACCTCGATGACCCCAAAAGCCTGCGCGAGATCATCACGCGCATCAACCGCATCCGGCGGGAGAACAAAGCGCTCCAGACCACCTGGAACCTTGAGTTCTACGAGACCGACAACGACAACCTGCTCTGCTACGGCAAATCCACGGAGGACGGCGAGAACAGCCTCATCGTCGTGGTGAACCTCGATCCCTTTCACACGCAGTCCGGGTGGGTGACGGTCCCGGTGAAGGAACTGGGCCTGGGCGAGCGCCAGCCCTACCTGGTCCACGATCTCATTGGAGACGACAAGTACATCTGGGAGGGGGGGAGGAACTTCGTGGAGATCAACCCCCAAATCATGCCGGGGAACATATTCAGCGTGCGGAAGAAACTGAAGCGCGAGACGGATTTTGATTATTTTCTGTGACAGAGCAACGGACCTTTGACACAGATAAAATCGGATAACGGCTATGATAACGGCGGATACTGCGAAGGGCAAGCATGTTTTGCCACAAAGGCGCGAAGACACGAAGAAGACCTATAAAACTGCTGTAAATTTAATAAACGCTACTCAAGCACTTCTTTGAGCCTTCGTGACTTCGTGGCATCATTGGTTCCGGCTTGTCCGGGCTAGATTCTTATCCATCGTTATCAGGGCCAATTACTTACTATGACAACACGCAAACGCATAGAGTTCGAGGACGACCCGCTCTGGTACAAGGACGCGGTGATCTACCAGACCCACGTCAAGTCCTTCTGCGACAGCAACGCCGACGGCATCGGGGACTTTCCCGGCCTGACGCGGAAGCTCGACTACCTGGAAGGGCTGGGCGTCACGGCGATCTGGATCCTGCCGTTCTATCCCTCACCGCTCAGGGACGACGGCTACGACATCGCAACCTACTTCGCTGTCCACCCGGACTACGGCACCATGGCGGACTTCAAGACCTTCCTGCGCGAGGCCCACAAGCGCGGTCTGCGGGTGATCATCGAACTGGTGCTGAACCACACGTCGGACCAGCACCCCTGGTTCCAGCAGGCGCGGCGGGCGCCGGCAGGATCGATCCAGCGGAACTACTACGTCTGGAACGACTCACCGGAAAAATATAAAGAGGCGCGCATCATCTTCAAGGACTTCGAGACCTCCAACTGGGCCTGGGACCCGGTTGCCAAGTCCTACTACTGGCACCGGTTCTATTCCCACCAGCCGGACCTGAACTTCGAGAGTCCCTTCGTGCAGCGGTCATTCTTCAAGATCATGCACAACTGGCTCGACCTGGGCGTGGACGGGCTGCGGCTGGACGCGATACCCTACCTCTACGAACGGGACGGCACGAACTGCGAGAACCTGCCCGAGACCCACACGTTTCTGAAGCGGCTGCGGAAGCACATCGACGGCAAGTACAGGAACCGCATGCTGCTGGGCGAGGCGAACCAGTGGCCCGAGGACGCGGCGGCCTACTTCGGCAGCGGCGACGAGTGCCACATGGCCTTCCACTTCCCGGTCATGCCGCGCATCTTCATGGCGCTCCAGATGGAGGACCGGTTCCCGATCATCGACATCCTCGAACAGACGCCGCGCATCCCCGACGCCTGCCAGTGGGCCATGTTCCTCAGGAACCACGACGAGTTGACGCTCGAGATGGTGACCGACGAGGAGCGGGACTACATGTACCGCGTCTACGCGCGCGACCAGCGCACGCGCATCAACCTGGGCATCCGCAGAAGGCTCGCTCCGCTGATCGGGAACAGCCGCCGGAAGATCGAGCTCATGAATATCCTGCTCTTCTCGCTGCCGGGCACGCCGGTCATTTACTATGGGGACGAGATCGGCATGGGCGACAACTACTACCTCGGCGACCGGAACGGCGTGCGCACGCCCATGCAGTGGAGCGCCGACCGGAACGCGGGCTTCTCCCAGGCGAACCCGCAGCGCATGTACCTGCCGGTGATCATCGACCCGGAGTACCATTACGAAGCCGTGAACGTGGACACCCAGGAGCGCAATACCTCGTCCCTGCTCTGGTGGACGAAGCGGGTGATCGCCATGCGCAAACGGTACAAGGCCTTCTCGCGCGGCGAGATCGAGTTCGCGGCGTCGGACAATCCCAAAGTGCTCGCCTTTGTCCGGAGCGTCGGAGACGAACGTATTCTCGTTGTGATCAACCTGTCGCGCTTCAGCCAGGTGGTGGAATTGGACCTCGCCAGGTTCAGCGGTCATGTGCCGGTCGAGGTCTTCAGTCAGAACCGGTTCCCCCTGATCAAAGAGGCCCCCTATGTGCTGACGATGGGCATGCATGACTACTTCTGGTTCGTGCTCGAAAAGGAGAAGGTCGCGGCCGGCACGATGGAAGAGCGCCGCCTGCCGGAACTGGCGGTGAAAGCGAGCTGGACCGCGGTGTTCGAGGGACGTCAGCGGACGCGGTTCGAGGAAGAGGTACTGCCGGCGTACCTCAGGAGCGTGCGGTGGTTCGGCGGCAAGGCGCGTAACCTTCAGCGCGTCAAGATCTACGAGGTGATCCCGATAGACAGCGAAGAGACCGCAGCGCGGGTCCTGCTGCTCGAAACGTCCTATACCGAAGGATCCGCCGATACGTATCTTCTCCCGCTCGCATTCGCGACCGGTGAAAGGGCGGCCCAGATCACGTCAGACCTGCCCCACGCCGCGATAGCGCGGCTCGGTGTGGACGAGACACCGGGCGTGCTGTATGACGCGGTGTACGATGAGGGGTTCCGCGCGAACCTGCTCGCCATGATGCCCGCGAAGCGGCGGTTCCATGGACGATCGGGCGAACTGGTCGCGCTGCCGGGAAGGCGGCTTCGGAACCTGACGGCCGGAAAAGACATCGCGCTGGCGTCCCTGGTCCTGAAGGCGGAACAAAGCAACACCTCGATCCTCTATGAAAACACGCTTATCCTGAAGCTCTACCGCAGGCTGGACGAAGGGCTCAACCCCGATCCCGAGATCGTCCGTTTCCTGACCGAACGCGCGGGGTTCGAAGGAACGCCGGCATTCGGCGGGAGCATCGAATACCTGAAGCGCGGCTCCGAGCCGGTCGTGATCGGACATCTCCAGCAGTTCGTGCCGAACGAGGGGGACGCATGGACCTATACCCTCGACGCGGTGCATCAGTACTTCGAGCGCGTTCTTTCCGAACCTGCCGAGGGCCAGGAGGCGCCATCGCTTCCCCCGTCACTGCTCGACATGAACCCTTCGGCGCTGCCGAAAAAGCTGCAGGACCTGATCGGCGGCATCTATCTTGATACCGCTACCGTGCTGGGAAGGCGGACCGGGGAACTGCACAAGGCCCTGTCCCGGGGGATGGGCGATCCCGCTTTCGAAGCGGAGCCGATGACCACGCTCTATCAACGGTCGGTCTACCAGTCCATGCGCAACCTGACGCGCCGGGTTATGCAACTGCTCCAGAAGAGCGTGAAAAGGCTGCCGGAGCAGGTCCAGAAACGAGCCGCAGGGCTCATTGATGATGAGAAGGACATCCTGGCGGCGTTCCAGTCCCTGCTGGAGACCAAGATCACGGCCACAAAGTTCCGGTTCCACGGCGACTTCCATCTTGGCCAGGTCCTGCGCACGGGCAAGGATTTCTATATCATCGACTTCGAGGGCGAACCGGCACGGCCCCTGAGCGAGCGGCGGCTGAAGCGATCGCCGATCCGGGACGTGGCGGGGATGATCCGATCCTTCCACTACGCGGCGCACAGCGCGCTGCGCTCCTACGGGTCCATCCGGCCCGAGGACATCGACCGGCTCGAGGTCTGGGCCGAAGCATGGTATGTGGCGGTCTCCGGCATCTATCTCAACTCCTATCTTTTCACGGTCGAGGACGCGGCCTTTGTGCCGAAGGACCGGAAGGAGTTCGAGGTGCTGCTCAGATGTTTCCTGCTCGAGAAGGCCGTCTATGAGGTCGGGTACGAACTGAACAACCGGCCGGATTGGGTGACCATCCCGATACGGGGGATCGAGCGGCTCTTGAAGCGGGCGTAACTCGTTTAAAAGGCAGAAAAGGTCAAAACAATTTATAACACGAATGACACGAATGGACGAATGGCACGAATGAGATGCTTTTTTGACTGTTTCGTTTTAGCAGTTTGCTGAAAAAGTCTCAACCTGTCATTGCGAGGAGCGTTTTTCGCGACGCGGCAATCTCGAACTTGTTGATTTCTTTAAGACCGAGATTGCTTCGCTTCGCTCGCAAAGACGGCAAAAGGACTTTTTCAGTGACCTGCTAGACTTACTCCGCATCCCCCGCGCCTCTGCGAGAGATGACCTCAGCTGTTCTTTTGCTCTTTTAAGGAGATTTCCCATGGCTGAAAAGAAAAAGAAACCAAGCGCACCGAAAAAGCAGCCGGCGCCGGCTGCGCCAAAGAACCCGGTGATCCAGGGGCCGAGCCTGCTGACGGACCACGACATCTACCTGTTCAAGGAAGGCAGCCACTCCCGGCTGTATGAGAAGCTCGGGTCGCATTGCATGACCATCGATGGCGTTCCGGGTGTCCTGTTCGCGGTCTGGGCGCCGAACGCCGAACAGGTCTCGGTGATGGGAGATTTCAACGGCTGGAACAATGCCTCCCATCAACTCGCGTCGCGCTGGGACGGGTCGGGCATCTGGGAAGGGTTCGTGCCAGGCATCGGGAACGGCAGCCTCTATAAGTACCATGTCATCTCGAACAACCAGGGGTACCGCGTGGACAAGGGCGATCCCTACGCCTTTGTCTGGGAGCTGTCGCACAAGACCGGCAGCGCGTCGGTGGTCTGGGACCTGGCTCACCAGTGGAACGACCAGGAGTGGATGACGAACCGGAAGAAGGCGAACGCCCTGGATGCGCCCATGTCGGTGTACGAGATGCATATCGGCTCGTGGCGAAGAGTGCCCGAGGACGGGAACCGGTCGCTCAACTATCGCGAGATGGCGGACGTGCTGCCGGGCTATCTCAGGGACACGGGTTTCACGCACGTCGAGTTCATGCCGGTGATGGAGCATCCTTTCTTCGGGTCCTGGGGATACCAGGTGACGGGGTACTTCGCGCCCACGAGCCGCTACGGCACGCCGCAGGACTTCATGCATCTCATCGACCGCCTGCACCAGGAGGGCATCGGCGTGATCGTCGACTGGGTGCCGTCGCATTTCCCGAGCGACGAACACGGCCTGGCATTTTTCGACGGGACCCATCTCTACGAGCATGAGGACCCGCGCAAGGGCTTCCATCCCGACTGGAACAGCTACATCTTCAACTATGACCGGCACGAGATACGGTCGTTCCTCCTGAGCAGCGCGCTGTTCTGGATGGACGCGTACCATGCCGACGGTCTCCGGATCGATGCCGTGGCGTCCATGCTCTATCTCGATTACGGCAGGAAACACGGTGAGTGGATCCCGAACCAATATGGCGGCAAGGAGAACCTCGAGGCCATCACGTTCCTGCGCAAGATGAACGAAGAGGTCTACCGGGTCTTTCCCGACACGCAGACCATTGCCGAAGAATCGACTGCCTGGCCCATGGTGTCGCGGCCGGTCTTTGTTGGCGGACTGGGGTTCGGCATGAAGTGGAACATGGGCTGGATGCACGACACGCTCGCGTACTTTTCCAATGAGCCGGTGCATCGGAAGTTCCATCAGGGCCAGCTCACCTTCAGCATCTGGTACGCCTTTACCGAGAACTTCATGCTCGCCCTGTCGCACGACGAGGTGGTGCACGGCAAGGGGTCGCTCATGGGAAAGATGCCCGGCGATGACTGGCAGAAGTTCGCGAACATGCGGCTGCTTTTCGGGTATCTGTACGCGCACCCGGGCAAGAAGCTTTTTTTCATGGGAGCTGAGATCGGCCAGCGGCGCGAATGGAACCACGATGCAAGCCTGGACTGGGACCTGCTCGAGCACGCCCCGCACGCGGGTCTCCGCCGGTGGGTCCAGCATCTGAACGTCCTGTACCGAGGCGAACCGGCGATGCACGAGCTCGATTTCGATGCCGCCGGGTTCGAATGGGTGGATCTCTCCGACGCCGACAACAGCGTGATCTGCTTCCTGCGCAAAGGGAAGTCGAAGGATGACGCGGTCCTGGTGGTCTGCAACTTCACGCCCGTGCCGCGCCACAACTATCGCGTTGGAGTGCCGGCAGGCGGTTTCTGGAAGGAACTGCTGAACAGCGATTCGCCGGAATACGGCGGCAGCGGGCAGGGCAACTTCGGCGGTATGGATGCCACGCCGGTGCCGTCCCACGGCAAGTACCATTCTTTGTCGCTTACGCTCCCTCCGCTTGGCATGGTGGTGTTCAAAAAAAAGGGATAAATTACTCACAGTAACAGAAAAACGGTTCAAGGTCTTTGACACTGATAAGGGCAGATAAGGGCTATGAAGAGGCATGATTGATACATTCGTGAAAAGCCGAGAAAACCGTCTTTGCGAGCGTAGCGAAGCAATCTCGCAGTTCGTTTCTTTCTGCAAAGTCGAGATTGCCGCGTCGCTTCGCTCCTCGCAATGACAGCAGCGGGGCCTTTGCAGTATCCGCCTTTATCATAGCCGTTGTCCGCATCTTCCGTGTCAAAGAAGTTGACCCTAGTTCTTACGGAAAGTGGAGGTCACTGTGTCTCATCCGAAAATACTGGCCTTCGTGCTCGCCGGCGGCAGGGGCGAGCGGCTTGCGCCGCTCACGGACATGCGGACGAAGCCCTCGGTGCCCTTCGGCGGGCGGTTCCGCATCGTGGATTTTGTTCTCAGCAATCTCCTGAACTCCCATATCTACTCCATCTACCTGTTGGTTCAGTATAAATCCCAGTCTCTGATCGAGCATGTGCGACAGAACTGGGTGCTTTCTCCGCTCATCAAGGAGCATTTCGTTGCCGTGGTGCCTCCCCAGATGAAGATGGGTCCGGAGTGGTTCCAGGGAACGGCCGATGCGGTCTATCAGAACATCAATCTGATCTATGACCACCAGCCAGAGATCGTGGTCGTGTTCGGCGCGGACCATATCTACCGCATGGACATCCGCCAGATGATCGATTTCCATCTGGAAAAGGGCGCCGACGTCACGGTCGCGGCGCGCCCCGTGCCGCTTGCCGAGGCATCCGCCTTCGGAGTTATCGCTACGGACCGGGACGGCCGCATTACCGGGTTCCAGGAGAAACCAAAGGACCCGACTCCGATGCCGGGGGCGTCGGACCGCGCATTTGTTTCCATGGGCAATTATATTTTCAGCAGGGATGTCCTGTTCGATGCGCTGCAATGCGGCGCGGACAATCAGCACGATTTCGGCAAGCATATCCTGCCGTCGCTGATCGGATCGGGAAAGGTGTTCGCTTACGACTTCGCAACGAATGTGGTGCCGGGAACGAAATCGTTCGAAGAGCAGGGATACTGGCGCGATGTAGGGACCATCCCCGCGTATTATCAGGCGCATATGGATATGCTGGGAGAAATGCCCGTGTTCGATCTGCACAACAACCAATGGCCCATCCATCCGGCGCGCTATCAGGGGCCGGCTGCCAGGATCCTGAAGGCGGAGATCGAGAACAGTCTCATCTCCGAGGGCGCCATCATCTGCAACGCGAAGATCGTGAACTCCGTGATTCGGCGCGATGTGGTGATCGAGGACGGGGCTTCGATCGAGGAAAGCATCATCCTGGACCACACGGTGATCAAAAAAGGGTGCCGCCTGAAGCGGGTGATCGTGGACAAGTTCAATGAGATCCCCGAGGGCACGTCGATCGGCTTCGATGCCGGGGCAGACCGGGCCGCCGGCACGTATCATATCGATCAGAGCGGCATCGTGGTCGTGCCCAAGGCTGGGCGGAAGATCGCGAGGACCTGTTCATCATGAAGGGGATCGGCGCTCACTATGACCCCCGAAGCGGGACTTGCACCTTCCGCGCCTGGGCGCCGCTGCGCGAGAGCGTGGACGTGAAGATCGTTGCTCCCGTCGAGCGGATCGTCCCGATGGACCGTGATGCAAAGGGGTACTGGCAGGCAGCGGTGCAGGATATCGGTCCCGGGGCCCGGTATCTCTACCGTTTGGATAATGAGCGGGAGCGCCCCGACCCCGCGTCACGCTATCAGCCCGAGGGCGTGCACGGGCCGTCGCAGGTCGTGGACATGGCGGCGTTCCCCTGGACCGACGGAGCGTGGCGAGGCATGCCCCTCGAAAGCTTTATCATCTACGAGCTTCATGTGGCCGCGTTCACGTCCCAGGGCACCTTCGAGAAGATCATCCCGCGCCTCGATGCGCTCAGGGACCTTGGGATCACGGCGGTGGAACTCATGCCCGTGTCCCAGTTTCCCGGCGCCCGCAACTGGGGATACGACGGGGTCTATCCCTATGCGGTGCAGAATTCCTACGGCGGTCCGGAGGGGCTCAAGAGCCTCGTCGATGCGTGCCACAAGCGCGGCATGGCCGTGATCCTCGACGTGGTCTATAATCATCTCGGGCCCGAGGGAAACTACCTCGGAGAGTTCGGCCCCTATTTTACGGAAAAATACAGAACGCCCTGGGGCCAGGCGATCAATTTCGACGGCCCCCACAGCGACGAGGTCCGCGCGTATTTCATCGGGAATGCACTGTCCTGGATAACGGACTACCACATCGACGCTCTCAGGCTTGACGCCATCCACGGCATCTTCGACTTCAGCGCGAAGCATTTATTGCAGGAGCTGGGAGAGGATGTACACCGCACGGCCGAAGAGCTCGGCAGGCGCATCCACGTGATCCCCGAAAGCGATCTGAACGACGCCCGCTTGATCACCCCCCGTGAGCTCGGCGGGTACGGGCTTGACGCCCAGTGGAGCGATGATTTCCATCACTGCCTTCGTACGCTGCTCACCGGTGAGAAAAGCGGGTATTACGAGGATTTCGGCACGATCGATCAAATGGAAAAAGCCTATCGCGAAGGATTTGTCTACTCGGGCCAGTATTCTTCACATCGAAAGCGAAGGCATGGAACTTCCTCGAAAGACCGGCCGACCCGACAGTTCGTTGTCTTCTCCCAGAACCACGACCAGGTGGGGAACCGCATGATGGGCGACCGGCTCTCGACCCTGGTCACCTTTGAGGCGCTGAAGCTGGTGGCAGGCAGCGTTCTCCTGTCGCCCTATCTGCCCCTGCTGTTCATGGGAGAGGAATACGGAGAAACGGCGCCGTTCCTCTACTTTGTGAGCCATTCCGATCCGGGCTTGATCGAGGCTGTGCGCAAGGGCAGAAAAGAGGAGTTCAAGGCCTTTGGATGGAAGGGCGAGCCGCCTGATCCCCAGGACGAAGGTACCTTCCTCGCCTCGGAGCTCCATTGGGATGAACGGACACAAGGCAGCCAGGGAACGCTTCTTCGATTCTACAAACAGCTCATTGCCCTGCGAACGAAGACACCCGCGCTCTTCGAGCTCGAACGCGAAAGGACCGAGATCCTGGACTGCCCGGCGGAAAAGGTCCTGACCATGCTGCGGTGGAGCGAGGATGGAACAAGCCGCGTATGCCTGCTGCTCAACTTCGGGGCCGGCGACGCCTCATTCCGCGTATCGATCCCTGAAGGAAAGTGGGAAAAGGTCCTGGATTCCGCCGATGGCATGTGGGATGGCCCCGGCAGCGAACTTACCGGAAGGCTCGGGAGCGGCGACGCGGTCACCATGCGCGGTTGCAGCATTGCGGTCTACAGTACGGGGGAGGGACTTTAGCCGGCGCTATCGTGACCAGGCGAACCTGCCGGCGCTTGCGGAAATTAGGCGGTGTATGCTATAGTTTCAGGGTCATTCGTATTTTAGTTGAAAAAAGCTGAACAAATCAGAAAACGAGAAAGGCTAAGATTTGTCCGCAGATTTCACAGATTTCGCAGATTA
>CAYPOT010000104.1:0-12493 GCA_964412455.1 uncultured Nitrospiraceae bacterium | reverse complement strand
CTGGCGCGCCAGTCCGATGGCCTCGGCAACGGTCTCCGCGGAATCCACCATGCGATGGAACACCCCCATCTCCGCCGCCAGGGACCCGACGTCGAGCGCCCGGGAATAGTGCGGCTTGGTCACGATGATCCGGTCTGCCAGCGGAGCCAGTTGGGAAACGATCCCCTGGTAATCCTTGTCCATAAGAATACCGATGACCAGGACCAGGTGACGATAGCCTTTCTTGAGGTCCCGCACCGCATCGGCAAGCACCCGCGCCGATGCGGGATTATGGGCGCCGTCCAGATAGATGTCCGGCCTCTCTGCCACCCTCTCCAGACGTCCCTCCCAGGCCGCCCCGGCAAGACCGTTCCGAAGAGCCGCCTCGGGAACGGCGATTCCCCGGTCGCTGAGGCATTCGATCGCGGCCAGGGCCATGCACGCATTTTCCACCTGGTGCCTGCCGGCCATCGCGATCCGAAGCCCCGGAAAGCTGGACCCGATCCCGCGGTAGTCGAACTCCTGATACCCTGCGCTGGCCGCCGGTTCCGCCCTGAAGTCCTTCGGAAACCGGTAGACCGGGGCGCCTGCCCGGGCGGCCTTCCGCTCGATCACCGCGATCGCCTCCGGCTGGACCGCGCCGGAGACCACCGGCACTCCCTGCTTGATGATCCCCGCCTTTTCCCCGGCGATCTTTTCGATCGTATCGCCGAGGAACTCCGTGTGCTCCAGATCGATGTTCGTGATCACGGACACCAGCGGGGTGATCACGTTCGTGGAGTCGAGCCTTCCGCCCATCCCCGCCTCTATCACGGCCACATCGACCCGCTCTTCCGTGAAGCAGGTAAAGGCCATGGCCGTGGTGACCTCAAAGAACGTCGGCGTAAGAGCCCCCCCTTCCGCTGACGGCAGGCCCTCGTACCGGGTCCGCACCCGTTCCGCAAGGTCTATCACCCGGTCCTCGGTGACCGGGACATTGTTGATCCGGATCCGTTCGGTGAAGCTCACCAGGTGGGGAGACGTATAGAGGCCCACGCGATACCCCGCGGTCAGGAGCATGCCTGACAGAAAAGCCGCTGTTGATCCCTTGCCGTTTGTCCCAGCGACATGGACCGAGCGGAACTGCCGATGGGGATCGCCCATGAGCCCCATAAGCTGGTTGCTGTTGGACAGACCCAGCTTGATCCCGTGCTTCTGAAGTCCGAAGAGATAATCGATGGTTTCCTGATACGGCATGGCGTGCCTGCAGTTACTGCGCCGGCGGGGACTGGGGAGGAGGCGACGGCCTGTCCTCCGTTTTACTTGCCGGTCTCTCCGCAGGGATTTCCACCGCTTTGGCCGCCGGCGCCGGCAGGGACTTCAACTTCATGACGAAAGGCAGCAGCTCGCTGCCGGCAGACGCAAGTTGGGACCGCTTATAGGAGATCTTCCCGGCGTCCCGGATCCGGTAAAAGAAGGTCTTCAGATCGGCGGGGGGCATGCTTCCCGATAGCTCGCGTACCTTGTCGCTGAACCGCATGGACGTGAGCAGGGCGTGCTCCTTCATGGCCTCGTTGATCGTCATGATGCTCGCCTTCTCGTTCTCGTGTTCCACCGTGATCGTGACCACCAGGGGATCGATCTCCGGCGCAGCGGCGGCCGGGGCGGGCTCACCCTTCTGCTGAGGCGCGGGAGATACAGCGGCCTTCGGGGCCGGTAGCGTGGACGGGACGGATTCCGCCGTTGCCGCCGGCGACGGAGAAAGGCCTGCGTCAAGATTCTCTAGATCAGGGTCGTGCAGAAAAGGATCGATCACGTAAAGATAGGACACCGCGATCACCGCGGCGATCATGATCAGCCAGAGCGGCCGGAACATGAGCTTGCGGACCCCCGCGAGGCCAGAGACCCCCGACTTTACCCGCGCGGCGACCCCTTCCGGCGGAGTGATGTCCTTCAGGAACCGCTGGGTCTCATCGATCCGCCGGAGCGAATCGAACTCAGAACGACAGACAACGCATTGGGCAAGATGGCGCTCGATCCGCGTCTGCTGCGGCTTGAAAAGATGGCCCCGCAGATAGCGTCGGAGCAGGCTCCGGGTTTGTTCGCATTCTTTCTTCATGAACTACCTCAATTTCCAATTTACAATTTACAATTAGCGCGCAAGCGCGCTACGTTCCACCGACCTTCACCTGTTCGGCGGTCAGCTGCGTATCCCCGAGGAAAAGCTTGCCGAGATTCTCAAACCGCGTCGGCGTGTCGGTCACAAAATATTTCCGCACCGCGGGGCCCCGGCCGGGGCGCTGCCATTTGAGCTTGTCAAGCACCGATGCCACTTCCTTGGCCGTCTCGGTAGCGGAGTCGATGAGCGTGATGCCGGGACCGACGGCCTTGCCGATCACCTTTTTGAGAAGCGGGTAGTGGGTGCACCCCAGGACCAGCGTGTCGATGCCGCTCGTCCGGAAGAACGCGAGATAGCGCTCCGCGACCAGCACGGCAACGTCGTTATCCGTCCAGCCTTCTTCCGCAAGGGGGACGAAGAGCGGGCACGCTTTGCTGAACACCTGGATATCAGGATTCAGCTTCTTGATCGCCTTCTCGTAGGCGCCGCTCCCGATGGTGGCTTCGGTGCCGATGATCCCGATCTTCCGCGTCCTGGTGGCGGCTGCCGCCGCCCGCGCGCCCGGCTCGAGCACCCCGATCACGGGCAGCGGGAACTCCTTCTTCACCGCGTCGAGGCTGATGGCAGACGCCGTATTGCACGCCACAACCAGCATCTTGATCTCCTGGGACAGCAGGAACTGGGTGTTCTCAAAGCTGTACCTTGTCACCGTCTCGGCGGACCGGATGCCGTAGGGCACCCGTGCCGTGTCGCCCAGGTAGATGGTGTTCTCAAGCGGAAGCGCGGCCGCGAGCTCCTTGAGGACCGTGAGCCCGCCGATGCCGGAATCGAATATGCCGATGGCCTTTTGCATAAGATAAGGTGATGAGCACTAAACAACAAATAACAAATCCCAAATAAATTTCAATTTCAAAACAACAAACTTTTCATGGTCATTGGATATTGGTGCTTATTTGATATTTGATGCTTGTGATTTAGGATTTCCTCTGTGTCTCTGTGCCTCTGTGGCGAACTACGGGGTCTTCACCAGGTCCGTCCGCTTCACATATGCCCGCGAGAGGTCGATATGCCCCGCCAGGGTCTGCGCCTCCCTGCCGTCCATGAGGAACCTGACCTGGCGGACCTCAGGGAAGTTCTGGGTCAGCGTGTTCACCAGCGCGTAGACAGCGAGAAGTTCGTCCTCTGCCGATGCACGGATCTCTTTCTGGCTCGGTGACGCGGCAGAAAGGTCCACCGTGGCGGTCCACGCGGCGTCAAGATAGAGCGCCCGCAGCTGCAATTCCTTCAAAACCGATGACTGCGTTCTCTGGCCGGCGGCAAGCAGCGCGGCCACCGCCTCGCGCGCCTGAAGCTGGACCTCCGGATGCCGCCTGACCGCGACGACCTCGGTCCCCAGTGCGCCGTCTCCGGGAACAAAAAGCGTGGCCATGTACGGCTCATCGGGCCGTGCAGCAGGCGCGTCCGTTTGCCCCTCCTGCCGCAAGGTCGACACGTCCTGAGGGGCCCCTGCCATGCGGAACCAGAGATACCCGCCCCCGCCCGCGGCAATAAGGACAATGGTCATGAGGGTGATGACCAGCGGAACCCTGTCCGGTATGCGTCTATCGTTTCTCTCTGACATACTGTTCGATCCCCTGGGCGATGGCTTCGGCGGTCTTTCCGCGGTTCATGGACGTACCGGCCTCGATGAGCACGGCGGCCGCGTCAACCGCCTTCAACTGGGCGAGCGGCGCCTGCGCCGGCTCCGCCCCCTCACGCGCAGCAAGCGCGCGCGCAACAGCCCTGCCGAGCCGGCCGCTCTCCTGGGAGTGTCCGGCCTGCTGGGTGCCCCAGAGCCTCTGGTGCTGTTCGCTCACCGCATCGAACCCGAGAAAATCCGAAGGCCGGACTACAGACGGGGACGACCGGCCTTCGTCGGGATCAAGGATGAACACGCTGCCCGCCGACCCCTGCGCCGCGTGGAGGCTCACGAAGAGGAACGCGCCGGACGTATTGGCAAAGGCGGCCCGCTCGTCGAGGGTCGCTGTCTGATCCTGCTCTCTCGTAAGGATCACCGTCATTTTGGTCCCGCTCTTCCTGAGGACCCTTCTGATACTTTTCGCCAGTTCCAGCATAAGGGCCTTTTCCACACCCTGCCCTGTTACGATGCCGGTCTCCGCGCCGCCGTGACCCGGGTCGAGAACGATTACCGGAGCCTTCGCTGCGAGCGCCTCCGGCGGGGGCGCGATCGCCGCGCCGCGCAGCACGTCGAGAACAATGCGGTCCGGTCCGCGGAGCACAAAGTCCTTGGCATCCCCGGCCGCGGGGCCGAGCGTGATGAGGATCGACCGGTGCTCTCCGTCCTGGCGCAGTTCCATGCTCTTGATCACGCCATCATTGATGACCGGAAGCTGCGCGACCTTGACGGTGAACGGCCCTCCATAGGAGCTGAAGTGAAGCGTCCGTCCGTCGCCCGGCCTCGTCAGGACATACGGCGCGGCCTCCTCGGCCTCGAACACGATCCGGGTGAACCCCGAATAGGAAAAGAACCGTACGCCCTTGATGGCGAGGCCCTTTTCCGCTGCAATTGCGCCCGGCGAAAAAAAGACCAGACAGGCGCAGAGATATCCGATTATCGTCCGCATACAGGCTGGCATAGTAACATAGCCGAAAAAATTGTGCAAGAAAAAGGCCGAAATAACGCCTGCATGAGGATGTCCTGCTTGACAAGAGCGCTGACCGATGATAAGTTTGTTCATCAAGAGTACGTAACGTTGCGCCGGGTTCCGGGACCCAGGAGGAGTTGAATGACACGCATGATCTTTAACGCGGCATGCTTTTTCGTGCTCATTGTGCCCATGATCGGCTGCGCAGATACCGTCGGCCGGCGCAACCGTCCCTCCGTCAGCTATCCCATGCCCTCGATCAAACAAGACTGCTCTATTTGCCACGTCGCGGCCGGTTCGCACAAGGCGAGCGAGCTCAAGAAGAAGCTTTCGGCACTCTGTCTCGACTGCCATAGTAACCGGAAGGCTCCAGCCGAACACCTGGTCGATATCGTCCCGTCCATGGCGGTCAAGGGACTTCCCCTCACCGACGGCATGATCACCTGCTTCACCTGCCACGACCCGCATAGAAACCCATACGGCAGCCTGCTCAGGATGAAGGAAACCGACCTCTGTCTCGTATGCCATCCTGTCTGAGACGCCCCTTGTCCACGTCCACACCGTAGCCGAACTTGTCGATGCTCTCCCGGGTGAACTTCCGGACCTGCTCTACCGACATTTTCAGCGTACTGACGTCTACATCCATCGCGCCGTTCTCTTCCTCCCGCATGCAGTCCTGGTCTGACATCGTGATCCCGAGCGACCTCACCGTCAAGAGAAGCTGAAGCCTCGTTTTTCGAGCTGATTTGACAGTTCTGTGTTTTTCTGCTACTTTTTAATCAAACAAGAAAGAAAAAAGAGAGAATGGAGGAATGACACCATGAAGATCACACCCCAGATCACGCTGAAAAATATACCGCATTCCGACGCTGTAGAAGCAAAGATCCGTGAAAAGATCGACAAATTAAACCACTTTTCCGACAGGATCATGGGTTGCAGGGTCACGGTCGAAGAGTCCCAGCGGAAGCAGCACCAAGGGAAGATCTTCGCCGTCCGCATCGACATCACTATGCCGGGCAAGGAACTCGTCGTGAACCGCATCGAGAATGAGGACCTCTATGTCGCCATCCGGGACGCCTTCGATGCGGGAAAGCGCCAGCTCGAGGAGCACGCCCGCAAACGGCGGGGCGATGTCAAAACGCACCTGGAATCGCCCCGCGGAACGGTCGCCAAACTGTTCCCCTTCGACGGCTACGGGTTCATCATGACCAGCGACGGGAGGGAGATCTATTTCCACCGCAACAGCGTCATTGACCCGACCTTCGACCGTCTGGAAGAAGGGGCCCAGGTTGCGTTCATTGAGGAGCAGGGGAAGGAAGGGCCGCAGGCAGTGCGCGTCGCGGCGAGCAAATAGGACCTAAGCAGGATAATCGAGAAGCTTGCGGTAAATGAACTTCGCGAAAGATTGATCCATGTCCCGGCTGTTGTCTTGAAATAGCCGGGATATTCTTTGTGCGGGGAACGCCCCGTCGGGCACCAGGATCGGCGTCGCTTTATACCTGCCCGGCCTGTTCTCGCCATCATCCACCTTCTGATGCAGAAAGCCCTCTTCCCTGCTCCACCGCAACGCCCGCTCGTTCTTTTCCTTGTCATAGCAGAGTTCAAAACCGAGGATCTCGTCGCGGTCATCGAACCAGACCGTGAGGTCAAGGTCGTCGGAGGAAAATACCCTTCGGCGCGCATCGCCGGTGATCTGCCGCACATCGTGAAGCTCCCTCAGCATCGCATGGGTTCTCCTCCGCAGCGCCCTTTCAGAACAATACGCCGTTGGAATATCGACAGGACAATATCTATAATCGGAGCATTATACCACAGAAAATATTGGCGGGAACTGCTCTGACTGCGGAAGGTTAAGGTTCACAGCACAAACTACGGGATCAACACCTGACGGGCCCCGGGCGCACATATCCCGGACGGCCCACTGTATTTTTATTCCGGCATGATCCGTTACGCGGCACGCTCGACGTGATGCTTCTTGCTCCAGGGGAACCTGATGATCGTGAAATCATCATGCGAGCTCTCCTGCTCGATGCTGCTGAACTGGTCCCGCAGCTCGCGATAAGCCAGAAAGAGGCTTAGCCGTTTGCTGTCATCACCGTCTCGATACTCCTCCAGCACTTTTTCCATGTTCATGGCACCCTCCTTTAATCAGAGTTAAAGATTTTACCTTCTCTCCAAGACTGTCAAAATCAAGCCTCAGCCCGCATCGTGAGACAATGTTCAGGTGAACACCCACCGTTGTGTTGAAGAAGCGCCACAATGAAGCACTATTGACACATGATACGGTGAAACGTCTTTTACAAAGAGCGCATTTTCATGCTGTTTTACCTATGATCTAATGCACTTGTTCACTTATATTGCATATTGCATGCCTGGCAGATGGAGGATCAGACATCCGGCAGGTCGATGAAAAACGGGGCAGGGAATTTACAAACGAAGCAAACTATCTAAGAGCCTATAGGGTCATCCAATTGAACGTCCCCAAAGGCCGTTTAAGCTCGGCGCCTACCGCACCACCCGCACCTTCTTCTCCGCCATGCTGGTCACTTCCGTCCTTGCGGGTGCTTCGTCGTCGCCCTCGTAGAAGAACTCGGTCTTGACCAGAGCCTCGGCGCGCTCGTCCGGCGGATAGAGCTTCATGAACCGGATCCTTCCCCGCTTGTCGTATGCGTATTCCGTGAAGCCGATGACCGTTTCGCGGGTGTTCACGACGGCGCGTTTCAGCTCCTTCGCCGTTTCCGGTATGCTCGAGAGAACGCCGACCACGAAGCCCGTGACGGTGCCGATCACCACCGGCGCCGCTTTGATCGTCAGGTAGGCGGCGGCCTCCGCTCCGGAGTTGATCTGGACACCCTGGGGAAAGAGACCGGAGGTGATGGCCAGGCCGCCTTCAAATCCCTTTCCGGTCCACACGTATATGACCGCCAGGGAACCCGGGCCGGTCTTCGGCTGGTCCACGATGGAGATATCATAGGAGCGCGAAGGCCGGTCGTTGATCGCATGGACCACGGTGAATTGCTCACCCGCGGATCCGGGCCTGCTGCTGAGCCTGTCGGCGAATAGCGGACGGCCGTGCTCATCGTGCATGATCTTTCGTATCAGGAAGGTGGACTGTTTAGGGACAGAGGGGTATTCCACGACAGGCTGCACTCGCTCGGTCATGCAACCGGCAGCGGGCAGGACAAGGAGGATCAACAGGACAAGCGGTGTTCTCATGGTGTAGAGGGCAAGCCTTAAATATGATTCTTTTCTAAAGCATTGCATCAACTGTCCGGATTTCGTCAGCTGCACCTACTTGATTGCATAGGACGATTTGTCAACATGTGTGCAGTCTTCTGGTTGTATCTTGCACGTGAACGCGCGGGTCACACGCCGCGTAGCGGTTGGCGTGGAACAACTGGTTAGCTTCTATTGTGTCAGGTTTCTCTTCGCTCGGCCCGACCTACAGACTATCATTTCCCCAGCCTATCCGTAATGGAAGTTTAACGCCTGCTTCTCAGGCTTGTTATTAATTCTTCAAATGAGAGCCATCCGGTAATTTGTTTTTTGATAATTTTCCCGGTCTTGTCCGCTGTCACGTCGATAAGCATGATCGGCTTGCTCTTCGTCATAGGTTTATCGCTGACCCTTTTAAAAATGATCTTCAACAAGCCGTTTTCTTCTTTGATAGGCTCGCCGCGCACAAAAAGGAAAGTCTCCTCGCCGGCCTCCTCAGTTGTCTCATCTCGCACATCTGAAATGCCTTTACCATCGGGAATATCCAGGAACTTTTTCAGTTCTTTTGTCACGGGATTCAGGGAATACACAGCGTCGTATTCGGCCCGCCCGCGAAGGAAGAGGGTATCCCCGACCCATACCGGAGAATAGAGAGCAGGAGAAGCAGTTCCCGCATCCCACAATTGATCACCTGTTGAGGAATAAACCTTGATCGCCCCGTTCTCATGTTGCTTGATAAAGAAATAGCTGCCAGTGGACGAGGCTGAGGATGCACTATTTCCGACACTGGAATCGCCAAGATATTTATAGTTCCCGCCCGTCTTAAGCCAGAGACCGTACTGAAAGCTCCCATCTTCTTCAATGTAGCCGACCGGATTGCTGATGATTCGAAACGTGGCACCCAGGGAACCGGCAGATGGCTCAGAGAAGGTCCGCAGCAAAATATCGCGTGAACTGACAAGCTTATTATCATCGAAACGATAATAGTAATTCATTGCACCTGTTTTATCGTTCAGCATCAGTGTATCAAAAATGCCTCTCACTTCGATTGTTTGTCCAGCATTTAATTCACCCGACCGTTTGCCGGCCTCATTGAATATCGGCGCTTTATCGACAAGAACTATTGCGTCGATTGGGTATTTAATGCGGGCAAGAGGGGAATCAGGGCGCTCCTGGTACGGCAATCTGTATCGTGTATCAGAAGGCAAATCACCGGATATGGATAACGAATATGACACCGTCGAGCTTACCACTGCCGCAGGTGCAGGTTGATTTTTCCTGGGCGGAGGCGTATCAGATGCCTTGGTGCAGCCGTACGACACGATGCACGACGTGATCAAGCCAATAATCATAATGAAGATGACTCCATATCGTGAAACCCAACCTTTGGCATATCGTTTTTTGTTGGTCATGCTTTTCCTTTCATTAAAGATAGAATGATAATGACACGAGGTGCTATCGCGGAACATATAACCATATGAAACCATATGGGGTCAGACATGATATCCTGACTAACTGCTATTTCTCTAGTAACCGCCCCGCCTTCTTTACTTCCGCCTCCACATCACCCTGTTCACGCAAGTAAGGCCCGTATGGGGTTAGGTCTGGAATGCTAGAATGTTCACATATGCAGGCTGTTACATGCACCCCTGTCTGCCTGTCTGCCAAGTCCAAGTCACATCAAAAGGAAGTTTCCAGAATGCAAGTTTCTAACAGCTCATGTAACGCCTGCAGCGCTGATCCTCTCTGGAAATATTTTATAAAGGCGTCCTGAAATACCCAGCAGCTCTGCTGCTGGGATGAAAAGGACATCCTGACGAAGTCAGGATTAGCTTTTGGCATTGATGTGTCTTAAGGTTGCGAGTTTTGATGCCCCGCAGCTCTGCTGCGGGGTACTTCACTTTACGGTTCCTTCACTGTACATTGACCCCGTCCCTCTGCCTTGCGAATTAATTTGCGGTCGAAGGAAAAGAACGTTCCGCATGCCTGGTTGGCCGCCAGATGCAGGGCGTCGCCGAAATCCATGCCATCAGCGTACCACTGAAGGGCTAACTGCATTCGGTGAGGGTTTGGTAGTACGATATTGGACAGCCCGCACAATTTGGTGAAGGCGTCATGGATTGCGGCCATCTCGAATCCGTATGCGTGACGCAGAACCCACTCGACATCCAACAGGACAGTCTCTGCTATCAATATATCAGATCTCTTGAGAACGGCACGAGCCTTCTCCGATTGTATTGGATCATCTCCCGTTAGAAAACGAACGATGATATTGGTATCAACGCCGTTCATGCTTTATGCTCCTGGCACCTTTTTTGATGGCCGCTTCCATCTCTTCGAGCGTCTTTGCCTTGCCGGAGTAGGAAAGGCAGGAGGCAGCCTCTTTCATCGTAGTTTCCGGGAAGGGTGATGTGGGTCTGAGCAGGATTCCATCGTCCGTGTCAATGGCTTGGAGCTCCTGCCCTGCCTCCCAGTGGTGCCGTCTTCGGATCTCCTTGGGAATGATTACTTGTCCTTTACTGGAAAGTTTAGTGGTCAGCATGATCGCATCTCCAATAGGTAAGAATTAAGTAAGACAATACTATCGTATAAGCATTGGGTTGTCAAGCTGCTTTCAGAGTAGTGTAGAAATGCTGGATTTTATTTAAGAATACTGCATGAAACATGACGTCATTTATATGACAACCGAATGCAAGGTACGGGAAGGAACCATTTCGCAAAACCATATCATAAAATGCATGATACAAATAATATTGGTGAAAGTATTGTCTGATCGTGGTTGCACGTTCTTCGGAACTTGTCGCACCGCTAGGGCCTCGCGAAAAAGGCCGCATGATTGGAGGTGAACACGGGTGGGTCGTTCTTCAGGATGGCCGATACGGCAGGATGCTTCTTGAACTCCTTGTCCAGGAACCGGCGCACTTCATTCCGGTCCCAGCCACGGGGATGGGTGAATCCGGTATAGAGTGAAAGATCGCCGTCGTAGAACTTCTCGGTATCATACCCTTTCACTTCCTGCGAACAGACCGGCATGTTGAACACGGCGAGGTTCAGAAATCCGATCGCGTCGGCGTGCCGGACGGTGAACTCCAGTGTCTTTCTCGCTTCAGTCTCTGTCTCCTCCGGCGTACCGAAGAGCAGATAGACATAAGCCGCGATGCCTGCTTTGTTGAGGGTTTTCAGAACCCGTGACGCCATGTCGAGGTCGATCCCCTTCTGCAGCCGGTCGAGCACACCCTGGTCGCCCGATTCCAGTCCCAGCTTCAGCATCACGCAGCCGGAGCGTTTGAGCGCTTTGCAGTGGTCGAGGTCCGTCAGGTCCTGCCCGATCCGCGCAAAGCCATACCACGGGACACCGGGCGGGTCGACGGCGAGGGCTCGCATGAGCGCCGGACTTATGGAGTTGTCGAGCAGGTGGAGCAGGACCGGTCTCGTTCCCGCGACGAGCGAACGGATATCGTCCATGGCGCGATGAGCCGGAACCGGATGATAGGGATTGTCTTCCGCTGTTTCAGGGCAGAAGGAACATTTGTTCCAGTAGCAACCGCTCGATCCGCTGTAGGGAAGAATGAAGCCGGGAGAAAGATACTGATCGTGGGGCAGGGAACCATAGTCGGGCATATAGTGCTTTCCCCGGCCTTCCTCGACGCCAAGCAGGGAAAGCAGCGGCTCCTCTCCGGGGCCCGCGACCAGGTGATCGACCAGACCGGAGAACGGGTCCTTCCAATCCGGCCGCTTCATCCATGAACTCACCAGTCCTCCGCCCAGGACGATCTTCAACCCGGGGAATTCCTTCCTGATATATCCGATCATGGCGAACGCGCAGAGCGCCTGGCTCAGGTAGTTGAGCGAAAGCCCGACAAACCGCTCCGGCCCGTCGGAAAGAAGCTCCGGCAGCCGTTTGCTGAACCAGGGATAATAGGGATTCTGCTCCGGATGTTCCGCTGCCGCCAGCAGGTCGGCGCTTCGCAGCGGTGACCAAGTCTGGTGCTGATAGTCGGCCAGGCCCGGGACGGCGCCGCTGTTCCCACTGGACGTCGCGAGCACGCGGTTGATGTCCCGGACGGAGCGCTTGTACCGGTCAAGTGACCGGTAGGTCGCGGGGTCGCGGAGAGCGGCGAGGTTCTTCGGGAGGCCCTTGACCGCGCGGCGGGTCCAGGTGTCGGACGCAGCGCACGGTTGTTCTAAAAGATAAAAAAGGCCTTCAAGGTTCGCGTCGAGGACGCGGCATGGGATCGCGTGGGCCTGGAGCGCGCCCACAAGCTTGGCGATGCCGGCCGGCGGCTCGGAAGGTTTTGCTACGGGGGGATTGATGAGGAGCATAGTGATCTAAGGGATCAAGTTCTATTCATGCTGGAACGAAAAACTACGCATGGCAATACTTTGACAGGATAACAGGATTGATCTACAAAGACGAGTCAAGACTTCAACGCAGATTTTCGCTGAAATTCCTATGAAAGGACTATGTAAGTTCTTTTATCTTTACAGCGCCAATCATAGTTGATAATCTCGTAAGAACTCCGCTTTCATGATTCAGAGAAAAAAATGCGTGAAT
>CAYPOT010000103.1:0-12527 GCA_964412455.1 uncultured Nitrospiraceae bacterium | reverse complement strand
ATTCACGCATTTTTTTCTCTGAATCATGAAAGCGGAGTTCTTACGAGATTATCATAATTGACAGTAGCGTAATCCCATAATGTACCATCTGCATAAGAGATATTATCTGAGGAAGAAAACAGGTGTCCTTGCATATTGCTGAAAGGGGTTATCATCCATGTTCTACTTAAAGAAGAAGAACAAATTGTGGGACTTTGAGTAAAACCCCAGGAAAGGGCTCCAGAAATATCAGCAGTTAAAATAAGCCCGGTGTTTTTGCTGGTAAGGTTTAAAGTACCAGTATAGTGAACATTGTCTGATGTATTTAGGTTTAAAGTGGCTCTGTAATCTAATTCGTCTGCTTTCCAATTACCGGCAAAGTTGGTATGAACTATCGGCTGAGATGAAGATGACTCCTTTCCTCCACCGCAGGACAACACTAATAAGATAACAATGCTGGTGACAGTAGATAAAAATAAACTTTTCATTCTAAGCCCCCCCTTTAGTTTACTACTAACTTGGGTAAGTATAGCGAATATCTTTTTATTAAGCAATGGTAAGAACTTCGCTCCTGAGTCACCGCGCCTGAACGATCTATCAATATCTACTGTAAGAATCCGTATACGGCAATCTGACTACATCAGACCATTCCTGCCCTCCCTCATACCCTTTGCTTGCTGTGGCGGTCTGTGACGCTCCTGGAGACGGTGTGGCGGCTTCCGGTGTAACCATTACCAGGCCCAGGCCGTCAATGATCTGTTGCACGGTGTATGCTGGAATGTCGTTTGCTTCTATCAGGTGGGTTAAAACCGGTTCCTTCTTCAAGTGAAAGAATCCTGGTACTCGTAACACGCGGGGAAGGTCACAACAGGGGACCGATGGGGTCAGACTTTGGAATTGACATTCTTATCTCCTTCCTCAGTCGAGCGATCAAGCAACTTGCAGGCTCAGGCCTTCTATTCGCGATGCCCGCATATTCTGTACGCGCACGTAGACGACCGGCTTTCCCTTTTCGCGGTTCGCCTCCGCCAACTCCCGGTTCTTTGTCGACAGTTCCTGGTCATAATCGGGAAGAAGCACGATCAGCGCGCCATCAGGGATCTTTTCCTCGACCTCCGGGTGTTCCAGGAGATAAAGCTCAAATTCCGTAGAGAGTGTCTGATTTTTTTTGAAAAGCTCTTCATTCGTCATTTCCGCGTCCTCCGTAAAAACAGCTCACGGTATTTTACCCAGTTTTTATTGATGTCTTCGTCGGCAAGGATAAGCGCCTCGTTGTAATCGGCAACTCCGAGCAGCATCTTTTCCTGGGTGCCGTCGGGCTTGATGATGTCCTTATGGGAGAATCCATGCGCTGTATCATATCGAACCACCGGCATCCATTTCCCTTGATGGAGGATTTCGTACTGTACCGAGAAGGCAATCACTTTCCCCTTATCGACCGTGTGCTCATGCCGTTTTCTATCTTCGGCTGTGAGCTGGAAAAGGTAGGTCTTCTTTGTCATTTCTCACTATCCGCGCCGAGCTGGTTGCATTTATTGTATATAACCCTCCCTGTTTCGATGACCTCTTCGATGAATGGACTGCCTATGGAATAGAGGTAGTTCATCTCCTGCGGCGTATGGACCATGATCTCGATAGGCACGGCGCGTTCCTGAAGGATCGTTTTCACCTCGACCCTCCGGTCTATCGGCCGAGCATGGGTGTCCTTGAGAATGAGCAGGTCATAATCGCTCTCATCCGTGATAGTGTTCCCGCAGCCCGGGAGCCGAAGAGAATGATCCGGTCAGGGCCGTACGAGGCAATGATCCGTACGCGTATTTCATCCAACGTTTTCAGCATGATATGAAGTGTAGAGGAAAGGGCGAGTCAAGTCAAGCGGTGTTTGAGGGGAAGGGAAAAAATGGTGGCGGTGCAGGGACTCGAACCCCGGACACAGGGATTATGATTCCCCTGCTCTACCAGCTGAGCTACACCGCCACGTGTGAAATTGCAGATGGTTAAAATACTCAATCACGGCGTTTTTGTCAAGAAAAACCGCAGAAAAAAACCAATCAGCAAATCACAAATATCAAATAATATTCAAGCATCAAATTCGAACAACCCGGACCGGTCTGATCTGTGGGTCATTGAAATTTGAGATTTGTTTGCTATTTGCTATTTGTGTTTTGGAACTTACTCCTTGAACCGCGTTTCTTCTTTCTGGATATTCTCCAGTTCTTCCTTGCGGGTCTTGCACTCGATGCAGTACCGCGCAAGGGGGTTCACCTCAAGCCGCTTGATGCTGATCTCGCTGCTGCACTCCTCACAGATGCCGTAGCTGTTGTTCTCCAGCCTGCGGAAGGCGTCGGCGATGTCCTTGTACTGCTCATATTTCATTTCGAGCAGGGAATAATCGATGCCCTGGTCAACGTCCTGGGCCGACTGGTCGCCGCTGTCCATGGCGGAGTCGATCTTCTGTCCAGAATCGTGGGTGAGCTTGCGGCCCATCTGGACCTCAAGGCCCTGGACCACATCATTTCGCTTCGTGAGCAGAAGTTTTTTGAGCATGTCCTTCCGCTTTGACACGGTCGCCGGCATCCGCTGAGAAGCAGGGGACGCGACAGCGGCCCGTTTCACGGACTTCTTCGCTGCTTTTTTCACCGCTTTCCTTGCTGTTCTTGTTACAGCCTTCTTCGCCGTCTTCTTCTTGACCGTTTTCTTTGCGGCGGTGCGGACAGGTTTCTTCACCGATCTCTTTGACGCGGGCTTTGCAGCCTTTTTTTTGGCCTTCTTTTTTACTGCCATGGTCCTTCATTCCTCCTGACCCGATGACGGCTCTCGTGATGTCATGGACATCGGGGCATCATCGAGAGCCCCCTTTTTTAGAATGCCGCATATTATAGTAACCTATCATAGCAAATTCAAGATAATTTATCGTGGTTTGGAAGAAATAATCGCGATCTGCCGCAGGAAGCGCAAACAGGAACGTCCGGAAAGTAATGGCTAAGTCCGTGAATATTTGGTATTATTCATCTCGCACAGACTTTCCTGCGAGAGGAATCGACACTCATGAACTATTGTTTGTACCTTAGTATGCTATTTCTGCCCTGCATCGTCCTGGCAGGCGAACCCTCAGTTCCGGACCACCGGGAGTACCGGCTTGACGTTTCCTTTGAGGTCTCCCGGTCAAAGATCACGGGGAGCGTCAAAGTGCCGGTGCGTGCAGGCCAGGAACTGGCGTTCCGGACCGGGCACCTTATCGTGGGCCCACTGTCCTTGAACGGCCGGGACATGAAGTCTTCGGTCAAAGACGGCAGGCTGACGATCACACCTGTCGAGGACGGTATCGCGGAGATCCGGTACGAGGGGACCTTCATGGGCGGCGTCGCCCTGGGCGATCGGAACTACGGCGTCGTATCGAGCACCATCGATGAACGGGGCATTTCGCTCACCGGGACCTGGTATCCCCAGCCCGAGGGGCTTGCCCGCTGGAAGGTCACGGCGCAGCTCCCGGCGGGATACGAGGCGATATCGGAGGCAGAGACCATCACCGGGGAAAAGAATGGCGACGGCACGCTGTTCACCTTCGACTTTCCCCATCCCGTCGACGGGCTTTCCCTTGTTGCCACGGACCGCTATGAGATCACCCGGGAGCGCCATGGCGCTATCGAACTTATCGCGTACTTTTTTAAGGAGGACCGGGAACTTGCAAAGACCTATCTTCGCTACGCGAAGAACTATCTGGAACAGTACGAAAAACTGCTCGCCCCCTATCCCTATAAGCGGTTCTCCATCGTGGAAAATTTCCTGCCCACCGGTTATTCCATGCCCACCTTCACCCTGCTCGGGCAGGATGTGGTGCGGCTCCCGTTCATCGTAGAGACGTCCCTGGGCCACGAGATCCTGCACCAGTGGTTCGGCAATTCGGTCTACGTCGACGACGAACGAGGCAACTGGTGCGAAGGGCTGACCACCTACCTGGCGGACCACCGCTACGAGGAGCAGAAGGGCAAGGGGGCGGAGTACCGCAAGCAGCTCCTGGTCAATTACGCGGCCTACGTGAATGAGAAGAACGATATGACGCTCCGCGAGTTCCGGAGCCGGTCGGACCTTGCCTCGCGCTCCATCGGCTACGGCAAGTCCGCCATGGTCTTCCATATGCTCCGGACCATGACCGGCGACGAGCAGTTCTTCGCTTCGCTGAAGCAGCTCATCGCGGAGCGGCAGTTCCGCGCGGCTTCGTGGGACGATATCAAGACCGCCTTTGAGAAGCGGTCCGGAAAGGACCTGTCGGCGTTCTTTACGCAATGGCTCGACGGGAAAGGCCTTCCGGAGGTCCGCGTGGAGCATGCCTCGGTCCTGCGGAAAAGCGGGAAATTCGAGATAACCATCGATGTGGCACGGATGAACAGCGCCATTCCCCTGGACCTCCCGGTGACCATCTCGTACCTGCGGGGCGGCGGGAAGAAGGACGTGGTTGTCCTGGACGCCGACAGGAAGGGCTTGACGCTCCTGGTGGACGAAGAGCCGGCAACGGCGGTCATCGACGGAGAGTATGATCTGGCCAGGAAACTGACGGACGACGAGATGCCTCCGGTGATCGCGCGTCTCATCGGGGACGACGCGCCGGTGATCACGGCGACGGAAGCGGGGATCAATAATTACCAGGCCGTTCTTAGGGGTTTCGCAAAACAAGAAGACCGCCCAACGGAGAAGAAGGGGGACGAGGGGACGGGCAAGGGCCTGACGGACGCTGTTCTCAAAGCGTCAAACCTTGTCGTTCTCGGCGCCGACAACCCCGTGCTCGGCCGATTGTTCGGAACGACTGCCGCCTCGACCTCCGGATTCAGCCTCGAGATGCGGAAGAACCCCTGGAACCCCGAAAAGGTCGTGGGAATATTCCATGCGGCATCTGCCAATGAGGCCGAGATGGCGTTCCCGAAGATATCCCATTACGGGAAATACAGCAGTCTCGCGTTCGTGAAGGGGAAAAATATCGACAAGAAGATCGCCCCTTCAGAGAGGGGGATCATCATGGAGTTCCGGGACGAGCCGCCGGTCGTCGACCTTTCCCTGCTCAGGAAACTTTCGGACGTCATTGAAAGCGCCGCCGCAAAGAAGATCGTGTACGTCGGCGAGTATCATGACCGGTTCAGCAACCACACTGTCCAGCTCCAGATCATCCGGGCGCTGCATGCAAGGAACGCCAGGTTCGCCATCGGTATGGAGATGTTCCAGCGGCCGTTCCAGAAGACCCTGGACGACTATATCAGCGGCGCCATCGATGAGCGGGAGTTCCTGACCGGGGCAGAGTATTACAAGCGCTGGGGTTTTGACTACAACCTGTACAAACCGATCCTTGATTTTGCCCGGCAGGCCCGGGTCCCGGTCGTTGCCCTGAACCTGAGAAAAGAGATCACCGAGAAAGTGTCCAGGGAAGGCATGGATGCGCTCACCGATGAGGAGCGGAAGGAGCTTCCGCGGGAGACGGATTTTTCCGACGAGGACTACCGTCAGCGCATCCGGCAGGTCTTCGACCGGCACCGGAACGCCGAATCGAAAAGCTTCGATTTCTTCCTGCAGGCGCAGGTGCTCTGGGACGAGACCATGGCCGAGTCGATCGATGAATATTTCAAAAAGAACCCTGACCACCAGATGGCGGTGGTCGCCGGAGGCGGTCACCTGGTCTACGGTGCGGGCATACCGAAGCGGGCATTCCGGAGGAACGGCCTGTCGTACACTATCATCCTGAACGACGGGGAGATCGAAAGGGACATCGCCGACTTTATCATCTTTCCGCAGCCCCTCGAGGGCATGACCGCGCCGAAGCTCATGGCCATGTTCAAAGAAGAGAACGGGAGGCTGCTCTTTCATGACTTCGTGAAGGACAGCCCGGCCAGGGCGGCCGGGATCAGGGCCGATGACGTACTGCTTGCCCTGGATGGCGTTCCCGTGAAGACCATACCGGACATAAAGACCGCTCTTTTCTTCAAGAACAAAGGTGATATAATCAAAGTAAAGGTTGTCCGAAAGCGGTTCTTTTTTAGTGATAAGGAACTGGAGTTCGAGGTGAAGCTGTAGGATCAGGCGATAGGGGATAGGTGATAGGGGGATGGTGATAGGTGATTGGGGGGAAGGGAAAGGAAAGGAACTCTCTGTCTCGACCTCTGACCTATGACCTATGACCTATGACCTATGACCTATGACCTTGTTCCCCATCCGCACTATGACCTGCATCATATCTTTTCCCACGACAAGAGGTATAATAAGACCATGGGATTATTCAGTGAAGGCTGCCCCGGCAGCTCAGAGATACGCACCCCGAAGCCGGAGGACATCCGGTGCCAGAAGTGCGGAGAAAAGATGGAGATCTGGACCGATGAGCCTGATTCGGCGTGCAAGAAGTGCGGCCATATCAACGCCCGGCCCATGGGCACGTCCTGCGTCGAATGGTGCGCCTTCGCCAAGGACTGCGTCGGCGCTGAGAAGTACGACCGGCTCATGAAGGCCGAAAAGAAGTAACCTGCCGTTTCCTGTTCCGCTTTTCTTTCTTCGGGATGCCGGACCTCATTACAATTTGAGTCCCGGCCGCTTGCCGAAGGGAGTTTCAAAACCCCCATAACACCCCATCGAATTCCTTGCAAAGGCTGTTCATTCGTAGTAATCTCCTCCAGCTGATGCACTTTTTTGTTCAGGCAGGCGGGAGGGGTCTATGAGCGGGACAATGCCGCGGAACGCTCCAAAGGAACAGGGCTCGCACCAGCAGATCATCCTGGTCGTGGATGCCCGGCCCATGCGGCAATTCTATACCAGCATCTTCCTGCAGCGGATGAAGTACCACGTCATCATGGCCAAGACAGCGGAGGACGCACTGCTCTTTCTGGAACTGACCGTTCCGCTGGTCGTCATCGCCAATTACGACCTTCCCCTGATGACCGGACTTGAACTTTTGAAACGGATGAAACTCGATCACCGGACGCGAAACGTCCCGTTCATCGTCTACACGTCCAATCGCTCGCCCGAGGTCCAGCAGGCCTGCGACGATGCCGGGTGCTCCGCGTTCCTGCGCCATCCCTGCAGTCTCGAAGAGCTGTATGCAACGGTCGAGGGGGCCACCCAGGCGAAGCCCCGTCGCTTCGTCCGCCTGGCGACCGCCCTGGACGTGGTCGTGGGGGACGAGCGGCCGGAGGACGGCGCACGGGACGCCATGATAACCGCCCTCTCGGAGCAGGGGATGTTCGTGAGCGCCACGATCCCGCTCGCGCTCGGCAGTATCCTTCCTCTTACCTTCTACCTGCCGAACGCGCCGGGCTGGATGATCCGGGTCGAGGGGCAGGTCCTGTTCAACAACTTCGGCGCGGACAAGCGCAAGATCCCTGGCATGGCCGTGAAGTTCCTGAAGATCGGCGAGAAGGAGCGGTCGTTCGTGCGGGAGTTCATCAAACAGGAACTGATGGAGGGGATCGCACCGGATCAGACCCAGGCAGATCCGGCCGAAGCAGAGAAATGACGGGCGAGGGGCCTGATCCCTTGGCAAGGGGAGGGACTCTTTGCTGCCCCTTGATCATGAAGTACCCTCTCCCTTGTTCATCTGTTGCAGAACCACCTGTGGACCTCTTGCGTTCTTGCAATCTGATCAATAACGTTCTCCCTCCCTCTTACAGCCGCTTACAGCCGCCTCATCCCTTCCGGTTTCAGGAACGACGCATCCGCTTCCCGCACGAACGTCCGGATCATATCTACGGTCTTGTCGCGCTCCGCGGGCATGCGGACGCGGACGGGAAGGTAGTTCGAGGCATGGTTCGCGAAGAAAAGTCCGCGGGTCATCCCGGTGTGGCTGAGCATCTCGGCGAGTTCCGAGAGGACGGCAAAGGCGGAGGGCAGTTGGAACCTGCCCTGCTGCTGAAGGTCGTACAGCGGAGTTCCTTTCACCACCATCGTCGTGAGGGCGCCCACATAGTCGGGATCGATGGCGGAAAGCAGCTTCCCGGTCAGCCGGGCATGTTCGCCGCTCCTGCCGGCCGCGCCGATCCCGAGCAGGACCGTGACGGAAAGCTTGATGCCCGCATCCTTGACGCGCCGGCCTGCTTCGGCCATCTCTGCCGCGGTCACGCCCTTTTTCATCCAGACGAGCAGTTCATCGTCCCCGCTCTCAATACCCAGGTACAGGATGCCGAGCCCCGCCTCGCGGAGCTGTTGCAGTTCCGCCACCGATCTTCTCAGGATGTTCTGCGTGTTGGCATACATGCCGATCCGCTGGAGCCTGGGAAAGGAAGAACGCAGAAGCGAGAAGAGCGCGAGCAGGTCGGGAAGGGGCGCGGCGAGCGCGTCGCCGTCGGCGAGGAAGACCCGCCGCGTATAGGCAAAGTCCGGAAGGCAGCCGCGGATGTCCTGCTCCATCTCGGCGAGGCCGCGGACGCGGAAGCGCTTCTGCTTGTACGCGGGGCAGAAGATGCACTGATTGTGAGAACACCCGATGGTGTACTGGAGGATCAGGCTGTCGGCCTCGCTGGGCGGCCGTATGACGACGCCTTCATATTCCGGCATGGGACCTCCCGGAGGATCGGATCAAGTTTGCTGTTCCCCGCCAAATATGTCCACAATTTTATTCACTAACGCAGGCAGCGACGGGTCTCGGGCTCCCATGAGAAGAACGCAGTCTCCCGGTCTCGCCTCAGCTTTAAGTTTGGTCAAGAGCTCGTTTCGACTCTTTACAGCTTGTGCATTGAAAACTACGGTGCCAAGGCCTTCTATAATATCGTCTGACGAGATATCCTTTTGCGCAGTGCCTCCGGCATAATAGATCGGCAGGAGATAGAGCGAATCTTTCCGCCCGAAAGTCGTCCGGAAGGTCGCGATGTACTCATCCTTCAAGAACCGGGTTGGACCGAACCCGTGCGGCTGGTAGATGGCGATGACGCGCTTCGAAAGGCCCCGGCTGGCGCGAACAGCAGCCGCTATCTTTGCCGGGTTATGAGCGAAGTCGTCGACCACGTGGACGTTCTGCTTCGTCTGCGTTACGGAAAAGCGCCGAGCAACGCCCTCATAATTCTTTACCGCTTCAGCGAGCACTGCAGGCTCGCATCCGAAATGCTCGCACACGCAGAGCGCCGCAGCCAGGTTCTCAAGATTGTGCTCGCCCGGGAGGGGAAGATGATATTCAACGCCGCGCCTGAAAAGCTTGACCGACGCCGGCAGGAACTCTTCCCGGTCCGGCCGCCACGAGCCCGAACCATTCCGGCCGAAGCGCACGGTCGCGGGTAGGGAAGCAAGGATCGGATCGTCGGCATTGGATGCCGTCCAGGGAGTGTTTGCAACCAGCATCTTGAACATCTTCATTATCTCGTCAATGCTCTTGTGGTCCTTCGAAACATTCAGGAAGACCGCGGCGTCGGGACGGTATTTGACCAGCGTTCCATCGCTTTCGTCAGCCTCCACGACCAGAATGTCTGAGCCGCCGCTCCAGGCATTGCCGATGAGCCCCTGCTTTTCGAGCCTGCGCAGGGCCGCGCCGCTCAGGAGGGAAGGAGATTTATCGCAGGCTGTCAGAAATTCGAAGATCATCGCGGTCACCGTGGACTTGCCGCTCGTGCCGGCGACGGCGATGGTCTTCTTCGTGCCGATGATCGCCGCAAGAAGGTCTGAGCGATGGATGATGGGAATGTCGCGGCTGCGCGCAGCAGCGATGTCGGGGTTCGAGTCTTCTATTGCAGTTGAGAGGCAGACAACATCGGTATCCGCGCCCACACCCGAACCATCCTGATGAACGATGGCGCACCCGAGCCCTTCAAGCGATCGCTGAATGGAGGCAGTGTCCTCGCTTGCATGAAAACGATCGGAACCGGATACCGAGATACCCTGAAAGCGAAGGTATTGCGCCAGCGCGCTCATGCCGCTGCCGAAAATACCGGTGAAATGGACGCTGCGGCATGGGCGTTCGTTGATAACGACGGGCGGCGGATCGATGTACACGAGCGTGCCTTCCTTGACCGTTTCGAACAGACGGATGATGTCGTGGTTGCGCAGGCAGACGCACCCGTGCGAAAGGGGAGTGCCGATCAGGTCCTCCCGTCCGGTGCCGTGGATATAGATGTAGCGCTCATAGGAATCCACACCCGGCCCCTTGTTGATCCCCTCCTCGAGGCCTTCGAGCCGCAGGATGCGGGTCAGGATCAGATTGTCTCCGTTCTGGATGTGGTCCCAGTCTTCGCCCGTGTCCTCGCGGTCCCTGAATACGCGGCCGGGAGGAGCGCCGGCCCCGAACTTCTCCTTGATCCGATGAAGGCCAAGCGGTGTCTTGAGCGAGTTCTCGCGGTTGCCGTTGCCGAAGCGGGAGGTGGAGGCGTCATAGCGTTCGATGATCGTATCGTTTGCGCAAACGAGGAGCGCTTGTTCCTCGATGGACACCACGAGAAAAAGCTCTCCGGGGTCCGTCAGGAGCGGGGCCAGTTTAGTATGAATGCGGTGTAGTTGAGTTGATTCCATAAGAAAGACGCTCTTTCCGTTCACCGGTCGTCATCCCCGAGAGCTCTTATCGGGGATCCAGTAACGATTTGAAAGCCCTGGATTCCCGCCGGAGCCTGCCCCAGCATGATTGAAGCAGGGGCGGGAATGACGGAATGAGTGGCAAAGATCGTTTATTCAAGATTTCACCAATCCATGTTACCCGACCAACAACCCGTACAGCACGATCAGGACCAGCGCCGGCAGCATGTCGATGGTCTTCGTCTGTTTCAGCTTCAGGATGTTCAGGCCGATGGCCAGGACGATGATGCCGCCCACGCCGTCGATGTTGCTCATCATCCGGGGGGCCGTGAGAAAGGTCAGGTGCTTCGCGAACACCGTGAGTGCCCCCTGGATCACGAGCACGGTCACCGCCGAGAACGCCACGGAAGCGCCGTAATGCGCGGTAAGTAAAAAAGCGGCGAATCCGTCCATGACGGACTTGGTCTGGATAAGCGTTCCGTCATTGGAGAGGCCGTCCTTCAGCGAGCCTATGATGGTCATGGACCCCACGCAGAACAGCGTGCTCGCCACGAGGAACCCTTCGGTATCGTACTTGCCGGCGAGATACGCGCCGTTCAGCCGCTTCAAGGCCCCGCTGGTCCGGTCCTCCAGCCGCAAGGCGCTTCCGGCGACCGTTCCCAGCGTCAGGCTGAAGACAATGGGGATGACATCCGTTCCGTTCAGGCCCATCTTGAGACCCACGTAGAGCGTTACCAGCCCCAGCGCGTTGAATACGGCGTCCTTCACACCGTCAGGGACCTTCTTCCCCGCGAGCAAGCCAAGCATGCTCCCGGCAACAACGAGCAGACTGTTAAAGAGGTATCCTTTCATGGAGCGGTATTATATCCTCAATCCCGGTCCCGGGGCAAGGAAAAGGAGGAGGAAAAGCCTTGATTTATCGTGGTGGTTGGTCTATTATTGTGCGGCCTACAGGGCGATGTGTTCTGGGTAAATCATGATGAACGAAACAGGAGGGTGTACCGTGGTAAAGGTGAATAAGGAAGAACTTGCAGCGAAGATAACAAAGCTTAAGGCGAAGGCGAAAGAGAAGACCGAGAAGAGCGCCGGCAAAAGGGGAGATCCCGAAGCACGCACGGCTGCCAAGAAAGTGAAGCGTGCCCAGCGGAAGCTCCGCGCTGCCAAGACCTACAAGACCGTCGGCAAGAAGGCGAAGAAGGCTGCGGCCGCGGCCCCGGCATCGGCATAACGCCGCTATCGGGGACCTCTCAATGAAGCGGTTTACGTGCTGGATGCTCGCCGCCTGCGCCGTATTTGTCGTCGTTTCCTGTGCCGGGAAAACGCCCCACGAAGAAACGCTCGCTCCGGCCCTGTCTGCACCCGTCCCGCCGCCCGTTTCAGACGCGGTCTACCGGGAGACCGGCGTGGCTTCGTGGTATGGAAGTGGCTTCCAGGGCAGGACCACGGCGAGCGGCGAGACCTTCGAACAGAACGGTATTTCTGCTGCCCACCGCACCCTGCCGCTGGGAACGGTCCTGAACGTCACCAACCTCGACAACTTCAAGAGCATCAAGGTCAGGATCAGCGACCGGGGACCCTTTGTGACGGGCCGGGTGCTGGAACTTTCCTTTGGCGCCGCGAAGGAACTTGGTTTTGTCTCGCAGGGCACGGCGCGGGTGGAGATCGAGTGCCTTGAGCCTGTCGGGGACCCCGGCGTATATACGGTCCAGGCCGCGGCCTTTACCGAGGAAGTGAACGCGAAGACGCTCAGATCGCGGCTCCAGCGGAAGTATGAGACGGTGTACATCATCGCCCATGAATCGAACGTGGCGAAATTCTTCCGCGTCCTGGTCGGGGCATATCCCAGCGAGGAAAAGGCCGAACGCATCGCGGGCAAACTGGCCCTGGAAGGGCTGGAACCCGTAGTGGTGAGGAAGGACTGAGAAATCATTGACGCGGGGAAGCGGCGACGGGGAGAAAGGTCTTGGACACGGATAACGGCGGATCTTGTTATGATCAAGGCGGATAAGGCGCAGGATAAATACATTGATTCATTCGTAATAAAGTTGAAAAGGCAAGGTATGGTCACAGAAACAAAGGCTCGG
>CAYPOT010000102.1:0-12618 GCA_964412455.1 uncultured Nitrospiraceae bacterium | reverse complement strand
GAGAGGACAAAGGTGAGGGGCAAATCAGTAACGAATCTAAATGCGTTTGTATTAGATTATGGACTTACTTCGAGTCTTAGTGCCTTCGTGGCAGAAGAGTATTGCCATTTTGAGTTGAATGTGGCTTCCTTAGCTACGAGGTTTCCTTGCGCTTTCACTATTCCCGCTTCCCAGGAAATTCGCCAGCCGGCAGAACTCGGAAACGCTCAGCGTTTCGGCGCGGCGTCCCAGATCGATCCCCGCCCCATCCATTACCGCGCTCATCACTTCCACGGGATAACCCAACTGGCCCAATGAATTCCGGAGCGTCTTCCGCCGCTGGGAAAAGGCCGCTTTTATCACGCGCAGAAAAAGCGCCTCATCATTCGCGATGGTAACCGGCCGCTCACGCATGGTCAGGGTCAGGACCGTTGAGTCCACCTTCGGTTTCGGCGTGAACGCTTCGGCAGGCACAAAGAATTCAAGG
Source organism: uncultured Nitrospiraceae bacterium (assembly GCA_964412455.1). Classification (GTDB taxonomy): domain Bacteria; phylum Nitrospirota; class UBA9217; order UBA9217; family UBA9217; genus JAAXXJ01. Next base: position 12,152 of record CAYPOT010000102.1, on the reverse strand, counting down.
CGGGGCACCGCCGCGTATTGCACCAGCACGGAGAGAAACCCGTATTCCTTGCCGCCTGGATCGGCGGCGATGCGCTGTGCAACCTCCTTTTGGAGCATCAAGGTGAGCGTGGTGAACCGTCCGCGCTGCGCGATGAGCCTCTGGATGATGGGGGTAGAAATGTAATAAGGAAGGTTGGCGACTACCTTCCAGGCGCCGGAAAGTCCGCCGTAATCAAATACCAGGGTGTCGGCATGAACGATCTGGACCGACGGGCGGGACCCGAATTCCTCGCGAAGACGCGGGACGAGCCGGTCATCCAGCTCGATGAGCAGCAGCCTGCATCCGGTTTCCGCAAGGGCCCTCGTCAGGTGGCCCAGTCCCGGACCGATCTCGATCACCTGGTCCTGCGGCACGATCCGCGCAGCCTCGACGATCTTCCCGAGATAGTGCGGGTCCTTGAGGAAGTTCTGGCCGAGGGATTTTTTGGGATAAATGTGATCGATGGCCATAGTTAGGAGAAAATACCGAAGACCGAGAAAACAAAATAAATTCTTTTGATGCTGTAGGGGCGGCCCTGCGTGGCCGCCCTGATCAGGGGTAACCACATAGGGTTACCCCTACGGATAACTGATGTTTACATCTGCATCCGCGGGTCCAGTTTGTCGCGCAGGAAGTCACCCAGGATATTGAAAGATATCACCGTAATGCTGATGGCGAGACCGGGGAATATGACCATCCAGGGCGCGGAGTTGATGTACATCCTGTTCAAGCTGATCATCGAGCCCCAGGTGGGCGTGGGCGGCTGGACACCGAGGCCGAGGAACGAGAGGGCCGCTTCGAGCAGGATGAATCCTCCCACGCGAAGGCTGCCTGCCACCAGCAGGAGCGGCAGCGCATTGGGCAGAATGTGCCGGAACAGGATCCTTCCGGTCGTGGCGCCGATGGCGCGCGAGGCCTCGACATAGGTCTGTTCCTTGAGGGAGAGGGTGAGCCCGCGCACGAGACGGGCGAACCCGGCCCAGCTTACGATCGTGATCGCGAGCATGGCAGACGCGAGGCCAGGCGGCATGATCGCGCTGATCCCGATGGCAAAAAGAAGGCTGGGAAAAGCGAGAAAAATATCAAAGATCTGGGAAAGGACCATGTCGATCTTGCCGCCGAAATAGCCGGCCAAAAGGCCGGCAATCGTCCCGATGCAGAGAGAAAACAGCGACGCGGTAATGCCGACCGTTAATGAGATGCGTGCGCCATGAACGATACGGGAAAGGATGTCCCTTCCTTTGTTATCCGTGCCCAGGAGGTGTGAGCTGTTCGGAGGCTGCCGGAGGCTGTCCAGGTCCATGGCAAGGGGATCATGCTTGATGACATATTTGATGAGGAGTGGGCTGGTGAGCGCGGTCACGATGAGCAGCGCCAGCACGATAAACGCGGCCAGCACCAGTTTGTTCGATCTGAGCTCCTGCAGAATCTCGTTGTGCATCATAGGGGTTCATCCGTGCCCGATACCCGGACCCGGGGGTCGAGGTAGCGATAGGTGATGTCGACCAGGAGGTTCATGGCAACGAAGACAACGGCGCCGAAAAGCACGACGCCCATGATGACGGGATAGTCCCGTTTCATGATGCCGTCGAGGGCATACCTGCCGATGCCGTCCCAGCCGAAGATCGTCTCGGTCAGGACCGCGCCGTTCAGATAGGAGCCGAGATCGAGGCCGATAATGGTCACGATCGGGATGAGCGAGTTCTTAAGCGCGTGTTTTGCTATGACGGTGAACTCCGGAAGGCCCTTGGCCCGCGCCGTGGCGATATAGGGCTGCGAGAGCGAATCGATCATCGAAGAGCGGGTGATGCGGGCAATGTAGGCCAGCGAATAGGCGCCGAGGGTCATTGCCGGAAGGACAAGATAGGCGAATGAACCGTTCCCCATGCCTGACGGCGGGAGCCAGCGCAGGTAGAGCGCGAAGATGAGCATGAGCGTAAGCCCCAGCCAGAACACGGGTATCGAGATGCCGCCGACGGAGATGACCGACGCGATCTTGTCCCAGATGGTGCCGCGCTTGACCGCGGAAAGGGTCCCGAGGAAGATGCCGCCCACCGAGGCGAACAGGATCGCGGTTACCGCGAGCTTGAGGGTGTTCGGGAACTTCTGAAGAAGATCATCGGCGACCTTGCGGTTCGTGTAGTAGGACCTGCCGAGCTCCCCCTGGGCGAGGAGCTTGAGGTAGCCAAGGTACTGCAGCGGAAGCGGCCGGTCGGCGCCGAGTTCGGCCCGGATCCGCGCAAGGGTCTCGGGATTCGCGCGTTCGCCGGCCATGCCCTGCACCGGATCGCCGGGGAGGGCTTGCATCAGGAGAAAAGTGATGAGGGTGATCCCGAGGAGCGTGGGGATGAACAGGAGGACCCGTTTGGCGATGTAATAAAGCATGATTGCGGAAATCTTACACAATCCGACGGAAAACCGCAACCGGCAAGAGTGAAATTGCTCCGTAACACACCCTAATCCGTTTCTTGCCTTTTGTAGGAACATATAGTAAAGTCTGCACAAGTAAAGGCTATCTGCGTTCAGGGGGGCTGATGGCTGATTTAGCAGCAATCCAGAAAAAGATCATCTCATTCCGAAACGAGCGCGACTGGGCGCAATTCCATGATCCTAAGAACCTCGCCGAAGCCCTCTCCATTGAAGCGGGGGAACTGCTTGAAAACTTCCTCTGGAAGACGACCGAGCAGTCCCGCAATCTCACCGCAGAAGAACTCAAGAACGTAAAAGAAGAGCTTGCTGATATTTTCATCTTCCTCACCTATCTCTGTGAGGAGTACAAGATCGACTTGCTGAATGAGGTTGAAAAGAAGATCGCGTTGAATGAAGCGAAGTATCCTGTGGCGAAGGCGAAGGGATCGAGCAAAAAATACTCCGAGCTGCACTAATCATTGGAATTCACCCACTTCCCTCTACTGGAGGATGAAGATGCGGTCCCTGACCCTCAGCGGTCTCAAAATCTTGGTAATAGAAGCGGGGCATCTGTGTTGCCACAACTAAGGAGATCAAGTGTCTCGACTTACTGACCTCATTGCGCAAGCTAAGGCCAAGGACCCTCAAATGGGGGCGGACTTGGAGCGCGAGTACAAGGTGCTGTCCTCGCGCCTGTCTTTTGGCCTGAATTTCGAGCGCCACCGCCCGGAGGCCGTGGAACTGCCGCAGCGGCCCATCCGCAAGGGCGACAAGGTGCGCGTGCTGCCGGAGCGTGGTTCGACGAAGAAAGGCGACCAACGGCTTTGGCAGGTGAAGGCTATCCACAAGGCTAGTGGCGGTAGGGTAGCCGATCTGGAGTTGTTGGGCGCGGCAGAGGCGCAAACGCAGACTGTGGCACTGGAGGATCTGGTGGTGGTGGCCGAGTTTCGCGACATAATCTATCCGGGCCTGGTCAGCACCGGCAAGGTGCGACGGGGCGGTGACAAACCATTCCACACGGTCATCAATGGCGAGAACTACCATGTGCTGAAGGCGTTGACCTACACGCATCGGGGCAAGGTGGATGCCATCTGCATTGACCCGCCGTACAACACCGGGGCGAAGGACTGGAAATACAACAACGATTATGTTGAGGGCGATGATCTCTATCGGCACAGCAAGTGGCTCGCGATGATGGAGCGCCGTTTGCTTGTCGCAAAAGAGCTGCTCAATCCTACGGATTCAGTTTTGATCGTCACTATCGACGAGAAGGAGTACCTGCGGCTGGGGCTGCTGTTGGAACAGTTATTTCCAGAAGCAGCCATCGAAATGATTACATCCGTCATCAGCGCAAAGGGTGTTGCGCGAGTTGGTCAATTCTCTCGTGTCGAGGAGTTTGTCTACTTTGTTCGTATTGGGGGATCAGTTGTCCAGCTTGGAGAGCAGAACATGCTCAACGAATCGCGTTCTGCAAAAGAAACAATTGGTCGTGAAATTGATTGGCTTGGCTTGCGCCGCCGCGAGCCGACTGCGCGGCGAGGTGCACGACCTAACCAGTTCTATCCGATATTCATTGATGCAAATTCGGGATACATTTACTCCATTGGTGATCCGATATCTGATGATGTTGACAGGAACTTGGTTGAAGCGCCAAGTGGGACATTTGCTGTGTGGCCTTTACGCCCCAATGGCAGTGAGGGACTATGGGGGATAACACCTGACACCGCAAAAAGATACTTGGAAGATGGCTTTATTCGTTCAAGAAGCTACAAACCTGGCCAGCGAAAAGCGGCAATCCACTATTTACCCAGCGGAACAGTTGATGCGATTCAGGATGGTCGTATTGAGGTCACTGGGCGTGACGAGGATGGCGCGGTACAAGCGATATACCGAGAGCAAAAAGGTGTTATTCCGAAGCGTGTTTGGAACATGCAGTCTCATAATGCTGAAAATGGTGGTTCACTCATTATCTCAAAACTAATTCCTGACAGGCGTTTCCCGTTTCCCAAGTCACTTTACGCAGTTGAGGATTCATTGCGTTTCTTTGTTGCGAATAAGCCGGAAGCTGTCATCCTGGACTTTTTTGCAGGTTCTGGCACCACTGCCCATGCCGTGATGCGCTTAAACCGTCAGGATAGCGGTCGCCGTCAGTGCATTTCTGTTACCAACAACGAAGTTGCTGCCTTCGAGCAGGATGCACTTTGCAAGAAGAGGCTGCGCCCTGGTGATGCCGAATGGGAACAGCACGGTATTTGCGACTACATCACCAAGCCGCGCGTGCAAGCTGCCGTTACCGGCAAAACCCCCAGTGGCGACCCTATCAATGGCGATTACAAGTTCACCGACGAATTTCCGATGGAAGATGGCTTCGAGGAAAATGCCGAGTTCTTCACCCTGACCTACGAAACACCCATTTCCGTAAACCACAACCGCGCTTTCGGGCGCATCGCGCCGATGCTGTGGCTGCGTGCTGGCAGCCGCGGCAAGCGCATCGACAAGTTGCCCACAGAAGGGTGGGCCGTGGTGGAAGCCTATGGGCTGCTGGTGGACGTCGATGCCGCCACGCCGTTCATCAAGTCGGTGAAAAAGACCAAGGACCTACGCATAGCCTTCATCGTAACGGACGACGACCGCCGTTTCCAAGCCATTGCGCGTCGCCTGCCCGATGGCGTTGAGCCGGTACGTTTGTATGAGTCTTACTTAACCAATTTCAGTTTTGCCAACGGGGAATAAAGGATGAAATTCACGCTGAAAGATTATCAGGCTGATGCAGTACGCGATGCTTTGTCCAACTTGAAGAAGGCCCGTAAACGCTGGCATGAGGACGCTGACAAGCACGCTTTTTCGCTGACCGCTGTAACCGGCGCCGGCAAGACAGTGATGGCTGCTGCTGCGTTTGAGGCGCTTTTCCATGGTGATGATGAGTACGACTTCGATGCAGACCCCGGCGCGGTAGTAATCTGGTTCAGTGACTATCCGGCCCTGAACGAACAGACCCGTTTCCGCCTAATGGAAGCCTCTGACCGCATCCGACACACGGATATGGTGGTGGTGGAGAACACCTTTAACCGTGCCAAGTTCCAGGCCGGGAAAATCTATTTTCTCAACACGCAAAAGCTTGGCAAGAACAGCCTGCTGGTGCGAGGCTTCGAGGGTGAGGATAACGGCGAGCTGTCTCTGGAAACGCGCCCGGATAAGCGCGCGTATACGATTTGGGACACGGTTCGCAACACCATCGAAGACCCGGAGTTGACCCTGTATCTGGTGCTGGATGAAGCGCACCGAGGTATGGGCAATCTCACCAATGCCGCACAAAGTGCCAAGAGCACCATCGTTCTGCGGCTTATCAATGGTGTCAGCGGCGTGCCGGGTATACCGGTGGTGTGGGGTATTTCCGCAACGGTGGAACGCTTCAAGAAGGCAATGGAAGGCGCACAAAAGCGTGACACCCTGCAGGATGTAGTGGTGGATTCGGCCAAGGTGCAGGAGTCGGGCCTCATCAAGGACACCATCATCCTCGACATTCCCGACGAAGTCGGTGATTTCGATACGGTGCTGGTGCGCCGCGCCACCGACAAACTGAAAGCTTCGACCGATGCTTGGGCCGAGTACGCCAAGCAGCAGGATGAAGCGCATACCGTCCTTCCGCTGATGGTGCTGCAGGTGCCCAATACCCCCGACCCGAACGACATTGGCCGTGCCCTGGATACCATCTACCAGCAATGGCCGGAGTTGCCGAGTGGCAGCGTGGCGCATGTGTTCGGTGAACACACTACGCAACAGTTCGGAAATCGCAATGTGCCTTATATCTCGCCGGAGCGCGTGCAGGATTCAACATGGGTGCGCGTGCTGATCGCGAAGGATGCCATCAGCACAGGTTGGGACTGCCCTCGCGCTGAGGTGATGGTGTCTTTCCGCGCGGCAGTTGATCGCACCCACATCACCCAGTTGCTAGGCCGCATGGTGCGCTCGCCCCTGGCTCGCCGAATTCCCGGCAATGACCGTCTCAACTCGGTTGACTGCCTGTTGCCGAAATTCAATGTCAAAACTGTGAACGAAGTGGTCGATGCTTTGATGAATGGGGATGACACCCTATCGCCTCCCAGTGGGCGCGTGCTCATCAACCCGGAGGAAATGAAGCCTAACCCCGCAGCCTCGCAGGCGGTATGGGATAAATTCGAATCCCTGCCATCGCAGACACGCCCTCAACGCGGCGCCAAACCGGCGAAGCGATTAACGGCGCTGGCGCATGAACTTGCCTCTGATGACATCTTGCCTGGCGCGGGTAAGTTAGCTCACGCCGAGATGCACAAAGTATTGGACGAAGCACAGAAAAAATTCAAGTCGCAAATCGTAGCCAAGCGCAAAGCTGTGATGACGGTTGACGGTAAGACGGTGGTGGCTGACATGAAAGGAAAATCTAAGAGCTTTGATGAGTTCTTAGAGGATGCCGACATGGCGGTAATTGATGATGCTTACCGGCGCGCTGCGCGCATCTTCAGCCCCGACATTTCTCGCACGTATGTCGATGCCCTCGCGTACAGGTCTGCTAATCCGGATGAGGCAGATGAATTCGAGGAAGCTCTTGTCGAAGCGCGAGTTTCCATAGCTGCGCTGGGCTTGGTTACGGAAGTGCAGCCCAATTTTGATACCGCGGCGGACAAGTTGGCCAAGGCTTGGTTAGAGCAATACCGTGTGGCCATTAAGAGTTTGTCGCACGATCGACAGGAGTCTTATCGTCAGCTCAAGGAGATGAGCACCGAACCGCAGGATGTTGATCTGGTTAAGCCGGAGGCCAAGTTTGAGCCGACAAAAGCGCGTGAGAACGGAAATGAAATGGCGCTTCCGACCTACAAGAGCCACCTGCTTTGTGATGGACAGGGTATATACCCTGCATTGCTGAACACCTGGGAAGAGAAAGTCGTTGAGGCCGAGATGAAGCGAGAAGGCTTCCGCATCTGGTATCGCAATCCACAACAGCCGGGGCAATCATCGCTCGGCATTGCTTATCTCTCCGGCGAGCAATATGGGATTGTTCGCCCAGACTTCATCTTTTTCGCTACGCAAGAAGATGGAACGGTAGTAGCCGACATCGTTGACCCGCACAGCCTGCATCTGGCCGATGCACTGCCCAAGCTGCAAGGACTTGCCTTGTACGCGGAGTCGCACGCCAAGGTCTACCGCCGAATCGAATCCGTTGCAGAGGCGATGGGAAAACTACGCGTGCTAGATTTGAAAAGCGATGATGTGCGGAAAGGCATTGCCGCTGCGAAGGATGCCGCAAGTCTCTTTGCTGGAGCTCTGGCGAGGGACTACTGAAGAGAGGTGTTCGGGCTTGTGGCGAAGGGGCTGAGGAACCTTGGGGACGTTCGTTCTCGCCGTGCATTGTGGTGAGATGATAGAGAAGTCAGAAACGATCGATGATAGAGGCGCAATGATGGAGGAGTCCGAGGCATGACGACTGATCGCTCCACGGAATACCTGACCGGTCTAATGCGCGAATTGTGCAAGCTTCCTCGTGAGACCGAGTGGGTCGAATTCAAAGTCAGCAATGATGATCCTGAAGAGATTGGGGAGTATCTTTCTGCGCTGGCGAACTCGGCTGCTCTGAACGGAAAAGCTTTTGCCTATCTCATCTGGGGTATTGAGAATCAGACCCACCGGATCATCGGCACAAAGTTCGCCCCATCCTCCGCGAAGAAGGGCAATGAGCCGCTTGAGACATGGTTGCTCCGTTTGCTGACGCCGAAAATCCACTTTCACTTTTACGAGTTTGTCGTAGATGATAAGCCGGTGGCGCTCCTGGAAGTGGGCCGGGCGTTTCGCCATCCGGTGCGCTTCCAGGGAAACGAATTTATCCGCATCGGTTCGGTGAAGAAGCCTCTCAAGGATGCCCCGGACCGCGAGCGACAACTGTGGCGGATCTTCGATCAAGTGCCGTTCGAGGACCTGATAGCCGCTGATCAATTGTCGGCGGACGAAGTATTGCGACAGCTGGATTACCCAGTCTATTTCGATCTGTTGGAACAACCTCTTCCCACAAACCGCGACGGGATACTGGCGGCTTTAACGGATGACGGTCTGCTGCGGCGAGGTGAGGCAGGCGGATGGTGCATCACGAATCTGGGCGCGATCCTGTTCGCCAAACGGCTGGATGATTTCAGCACACTCAAACGTAAGGCGGTGCGGGTGGTTCAGTACCGGGGTACAGGCCGCGTCGAGACGCTTCGGGAGCAAGTAGGCGCAAAAGGCTACGCGAGCGGCTTCGAGGGGTTGATCGGTTTTATCAATGGGCTTCTGCCGTCCAATGAAGTGATCGAACAGGCGCTGCGTAAGACGGTGCCGATGTTTCCAGAGCTCGCAGTCCGCGAGTTGGTGGTCAACGCGCTTATCCATCAGGATTTCTTTGTTACCGGCACAGGTCCAATGGTGGAAATATTCGACGACCGCATAGAGATTACAAACCCCGGCGAACCGCTGGTGGACACCCGCCGCTTCGTGGATACGCCGCCGAAGTCGCGCAACGAGGCGCTGGCTTCGCTGATGCGCAGATTCCGGATTTGTGAGGAGCGCGGCAGCGGAATTGATAAGGTCGTCTTTCAGGTCGAACTATTCCAGCTTCCGGCCCCGCTCTTCGAGGTCCCGGAAGGATTCACCCGGAGTGTACTCTTTGCCCACAAAGATCTATCCGCGATGAATAAGGAAGATCGCGTACGGGCCTGCTACCTGCATGCTTGCCTGCGCTATGTGGCACGCAAGCAGATGACCAACACGTCGGTTAGGGAAAGATTCGGGATCGCCGAAAAGAATGCGGCTACCGCATCGCGCCTGCTCAATGAAGCGGTAGAGGCCGGAGTCATCATCATTCAGGATACGGAGGTAGGAACGAGAGTACGCAGCTACCTGCCATATTGGGCTATTTCTGCGCCTAAGGGGGAGGGTATTGCTTGATAAACGGCCCGTTATGGGACTGCAGTCGAAGCTATCGGCGTTTAAGCTTTATAAAATCAAGCAGATATGGCTGTAGCTATTGTTTGATGATTGTTTGATGGGTGTTGGTCAAATGGTACTACTGATGTCTATGGGGGGCATCACCATGATCGATCTGAAAAAAGACGACATTCTGGCAGCCGACGTAGAGGCCCTGGTCAATACGGTAAACTGTGTGGGCGTTATGGGGCGCGGTATTGCGCTTCAGTTTCGCAAGGCCTTTCCGGAAAACTTCAAGGAGTATCAGGCCGTTTGCGAGCGTGGTGAATTGAAGCCCGGCAAGATGTTGGTTCATGAGCAAGGCCAACTGACGAATCCACATTACATTATCAATTTCCCCACCAAAGAACATTGGAAGGGCAAGAGCCGGCTGGAGTATGTCGATGCCGGATTGGAGTCGCTTATCAAGGAAGTGCGGCAGCGAGGCATTCGCTCGATCGCCATTCCGCCGTTGGGTTGCGGCCTGGGCGGTCTGAAGTGGAGCGATGTGCGACCGCGCATCGAACGAGCTTTTGAATCCATGCCCGATGTGCGTGTGCTGCTCTACGAACCGAAAGGAGCTCCGCAAGCCTCCGACATGGTCAAGACAGCGCAAAGACCGAAGATAACCGTCGGTCGCGCCGCGTTGCTCGGGCTGATGAATCAATACCTGAATGCCTTAATGGACCCTTTTGTTTCGCTGCTCGAAATCCACAAGCTTATGTATTTCATGCAGGAGGCCGGAGAAGGGTTGAAACTCCGATACAGCAAGGGTCTTTATGGCCCCTATTCCGAGAACCTGCGCCATGTGCTCAGCCTCATTGAAGGGCATTTCATCCGGGGCTATGCCGACGCCGAAGACAACCCGGAGAAACAAATTGAATTGCTTCCTGGATCGGCCGACCACGCAATGACATTGCTTGCGCGCCATGCAGAAACTCGAAAACACTTTGACCGGGTGACGGACCTGGTGAAAGGATTTGAGACGCCTTTTGGCATGGAGCTGCTTTCAACCGTTCACTGGGTAGCCACACGCGAGGAATGTGTCACAGCGGATCAAGCCATCGAGAAGACGCATTCGTGGAACCCCAGAAAGCAAATGTTTGAACCGGAACATATCCGGATTGCCTGGAATGTTCTTCAACAGAAGGGCTGGCTGGCCAAGGTCAGTTGAGAAAAGACATAATGAACCTCATTACCCACATAATTGAACCGAGAAGGCTCTATCTTGATTGGCAGGGCCCAGAAGGCGGCGACAGGTCTCGGCGCATTGTGGGGGAATTTGTGCGGACTAATCACGATGTGGAATTACGATATCTTACGCAGAGCGAGGACTTCAAGAAGGCAGTGCAAATCGGTTTTTTGGGTTATCCCGCTTTCCCGAAGTTCGAGCGGATTTACAAGGAAGGCGTCATAGAAACCTTCATGCTACGCCTGCCGCCGCGAGAGAGGCCTGATTTTGACAAGTATCTTGAGTCGCTGCGAATTTCTCCTTCCGCGCGGATATCGGATTTTGCGCTGCTTGGCTATTCCGGCGCGCGATTGCCTAGTGACTGGTTTTCAATTGTGCACCCATTCGATGAAGTTGAGAGTCCCTGTGAGTTGGTCACTGAGGTTGCAGGCTTTCGGTATTACGATGGCGTCAACATGGAGCTTGGCGTCGGCACGAACGTCTCGATCCGACCTGAACCTGACAATCCATTTGATCCATTGGCAATCATGGTCTTGGCTAATGACAGGAAGATTGGTTATGTCGGGCGGGGTTTGTTAAACACTTTTCATCGATGGTTGAATACTGAGAGTGAGATTACCGCAGTCATAGAAAAGATCAATGGCCGCCCTGATCGTCCCAGCATCATGCTCTATATTGCCGTTGTTCCACAAGGGCAGGTAGAGCATGCTTTTGCAAGTTAAGCCTGTCTAAGCGTTTTATATCCCCTCTCCGCTTCTTCTATCTTCCCATCTTTTATTTTAAGCCTGCGGTCCGCGATCCGTTCCACTTGGTCACGGTTATGGATCGTCATGATGACCATGGCGCGGCCTACGGGAAGAAGAAAAACCTCCGCCCGCAAGCGGAGGCTCGATGGGTGAACGCCTCTGTCACAGGAACAGCCGGAGCAGGCGTCAGGGTCCATTGCGGAAAGAACGTTATTTGATCACGCCGCAGGCAACTCTCGCGCCGCCGCCGCCCAGCGGGGCGGGCTGATCGGCATAGTTGTCGCTGCCTGCATGGATCATGAGGGATCGGCCTTTGACGTCAGCCATCTTGAGCCGCGGAGCTGTGACGGCAGTTGACGCTGTCCCATCAGCCCCGACAGTGAGTGCCTGGAGATCGCCCAGGTGTCCTTTCCCCTCGGGACCTTCATGCTTACCCGCATTGTCAGGGTCATAATGTCCGCCTGCAGCAAGACCGGGAACCTGCTTGCCGTCCTTCATGCCTGCCGCACAATCAGGGTTCTGGTGAACATGGAACCCATGGAGCCCGGGCGTCAGACCGGTGAGCTTCGGGGTGAACACCAGGCCCTTCGGACCTTCGGAGATCGTGATAGTGCCGATGCTCTTTCCCACACCCTGTTCATTCACCAGATTCATCGTCACCACCGCATCGGCGGCAAACACCGGGAACGCCGCCAAAAGACACACGACAACAACTACAGCGATAGGTAATAGCTTCATTGTGCACCTCCTCTTTAGTACAGTCGTAATGTCAAAACTTTCACCGCAGAGGACGCGGAGGACGCAGAGAACTTCTT
>CAYPOT010000101.1:0-12695 GCA_964412455.1 uncultured Nitrospiraceae bacterium | reverse complement strand
ATAGGTCATAGGTCATAGGTCATAGGTCATAGGTCATAGGTCATAGGTCATAGGTTGTGGCGTTCAGCTATGAGCTAAGAGTCGCACATCCGGGAATTCAATGGATCTCACGGCCACCGGTTCACGCTGTTTGGGGAATAGCGATGTATAGCATATCTTTTGTCGCCGCGTCGTCCAGCAGCGGCAAGACCACCCTCATCGAAAAGGTCGTGCGCATCCTGAAGGAACGGGGTTTGCGCGTCGCGGTGATCAAGCACGCGTCCGCGGGGTTCGATCTTGACAAGCCCGGCAAGGATTCCTGGCGGTTCCGGGAGGCGGGCGCCGATGCAGTGATCCTGGTGGGACCGGGTGATCTGGCGCTCATGAAGAAGATCATCCGCGAGCCCACTCCCGATGAACTTGAACTGATGGTGCAGGATGTTGATGTCGTGATACGGGAGGGTTTCAAGAAGGACAAGGGTAACAGGATCGAAGTATTTCGAAGCGGTGTATCAGGCGAGCAGCCGCTTTGCATGACGGACCGGTCGTTCCTGGCGCTCGTGAGTGACATTCCGGTAAGTATCGCCATTCCCCGGTTCGATCTGAACGATGCGGCTGCCGTCGCGGACTTCATCATCGCCAAATTGTAATTGTAATATTATGTTTACCTGTGGTTGAGCCCGGAAAGAGCCTTTATTGTTGACTCTTCAGGCTGATTATTTTATAAACTAGAGTTGAGAAGAATCATTCCAGTATTACCAAGACGGAGGGACCCCCAGGCATGGCTGGCACGAGATCGAAGAAGTTGTTCGAAGAGGCGAAAAAACACATCCCCGGAGGAGTGAACAGCCCGGTGCGCGCGTTCCGTTCGGTGGGCGGCGACCCGATCTTCATCAAACGGGCGAAGGGATCGAAGATCTTCGATGCTGACGGCAAGTCCTATATCGATTATGTCCTCTCCTGGGGTCCCGCGATCCTGGGGCATGCTCACCCGAAGGTGACCGCCGCGCTGAAAAAGGTCATCGCCGACGGCACGAGCTTCGGCGCGCCGACGGAACTGGAGATCACGCTTGCCAGGATGGTGAAGAAGGCGGTCCCTTCCATCGAACTGGTGCGCATGGTCAGCTCCGGGACCGAGGCGACGATGAGCGCCATCCGCGCGGCCCGCGGGTTCACCGGCAGGGACAAGATCCTCAAGTTCGACGGCTGCTATCACGGCCACGGCGACAGCCTGCTCGTGAAGGCCGGCAGCGGCGTGGCGACCTTTGGACTTCCGGACAGCCCCGGCGTGCCCGCAGACCTCGCGAAGCTTACGCTGACGGTGGCGTTCAACGATCTTGCGGCGGTCCGGGACATCTGCGGCAGGGAAGGCGAGCGCATTGCCTGCATCATCGTGGAGCCGGTCGTGGGGAACATGGGCTGCGTGCCGCCCGAACCGGGTTTCCACGAGGGGCTCAGGCAGGTCTGCGACCAGTACGGGATCGTGCTTATTTTCGATGAGGTGATGACGGGATTCCGCGTGGCCTACGGCGGAGCCCAGCAGCTCTACAAGATCAAACCCGACCTCACCACGCTGGGGAAGGTGATCGGCGGCGGCCTGCCGGTGGGCGCCTACGGCGGCAAACGCGAGATCATGGAGAAGATCTCGCCCCTCGGGCCTATTTACCAGGCGGGAACGCTGTCGGGCAATCCCCTTGCCATGACCGCCGGCATCGAGACCCTGAAGCTCCTCGCGAAGCCGGGCGTGTATAAGACCCTCGAAAAAATGTCCGCCGACCTCGAGAAGGGGCTTCGGGTCGCCGCGAACGAAGCCGGTATTCCCGCGACCATCAACCGCGTCGGCTCCATGTTCACCACGTTCTTCACGGACCGGAAGGTGAAGGACTTCGCCAGCGCCAAGACCTCCGACACGGCGAGGTTCGGGAACTTCTTCCGTTCCATGCTCGCGAACGGCGTGAACCTGGCCCCGTCGCAGTTCGAGGCGGCATTCCTGTCCCTGGCGCATTCGAAGTCGGACATCAACAAGACCGTCGAAGCGGCGAGGAAGAGCCTGAAGAGCCTGTAGAGGCCGAAGTTAGGAAGGTGAGAAGGTAGGAGGTTGAGAAACGGCCAAGAAGCCTCGAGACAATTCCTAACTTCTCAACTTCCCAGCGTCACAACTTCGTGAACACATCATGGAAGAAAAGGACCGAAAGCTTTTTCGTATGCTGGGCGCGCTGAGCACCGTGGGCATTACCCTGGTGGTTGCAACGGTCATCGGGTACTTCGCAGGGCACTATCTGGACGGACGGTTCGGCACGACACCGTGGCTTACCTTGGCGTTCCTGCTGCTCGGCATCGCCGCCGGCTTCAAGAACCTTTACGACCAGACCCGGAGGCTCATGGACCTGGACGACACGGATAAAAAAGGGAAGCCATGACCGACAAGGTCAATACTGTCGAACATTCGGCGACCGCCGTCGCAACAGGCGTCGCGAAGAAGACCGCGGTCCTGACGGGGATCGGCATCATCGCAGCCGTTGCCGTCCAGATGACCGCGTGGCCGGGACTTTCACCATGGACCGTTCCCGCCGGAGTATTGGTAGGCGGCAGCCTGGGGGTGCTCAATTTCCGTTGGCTCGCCTATGCCGTTGAGCGGGTCTACCTGCGGGAGGGGACATCGAGTGTGCTCGCCAACATAGCAGCAGTCGTCGTCACTTTTCTGAAGCTCTCTGCGATCTTCGTCGTGCTGTTCGTCGTAATAAAGAACCAGTGGGTCCATCTTGTCGGCCTGGTGCTCGGGCTGACCTTTTGTTTCGGCGCCATTCTGTGGCAGGGTTTCGGATTGATGACGGGTCTGAAAGAAGACCGGGAAAAGACGGGCCGCGAAC
The DNA here is from genome assembly GCA_964412455.1 of uncultured Nitrospiraceae bacterium. Classification (GTDB taxonomy): domain Bacteria; phylum Nitrospirota; class UBA9217; order UBA9217; family UBA9217; genus JAAXXJ01. The sequence goes on along the minus strand of CAYPOT010000101.1, from coordinate 9,846 downwards.
AGTAGACCGGGGGGGCATGCTCACGGGAGAGAGGAAACAGGACGATTGGTCATTGAAACAAGTGACCGGGTCTGCAGTGGGATACCGGTCCATCATAACAAAGAGCGGGAAAAGAAATTGGAAAGGGGAGGTAGTGTATGAAGAATCATGTGCTCAGGCCGCTGTTCGCCGTCATCGGCATCATCGTGCTTGTTCTGGCAGCCAGAATCTTCTATGTGCCTAAGGACTTCGGTGTCCATGAACGGGGCTACATGTACGGCTGGTACCGCAAGGCGAATATAGAGGATTGGAAAAAGGTCCAGGTAAAGTACCAGGGCGCTGAATACTGCAAGGACTGCCACGACAAGAACTATGGCGCCATAAAGAAATCCCCCCACCAGAACATCCAGTGTGAGAACTGCCACGGCCCTGCCGGCACCGCGGAAGGGATCGTCCACTACGATCCGGACAAGTTGCCCAAGCTGACGATCGACAGGAGCAGGCAGCAGTGCCTCCGCTGTCATTATCCGCTGCCCTATCCCTCGAGCGGACGTTCGAAGATCAAGGGCATCGATCCGGACAAGCATAATCCGGACATCGAATGCTCCATGTGCCACAACCCCCACCATCCAAGCCTGGAGGGACTGAGATGATCACCCGAAGAGACTTTCTGAAAAAGACGATAACGATCGCCGGGGTGGCCGTCCCCCTTGCGGCATTTGAGATCATAGACCCCGAAAAACTGTTTGCCCAGGTGGCGGCGGAAAAGACGAAGGTGCGTTGGGTGTTCCTCGTGGACACGTACAAATGCGTCGGGTGCGGCTTCTGCGTGAAGGCGTGCAAGAACGAGAACGAGATCCCTTATGACGCAAATGTGACGCGGACCTGGGTGGAGCGGTATGTCCTGACGAAGGACGGCAGGTTCTTCGCGGACACCCCCAAAGGTGCCCGGGACGGATTTGCGACAACCAGGATAGACCTGGGGCTCGGCAAGTTCCAGGACATCAAGAAGGACAATATCGAAAAGGCCTATTTCGTTCCCAAGCTCTGCAACCAGTGCGAGAACCCTCCCTGCGTTCAGGTCTGCCCCGTGGGGGCCACCTACCAGGCCCCTGACGGTGTCGTGCTCGTGGACCGGAGCTGGTGCATCGGCTGCGGATACTGCATCATGGCCTGCCCCTACGGGGTGCGGTTCTTCCATCCGGTATACCACACAGCGGAGAAATGCAATTTCTGCTACCACCGCATCACGAAGGGGATGAAGACCGCCTGCGTCGATGCCTGTCCCTTCGGCGCGCGGAAGATCGGGAACATCAAGGACCCCAACGACCCGGTGACCAAGATCATCCGGACCGAACGGGTCGGCGTCCTGAAAAGCGAATTCGGCACGAAACCCCAGGCCTTCTATATCGGCCTGGATGAGGAGGTGCGTTAACCATGGTACACGGAGAACTTTGGACAATTAAAGAACTGTTCGTAACGCCCAATGAATACATCTACTGGAGCGTCCAGATCGTGATGTACCCGTTCATGACAGGGCTCGTGGCGGGCGCCTTCGTGCTGTCGTCGCTGTATCACGTGTTCGGCATCAAGGAACTCAAGGACATCGCCCGGTTCGCCCTGGTGTTCTCCTTCGCCCTCCTGTTCGTCGCTCCCATGCCGATCATGCTCCATCTCCAGTTCCCCTTCCGGGGGATCAATGTGATGATGACGCCGCACTTCACCTCGGCTATCGCAGCCTTCGGAATCGTGTTCTTCACCTACGGCGCCATCGTGGCGTCGGAGCTCTGGTTTATGTATCGCAAGCATTTCGTCGTCAAGGCGATCGCCCTGCGGGATGTGCAGGACAAGACCATGTCCCAGAGGATGGAATATCTTCTGTACACGGCGCTCACCCTGGGTTCCTACGACATCAGCGAGCAGGCGCTTCACAGCGACGAGAAGGCGATCAAGGTGCTGGCTGGCATCGGTATCCCCGTTGCCTGCTTCCTGCATGGCTACGCGGGATTCATTTTCGGCTCAGTGAAGGCCAATGCCCTGTGGATGACGCCGCTCATGCCGGTCATCTTCATCATGTCGGCGATCGTGTCGGGCATCGCCCTTTGCATGATCACCTACATCGTCGTGATGGAGTACCGGAAGTTCATGATCAAACGTGCGCGTAAACGGTGGGAGACATCCCTTGAAGAAGTGAAGGGCGCCGAACTTCACGTCGTCACGATGACGGCGAAATACCTTGTTTTCTTCCTGATCTTCGCCATCAGTCTCGAGCTCCTGGACCTGATCTTCCGGGGATACACGGCGGTCAAGTCCTGGGACATGCTTCGCACGATCATCTATGAACGGGACTTCTACGACATCTTCATCATGCAGTACGGCATCGGCAACCTCATCCCGCTCATCCTGTTCCTGACCCCCGGGCTGACGATCCGGAGAGCGGTCATCGGGGTGCTGCTCGTGCTGTTCGGCGTGTTCATGATGCGGTGGAACGTGGTGATCGGCGGCCAGGCGTTCTCGCTCACCTTTGCCGGTTTCATGCATTACCATCTTCCGATCATTCCCCACGACTGGGAAACGTTCAAGGAAGGGCTGGGGGGCGCGCTTACCATCTTTATCATGCCCTTCGTGCTGTTCTATTTCATCGCCAAGGTGTTCCCCGTCTTCTCATCCAAAGAAGCTCATTGAGGTAGGCGCGGTGTGCGCCCTGTCACCGCGTGAAGGTCATTCGGGACCGGGAGGAGGAAAGAGCGATATGATCATTCCAAAGAGCGTCTACCTGATAGCCGCCGCATCGCTTGGGGCGCTGCTCCTGACGGGCGGCGGAGCTTCGGCGCGGCAGGTGGAACCGGACGTCCCGAAAAAGCTACTGGTCTCCAAGCCGCCGTTCTCCGAGGGGATATTTCCCTGTTCGCAGTGCCACGCCGGGATGCCGACTAACCGGACGCCCCGGAAACTGGAAGGAATGCACCAGGACATCGAGCTGAAGCATATGCCGGGAGGATGGTGCTTCGACTGCCATAATCCGGGCAACCGCGACACGCTCCGGCTTGCGAACGGGAAGATCGTCCGCTTCGAGGAATCGTACAATCTCTGCGGCCAGTGCCACGGCACCATCCTCCGTGAATGGAAGGCGGGGCTCCATGGGAAGCGGACGGGGATGTGGAACGGGGAGAAGCAGTATTTCCTGTGCGTGCATTGCCACTGGCCTCATGAACCGCCGTTCAAGAAGATCAAACCGCTGCCGCCGCCGGTCAAGCCTTCGGACATAAAATAATCTGCGCTGATTGTGAGGTGCCCCATGAGCTCAGAGAATAAACAGGAACGCAGCGTCCATCGCAGGACCTTCTTGAAAGGCGCCGTTCTCGGTCTTGCCGCCGCGGCCCTCCCCGCTGCTGATGCCGATGCTTCGCTCTGGGATGCCTTCTTCCAGAAGCATTTCCAGGAGATGAACGAAGACGAGATCAGGAAGGTCATTGAGCGCCTTGAGCGGGAATACGCGGAGAAATACAAGAAGCAGATTACCGTGGGGAATGAGAAGGCCCTGCCGGGCGTGCTCTACGGCTATGGCCTCGACCTCTCGCGCTGCATCGGCTGCCGCCGGTGCGTGTACGGCTGTGTGGACGAGAACAACCAGTCCAAGGACCCGCAGATCCACTGGATCACGGTGCTGCGCTTCAAAAAGGGAGAGAAGTGGGTGGATCTTGAAGAATCGGAAAAATACTATAATCCCGCCGAGGTCCCGGAAAAAGAGTACTTCTACATGCCGGTCCAGTGCCAGCAGTGCGAGAACCCTCCGTGCGTGAAGGTTTGCCCGACCCAGGCGACGTGGAAGGACCCAGACGGCATCGTGGTGATCGACTACAACTGGTGCATCGGCTGCCGGTACTGCATGGCCGCCTGTCCCTACGGCGCGAGGCGGTTCAACTGGGCGGAGCCGAAACGCAATCTCGAGGAGATCAATCCCAAGACCCACTATCTCGGCAATCGACCACGGTACAAGGGCGTTGTGGAAAAATGCACATTCTGCGTCCAGCGGGTGCGCAAGGAGCCGGGACGGTACCCGGCTTGCGTCGAAGCATGCCCGGTGGGTGCGAGAAAGTTCGGGAACCTGCTCGACCCCGACAGCGAGATCCGGTATCTCATCGAGCACAAGCGGGTCTTCCGTCTGAAAGAGGACCTGAACACCTATCCCAAGTTCTATTACTTCTTTGCCTACGGAGCCTGAGCTCTGCGCGGGGACAACGGTCACGAACGGTAAGGGGGAACGGCCATGAAAAGTCTCATACAAAATTTCTTTATCGCCGCCCGGCAGGTGTTCATCGGGAATACCGCATATTATCTTTGGATCGCTTTCCTGTCGATCTTCATCCTGCTCGGTCTGAGCACCTATGCCGAGCAGCTGGACCGGGGCCTGATCACGACGGCCATGCGGGACCAGGTGTCCTGGGGCTTCTACATCTCAAACTTCACCTTCCTCGTGGGCGTTGCTGCGGCCGCCGTGCTGCTTGTCATCCCCGCGTACCTCTACAACTTTAAACCGATCAAAGAGATCGTGCTCTTCGGAGAGCTCCTGGCCATCACCGCCATCACCATGTGCATCCTTTTTATCATGGTGGACATGGGCCAACCTATGCGGGTCTGGCATATCCTGCCGGTCCTGGGGTCCATGAACTTTCCTTCGTCCCTTCTTGCCTGGGACGTCGTGGCTCTGAACGGGTACCTGGCGATCAATATGGTCATCGCGTTCTACGTGCTCTACCGCCTCTCCATCGGCAAGGAGTACAAGATGTCGGTCATCGGGCCGCTCATCATCCTGTCCATTCCCTGGGCCGTGAGCATCCATACCGTGACGGCGTTCCTCTATAACGGCCTGTCGGCAAGGCCCTTCTGGAACGCCTCGATCCTCGCGCCGCGCTTTCTCGCATCGGCGTTCTGTTCGGGTCCGGCCATCATGATCCTGCTGTTCCAGATCATCCGGAAAAAGTCGGAGGTGGAGATCGACAATCGCGCGATCTTCAAGATCGCCGAGCTCATCGCCTATGCCATGGGAGTGAACCTCTTCCTGCTTGGCGCCGAGGCGTTCAAGGAGTTCTATTCCGGCAGCATTCACTCCTATCCCATGCAGTATCTCTATTTCGGCCTGCACGGGAAGAACGCGTTGGTGCCCTGGATGTGGTTTGCGACCATCCTGAACGTCTCGGCCTTCTTTCTGTTCCTCTTCCCCCGGACGCGGGAGAACTTCACCACGCTTAACATGGGGTGCATCTTCGTCATCATCGGCGTCTACATCGAGAAAGGAATGGGGCTTATCGTCCCGGGTTTCATTCCCGACACCCTCGGCGAGATCTACGAATATACGCCCACGACCCCGGAGATCATCACCGCCATGGGCATCTGGGCGGCCGGGGCGATGCTCTATACGGTCCTTCTCAAGTTTGCGATCCCCATTTACACCGGGAAACTGCGGTTCGAGTCGAAAGAACAGTAGGGAGGAGTGATCAGGGAAGTCTCTGCCCCGCGGCAGGGAAGGGCGGTAGGCGGCACGGCGGTGAAGGTTTCAGACTGGATGCGGGATGGCCGCAGGACGAGTGTGAGCAGAAACAACGAAGGAGCGGCGATCATCGCCGCTCCTTTGCTTTTGGGGGAGCGAATACCTTACTTGTCCGGCGTCCTGGAGATCAGGAAGATCACGATACCCATGCCGCTGAAAAGTGCCATGAGGAAGGCAGAGAAGTTCCTCCGTGAGCGCAGCTCGATGAACGTGCCCTGGATATCCTTTTCGATGGCGCCCAGTTTTCGCGTAAACTCGTCGGTCCGTTCATTGACCAGGGACACGTCCACGGTATGGAAAAGTGTCCGGAACTCCGCCAGGGTGTTGAACAGCGCCCGCTCCTGCTCCGCAGTATAGACCCCCGCCCGGCGGAGCGCCTTGATCCCGTCCTCGATCTCTCCCGCCTTTTTCTCCACGAGGAAGAGCGCCTGCTTCATGACCTTTGCCCGTTCGTAGGAATGGCACTTTGAGCACCGCTGTTCATTGATGATGTCGATGTTCGCCAGCTGGACGTTGTGCGAACCATGGCAGTTCACGCAATCCGGCCCCTTGCCTGTGGAGCGGAGCGCTTTTCCGTGGCCGCTCTCGAGGTAGTTCTTCAGGATGCCGATGTGGCACTTCCCGCAGAATTCGGGCACCTGTCGCGCGGAAGGAGTGCCGACGAAGCCGCGCTGGTGGGTCATGGACACCGACGGGTCCTTGGGGTCCCCGCCGTGACAGTCCTGGCAGTAAATGGTGTTCTGAGCATGCCAGCTCTTCTTCCACTCGTCTACAATATCCTGGAACGCCGGCTTCATCTGTTCAGAGGAGTGGCAGTCGATGCAGGCGTTTTCCTCGATACGCTCACCCGCCCAGGTCTTGGACAGGAATTCCTGCGCGAAATCCTCCCGGTATCCCGCTGTCGAGAAAGAAGGAAGGCTCATGATCATCATCACGGAAAGAAAAAAGGACCGCATCACGACCTCCCCCAGAACATGAGGATGAGCCACAAGATGAAGGAAAAGAGGAAAAGACTGCGCAGCAGGGGCCGCTTCATGATGTTCTTTTCCTTTTCCGTATCGAAGAACGGCCACAGGAGGAACACGAGGAACAGGGCCAGTTGGATGATGATCCCCAGGAACTTGTTGGGGATGATCTTGAGCATCTGGTAGGGCGCAAGCAGGTACCACTCAGGCCGGACGTTGACCGGCGTCTTGAAGGGATTCGCGGGGATCGTGGCCTCATCGGGGAAGAAGAGGTTCGGCATAAAGGTGATCAGCGAGAACATGACCGCAAGGTACACCATGACCATGAGCATGTCCATCCGGAAGAACCGCGGATAGTAGGGATAGCCGTCTGCGTGGCTCTTCTTGTGATATTCGGTCCACGGCCTTTTTTCCTCGGTCTGCAGGCCGAAGGGTGTCGCCGATATGCCGATGCGCTTGATCAGGAAAAGATGGAGTCCCACCAGGACCATGAACAGGGGCGGCAGGATCGATACGTGGAAGGCAAAAAAACGGCTCAGCGTCGCCCCCGTGACCTGGTCGCCTCCCCGCAGGATCCCGGCCACGAAATCTCCGACAACAGGAACGGCGGTCGGGATGGAGGTCACCACTGTCGTTGCCCAGTAGCTCAGCTGCGTCCAGGGGAGCAGGTAACCGCTGAACCCGAAGGCGATGGTCACGAAGAGCAGGAGCGCCCCGCCGACCCAGGTGAGTTCCCGCGGACGTTTGTAGTTTCCCATGGCGAAGACCGTGAGCAGATGAAGGCCGATCGCGCCGATCATGAGGTTGCTGCCGACCACATGCATCTGCCGGAAGAGCCAGCCGAAAGGGACCTTGTGCATGATAAACTGGACGCTCTTGAACGCATGGTCGGGATGGGGCACGTAGTAGATGAGCAGCAGGATCCCGGACAGGACCTGGATCAGGTAGCCGACCGCGGCCACGAATCCAAGCGTATAGAAGATGTTGATGTTCTTGGGGACCCGGTATTCGGTGACCTGCGATCTGACGAGGTCGTCCAGACCGATCCGTGTTTCCATCCAGTTCTTAACACGTTCCCACATAGTCCTCGCCCTCACCCGATCACGATAGTTTCGCCCTCGACCCTGAGCGGCAGTTTCGGCAGGGGCCTGGGCGGCGGTCCTGAGATGATGTTCCCTTCGAGGTCATAGACGCCTGCGTGGCAGGGACAAAGCAGTCTTTTGTTCTCCTTGTCGTACTGCACCAGGCATCCCAGGTGGGTACAGACCCGGGATAGGGCTATGAGACCCTTGCCGGGCCTGTTCAGGATGACCGCGGGGACGCCGTTGAACACGACCTCCCAGGCATCGCCCAGAGGGATGTCTCGCTTCGCGATGACGAGGGTCTTGGCTTTTTCCGCGCCGGCGGGCGGGGCAAGATACCGGGAGAGGGGATAGACGAAGGAAACAACGCTTGTAGCTCCCAGGAACGCCAGTAGTGCTTTCAAAAAGCTGCGCCTCTTCATCAGACCTCCCCGTCATGGAAGAAGGATTTGGAAAACAGGTGGATGGTGAGACAACGCTCTGAAAATATGCCCATTGAGGATAGTGGTGTCATGGTATGATGCAGCGTCTTTATTGTCAAGAGAAAAGTGGTTTTCAGCGCATTCGTGGACGCTTGCTCTGTGTATGCAAGATTGATAGCCATAATTTGAGGAAGGAAGAGGATGAGGATTCCTTCATTTCAGTGGATCGGGTCGAGCTCTGATCACGTGAGAGCCAGAGCGCGTCCTGGACCTTTGCCGTTTACTTGCGACACCAAGAGTATTCTTTGAGGCAGAAAAAAAGGTGGCTTGCGGGAAAACATTCCCAAGTTGTCATGATTAGGTATTGACATCTAAGTTCCTAAGTGATATAAAATCGGGCTTAGTCTTGAAGTACTTGAATATACAGGGGGGGTAATGAAGGTTCTCGATTGGTCCAAGGAAAAGCTTCAATGGGCGAAGAACCGGCTTCAGGAACCGTTGACGATCAAGGCAAAGGTCTTGATCGTTTCGCTTTTCCTGGTCATCGTCGGGGGAGGCGGATTCGTCGCTTACAAATTTTACGATTTCACGCAGAACAACCCAAAGTTCTGCGTCGGTTGCCACCTGATGCAGGAGGCCTACGACACCTGGGAAAAAAGCGAACACTCGAAGCTCAACTGCCATGACTGTCACCACCTGACCATCCCGGAGCAGAACCAGCTTCTCATCAGCTTCGTGATGCGCCGGCCCACCAAGGTCCCCGAGCGCCACAAGGGAGCGGTCATTGTGACCTCCAAGATATGCAATGAATGCCACACGTCCACGAAGGCGAAACGGATCAACAAGTCGCTGTTCCATGCCAAGCACGTATACATGGAGCAGATCGAGTGCACCGAGTGCCACGGCGAGGTGAAGGCCGACAAGTCGGGGCTCCATCATTTTCTGCCCACGGAAAAGTTCTGTACCAAGTGCCACACGGGCAAAGCGGTGCACGGCGAGGGCATGGGCGGCCTGGCGTGTCTCAACTGCCATACAGACCGGACGAAGGACCTGAAGCCGGGGCGCAGAAAGTGCCTCTACTGTCACGGCACGGACGAGAGCATCCGCACGCTCCTGCGTGATGACGCCACGATGGACGTGAAGTTCTTCCCGCCGGACCCGGCAACGATCAAGAAGGCCATCAAGATCACCTTCAACGAAAAAGCACCCATGCAGTTCTACTGCTATGAGTGTCATAAGCCGCATACCCTGGGCAAAAGCAAGCCGGAGAGCAGCCACTGTCTCGGCTGTCATGCCAATGCGCCCAAGGTCGGCAAACACGCCGTCCATCTTGCCATGAATATGGAGTGCAAGGACTGCCATAAGCCGCATCTCTGGCGGGTCACCGAAGCTTCGGCCAAGAAGGACTGTGTCCAGTGCCATGAATATCGAAGCCCCAAGGCTTTTTTCTAGACCTTTGGTGATGTACGGTGTCACCGCAACGTAGGTATCAAGCGGAATTACATTTTATAGCGAAAGGAGGTGAAACACAGATGAAGAAATTCTTCGTATTTGCGATCGTGGTTGTTGTTTCCTTCGCATTGGCCATGACGGCCTTCGCAGTTCCGGCCGGCAAGACCGTGGAGTACTCGAAGGGCGGCAAGATCGTGTTCGACGGAAAGGCCCATGCGGACAAGGGTTTGAAGTGCGCTGATTGTCATCCGGGCGTTTTCAAGATGAAGAAAGGCGCCGAGGCGATCACCATGGCGGACATCAATGCCGGCAAGTTCTGCGGCACCTGCCACAAGGACGGCGGCAAGGCGTTCAGTGCCAAGGAGTGCGCAAAGTGCCACAAGAAGTAGAAAGGG
>CAYPOT010000100.1:0-13146 GCA_964412455.1 uncultured Nitrospiraceae bacterium | reverse complement strand
CCCTTGAGGGGAGGGGTTGGGGGAGGGTGGGTCCCCCGAGGTTCTGAATATCAGAATTCTACCATCGCCTTCTTCAAGCAATCCTTCACCGATTCCCGCGCCCGAAAGAGGCGGGACTTGACGGTGCCCGCCGCGATCTTCAGCATGCCGCCGATCTCTTCGTAAGAGAAATCCTGCATGTCCCGGAGGACCAGTACCTCGCGGAAGTCCGGCTCCAGCACCTTGATGCAATCCTGGACCTTAGCCTGAAGATCGCGTTTTTCCATCCGGTCCAGTACCGAGGGTTCGCCGGAAGGCGGGTCCGGCATCACTTCGCCCGATGCCGTCTGGATCGGCGCGTCAAGAGAGACGGGGACTCTCGCCTGGTTCAGCTTCATCCGTTTCAGCCGGTTCCTCGACAGGTTCATGGTGATGGCCGTGAGCCATGTCGAGAACTTCGCTTCCGCCCGGAAGCCCTTCAGGTTCCGGTATGCCGAGACGAAAGCATCCTGTACGACCTCGCAGGCGTCGTCGTAATCGCCAAGGAAGCGGAAGGCGATGTTCAACATCTGCTTCTGGTATTTTGCCACCAGGGCCTCGAATGCGGAAAGGTCGCCATCTTGCGACAAAGCGACAAGGGCCGCGTCTGCGTCAATGGCGCCGGAACGGTCATCTGATGGAATATTAGACATGCGCGGTCAGTACTTTGTTCCCGTGCCGAAGCGAAAGAATAAATTCATTTGGTCCTGATCGGCACCTGTGTTACAATTTTATCAGAATGAGGCTGCAAAGACCACCAGGAAAAGGAGGGGTCGTCAATGGCGGACAAGGTGATCATATTTGGAAAGTCCGGTTGACCGTACACGGACAAGGCCTGTGAGGCCTTTGGAAGCAAGGCGGTCTACTTTGACGTAAAGAAGGATGGATCAAAGCTCGACGAGATGCTCAGGTACTCCAAAGGCCGGCGGGACGTGCCGGTGATCGTGGAAGGCGGGAAAGTCACGGTCGGCTACGGAGGTTCCTGAGGAGTGTAACGACCGGCGGTCGCCGGTCGTGATTGCGGAATGCGGATTAAATAGTGCCTTGCTTTTGCTCCGCGTCCCGGTGTCGGTTTTTGTTTTCAGAAATTTACGCAAGGGGAGGAATACTCATGGCAGTGGATAAGTTCATGCTCGACAAGAACAACGCGGCGCTCCTGATCATTGATATCCAGGAGCGGCTTGCGGTGGTGATGGACAGGAAGGACCAGGTCGTGAAGAACACGCTGCACCTGGTCGAGCTTGCCAGGATGCAGAACCTTCCGGTCGTGGTCACCGAACAGTACCCGAAAGGCCTCGGCAGGACCGTGCCCGAGATCCAGTCCTGCCTCCCGACGTACCTGCCGATCGAGAAGGTCTCGTTCAACTGCTGCGGTGAGGCGACCTTCAACGAGCATATCAAGCGGCTCGGCAGGAAAAAGATCATCGTGACCGGGATGGAGACCCATATCTGCGTGCTGCAGACCAGCCTCGGGCTTCTCAAGGACGGCTTCGATGTCCACCTCGTGGTGGACGCCGTGTGCTCAAGGACCAAGGCCAACTGGCGGTCGGGCGTCGAGCTTATCCGCGACGCAGGCGGCGTTCTGACCAACACCGAGACGGTCCTGTTCCAGCTTCTCGGCGTGGCGGGCACACCGGAGTTCAAGGCGATCTCGAACCGGATCAAGTAGCAGACAACAGACGACAGACAGTCTGATAGCTGTAATCTAAACGAGGTTTCCCATGGAACAACAGGAACTCATTCCTGAAGATGTAAAGCAGACCATCAAAGAGACTTTTTTAGAACAGCTGAAGGAAGATGTCGCCATCGAGGTCTACACCCTTGCAGGCATCAACGACAAATTCAACGGGTTCTCAGTCGATCTGGTCCGGTCCCTGGCCACCCTGTCCGACAAGATCAAGGCGTCCTTTCACCTGGTCGGCGACGCCCAGTCCCAGAAGCGGGGAGTGACCCGTTCTCCCACGGTGCTGATCGCTCCGGACAAGTACCGCATACGCTTCACCGGCGCCCCGATGGGCGAAGAGGGGCGGTCCCTGCTCATGGCGATCACGATGGCATCCTCAGGAATGACCATCCTGTCCGAGCCGGCGATCAAGAAACTGTCCGACCTCCACGAGAAACGCGCTGTCCAGGTCTTCATCAGCCCCACGTGTCCCTACTGCCCGCAGCAGGTCCTTGCTGCGTTCGCTTCCGCCATCGCGAGGCCGGAGCTCATATCCGCCGAGGCGATCGAGATCTACGAGAACCACGATCTCGCCGAGAACCTAGGCTCCCTGACTGTCCCTCAGACCTTTGTCAACACGATCTTCACCGGCGCCGGGCTCCAGCCTGAGCCCGTATTCATCGAGTCCCTGCTTACGCTCAAGGAACCGCAGACGGCTTCCACAGAGATCTCCGGGGAGCCCCAGGAAAAGGACCTGGTCATAATCGGAGGCGGGCCCGCGGGCCTCACGGCCGCTATCTACGCGGCGCGCGCCGGTCTTTCCTGCGTCGTCATCGAGAAGTCGAACCTGGGCGGCCAGGTAGCGATCACGCCGGTGGTGGAGAACTATCCCGGCTTCATGCGCGTCGGGGGCAAGAGCCTCGTGGACCTCATTTCCCAGCAGGCGGCGCAGTATGCAGATATCCACGTGGGCGAGTTTGTGACCGAAGCAGCGCGGGACAGGCACGACGGCAGGATCTACCTCAAGACCAACCGCGCCATCTATATCTCGCGGGGGCTGCTCCTCGCGACGGGCGTGGGCAGCCGCGCATTGGATGCGCCGGGCGCCCAGAAGTTCTACGGCCGGGGCGTGAGCTACTGCGCAACGTGCGACGGCTATTTCTTCAAGGACGGCAAGAAGGTTATCGTGGTCGGCGGAGGGAACACGGCGGTCACCGACGCCCTCTATCTCCACAACCTCGGCGCGCAGGTCACGCTGGTCCACTGGCGGGACAGCCTCCGCGCCGAGGCGCGGCTTCAGGAGAGCCTGAAGCAGACGGGAATTCCGGTTCTCTGGAACAGCGAAGTGCGGGAGATCACGGGGGACAAGGTCGTGCGATCGGTCAGGATCGAGGACAAGACGACGAAGACGATCAAAGAGATGGCGGTCGACGGCGTGTTCATCGGCATCGGCTACATCCCGAACAACGAGGTCGCGAAACAACTGAAGCTCGAACTTGATGAGCAGGGCTACATCAAAACGGACCTCGCCACGATGAGGACCTCCATGCCCCATGTCTACGCAGCCGGCGACATAACCGGCGCGCCGAAGCAGATCGTCGTCGCCGTTGCCCACGGCTCCATGGCGGCCATGACGGCTTTCGAGGAATTGCTCGGTTCTCACGAGAAGACGGGTTCGCCGGAAATTAAGAGCAAAGATACTGTCTGATAAATGGTTTCAGCGCGAGGAGGCTATCATGAACCGATCTGCCGTTGTCTGCCTGTTCATCATGCTGTCGATCTCTTTTTCATCTGTCACCGCGTTCGCAGCCGCGGACTATTTTCCCGTTGACCGCGAGCTCTATCCCTATTATCCCTCGCTCATCAAGTGGGACCGGTCGGGCGCGGGTTTCACCGAACCCGAGGTCTGCCAGGGGTGCCACCCGCAGCAGTATGACGAATGGAACGGTTCCGTGCACGCCCTTGCGTTCCAGGACCCGATCTACCAGGGCGAGTTGAACAAGGGCTTCAAGGCCGTGGGGCACGAGGTGACGAAACAGTGCGAGGGATGCCACTCGCCGGCGGGTGTGGTGACCGGTGAGATCAAGGGGCCGGGGCTCAAGGGCCTGGGCCGCATGGCCCTGGCCGGCGTGTCCTGCGATATCTGCCATTCCATCAGCGGCGTGACCCACTGGCAGACGCCGAGCAGAGAGCCGGAGAACGGCTCCTTCATCCTGTCCCCGGGCGTCGACACGAAGGACGGGCCGAAGCTCGTGAAGCGCGGGCCGTTCAAGCCGTCGCCGGAGTGCGGCATGGGCTTCCACGAGTGCGTCGAGTCGCCGCTCCACACCCAGGCGGACCTGTGCGCGGGATGCCATCAGGTCTATCACCACGAAAGTCATTTCCCGCTCGAGTCGACCTATCTCGAATGGAAGCACGGCCCGTATGCCCAGCGAAACATCCACTGTCAGGACTGCCACATGGTCGAGACCGACACCTTCATCAAGACCGCCGACACCTTCCGGAAGCCGGAACGGGCCGAGTACCGGCACTATTTCAGCGGCGCGAACTATCTCCTCTATTACCTGGCCGGCGAGGCAGCGAAAAAAGCCGGTGATGAGAAGCTCGTTGCCTCGCTCGAAAAAAAGTACCAGATGGCCGTCGCGAAGCTGGAGTCCGCGGCGGAGCTTGAGGTCCAGCCGGTCTACCGGAAGGGCGTCCTTGCCGAGATAAAGGTCCGCGTGAAGAACATCCGTGCCGGCCACAACCTGCCCACGTCGCTCACGAACGTGCGCGAGATGTGGCTCGAGGTCACGGCGAAGGACGCGGGCGGGAACGTGGTCCTGACCAGCGGCGTGTTCGACGGCCCCGGCTCCCTGGAACCCGGGACGCGCATGTTCAACTCCGACGGCATGGGCAATGACTTCCATTTTACCATCGACCCCTGGGTGGTGACCGCGTTCTCGCGCCATGACACCATTCCGCCCCGCGGGTACAAGGACGCCTATTTCGGCGTTTCGCCGGTCAAGAAACCGGGAAGCGTCACCGTGGACGCGCGGCTCCTGTACCGCCAGGCAGACCAGAAAGTGGCCCGGAAGCTGCTGCGCGAGGTCCCCGAGGACATCAGTCTCGAGAACATCTACGGCATCAGCTCCATGACGGCCGTCCCCATCGTTGAGATGACGCGGACGACGGCGAGTTTTAAGAGCAAGGGAAAATAGGACGTTCCCGGAGGTGCGGCAATGGGACCGGTGGAAAGAAAGATAGGCGGCACTACCCTCCGCTTGGTGTCTGAGGACCTTACGGAACGCGACGTGGATGCCATCGTGAACGCCGCGAACAGCCGGCTCCAGCATGGAGGCGGCGTGGCGGGCGCCATCGCACGGAAGGGAGGCCGGACCATCCAGGAGGAGAGCGACCGCATCGGCTTTGTGCCGGTCGGCGGCGCGGCCATGACCTCCGGCGGGAAGCTTCGCGCCCGGCATGTCATTCATGCCGTCGGGCCGCGGATGGGCGAGGGGGACGAGGACGCCAAGCTCAGAAGCGCCATCAACAGCGTGCTCGCGCTTGCGGTGGAAAATGGCCTCGCCAGCATCTCGGTGCCCGCCATCAGCGCCGGCATCTTCGGCTTCCCCAAGGACCGGTGCGCGAAGATCCTGGTGGGCGAGACCGCGGCATTTTGCAAGAAGCGGACGGAGACCGCTCTCCGTCTCGTGGAATTCTGCATCTTCGATAAGGAAGCCTTGGGTCTTTTTAAGCAGGAATTCGAAAAGCTGACCTGACCGTGATCAAACAGAGCGCAACGTATCCTGTCAAAAGAGTTCAGTCGAACACAGAGCCCTTCAAATGGCACTACGCAGTCAAACCGTGTGTCCGCAAAGCGGACCAGTGGTTATAAAGCTTTCAGGTGAAAAACGAATGACGCTCCCGATGAACACATCCATATTCGGACTGCGATTCAAATCGAACGAGGAGCTTCAGCCGAGCCCCGCCGACCTTTCGGCGTTTCTCGCGTCCCCCCGCGCGTCCGGCGCCCTGGGGAGGCACGCGGACGACCTGGCAGTCTTCATCCATTATTGGGAGCTCGTAGAGACCTACGAACGGGGACAGAAGAAGGGCTTCGGCCGCCTGGAATTTGGCGAGCGGAAGCTGCTGGGCGTGCTGTCCCACACCGGCTTCTTCAAGCCCGCATTCAGGGTCGCCATCGAGGAATACAAGTACCATCATCATCAGCTTGTTCAGCTCGACTTCAAGAAGCCGGAGACGTTCATCCGGTCCGCCGAGGCGGAGATCGGGAGGCTGAATCCGAAAAAGCGGGACGATCAGCAGAAAACGGTCCGGCTGCAGGAACTGGTCGCGCAGCGAAGGAAGGACCTGGAGGTTTTACAAAAGCGCCGGCGCAGGATCGCCGGAGAGTTGTACCATATAGCGGTCTATGTTCGGGACAATATCGTGATGGTGCAGCGGCTGTGCGAGAGCGCCATTGCCCGTCTTGCCAAACTGCAGGCCGGCGGAGAGAAGACGGGCCAGATGATCGAGGACCTCAAGTATCTGTTCAAGGAGCAGGTGCGTGAGCGCCGCCAGCTGGGGTCCATCACGCCGGAGTACCTTGAATCGGTGAAGGCCGAGGTGGCGCAGCTGTCCCAGCGGCTTGCCCGGAGCGTTCTGGAGGATATCTCTTTCATGACGGGGATCTACGAAGGTTTTTACGAGCACACGAAGAACGGCGCGGGAGAGCTCGATGCTCTGCTCGGAAAGGCCGACCGGGTACGGAAGAAGGACGGCACTGATGAAGACCAGTTGTTCTCCCGGATCGAGCATGTGCTGGTAGCGCTCATTTCTGATTTCCGGGTCGATGCGAAGCCTGCCGGCCAGCCGGATGCGCCGGATAAGCACGAGGAGCTTCTTCTGGAAAAGAGGCGGGAGCTTCTCGACCATATCTTCCTGGTGCTCAGGATGTCATAAAACGCTTTTTCAATAAAATCCCCATGGGCTGTATCCATGCTGACGCATAGTACGATAGGGGCAGGAGGGTGTCAACCGGAATTCATCTCAAGGGGGGACATAAATACAGGAATAATCCTAAAAGAGCATTTGGACAAGGGAATATCGGATTACCTTCTGCTAAAGGTTGATGAAAACAAAAGGCACGGGTCGCACCCAAAGCGTGAGCCTCTTTCCAGAAAAAATCCGAGCTTATCCGACTCTTATCCGAATTGATCCGCGTCAGTTGTCGTTTTCAGGATACGGGCGGAACCGGGAACCCTGATGATCCTTAGTCGATCACGATCGTCGGGGTGAGGAAGATCATAAGCTCCGCCTGATTCTCGGACTTGCTCTTCTTTTTAAAAAGCCAGCCGATGAGCGGTATGTCCGACAGGAAAGGTACGCTCCATTCGGACTCCCCTTCGTTCCTGGTGATGATGCCGCCGAGCACCACGGTCTCACCGTCGTTCACGACCAGCTCGGTGTTCGCGTTCCTCTTCGCGATCGTGGGAATGCCATCCACCACACGCGAATAATCGGGTTCCGATTTTTCCACCTTGATCTTCATGACAATCCGGTTATCGTTCGTAATTGACGGGATGGCGGACAGCAAGAGACTTGCGGATATGATCTGCACCGACGCGGTATTGGTGCTGCCTCCTCCCGTAACGGCGGTGGAGCTTATCGTTCTCACCGGGATATCGGTACCGCTCGAGATCCTTGCTTCCTTATTATTCAGCGTCAGCACCTTGGGGCTCGAAAGTATCTTGCCGTTCCCCGTTGCCTGCATGGCGGATAACTGAAGATCAAGCGACAGACCACCTCCCAGCTTGCCGTACGAGATGCCCAAGGCGCCGCCCGCGCCGCTCCCCACCGCAGCCGGCAGGTTCACGGCATAGGCGTTGCCGCTCATTCCGATATCGCCGGTCAGGGGATAGGACGTGCTGCTGCCGACCAGCGGCGCCGCTCCTGAGCCCCTCCCGGTGACCCCGCCGGATATAACCGTGGTCCCACGGCTGTTGGCGCCGGAATACTGGCCGCCCCACTGCACGCCGAGTTCTCTCGCGTAGTTGCTTGAGACCTCGACGATATTCGCCTCAATCATGATTTGCGGTGCGCGCTTGTCAAGGTGCGTGAGCAGCCGCTCCATACGGTCGATGTTAAGCGAGAGGTCCCTCACCACCAAAGCGTTTATGCGCGTGTCCACAGAGACCTTGGCCTTTTCGCTTTTTATTTTTTCCACCACCCCGAGCGCGTCTTTGCCGCTCGCATACCCCAGGGGGAAGACCCGCGTTTCCATGTCATCGTCCTTTACGTCAGCCACAGCGACCACCCGCACGATGTTCCGTTCCCGCACATAGGTAAGCCCCTTGGTCTTCAGGATGGATTCAAGGGCCTCCATGATATCGACGTCCTTGAGGCTCAGCGAGACCTGTCCGGTAACCGTGTCGCTGACGATCATGTTGAGGCTCGCTGCCTGCCCGACGGCCCTGAGCACGTCCTTGATGTTTGCGTCGCGGAATTCCAGGGAGAACCGGGAGTTGGTTTCCGTAATGTCCACGGTCTGGGCAAAAGCAGGAACAGCGTATAGCCACGCTGCGCTCAGGACCACGAGGGCCGCACAGGGAAACCATCTTGATGAAACCATAGACACCTCCGAATGAGTCCGTACCATTCATCCTTACTGCTGTGAGCGCCGGAAAGCTGACGGAATACCCTCTTCACCGAATGCGAGGGACTGCGCGAACACGCTTGTCACTTCTTCATTTCTGCATCGAGAAGTCCTGCAAATAAACTTCCTCAATGTTGCCGGCGGCATTCTTCAACCTCACGCTCCGCACGCCGATTGACACCAGTTTCCTGTCGCCGATGCTGCTGCCTTCGCTCACTGCTTCGCCGTTGATGATGGCCAGCCGGATATCCTTGCTGTAAATGATGCCGGTAAGACCTCTGGCGCGGGCATCGGATCCCCGTTCTGTGCGCGTCGGCTCCCTGCCCGCGAGAGGATTGCTGAAGGGGTCCCTCCCCCATTTGCTTTCAGCGGGAGCCGGCGCAATCGCCGCGGGACCGGCTTCCGGCGGGTGAAAGGGATCTCTCTCCACCGCGCCTTCCTGCGCCGGGGCGGCAGCCGCGAAGACCGCCAGCATCAACGCTATTATAAAGAATGTCCTTTTCATAATGCACCCATTGCATACCGCCGCTGCCACTGTTTCAGGTTTCTGATTTACAAGCCGCACTCGGCTCACTTCGCCATATACGTGACCGCCTCCACCTGGGCCGCGCATACGGACGAGGAATCCGGACAGGACTCGAGGCGTATCTTCCGCACATTCACGAGCCTGTGAAGGCCCTCGAGACGCTTGAAATATCCTCCAAGGTCCCGATAGCGTCCTTTGAGGTCGAGGTTCATAGAGACCTCTTTGTACTTCTCCTTGTCGAGCTCCTGGGTGGGGTGAACAGCGACCAGGCCGATGCCGAGGCGGCGCGCCTCGTCGGACACGTCTTCAAAAAAAGTGACCGCGTTCTGCTGGTCGGTGAGTTCCCATGCAGCGGCGTCGCCGGCGCCGGCGGCGGCGCGACGTTGAAGCTCGGCGAACTGCGCATTCACTTCGAGAATTTCCTTCTCCGTGGTGACGATGTTCATATGGAGCGAAACCACCGATTGTTCCATCATGGTATAGGGAAACTGGTAGAGAAGCCACGAAAGGACGCAGAAAAACGTGATCACCGTGATAGCGCGTTCCCGCTTCGAGAACTTCCGCCAGTATTGGGACAACACCGGATGATTATCGGCCATCACGTGCCCTCCCGCTTTTTCATGATCCCGCAGGTGATCTCAAAGCCCACGACCTCCCGGCCCTGGACAACGTTCTTCTGGGCATAGGAAAGCCGTGGGTTAATGAAATATCCGGACTTCTCCATGGAGAGCATGAACGAGGCGATCGAGAGGTAGCTGAAAGCGCCACCCCTGATCCTGACCACCGCCTTGGCGGTGGTGTTGCCTTCGAGAGAATCGAACCACAGCCCTTTCGGGACAAGCATCGAGAACTGCTTGAACACCTCGGACCACAGCACCCGCTCTTCCAAAAGGCTCTGGATCAGGGCGGCATTGTTCAGGCCCGTCCCCGTTGGATCGGTGATGCCGAGCACTTTGCGCAGGGCGTCCGCCTGCTGCTGAAGAGCAAGCTTCTGGGCCGTAAGGGGCGCCAACCTGTTCCGCAGCTCCCACTGTTGCTTGGCCTGCCAGCCGAACAAGCCAAGCCATGCGAGCGCGAACAGGAGCGTCAAAAGAAATCCCCTGTTTTTGAAGAGCGAGGGGCCCTTTTCCTTCGGCGGCAGCAGATTGATATAGTCTTTTACTGATTTCATATATGACGGTCTCATAAAAAGTCCGCGACATCCATCTTTACGTCATTCCCGTGGAAACGGGAATCCAGTCTTTTCAAGCTGTTCCTTGGGTCCTGGATGACGACTTATTGCGAGAGCCTCTTTAATACTACAGCGGACTTTTATACCACTATGCATCCTTTAACCGTCATTCCGGCATGATTCCAGCCGGAATCCAGGGGTGTTGATTTTCATATCGTCTTGAAAAACCCGGATTCCCGATAGAGACCTTCGGGAATGACGAAAAAAGCGTCGCTGAAGTATTAATAGTTTCATCACGAATCCGAACTATTCAACTTACACTACGCTTTTCTCAACGCCAGCCCAATGGCCGCTGAAAACCGCGCCGCAACCGGCCCGAACTCCTCAAGCAGGTTCTTCTTGCATAACAGCCCGTCAAAAGGCTGGTCGATCTCCACCGCGTGTTCCAGAGATTGCGCGCAATATTCTCTGATTCCCGGCATGAGCGATACGCCGCCGGTCAAAATCATGCTCTCCACGCCCTTCTCGCGGAACGTGGTCTTATAGTATTCAACCGACCGGCGGATTTCCATCAGCAGCGTGTCGATCCGGATCCGGACCGCAGCAACAGACTGGTCGTGTTCGGGCGGCGTAAGAACATTCATGCCGCGCTTCATCTCTTCCGCCTCGGGGAGCCCGATCCCCCCGGCCTCTGCTACGGCACGGGTCATGTCCAGCCCGCCGCTCTCGAGGCAGCGGCTGAATCGGAGAGAGCCGCTCTTGAATATATTAATCTCCGTTTTTCCCGCGCCCATATCCACAACGAGGGTGTTAGCGTCAACGGGCATCTCGCGGAGCCGGAGGACATTTCGGAGGGCCAGGGCATTTGCGTCCACTGCCGACACCTTGATCCCCGCCTCGTCAAGCGGCACAAGGTGCTCAAGCACCTTTCCACGCTCAGCCGCGATCATGACGATATCGTACTTGCTCACCGTGCCTTCCCGCTTTTCTCCGACGATGAGGTACTCGACCTGCGCCGAATCAAGCGGATAGGAGACATGCCGCTTCGCCTCCCAGCGCACGGCCTCGCCCAGCTCCGTCAGGGGCATCTTGGGCATGGTGAAGGACCGGATCGTCAGGTCCTTTCCAGGCATCAGGGTAACGATGTTCCTGCGGCCGATTTTCTTTTCGGATTGAAGGTACCGGAGGTCGGCGCTGATGCCCGTGGCCATTGCCGGATCGAGCGGCATCTCCACGAGCGCCGCGGACAGCAGCTTCGGCCGCCTGCCCGGCGCCATGCGGACGACCTTGACGCTCCCCGCGCCGATGTCGATGCCCGTTATGTCGTTTGAAAAGAGTCCCATAATCGCCTTACCGGCATTTCATCTGGAATTCAACAGGTTTTTGCCATTCCGCACTCTGATCTCAGCTTCCCGCTTTCCCGGTCTTGAGCTCCTCTGACGCCATCTGGTACGCCATCTTGTGCTTATACCCGCGCCGCAGATACTTCCAGATCACCCGAATGCGTTCGAAGTCCTGCTTGCTGAATTCCCGCGCCTCCAGGTCGCCCATGGGGATGCGCCTGGGCTTCACATATCCCTTCTGCTCAAGGTAATAAAGCTTGTGCCTCGGGATGTCGAGCTTGCTGATGATTTCCGATGTCTTCATATACCCTCTCCCTGACAGGGACAGCATCTAAAAATAAAGCTGAATTTGAGTTTGGGTTTGTTTTTCTATAGATTGATAAAAAAATAGCTGATTTCACCGCCGTTGTCAAGGTAATACTCATTTTTTTTGCGTTACGATATCGCAGATAAGCGGCCTGCGAGGCCTTGTGGCATGGAACCGGCAGCCACAAGATATAGACGGCTATTTTACTGGCTGTCGTTGAGGCGCATGACCTCGTGAGGGACAATACAGGGCCTCTCATAGAACTTGAGAATCCGGATAAGGGATGCTTGGCGGCCATGGCACGCCGGACAAATATAACGCTTAGATAGCCAGTTTGCAGTAAATGAGAGAACCGTCGAAAGAAATGCTGTATCGCATGCGTTGACTCGCGCGGGTGCGGCGCGTCCAAAGATAGAGGGAAAACCTATCGCATTATTTTTGCTTCATTTTTATTTTTGACGTGATAGGATGCCCCCGATGTTTGTTTTGTCCCCTGCTATAACGAGAGAACCAGGCGGATGCCGTCCTCGATACGAAGCATCGTAGCCTGATCGACTTGACCGCATCTTTCCTTCAGAAACTCTTTATCAAGCGTCAGGATTTGAGAGACGTTTACTACGGAATCCTTCGGAAGTCCGGTTTTCCGGGCGGCAAGCTTGACGTTGCCCGGGGCCTCGGCCAACCGGATATTTGATGTTATTGCCGCTGCAATAACCGTATGTATGCGACTTTGATTGAAGAGGTCCGATTGCACGATGAGGACGGGTCTTTTGAATCCTGGCTCCGGGGCTGCGGGCTCTGGCAAATCGGCCCACCAAATCTCTCCGCGACTTACCATTTTTTTCCGCTCTTGCGGACAGTCCTGGCCTGCATGCTTTGAAGATGGGGGTCAAGACCCAACTTCGCAGCGCCGCCGTACACCTCATTGAGCTTTTCCACAAGTCTGTCCTCGTTGTGCTCTTTGAGATAGCCGACAAGAGCAGTGACGTAAAGTTCGCTTCGAGACAAGCCTATGCGGCGCGCCAACTGTTCAGCGGACTCGAACACCTTATCAGGAACCGAGATTGCGGTCTTCATGCCGTTAGTATAACCCAGGTTATACCATATGTCAAGGACGCTGTCGGCGTATCGGCGTATGTCAAGACCTGACCCCATGGCAATTCCCAGTCATTCTCCTTGAAATGACCCTGGTCTTGCGTTGTTGAGAATGAAAATGCAACGAAAAAGACTTGGCCCTGAAGACTCCGATGTCTTCATATACCCTCTCCCTGACAGGGACAGCATCTAAAAATAAATCTGAATTTGAGTTTGGGTTTGTTTTTCTATAGTTAATTGACCGAATTTAATCATATGTCAGGGTAGTTGTCAAGGGTAATACTCATTTTTTGTGATTTTTGGTATAAACGAAAAACTCGACGGCATCAATATTGATAATCTCGTAAGAACTCCGCTTTCATGATTCAGAGAAAAAAATGCGTGAA
>CAYPOT010000099.1:0-13217 GCA_964412455.1 uncultured Nitrospiraceae bacterium | reverse complement strand
CCAAGAAGTTCTCTGCGTCCTCCGCGTCCTCTGCGGTGAAAGTTTTGACATTACGGTCTGATGCAAGAGGAGGCCAAACCATGAAAATCATCGACAAACTTCCCTGGGGCATCCTGATCATCGTCTGCCTGACGCTGGGCCTCGCGCCCTTCTTCCCGCCCCATATCTGGGAGAAGCTGGTGATGCTGAAGAACGGCGAACTGTCCCGCCCCATCGACTGGTTCGATCTGTTCTATCACGGGATACCCTGGCTGCTGCTCATCATCAAGGCCGCCGCGTCCCTGAAAAACAGACCTTCCTGATCTTCCGCCTCCACCACAAGCAAGTTCTGTCAGGAGCGAATTGAAGCCCCCTGTACTGCGGCAAGCTGCTGGAAATGCGCTCGCTTCTTGATTCAAGTATCTTCGTTACTTTTAGACTTCGCAGTCTGCTGGTGGTTCCCCTGCTCCAATGCTTCGAAGAATTCCCGTACAGGCGCAGTATCGTATTTCCGCATCATCGAGCCGATATACTGCATCTGCCGCCTGCGGGGAGTGTGTTTTTTTATGGTCTTTGCCGCTTTTACGGCAGCCAGAACGTCCACGGGCAGATCGATCCGATTGAGCTGTTCATTCGACAACTTCACCAGGCGTTCACCCAGGTCCTGCACGGACAACGCTGCTTTTTTCATCTGCGTTTTGCTTAAACGCGGCTGTTCTCCCTGCGCCTGCCCGGGATGCGCTGCTTTCTTCATGTCTGTTTTACGTACCATTCCCATGCGTCGATCCTCGCGAACTTCCATTGTCTTCAGATCACCGGCGCTCTGCCGACCGCGCCGCTGTTACTACAGCCATCAGTCATCAGGGGAGTCATCAGGACACATCTTGTATTTTGATATATGTCCTTGATTGGTCAATATACAAGACGCGACCTTAAGAGTTCTGAAAACAAATAGAGAAGATACTATTATTCGACTACGATTCATATTATAACCTCCATAGATAACGTTTCGGGTGAGACGCGGAAAACCGCCAGGTTTTACCGTCGAACTCTACCCGGTTGTTAGGAGACTCCTTTCCCTCTTCTGCTCAGAAGGTCTGCAACTCCACCGGCAGCAATTGCGATGATGTAGATCGCGTAAGGCCAGCAGAAGAAAGCAATAGCTGGCCAAAGGCTCCAACCCCACGCTACTGTGGCTCCCTTAATTCCCGCGATGGTACCGACGATCGGAATGTACGCTATGATCATAGAGAGGAATGCAGCCAGAATCCAGGGCATGCTGAACCAGATCTGTATGCCCTTAATTATTGCCAGCAACTGCACAAATCCTATGGCGAAATAAACGATGGCAGCAGCGCATCCCAGTTTTTCTTTCATTCAGACCTCCTAACCAGTTATTGACTATGGGGGCTAGTAAAGACCTAAAAACCAGACCCCATAGTAAAACACAGATTTCCGTTGTTTACCAGTTTAGCAATGAACATGCCAAATCACCTTTAGTATGATTGACGAATATATGCCTGATTATAGGTGAAGTCAACGGTTTCGACGCGATTTATTTGGATATGTATTGACGAATACGGTTTATAACTTTATGCATTGCGAAGGATGGAAACCACAACGAGTACAAGAAGAAGCTATTGCACGGCTACTGTATCATACTATGCTACGTTCAAACAGTGTTCTTGAACAACGAATCACTGCGGCGGGGCCATTCCCTCCCCCGCCCGCTCCCACTTGGCCGACGTGACCTTCCACCGGCCGTTCACCTTGAACAGGGCGAGCATAGCATAGATCCGGCGCAAAATACGCCTTGACTCATCGTGAATTCTGCTTTATAAATAGACCATGAACATTACAAGCGAAATAAAAACGTCTCTCAAACGTGAATATACGCAGTACTCGGACGCCATTGCCTTCTATAAGAAAACCCTGAAGGACTTTGAACGAAAATACCATGTCACTACTCAAAACTTTCTGAAAAAGTTCGAAGCAGGGCAAGTTGGAGACGATGCCGATTACTTCGACTGGTATGCCTCGGCAAAGCTGCTCGCCCAGTGGCAAAAATCGCAAGCCGCAATCCGCTCAGCTGTCCGATGATCCGGCGATTCATTGAGAATTGCGAAAGGGCCATTGCCGCCACCCCTCTTGTTCTCTCCTCTTCTGTGCAAAAACAATACGAGATCACCGCATTAATCATCAGAAAGTAATCTTCCACATACTTCAAACCGACGGATTGTCCTCATCTGTATCTTATTCCTTCTGCGGCAAAAGCGCCCCCTCCCCCGCCCGCTCCCACTTTGCCGACGTGACCTTCCACGCGCCGTCCTCCTTATTTAAGAGCACCTCGAAATTATACGCGCCGAGCGCCTCGGGAAGGATGCCCCCGGCGGTCTCGCCCGTGCCCCTGCCGGTCAGGATGGCCTGGAACACAGCCTTCGCCGTCGGTCCGGTCACCACGATGTCGATGTTCGGCATGTACACCGAGACCTTCTGGTGGCGGAAGAAATAGAACGCCAAAAGCCCCTTGATGCCGTTGTAGTCGTTGCCCTGCGGATCGCGGTAGGTCTTCGAGATATGCTCCAGCACCGCGCCGATTTTCTTCTCTTCGGCGGCCTGCTGGACGCTCGTGACGACCTTCTTCACCTTATCTTCTTCGGTCGATTTCGAGCAGGCGGAAAGCAAAAGGACCGGGATCATGAATGTAAGCATTGCCCGGTGAATCATCATAACAGCTCCCTTCGCAATGTTACTCATTGTTTCATGATAGAATGGACATTGACGCGGCTGCACTATCGTCATTCCCGCATCGGTTCTGAGCGGGAATCCAGTCTTAGCCGTATAACGTACTGGATCCCCGATAGAGGCACTCGGGGATGACGAATATAAGATATGACCGCCCTGTCGCGGGTTGATTAATAATAACACAATTTTCTTCCATCGGCCCTTTTCAACGTTCGTTTGACTTCCTGCCGCGGTACGGCTACTATTGACTCTATGACAAAGGTCGTCAAAACCGTCATCCTGCTCTTCTGGCTCGTTATGATGGGCCTGCTCATCGAGCGGACCTATATTCGTCCCCTGTCGGTCGTCGCCCTCGAGATCGTCACGAAAGAAGGCATCAAGGCCGGCGACGAATGGTTCGGCATCTACCAGAAGGGCCGGAAGATCGGGCATGCCCATACGCAGACGCGCGTGGAAGGCGACGCCTACCACATTTCCGAGGAATCGGAGATGGACGTCCTGGTCCTGGAGCAGGTCCAGAGCGTCGGCACCGTGATGAACGCCTATACGACCAGGACCTTCATGCTCAAGTACTTCGACTTTACGCTCCGTTCCGGCGTCTCGGCCATGGACATCAAGGGCGCCGTCGTCGGAAAGCAGCTGGTCGTCGATATCATCACCGGGGGCGAGACGAGGAAAGAACGCTTTCCGCTCAAGGAGCCCATCTACCTCACGCCCAACATCCGGCCGGCTATCGTCCACCTCGGCCTGGAGCCCGGGAAGCGGTACCGGTTCCCGATCTTCAATCCCGCGACGATGAGCACCGAGGACGCCTTTGTCACCGTGGAAGCAAAGGAGACCATCAAGGTCGGCGACAGCGACATGGCCGTCTACAAATTGAAGGAATCCTTCCAGGGCATGGAGGCGACCTCCTGGATCACCCAGGACGGAGAGACCATCAAGGAGGAAAGCCCGCTGGGGTACTCCCTGCTCAAGGAAACAAAGACCGAGGCCCTGAAGCGGGACAAGCGCGGCCCGGCGGTGGACATCATCGCCCTGGTAAAGATCCCGTCAAGCACCATCGAGGATCCCGGCGCGGTCAAACTGCTGAAGGCGCGGCTTTCCGGAGCGCCGCTCGACGGGTTCGATCTCGCCGGCGGCAGGCAGGCCTGGAAGGACGGCGTCATCGAGGTCCGCTCCGCAACCTCCAGCAGTACCTATTCCATCCCCTACCCTGGAAAGGACCATCAAGCAGACCTGCAGCCCACCCTGCTGGTGCAGAGCGATGACAGGAACATCCGCGAGCAGACCGCGAAGATCATCGGGAACGAAAAGGACGCCCGCGAGGCGGCGAAGAAGCTGAACAGCTGGGTCTACCAGGCGATCAGCAAACAGCCCGTGGTAAGCATCCCCAGCGCGGTCGAGGTCCTGAAGCAGAAGGTCGGCGACTGCAACGAACATACGACGCTCTACACGGCGCTGGCGCGCTCCGCCGGCATCCCGGCGCGCATGGCCGCCGGCATCGTCTATCTGAAGAACGGTTTCTATTACCACGCGTGGCCCGAAGTGTGGCTGGGCGAGTGGACGGCCATCGACCCCACGTTCGATCAGTTCCCCGCCGATGCCACGCACATCCGTTTCGTCACCGGCGACCTCGCGAAGCAGGCGGAGATCCTGAGGCTCGTGGGGAAATTGAAGGTGGATGTTCTGGAATACCGATGAATTCGGATTTCGGATTTGCGTGTAGGGGCAACCCTGTGTGGTTGCCCTGAGGTGGGCGGCCACACAGGGCCGCCCCTACAAATGGTACCGTTCATGTCGCATCAAGGAGCCCCGTTCCGGTCCATTCGTGGTTAGAGAAAAAACATGATCAAGCTCACCAACCTTACCAAGGACTACGGCAGCTTCACCGCCGTGAAGAGCATCAACCTCGCGATCGAGGCCGGCGAGATCTTCGGTTTCCTCGGCCCCAACGGCGCGGGCAAGACCACGACCATCAAGATGATGGCCGGGCTCCTCCGGCCCACGGGCGGAAGCGTGGAGATCGGCGGTTTCGACGTCCAGAAGGACCCGCTCAGGGCCAAATCAATAACCGGCTTCATTCCCGACCGTCCGTACCTCTACGAGAAGCTCACCGCCGAGGAGTTCATGCGGTTCGTCGCGGAGCTGTACACGATGGCCGGTCCGGCCGCGCGGATCCGCGAACTGCTTGAGCTGTTCGGCCTGACCGATTGGGCCGGCGAGCTTGTCGAGAACTTCTCGCACGGCATGAAACAGCGGCTGGTCATGGCGTCGGCGCTCCTCCACGAACCGAAGGTCCTCGTCGTGGACGAGCCCATGGTGGGCCTGGACCCCCGCGGCGCGCGGCTGGTCAAGGACCTCTTCAAGGACCTGGCGTCGAATGGCGTGACGATCTTCATGTCCACCCACACCCTCGAGATCGTCGAAGCCATGTGCACCCGCGTTGCCATCATCAACAAGGGCGAGATCATCGCCGGGGGAAGCGTCGAGGAACTGGGCCGGCTCGCCCGGATGGAGAACAGCCACCTGGAGCCCATCTTCCTGAAGCTGACGGGCGGGGATGAGGCGATATGAGTGTAGTGAGTTGAGCTGAAAATTACTTTACCTATGCATTTCAACTGAAACCACCCCACCTGACCTCCCCTTAACAAAGGGGAGGGACCTTTACTGCCCCGCCTTGCCAAGGAGGGGTTGGGGAGGTGGTTAGAACCTGATGCATCGGGAATGACGCACGACCGTTTTTTTAACAAGAGAGGCTGCATACGAAAAGGAAGCGTTGGACGCACTACACTGATACGAACGAAATAAATATCCCGGCACGTCCCCCCTCTCCCAACCCTCTCCCCTATGGGGAGAGGATATTTGTATTAGGAACACACCACGAAAGGGCCCATGCAGATCAAGGACTATCTTCCATTTCTTCGCTGGTGGCCGGTGGTCACTCGCCGCACGCTGCGCGCCGATATCATTGCAGGGCTCACCGGCGCGGTCATCGTGCTCCCCCAGGGCGTCGCCTTCGCGATCATCGCCGGCCTGCCGCCGGAGTACGGTCTGTACTCGGCCATCGTCCCGGCGATCATCGCGGCCCTCTTCGGTTCTTCCTTCCATCTCATCTCCGGCCCGACCACGGCCATCTCCATCGTCATCTTCACGACGGTCAGTCCCCACGCGGCCCCCGGCAGCCCGGACTACATCCAGATGGTGCTGACCCTCACCTTCCTGACCGGGGTGTTCCAGCTTGCCCTGGGCGTCGCGCGGCTCGGGGCGCTCGTCAATTTCGTTTCCCATTCCGTGGTCGTGGGATTCACCGCCGGCGCAGCCATCCTCATCGGAAGCAGCCAGCTCAGTCATTTCCTCGGCGTTCCCGCCTCCCGGAAGCATTCCTTTCTGCATATGCTGGGGGATGTATTCACCGCGCTGCCCGCGGTGAATTTCTACGTGCTTTCCATCGCCCTGACGACCCTGGCCGTCGCCGTTGCCATGAAGATATTCCTCCCGCGCTGGCCCGGCATGCTGATCGCCATGATAACGGGAAGCGTCCTGTCGCTCGTCATGAACGGGAAGGAGCACGGCGTCCGTCTCGTCGGTTCCCTGCCGGGACATCTGCCGCCGCTGTCCCTGCCGGACCTTTCGATAGCGTCGGTGCGCGACCTCGCGCCGGCGGCGCTGGCCGTGACCATGCTGGGGCTCACCGAGGCGGTGTCCATCGCCCGCGCCGTGGCGACCCGCTCGCACCAGCGCATCGACAGCAACCAGGAGTTCATGGGCCAGGGTCTTTCGAACATCATCGGCAGCTTCTTCTCAAGCTACGCCGCGTCAGGCTCCTTCACGCGCACCGGGGTCAATTTCGAGGCCGGAGCGAAGACCCCTTTGGCCGCGGTGTTCGCCGCATTTTTCCTGACGGTGGTCTTGCTGCTCATCGCGCCGCTCACGGCCTACCTCCCCATCGCGTCCATGGCGGGCGTGCTGCTCGTGGTGGCCTACGGGTTGATCGACTTCCACCACATCCGGTCCATCGTCAGGACCAGCAAGCCGGAGGCCGCCGTGCTCGCCGTCACGTTCCTGTCCACGCTCTTTGTGGAACTGGAGTTCGCGATCTATGCCGGCGTGCTCCTTTCGCTCATCCTGTATCTCAACCGGACCTCCCATCCGAATGTGATCACCCTCGTCCCGGACCCCTCCAGCACCAGGCGGAGCTTCATCAACGTCGTGAAGAAGACCGGCCCGGAATGTCCCCAGCTCAAGGTGGTCCGGATCGACGGGTCCCTGTTCTTCGGCGCCGTCAGCCATATCGCGGAAGAGCTCACCCTGATCACCCGGCAGAACCCCGAGCAGGCGCACATCCTGTTCGTCGGCGAGGGCATCAACTTCATCGACGTGGCCGGGTGCGAGATGCTGGTCGACGAAGCGCACCGCCTCCACCTCAATGGAAGAAAACTGTACCTCTGTTCGCTCAAGGGAGAGGCCATGAGCGTGCTGCTCCGGGGGGGGTACAGCGCACGGATCGGTGTGGAGAACATCTTCCGGACCAAGGTCGGCGCGATCCAGCACCTCGTTCCCCGCCTTGATCCGGAGCGGTGCCGGGTCTGCACGGCCCGGATCTTCCAGGAGTGCGCGGAGATGCCGGGGGCGAAACCGCCGACGTGAGGGGAAGCAGGGTAATAGGTAATAGGTCATGGGTCATGGGTCATGGGTCATGGGTCATAGGTCAGGGGTCAGGGGCCAGGGGCTTAATGAAAAAATCTTTCAGCCGTCTTTGCGAGCGAAGCGAAGCAATCTCGCAGTTAATTCAAACGTATAAAGTTTTGTTACGTTGTCTTTGCGAGCGACCGAAGGGAGCGCGGCAATCTCGTTGTAAAATTAAAGATTGCTTCGTCGCTACGCTCCTCGCAATGACGTAAAAATTTGAACGGCTCGACTGAGTGGTTCGACCCTGAGTGGCTCACCACCGAAGGGCTCGCCGAAGTCCTTGAACGTTAAACTATGCTTATTCTCCTCCATCCCCGTTTCCACGCCGTCAAGAACCGGCTCACGCGCCTGAAGAAAGGCGACGGGCTCAAGACGGCCGTCCTTGCCCTCCTGGGCGTTGCCTTCTGGGCCTTCATGTTCATCGTCTCCTACCGAGTGCTTTCCTACTTCCGGACCGTCGAAGGGCTCGGCGACCTGCTGGCCTTGCGGCTTCTGTCCATGGTCCTGTTGACGTTCTTCTCGATCCTGGTGTTCAGCAACGTCGTCACCTCGCTCTCCACCTTCTACCTCTCGGGCGAGCTGGACATCCTGCACGCGTCCCCCATCCGGATCGAGAGCATCTACCGCGCAAAGTTCATCGAGACCCTGATCGACTCCTCGTGGATGACGCTCATCTACGGCCTGCCGGTCTTTCTCGCCTACGGCGCGGTCTTCAAGGCGGGGGCCGCCTACTTCGCGGGGCTCCTGCTCACGATCGTGCCGTTCCTGATCATCCCGGCGGCCATCGGGATCATCGTGACCATGCTGCTGGTGAGCGCCTTCCCGGCGCGGCGCGCCCGGGACATCCTGGTGCTGCTGGGCCTCCTGTCCTTCGTGGTCCTCTATATCCTGTTCCGCATGCTCCGGCCCGAGCAGCTCGTGGACCCCGACGCCTTCCCCACGCTCGTCCAATATCTCACGGCCATGCGCGGCCCCGTGTCCCCGCTCCTTCCCAGTTCCTGGGCGTCGGACGCGCTGGCGCCCCTGCTCAAGAAGAACGCCGGCGACGCCTTCTTCTTCCTGCTCATGCTCTGGAGCACCGCCCTGGCGGGCATCGTCATCGCCGAGTGGGTCTGCGGAAAGATCTATTACGCCGGCTGGTCGCGGTCGCAGGAAGGCAAGCGAGCGAAGCTCTCCCGCTCACGGGCGGCGGACCTGTTCTTCCGCCTTGCCGTTCTGCCCTTCCGCGGCACGATGCGCGCCATCGTGCTGAAGGACATCAAGCTTTTCTTCCGCGACGCATCCCAGTGGTCGCAGCTCTTCCTGCTGCTGGCCCTCACCGTGGTGTATATCTACAGTTTCAAACTGCTGCCGCTGGAGCGGTCTCCCCTGCCCACCATCTATATCCAGAACCTCATCTCGTTCCTGAACCTCGGCATGGTCGGCTTCGTCACCTCGGCGGTCGCGGTCCGCTTCGTTTTCCCCGCAGTGAGCCTCGAAGGCGAGTCCTTCTGGATCGTCCGTTCATCTCCGCTGCCGCTTAAAGATTTCCTGTGGGCGAAATTCTGGTCGAGCGTGCTTCCCCTCCTCGTCCTTGCCGAGGTCCTGATCGTGCTGTCGAACATCCTGCTCAAGGTCTCAGGAATAATGATGATCATCGGCGTGGCGACGGTCTTCCTGATGACCATCGGCATCGCCGCCCTCGGTGTCGGCATGGGCGCCGCGTTCCCGCGGTTCCGCTATGAGAACGTGGCCCAGATCCCCACCGGCTTCGGCGGCATCGCCTATATGATCGTGACCCTGCTGTTCATCGGTGCGGTCATCACGCTTGAAGCGTGGCCCGTGTATCGCATCTTCCTGGCCCAATCCCTGGGCGCAGGCCTGGGGCCCGCCAAATGGGCATGGATGGCCCTTGCCTTCCTGCTGGTCATCGCCCTGATCGTCCTTGCCGTGATTTTGCCCATAAAAATAGGCCTGAAACGCCTTCTGGACCGGGAAATATAGCCTCCCCGACCAACCACAATATATTGTGGTATTTAAATTATTCAATACCTTACCTTGTTATTTTTCCCTTTACAAGCCCCCACTCTTATGATATAAAACGTGTTGAAAATCGATGCGGACGTTATTGCCTTGATTTTGAACTTTGCAATTTGAAATTTGCAATTTTGTACCCCCGGGAGGCCTATGCAGCTCAAGTCCCTCAACATGCTCGGCTTCAAGTCCTTCTTCGAAAAAACAACCATCCTCTTCCAGGGCGGCGTCACGGCCGTCGTGGGCCCCAACGGGTGCGGCAAGAGCAACATATCCGACGCCATCCGCTGGGTGCTGGGCGAGCAAAGCGCCAAGCACCTTCGCGGCGACAAGATGGAGGACGTGATCTTCAGCGGCAGCGAATCCCGCAAGCCCCTCGGCCTGGCCGAAGTGACCCTTACGCTGGCGAACGTCTCGGGACTTCCGTCGGAATTCGGCCAATACAGCGAGATCGAGATCACCCGCCGGCTCTACCGCTCCGGCGAGAGCGAGTACCTGATCAACAAGATCCCCTGCCGCCTCAAGGACATCCGCGATCTGATGATGGACGCCGGCGTGGGCGCCAAGCTCCACGCCATCATCGAACAGGACCGCGTGAAAAAGATCATCGACTCCAAACCGGAGGACCGCCGGTTCCTGTTCGAGGAAGTGGCGGGCGTGATGAAGTACAAGGCCCGGCGGCAGGAAGCCCTCTCCAAGCTCGAGTCCACCCAGCAGAACCAGCTCCGGGTGAACGACATCCTGACCGAAGTGAAGCGCCAGGTGAACTCGCTGGACCGCCAGGCCAGGAAGGCCGAGCGCTACCAGAAGCTCCGGGCGGAGATGAAGGACCTGGATTTCCGCCTGGCCAGCGTTGAGTATTCGAACCTGGGCCGGGAGTGGGCCGTATCCACGGATGAGTTCAAAACGATCGAGGACGAGGTCACCGGGCTTCACGCCTCCCTGAGCACCATCGAGGCGGCGATCGAAGAGACCCGCGCCGAGGCGCTGTCGTCGGAACGCGAACTGACCCATCTCCAGAACCAGCTCCACGAGACCGAGAACACCCTCCGCCAGGCGGAGCACCGGGTCGAGATGTCCCGCACCCAGATCGCGGCGCTCACCGAACAGCGCGGCAGGGATCTCAAGGACATCGAATATCTCAACCAGGAATCCGAGCGGAACGCGGAGCAGAAAAAGCGCCTCGAAGAGGAGTCCGGCGGCATCGCGGCATCACTGGCCGCCCAGGACATCGTGCTCCTCGAAAAGACCGTGGCCTTCGAGAACCTCAGCCAGGCGCTGAAGGGCAAGGAAGCCGCCCTGGAAGCCGCCCGGGCGGGCGTGTACAGCGCCATGACCGAATCAGCCGCGGAAAAGACACGCATCGCGAACATCGAGTCGCGCATCCAGCACCTCGACGAACAGGACCTCGCGGCGCGTGGCGAATCGGGCGAACTGGAGAAGAAACTGGAAGACCTCAAGGCGCTCCTCACCCGGAAGGAGGAGGAGATCGGGCAGACAGCCTCGCGTCGTGCCGCTTTGCAGGAGGAGCACGCGCTCGTCACCACGCGGCTCGAAGAGGCCGTCGCCAGGAAGAAAGCGCTGGACGAGGAACTCGGCGCGACGAAGAACCGTCTCGCCGGCCAGCATTCCCGTCTTCATTCCCTCATCGAGCTTGAGCAGAGCCTCGAGGGATATCAGAAAGGCGTCCAGACCGTGATGGCGGCGAAGAAACAGTCCGCATCGGAGCGGGTGGGCACCATTCACGGCCTCGTTGCGGATATCATCGAGACGGAACCGAAGTTCGAGACAGCTATCGAGGCCGTCCTCGGCGACCGGCTTCAGAACGTCGTCGTCGGTTCCCAGAACGATTCCCTCAAGGCCATCGAATATCTCAAATCGAGCAGCGGCGGCCGGAGCACTTTCATTCCCGAATCGCCGCGCACCATTCCGACCGAGCCATTCGTAAAGAACGGCCACTCCGGCGTCATCGGCGACGCCCTGGGTGTCGTCCGGTTCAAGGAAGATTATAAGAATGTGGCCCAGTACCTCCTGGGCGACGTGGTCGTCGTGGACACCATGGACACGGCGCTCTACCTTTTTCACAAGAACGGCATCCACAAGACCATCGTGACGCTCACCGGCGAGATCGTTGATCCCTGGGGCGCCTTCACGGGCGGCGCCGTCGAGGCTGGCGGCTCGGGCATGCTCCGGAAACGGCGCGAGATCAAGGACCTGGAGAACGAAGTTGCCGGGCTCACGATACGCATTGCGGAGCTCGAGAACGTCGTCCAGACACTGGAAGCGTCCATAGGGGAAGACACGCGGTCCGAAGCGCGGCTTTCCGATGAGGTCCACAAGGCGGAGCTGGAACTGCTGCACCAGGAAAAGGACGCGGCCGCGCTTCGGGAAGATACGGGGCGCACCGAGGATCGGGCAGGCACGCTCGCTGCGGAACGCGCGGAACGTGACTCCCGGCGGACCGAGTTCCACGCGGAGATCGAGCGTTCCTCCACCGCGCTCAAGGACCTTGAAGACGGCCACAGCAGCGCCCAGGCCAGCATTGAAAACCTTCAGCGTGAGCTTGCCGCGGAGCGCGAAGCTCTGGAAAAGGCGAGGGCTGAGATCACCGAGGTCCGCATGTCCGTAACGTCCTTCCAGGAGAAGCAGGCCGCGGCCGAGAAGGGCCTCACGGCCCTCGCCCTGACCGCGGCGGACCTGGAAGAACGCCTCCGGAAGCGCCAGTCCGAGATCGGTGAGATCGCGGACAAGGTCCGGGAGTTCGAAGCCGCCATCGCGGCCGCCGAAGAGGAGATCCGCGGAAGCATCGCGGTCCTCGAGCGGGAGCGTGAGGCGCTCGCCGTGAAACAGGAGACCCATGCCGAGAAGACCCGGGCGCTCTCCTCGCACGAGGAGGAGGCCCGCCAGATCCGGCACGACATCGACGCCGCGCAGAAGCGGTTCTCGGCCATCGAGGTCCGGCGCACCGAGCTCCGCATGAAGATCGAGCATCTCAAGGACAACATCTGGACCGCCTACCACACCGAGCTCGAGGCCATGGTGCAGGAACTGGGCCAGTTCGAGATCAACCTGGACGAGTCGAAGCAGCGGCTCGATGACCTCCGCCTGAAGATCGAGCAGATGGGACCCATCAACGTGGACGCCCTTCAGGAGTACAATGAGCTCAGGGAGCGCTTCGACCTCCTCTCGGCCCAGCAGCAGGACATCCATGACTCCATCGCCAATCTCAAGGAGACCATCGCCAGGCTCGACGTGGAGACCATCGAACTCTTCACCCAGTCGTTCAACGATATCCATGAGAAGTTCCGCGAGGTCTTTACCCGCCTCTTCGAAGGGGGGCGCGCGGAGCTCGTCCTGCTCGATCCGGCAAACGTCCTCGAATCGGGCATCGAGATCATCGCCCAACCCCGGGGTAAAAAGGTCCAGAGCATCACGTCGCTGTCCGGCGGCGAGAAAGCGCTCACGGCGATCGCCCTGCTCTTTGCGGCCTTCCTCGTGAAGCCGAGCCCCTTCTGCATGCTTGACGAGGCCGACGCCCCGCTGGACGCGTCCAACGTCTTGCGTTTCACCCGTCTTGTCCGCGAGATGAGCGCCCGGTCCCAGTTCATCGTCATCACCCACAAAACAGGGACCATGGAGATGGCGGACGCGCTCTACGGCATCACCATGGACGAACCCGGCTGCTCGAAGGTCGTCTCGGTGAAGCTCCGCGAGGCGGCAATGGTGTAACAGCCGCCGTAACGTCTTATGGTTACGATGCCCGTATCGTCAAATGTCTTTCGGGTAACGGT
>CAYPOT010000098.1:0-13401 GCA_964412455.1 uncultured Nitrospiraceae bacterium | reverse complement strand
CTGAAGACACAGGAAGGTGTTATGAATAAAACAGAAGGTTAAAGGATTCCTCTGCGGCCTCTGCGCCTCTGCGAGAGAAAAGGTTAGGTCTTTGACACTGATCAAGGCCGATTTTTCACGACAGATATCGGCGTTTATTGCTTTCCTCGCGACCCTCGCGCCCTCGCGGTGAAAGCTTTTTGATGCGCCTGTAAGCCTGCCGGCGGCTCGACTGAGCTTGCTGGGGGGCGGTGACACCCTGAAGATGCAGGATGTCAATGACGCGGTCTATGAGGTGACGAGGATGGTCTCTCCGGCAGCGACGGTCCGTTTCGGCATCTCGCGCGATCCGGCGCTCGAGGACAGTATCGCTGTGACGGTTCTGGCAGCGGGATTCACGGGGAGGAGGAGGGCGGCGGCGAAGGAACTGGAGAATGTCAGGTATGAGGAGGATCCATGGAGTGAGAAGGTGTGAGGCAATAAAAGCTTCCTATTATTAGGTGTTAGTTATTGCAACTCCATGCCCTGAAACTACCCTATTTCGTTCCTTGCTCTTTGCAACTTATGTCTGTAAAATCGTTAATTAAGTCGGACCCTTAGTTTGCCCTGTAGAGATCATGATTCAGGAGAGAGTTGCAATGCTATCCCCAGGAAATCAGGTAAGATTGATTGCTAATCCAGGCAGGGTCGGTGTAGCTACGGGAAAGCATGATGAGCGGTATGGCATCAGTCGGTGGGAAGTTGTTTTCCCGACGGATCGGCTATATGTTCCGGAAGATCAATTGGAGATCATCCAGGGTACAGCAAGTCCTTTGGAACATTTGATGACCAAGCCTTTTGGCCGGACATCGGACTTGAGGCGCAACTTGACCTATATCCGCTTGAGCGGCCGCCTGGCTGATGTGATCTACAGCATGGGGACCACGAATACAGACTTTTACTCCTATCAGTTCAAGCCGGTTATAAACTTTCTCAATTCCCCGGGAAAGGGGATACTCATCGCAGATGAGGTTGGTCTCGGGAAGACAATAGAAGCCGGTCTTATCTGGACAGAACTTCGCAGCCGGTATGATGCTCGAAGGCTACTGGTTCTCTGTCCGGCAGTTCTTCGGGATAAGTGGAAGATGGAACTTGAAGACAGGTTCGGCATAGAAAGCACCATAACGTCAGCAAAGACAGCACTTGAGGAATTTCAGAAGTCGAAGCAGGATGTAGATTTTTCCAGTTTTGCGATGATAGGCAGCTTCCAGGGGTTGCGGCCGAACCGGGGCTGGAATGATGCGGAAAATATAAAACCTGACGCTGCTGAACGTCTTGCAAGATTCCTCGATGAAAACGCTGTTGACGAGCCGCTTGTTGACTTACTCATTATCGATGAGGCGCATTATCTGAAAAATCCAGAAACGATGACATCAAAGC
Source organism: uncultured Nitrospiraceae bacterium (assembly GCA_964412455.1). GTDB lineage: Bacteria > Nitrospirota > UBA9217 > UBA9217 > UBA9217 > JAAXXJ01. The sequence continues at coordinate 12,003 of CAYPOT010000098.1, read as the reverse complement.
TCGCTCGGCTGTTGCGATCGGTGGCCGAGCACATCGTCCTCCTGACGGCAACTCCCATCCATCTCAAGAACGAAGACCTCTACTCGCTTCTCAATATAGTGGACGAAGACACGTTTGATCGGCCAGATGTCCTCAATGCGATTCTTGAGGCGAATAAGCCTCTTGTTGCGGCACGGGAGGCACTGTTCGCAGTCCATCAGTCTGCGGATAAGATCGTAGGTTGCCTGCAAGAAGCGCAGAGCCATTATCTGCTGCAGGGAAATCGACAGATTCAAGCTCTTCTGGATGAGCCTCCATCGGATACGATGCTATCGGACAGGCAATACGTCAGTACATTAAGCCATCGGCTGGAAACGATCAATCTGTTGAGCAATGTTGTTAGTAGAACCCGGAAGAAGGAGGTCCAGGAGTGGCGCGTTCTCAGACAGGTGATAGCCGAAGAGATCGAACTGACAACGGCGGAGACAGAATTTTATGATGACGTCACCAACCTTGTCCGTGAATATTGCGGTTTGCGTGATAAGCGCGAAGGATTTCTGCTGACGATGCCTCAGCGTCAAATTGCAAGCAGCATGGCTGCCGCGCTTCAGAACTGGCAGAAGAGGCAGGAACAGGCATTCGAGGAGCAGGTATACGAAGACATCGGCCAGCAGGAGTCGGATGTATACAAGCCGGGGCCGCTTGTGGGCGAGCTCATTCAGAAAGCCCATGAGATGGGAAATTTGCAGGAACTGATCCGAAATGACTCGAAGTTTAACAGGCTGGTCACGATTCTCGCAGAATTGCTGCAGAAGAATCCTCGGGAGAAAATCGTTCTCTTTTCGTATTTTAAGCCCACGCTATCCTACCTCTATGGCCGTCTTGCGCAGAAAGGTATTTCAGGCATTGTTCTGAGCGGGGATTCTACGCTTGATAAAAAAGAGATTCTTGCACTCTTCAAGAAAGCTGACGGACCCAGTGTTTTGCTTTCATCAGAAGTAGGGAGCGAAGGTGTAGACCTCCAGTTCAGCAGGATACTTATCAATTACGACTTGCCGTGGAACCCGATGAAGGTTGAGCAGCGGATTGGCCGTATTGACCGCCTTGGTCAGGCTGCTGACCGGATTCTCATCTGGAACCTGTTTTCTAAGGGCACGATTGATGCTCGCATTTATACCCGTCTCTACCAACGGCTAAAGATATTTGAAACAGCGCTTGGAGGATTTGAGGCGGTTCTAGGAGATGAAATACGGAAACTGACGCTCGACCTCTTCCAGGGCAGACTTACCCCGGAACAGGAAGAGACGCGTATTCAGCAGACAGCTCAGGCGATAGAAAACAACCGGCAGGCCGGAGAGCGCCTGGAATCGCAGGCGAGCAACCTGGTAGCTCATGGTGATTATATTCTCAACCAGATTAAAGCATCCAAGGAACTGAATCGCGTTGTCCGCGGATTAGATCTATGGATCTACACGCGCGATTTTTTCGGTATGCATTACAACGGCTGCCAGTTTATTCAGGTCCCTGAAGACGAGTTGACGTTTGATGTAAAATTGTCGCCGGACGCAAAGAATGATATTGATGCATTCATCCGAGAGCACCGCCTGCACGGCATGACTCGGCTTGTAAGGAACAGCGCCCAGAATGTCCGGTGCCGATTTGAAAATCGAGTGAGTGTGGACAAACCGGGCAGTACGGAGGTCATAAGCCAGTTTCACCCGCTGATACGATTTATCACAAATCGGATTGCTACTGCCAATGAAGCGTTTTATCCCACGGCAAGCATACAGCTGAAGCATCAGGATATTCCGCAATTAGCTCCTGGGACGTATGCTTTTGCTGTTGCACTATGGTCTGCAAAAGGCATTGAAAATAGGGAAATTATGTACTATGGGGCTGTTCGTTTTAAGGAAGGCGAAGTGTTTGTGAATCCTCTCGATGCCGAACGATTGGTTTTTGCAGCGGTTATGGATGGAGATGATTGGCCTGAGGCTGAAACAGAGATCGATCGCAGCAGGGCAGTTGACTATGCGAAGAAATTATACGATGGAGCCTATGCGGAATATCAGAAAAGCGTTAAACAGATGGAAGCTGAAAATAATGACCGTGCAGATCTCCTCGACAAGTCCCTTGAACAGCACTTGGAAAATCAAACGGCAAAATTTCTGAGTGCAATTGCGAGCGTGCGTGAGAAAGGTCACGAATCTCTTGCTAAAGCAAATGAGAAAAGACTTCAAATATTGCAGGAGAAGGTGCAGCGGCGAAAGCTGGAGTTGCATGCGTCTAGGGTAGTCCATACGACTTACCGCGAGGTCAACGCAGGCGTTATTCGCATCTATTAATTATTCGTATTATCTTGTTAAAGAGAATGCCCATGAATGGTTTTTTAAAAAAATTAATATCGTTATTCAAGACTGAGCCTGTCAGGGAGGAGAAAAAGGAACAAAAAACTCCTGCAGCACCGAAGCCGACAGGAAAGACGGACTCTCTTCGAGTAAGACGTGATGTAAAACCATCGCAAGCTGCTTCAAAGCCGGTTGGCAAAGGCCCTGCAGAAAGCAGGAATCTAAAAAAACTTGAGGTCAGAGAAAGGCAAGTTCAAATGCCGGGCTCTGAAACGCAATTTCCCGGCGCATCGGTTGATTCAACGGCTGAAATAATTATCGGACTCGATTTTGGTACATGCACGACGAAAGTTGTAATCCGAGATCGATGGGGGGGCAGGGTATACGCTGTTCCGCTGGTGAAGACGCAGAAGCTGGATAGCAATGCTTATTTACTACCTACCCGACTGTGGGGACACCCTGATGGTACCTTGTCACTTCACTATGTGAAGAATGCAAAGAATGTCTCGAATTTGAAGCTTAACTTTATCGACAATGCGGATGCGGTAATCTTTAAAGATGAGAATACCCAAAAAGAACTTAACGCTTATTCTGCGACAGCCATCTATCTGGCGTGTGTTCTGCAATATGTGAGGGGATGGTTTCTGAACAATTGCAGGGCTATATATAGTAAGCAGACCATCCGCTGGTATTTTAATATTGGACTGCCGGCAGTGAATATTGAAGACGGGGCCCTTGTGGAGAAATATAAGAAGTGTGCAATGACCGCCTGGCGTCTATCGATGGAGAAGATCCCCTTGTCGATGAGGCATGCGGTTGCAGTCCGAAGCGGGAGCTATCATGCTACAGGGAATGAGGGTATTCACCAGGATGCTGTAAACGTATTTCCCGAGATTGCATCAGAAGTGGTTGGTTATGCGAGATCGAACTATAGGGAAGACGGGATGCATTTGCTCATCGACATCGGAGCCGGCACGTTTGATGTTGCCACGTTTAACCTTATCAAGAATGACGGAAGGGACACTTATGCGTTCATGCTGACAGATGTGCAGCGCTATGGTGCTTTTGTGAACTGCGTCAGACGGCTAAAGCATATTGATACGCTCATGATGACTCCGGGGGAGAAGGCAGACTGGGGGAAAATACGCAGCACTTGTATGGATGCAACAAAGAGCGTTCCGCAAACTCTATCTGAATATATGAAGATGATTCCCCTGGCCGCAGCACGAAGAAGAAATGTCGCAGACTCGGTTCGAAAATTTGAGTCTCAGCTGGAAGAAAATGTCTGCTCCATTGTCCGGACAGTTGTCGGTAAGACAAAGATAGAACGAGACCCCAGATCACGTCAATGGAATGAGGGGCTCCCTGTGTACCTCTGCGGAGGCGGGGCGAACTTATCATTTTACGGGGATGTCGTTCGTTCAGCTGAAGAAACGCTAAAGAGCATGGGGATCAAGAAGTTTGTGGTAAAGAGATTGCCGAAGCCAGATGGATTTCAGGCCAAGGGGCTTGTCGATGATCAGTTTCATCGTCTATATGTAGCGTATGGATTAAGCTATTCATATGACGAGATAGGAAAAATAATTCCGACGAGGGACATACCGGATCTGAGAGAAAGACCAGTGGTCCGGGAAATTGAAGAAATAACAAAAGATCTAGTGTGATGTGTATTCTAAGCCAGGAGTAGCGGAGTTTGCACATGGTTGATCCTAAGGAACTTATCATCGATTTCACCAAAGCGGCGGCATTGGCAGGAATTCAAATGCCTGTGAACTGCATTTCCCATGAAGTATTGCCTGCGCCGCACATTGCGCCAAGGAATCTACAACAGGAGAAAATGGCCGTTTACGTCTTTTCCTGGAAGGGGCAATGCCTAAAAATAGGCAAGGTCGGTACAAGGAGCCAGGCACGATACACGAGCCAGCACTACAACCCGGGAAGTTCCAACAGCAATCTGGCGAAGTCGATTCTGAAGGACCAGGTTGCCTTAGGTATACCGGGATTGTCCGAGTCAAAGGTGGGTGAGTGGATTAAGAAAAATACTGACAGGGCTACTTTTTTATAGATGAGGGGCTTGGGATGCCGGTTTTGTCATTACTGGAGGCCTTCCTGCAGTGCCGGCTCAAGCCAAAGTATGAAGGATTTGAGAGTCAAAAATAGCTGGAAGTGCTCGGTTCGTTTATTGACAGTAGCCGTCAGTTAGGTAAAGTGGACGTCACAAAAGAGAACGATACCCTATGACATTAAATGTTGATCGCAAACTCATCTTTATAAGTCATGCTAATCCAGAGGATAACGAGTTCACACTCTGGCTAGCCTCACGACTAACGGCTATGGGTTACCTCGTCTGGTCTGATGTAACTAAACTATTTGGAGCAGAATTATTCTGGGAAGATATTGAAGACGCGATACGTAACCATGCGGTGAAAGTTATTGCGGTTCTGACTCGTACGGCACAGCAGAAAAGCGGTGTGCTTGATGAGGTTAACCTTGCCGTATCAGTGGAACGCACTCAAAAATATGAGCGTTTTGTAATTCCTATTCGGATCGATGATCTTTCTTTTTCTGATGTTAAACCAAATCTGGCAAGGAAGGCTGTAATTGATTTCAAAGAAGGCTGGACAGATGGATTTCAGAAGCTTTTAAAAGTTCTCGAACGTGATAAGGTACGAAAAGACCAGGCGCCTGCTGCTGATGAAATGAGTAAATGGCTAGAAAACTTGGTTGCCGGGTCCGAGAGAGTTGTTGCTGAACCACAGCCTGTCCTCTCGAACTGGTTTTCATACAAGCTACTACCCGAAGCCTTACATTTTTTCCGGGTACCTATCCCCGCTAGCGATATTTTGACACGCTTTGAATCTTTTCCTTATCCTGTATATTCTTACCGCGATATGATCGCAACATTTGCATCTATTGAAGACCTTGATAGTTATTTGCCATCCTGGCAAAGTGCTACTCATGCCCATAGTGTACCATTAGCGGAAATAATCAAATCCGAGTCGCATTCTTTACCCGAGCTCCACTGGCAGGACGCGACACGTATGTTGTCCTATCTGATCCGGACCTCCTGGGATAAGGCTATGCTGGCAAAAGGACTGCGACCATATGAGATGGCAAGTGGAAAGAAAGCTTGGTATCCGCCTGTGGGGTATAGTCCGGAAGGCTACACTAAATATGCAGATATGGATGGTGTCATACGAAAAAAGCATTTAGTTGGTCGAAGCGATAAAAGAAGAGTTCATTGGCATTTTGCAATGGAACTCTGGCCATCCATGGGCAGAGAATTGCATCTTGTTCTCAAACCGCATGTCGTGTTTTCAGAAGATGGCAGGACTCCTCTTTCCAGCGCTGCAAAAATGCATCGATTACGAAGGAGCTTTTGCAGAAGCTGGTGGAATGCTCGCTGGAGAGATCTTATGTTGGCATATACCACACATGTAACTGATGAGAGCGGCGGAATTACAGTCCCGGTCGGAGTAGGAACTGCAATTATTATCAATCCAAGACCTATCTATTTCAATGCACCCGTGTCTCTCTCTGTTAAGCATTTTGCCCCAATAGGTGAAGATGAGACGGACAGTCAACTTGACGAAATGGCTGAAGATATTGATTTTAGTACTGAAGACGATGAAGAAGAGGTAGAAGATAAGGTGGGCACAGACATATCAACTGGAGAGGAAAAGATCACATAATGATCGTCGATAAAAACTCTCTTATATATATCGATGAGCCACAGTTGACTTTCGGCTTCGGCCAAAAGATGCGAAATCCCAAAGACGGCCTCATGCTGTTTGGACCGCTAACTGACAGTCGGCCGCCAACAGAGCTTCGAGTCGGTATCGTAGGCAGAAAGCAAGGCTTGCAGCGATATGGTCGATGGGTAACACTGATAAATGGCTATATACCAGCTGGGAAGTTAAATTCTGCCCATCATGCTGCTTACCCGGGTTTCGAGACAATTTTTAGCTGCCGATGGCCAGAAAAGCCGATTTGTGAATTAGCCATAGACGAGAATGCTATTTGGGAGAAATTATATCGAGCCGAAAAGCATAGCGCTATATATGAAACTGTCGGCCTTTTCGTTGCCGAAATTCAGCGTTATCTGAGGGAAGAGGAAGCGCATGTGGATCTCTGGTTTGTTGTAATTCCTGAGGATATATATACCTATGGCCGCCCGAAGTCAGTAGTGCCCAAAGAACTTCGCCAAGATGCCACGAACTTTATAACGCTCAAACAAGCCAAGGCACTTCAGAAACAACCATCTCTGTTTTCAGAAGATAACGAAGCTGCGGAGCATTATAAATACGAAGTGCATTTCCATAATCAATTGAAGGCACGTCTGTTACAATTTAAAGCGGTAGCGCAAGTGGTTCGAGAAACCAGCCTGACCCCAGAAGACTTTGAGAAGGATGGGCGGCCTCTCCGTCGACTCCAGGACCCTGCTTCAGTCGCATGGAATTTGACGACGACGGCATATTTTAAGGCTTCCGGTAGGCCATGGAAATTGGCTGATGTGAGACCCGGCGTTTGCTATGTAGGGCTTGTATTTAAACGTGACATGACGACATTGACAGAGGGCAATGCTTGTTGCGGAGCACAGATGTTTCTTGATTCAGGAGATGGCCTGGTTTTTAAAGGTGCGGTTGGACCATGGTATTCTGAAAGCACAAAAGAATTTCATCTTCGCAAAGAAAAAGCGTCGGAGCTGATCAAGATGGTTGTTGATGCGTATGAACGGGAGCATGGCAGACCACCTAAAGAGCTTTTCATTCATGGACGCACGCGTTTTGATGACCAGGAATGGGAGGGATTTAACAATTCAGTGTCGAAAGATACAAATCTTGTAGGCGTGAGGATTCGAGAAGATAGTACACTGAAGATGTATGGTCCGGGAGCGGAGCCGCTTTTGAGAGGAATGGCATTCCTGCAGAGTAAGCGTATAGGATATCTTTGGACCAAAGGTTATATTCCCCGGTTACAAACGTATCCCGGACGAGAGGTTCCAAACCCATTGTCAATAGAAGTATGTCGAGGCGAAGCGGACTTGAAACAAGTGATGCAGGACATCATGGGATTAACCAAAGTGAACTTTAATGCTTGTATCTTTGCTGATGGACGTCCTGTGACGTTAAGATTTGCGGATAGAGTCGGCGAAATACTTACAGCGACACCACTGACTGAAAGTTTACCGCCGTTGCCTTTTAAACATTATATTTAAGTATTTCTTTAATGAAAAGAAGAGATTGCGAATGAGCTGATCCTCGTTGTAACTAGCTGAGAGGAATATTCAGTGAAAGGTCTTAATGCAGACGAATAAGACGCAAAAAATTCCCCGAATTGGCATGTTCGCCACTGTCCGTAACCGCCGTGGGATCGTCACAGCCGTGGAGCCCTACGACGGGGATTCCGGGAGACTTCATCTTGTTCACCTCGAATACAAGGATGAACAGCTTCCGAACATCGAGCAACTCCTGTGGGAGCTCGAGCCACGTGCAAAACTATTGGAGCCGACGACGCTGCCGGACATCGCGGCCGATGCAATGCCAGGGGCCGACTTTGATGCAATTTTGCGCGCAGCGCGCTGGAGCGCGGCGCTTCCCTATCTAGATCCTGATAAAGAAGGTCCGCTGGACCGGCTTCCGGTATCGAGCCCATTCCACGGGGCGATCCAGATCGAGGACTACCAGTTAGTTCCGCTCCTCAAAGCTCTCCGCATGCCGCGTGTCAATCTGATGATCGCCGACGACGTAGGGTTGGGCAAAACCATCGAGGCGGGATTGATCCTGAGCGAGCTCCTGCTCCGCCGTCGAATCCAGCGAGTGCTGATCCTCACGCCCGCGTCGTTGAAATTGCAGTGGCGTGACGAGATGTGGGGCTGCTTCTCTCTGCCATTTGACTTTGTTGACAGGGCAGAGACCCACAACCTACGCAAGCGGTTGGGGATGGACGCCAATCCGTGGCGGTCCTTCAGCCGCATCATCGCGTCGTACCACTACCTGCGGCAGGAGGATGTTCTGGAGCAATTTCTCGCGGCCTGCCGCACGCCAGAGGGATCGCCGCGCTTGCCCTGGGACCTGCTCATCGTAGACGAGTGCCACAACCTCATGCCCTCGGCCTTCGGGGACGACAGCGACCTCTGCCGCATGTTGCGGCTTCTCACCCCGCAATTCGAACATCGGCTCTTCCTGAGCGCCACACCTCACAACGGGCACACCCGGTGCTTCACCGGGCTTCTTGAGATGCTCGATCCGGTTCGTTTCAGCCAGACGAGCGAGCTCAAACCTGCCGAGAGGGAACGCATCCAGCAGGTTGTTATCAGGCGGCTGAAGCGGGAGATCAACGCTCGCACGAATCCACCAAAGTTCTGCACGCGCCTTGCACCCAAGGCGCTCCTGCTCCAAATGACGCCTGCTGAGGCGGCCTTGGGAGCTGCGTTCGATGTTTTTCGTAAGGAAGTGAAGAAGATCATAGCCGGCGGCGAACGACGCAAGCGCCGGTCCGGCAGCTTTGCGGTCGAGATCCTTGGGAAGAGGCTGCTCAGCTGCCCCATGGCCTTTGCCGAATCCTGGCGGCGCTGCAAGGAGGGCCTCGCGGCAACAGAGGCTGCAACGGAAGGCGAGGTCTCTGCGGCCGAGCGAAGCCTCCGGCAGGAGACGGGCGACGACCGCGAAACCCAGTCGCGTGAAGCCATTGCAGCAGGCGTGGTCGGCGCTTGGCTCAAGGACATAGCTAACGAAGTGGAGGGCCCGATCAGGATGATCGACGAGGCCCTTTCCGCACTGGGTTTCGACATCAGCTGCAACGACATCGTTGACCAGGACCCCATCTCCGACGCACGTTTTGAGGCTTTTACCTCTCTCATTGGCGAGCTGTTACTCGCGAAGGGTAATTGGCGCGACGACGAGCGTCTGGTGGTCTTTACCGAGTACAAGACGACCTTGGATTACGTTGTTCGACGACTGCGAGAGCGATTCGACCCTGAACGGATACTGACGCTCTATGGCAGCGGCGGCAAGGATGGAATGGATGAGGCAGATCGCGATGATGTGAAAGCTGCTTTCAACGATCCCGCGCATAAGGTTCGCATCCTTCTCGCCACGGATGCGGCAGCGGAAGGTCTGAACCTGCAAAGGACCGCACGCTACATGCTGCACTACGATTGCCCCTGGAACCCCTCCCGGCTTGAGCAGCGGAACGGCCGCATTGACCGCCACGGTCAGGCCCGGGACGTGACGATCCACCACTTCGTGAGCGACCAGGACCAGGACCTCAACTTCCTGTCCCACGTCATTCGTAAGGCGGACGAGATTCGCGAGGACCTCGGATCCGCCAACGAGCTTTTCGACGAGGCTACCCATCGGAGGCTCGTCAACGGCGAGGACCTCGCAGTGGTAAAAGCTGATCTCGACCGCCGTGTTGAGACTGCCCGGGGACGGGCGGCGATCGACGCAGACGCCACGATCAATGCTGGTGCTGATGAGGCGGGAGCGGAGAAGGAGATCAAGGCCATCGCTGCTGAGATGGACCATGACCCTGAAGCGCTCCGGGACACGCTCGAAGCCGCCATGGCCATACGCGCAGGCAGGCCCCAGCTCGAATGTTCGGAAGAAGAACAGACCTGCAAGCTGTTGAATCCCGGCTTGCCGGGCTGGACCGATGTCATAGACGATTCGCTACGACAGCGGACCGGGAGGACTGGCGGGGGCGCGGTAAAGCGGCTGGCCTTCAGTGCGAATCCCTTTCTTGAAAACGTTGGTGGCAGGACGGTCTTCTCGCCCCGCAAGGACGTGCAAATGGTGCATCTTTCCCATCCCATGATGCAGAAGTCCATAGGTTCGCTCACCCGAAGGCGCTTCCCCGGGACTGGTGAGTCCGTGTCGCGCTGGACCACGCGGCTTGGTGACGTACCGAAGGGATCCGATGCCCTGATTCTGCTCAGCGTCGAGGAACTTGCTGTTAACGACCTGAGGGAGTCTTTTCATCACTGGGTGCGAACGATGGCTTTTCCAGTTAAACAAGGCAAACTTCGTGATCAGCTTCCGCATCGCCCGGCAATCGAGTTTCGCGCAGCGGGATCTACACTCGAACCCGATCAATATGGACGTGCCCGAGGCATATTTGAGGACGTAGAACCGGACTTGAAGGCATTCTTGAAGAACCACGCGGAACAGATCACCGCTGACATGCGAAAACAACTCGAGACGGACGGCGTTCTCGCCCGTAAGAATGAAGACGCGCGTTACCGCAGTCGCCAGGCTGAGGTGTCGAGCCTTATTGCAGAGAACACACTTGCGAAGCTCGAACGTGAGGTGGAAAAGCTGAAGCAGGAGCGGCAGCAGGGCTTGCTCTTTGAAGAAGCGGAGCGGATGGAGGCCATCGAACGATCCATTGAGGAGAAATCAGCAGAGATCGCCCGCAGGACGAAACACTACGAAGAAGTACGAGGGCAACTCGAGCGTGAGCGCGAGCGCATAATCAAGAACCTGCTGCCTAAGCGCCATTCCATGTCAGGAACAGTGCAGGTATTTCCGGTGGTTGTTGAAATACTTCTTCCCGGAGGTGCTGCATGAACGGCTTGGAGCTCTTTGGCTGGGACCGGCTTCGCCATGGCGGCATGCTGCTCGACGCCCAACGACTGCGCGATATCTCAGCCCATCAGCCCGGACCCCTGTCAGCCTACCATGAGCGCGAATTGCGCCGTCTCGCAGCAGGAATCCAGGACAATAGTGGAGATGTGCCCGCATTCGTTTCATTTATTCTTGAGAACATCTGTGGTTTCACTACTGAGAACGGAACTTGGCAGCGCGGAAACAGTGTTCCGACGGAGTGGGGGCGGATTGCCGTCACCGGTGAGACTATCAAGCCCCGCCAGCTCTGGCGCGGAGGCACGGCCGGGCTGCTGCCGGTGTTTGTTGTAGAAAAAGAGAAGAAGATCGGCATCGGTCGGGGCAGGAAGATCGCGAGCCAAGTATTGCAGTGGCTGCGAGCGTCGAACGAGAAGCTTGCTCTCATAACGAATGGACATCAGTGGCGGCTTGTTTTCGCAGGACTGGACTTCGACGCCTGGTGCGAGTGGGAGCTTGAACTTTGGTTTGAGGAAGGAGCTCTGTCACCTCAGGTGATGGCGCTTCGCACGCTTCTATCTCCTGTTCTTTGGACCCCGGCGCAGATGGGCGCCGCATCGCCGCTCCTTCAGGCGATCCTTGACAGCCGAAAAGGACAGGCGGAGCTTTCGGCTGTTCTGGGCGAGCGCGTACGTGAGGCTGTCGAGTTGCTGGTTCAAGGACACGGCGAGGCGCTTAGGGAACATTGTGCCGGCGTCGAACCAGCGGACATCTATCGGGCTGCTGTTCGTGTGGTCATGCGTATGGTTGTTGTGCTATTTGCAGAGTCCCGTGAACTCCTACCACAGGACAACTCGCTCTACCATGGTTCGTATGGCCTCACTGGCCTGCTCGAAGAGCTGGAGAAGGTGGCGGCGCGCGGAGGCAACAGGCTGGCCCGCTCCTGGAATGCGTACCCACGTATCTTATCGCTGTTCCGCCTCGTCCATCAGGGATCGCACCACCCGGCAATTCCCGTTCTTGCCTATGGCGGGGAGCTTTTCGCTCCGGGAGATCCTACTATGTTGACAAATTAATAACGAAACATTATAATTAGCTTCATGAGACAAACAAAA
>CAYPOT010000097.1:0-13516 GCA_964412455.1 uncultured Nitrospiraceae bacterium | reverse complement strand
TCTGTCCTCAAAGCGGCGGCGAAGCTCCGGTTCCGGGACCTGGTGATCGTGGCAATCATGGTGGACCGGGAACGCGTCACGGACCAGACCTGGATCTACATTCCGGAGCAAAAGATCCCCTTCGGCAGGATACACGAACCAACGAACTGGAGCCCGGCCATGGCGCCGGAAAAGAAATCGCTCCTGGTCATGGAATATTTCAGTTTCAAGGGCGATGCCGTCTGGAACATGAGCGATGAAGCGCTCACGGACCTGACCGTTGACAACCTTGTCCGGCTCGGCTTTGTCGGCCGCCAGGAGGTCCTGGACAGCATGATCGTAAGGGTACCGAAGGCCTATCCGCTCTTTGAGGTCGGATACGATGACCATGCCGAAGTGCTGTTTGATTACCTGAAACGCTTCAGCAATCTTTACATCGCGGGGAGAAGCGGCATGTTCCGGTATTATAATATGGATGTGGCAATACGATCAGGCATGGAGAACGCGGAGAAGGTCATCGCAAAATTCCCTCATAGAAACACAATTGAACGGGACGAACTCGTCCTCGCGCGCACGTGATGGTCCTATGAAGTGCGCGCTCATCATACCTGCATGGGTCCCCGAAGAGATATTTTCCTCGAAAACGGCAAGCTCACAAATAAACTACTGGCAGCCGGTCGGCACGCTCTCCGTGGCAGCTGTGCTCCAGAAGGCGGGACATGAGGTCAGGTTCATTAACGGCGCCTTTCTGAACCACGAGCAGGTGCTCGCCGAGGTCCGCAGGTTCAAACCGGACATGGTCGGGCTCTATGCGACCACCTTCGGCTGGAACAAGGCCAAGCAGACCGCTGCCGACCTGAAAATCCGGTACCGCCCCGACTGTTTTATTGTCGCCGGAGGTCCCTACCCCATCGCTGTCCAGGATCGCTGCCTGGTCGACGCGGACATTGATATTGACGCTGTGGTGACGGGAGAAGGTGAATACACGATGCTCGAGATCGTGGACCGGCTCAAGAACCGCAAAAACCTGGAAGGGGTTCCGGGTGTCGTCTACCGGGATGGACAGCGCATCGTCAAAAACCCTGCGAGGACGCTCATCACCGATCTCGATTCCCTGCCCTTTCCCGCCCGGGAGCTTCTGGGCGATGCCGACCGTTACATCCCCCCGCCGGGCACGTACCGGAAGAGGCCCGTAGCCGTGATGATAACCTCGCGGGGCTGCAACAGGCATTGCATCTACTGTTTTCAGATGGACAAGGAAAGGAAAAGCGGGATTCGCTACCGGAGCGTCGAGAACGTGATGCAGGAGATCGAGCTTTGCATCCAGCAGGGGTATAAGGAGATAAAGTTCCTCGACGATACCTTTGCAGCCGATCATGACCGGGCTCTGGAGATCGCGAGAGAGATCCAGCGGAGACGCTTTTCGATCTCCTGGTTCGCCTCTGCCTGCGTCAACCAGGTGGACCGGCCGCTCTTGCAGGCATTCAAGGACGCCGGTTGCTGGGCGATCCTGTTCGGCGCTGAAAGCGGCGTGCAAAAGAACCTCGATACGATCAGAAAGGGAACGACGCTGGAGCAGATCCGGACAGCCGTACGGACGGCTCAGGACGTGGGTCTCAAGGTCAGCACGCCGTTCATGTTCGGAATACCAGGTGAAACATTTGAAGAGGGGCTGGAGACCATCGATTTTGCGGTCCAGCTGAATCCGGACATGGCGAATTTTCACGCCATCACACCCTTCCCCGGCACCTATCTCTATGACAACATGCACCGGTTCGGAACGGTGTCCGATGATCTTTCGGATTTCACCTATCAGGGAGCTGCCTTCATTCCGAATACCATGACCCGCGATGACATCCACAGGCTCCGGCAGATCGCCTTCAGGAAATTCTATCTCAGGCCTTCCTTCCTGTTCAGGAAGCTGCTTGACCTGCATTCTCTCAACGATGTTACGGTCGTCTTGAAAAGCGCGAAAAGCCTTATCTGGCTGGCCCTCAAGTTCAATCTCTTCAAACGCCAGGTGAAGCGCCTTCAGGCGCCGCGCTGAACCGCTACGATTGTTTCTCTCGCTTCTCAAACCGCTCCATGGCAAAGAACATCCCGCCGGCCATGACGCCCAGCGCGATGAGTACGACCCAATGGTTCACTCCCAGAAGCTTCTGGAGCGTAGCCGTACCCATGTTCGATGAGAGATAGAATCCTTCGAGCGCAGGATACACGACCGCGAACAGGAGCGAACCCGCGCCGATGCCGAGCATCACGACCAGAGCGTCGAGCCTTCCGGTCGCGAGACCCGCAGCCGCCGTCCCGGGGCAGTAGCCGCTCACCACAAAGCCGATGCCGAACAAGGCCCCGCCCGCAAGCTGGGGCCAGATGAACGTCGGTATGATCCAGACCCTGCCGAGGTCCAGGAGGCCGAGATCGGAAAGCAAATACAGTCCCGTTCCCGCGACAAGGATGGCCGTGAACATGACCTTGGGCACGGTGAAGTCCCGAAGGTAGAAGACCCCGGTCAGCTTATGCGGGTCGCCGAGCCCTCCCCGTTCCAGGGAGAGGCCGAAAAAGAAGCCGAACACGATTGCCAGTCCGAGACTGAGGGCCTGGCCCACTTCAAAAGGTGCTGTCATGACCATACCCTCCTGAAAAGCGCGACCGTGAGAAATCCGGTCGCGAACATTGCGATCACAAATATCCATCCGGCAACCGCGAGCTGGGCACCTCCGGTAAGGGCCACGCCGCTCGTGCACCCGCGGGCAAGCCGGGCCGCAAAGCCGATGAGCATGCCGCCCGAGAACGCCGTGATCAGCCGGGTCCTCACGCTCATCCCCTCGGCCTTGTCGAACTTGAACTTGAAATTCCGGGTGACCAGTGCGCCGGTCAGGGATCCCAGCAGAAGACCGATGAGTAAAAATATATTCCAGTTTATGAGCGGCGCTATCACATCCACATAACGTGAAAAATATTCCAACCGGCTGATGAACTCGGGGAACAGGGAATACGCGCTCTCGGCGGTCACAAGGGTCATGGCGCCCGACGCGCCCAGCCCCCGCCCCGCGATATAGAACGTCGCGAGAAGGGTCAGGCCAAGAGCGGCTCCTGCAACGTAGGGTGACCAAAAGCTGCTGCTTTTCATGGAAACCTCCTTTGTCTGCACATGAATCGTCTAAAAAAACCGACGGCCCATAGTTGCAATGTTTATTAACTCATACATAATATTCACACATTCTTTCATTCTTGTCAAGTGATTCTGATTATATTATAGTCAAATATCCTGTGGTTCTGGGTCGCAAACAGAATATAGTTTTTTTCCGCCCCGGCGGCAGGATGAGGGGGAGGATCATGAAAAAATATCTTGCGGTGATCAGATGGCCGATCTTCTTTATCGTCATCAATTTTTTCCTGGTAAACACCCTCTTATCATTATTGCCTGACAATATCGGAGATGTTGTCTATAACATCGGCAGGATATCCATTATATTCTATGCGGGATGGCTCGTGGTACGGAAGAACATCGGCGGAACATGGCACTCTGCCCTGGCGGGAACCGCCATATATTTCATCGACCATGTCGTTCTGAAAGGCGGGATCTTTCTCCTCAATTATCTGATCAAGCCGCAGGGTCTCGGACTTGCCGCGTTCAGCGGCGTCATTATTTCCTTTGTCCTGTTCATTCCTCTGGCGATGACCATCGCTGCACTGGGCGGCGCCTATGCGAGATATCGACGTGATAAGATCACAACGGCTTCGCAGTAAATTGACGTTTTTCTATCACCTAATCACGTACATCGAACGAGGGAGAAAAATGGAAATGTGGAAAACAGGGACCGCAATCGCAAACAACCGACGATCGGGCAATATCAGATAAGATGAAATTTCGGGTCGCTCTCAAAAAAAAAGGACGGCTCCCTACAACAAACCGGAGCCGTCCTTTCCGTCGGGGGTGACCTTAATCCTGCATCGGCTTGATCAGTTTGAAATAGACCATCGTCCAGTTGCCAAGAATGATGGACGTGATCGCGACGAGGCTTGAAACGGCCATCGTGGACATGCCGGTAACACCGTGGCCAAGATTGCAGCCGCCGGCGATGACCGCGCCGATCCCCATCAGGATGCTTCCGAAGAACACCGTCAGGAACTCCGTTGCCGGCGGGATCTTCCATTTGAATTCCTTGAGGGCGACGGCGCTCAGCCATGCGCCAACGGGCACGGCAAGGATGAAGAACATGCCCCAGGAACCGCGGAAGATACCGAAGAAGCTGAACTCCGGATAGTTTGAGTGCGTGCTCTTGGTAAGAAGAACATAGAAAAATTCTCTGACCGGTCCGCTGACGGACATGCCGCGCGCAGCGCCGCCGAAATAGGAGGATACCCACCACGCGACAACGGTCAACAAACCTATCAGAACGCCGGTGGTGCCCCAGGCAAAGCCTTTTGACTTAGATTTGAACTCCGGCTTGCCCGCGAACACAAAGGTCAGCACGCCGACGACAAAGATCGCGATCGTGAGCCATTTGAGAGCCGGGCCGCCGCCGAAGATGTCCCAGATCGCGGGACCTGACTGGCCGTTGATCTCGACCGAGAAGCTCTTGAGATAGTTATTGACCGGGCTCAGCAGCCCGTCGGCGGTCATCACGGCGCCGAAGAAGAAACCGAGAATGGCAACGAGGGCGGACAACTGGCCCTCGCCGATACGGTAGACAATGCCGCTCGCGCAGCCGCCGGCGAGAACGATCCCGAGGCCGAACAGGAATCCTCCGAGGATGTTCGCAACAGGGACAAAGCTCTGGCGCATCAACGCTACCGTTTCGAGCGCACCGCTGTCAGGATCGAACACCTTGAGCCATCCCATGTCCTCCATCAGGTTCGAACCCACGATAGCGATCACCAGAGCGAACAGATACGCCCGGAAGAGCGTCAGGTCCTTCATGAAGATGATATCACGGAACGCCGAGTTCAGACAAAAACGACCTTTCTGCAAAATGAAACCGAGTGAGAGACCCAACACGATCGCGGTCCCAAAAGATACAGCGCTACTGTGCAGCATATTCCCCCCTCCAGCATATGTATGGATTTTTTTCGGCCTGAGCACCTTGCGATAGGACCGATACCGGTCGCACCGCGTTCAACTCATTTTGCAGCGTACATGACGCCGGAGTCCGTGCCGTCGCCTCCCCGCGCCTAGTCATGGGCAGCGGGAATCGCGGTCTGAGGTCTCCGGGGACATGGTCTCCGTGGACGGACGGGGCGGATCCGAAGCCTCGCAAACCGTCCACGGCCATTTCTGCTCTCTTCATCCCCCCTTCCTGAAAAAATAACGTGACGGGCGAGAGGACATGCCTCGCCCGTCACAGTCACTGCTCTTTGTTTGATCGGACCCGCGGACTGCTGTTACTTCGCGCCGACAGCCGCTGCCGAGGTCCAGGCGTACTTCTCTTCCGCCGTGGGGTTCTTCGCGACGAGAACAGGTACCGGAGCGTTCTTCTCAATGTCATTGCTGATCGAGCCGGTGACCATTCTCTGCATGAAGGTCTTGCCGTTGTAACCGGTGACGATAAGGTCCACACCCTCTTCCTGGGCGATCTTGAGGATCTCCTCGGATGTGATTCCGTCCCTTACGACCGTCTTCACGCTGACCAGGCCGCCGTTCTCCAGTTCCTTCCGGTAGAAGTTCAGGATCTTTTCCGACTTCCGGTCCAGCGCCTCTTTGTATTCCGTGCCCTTCAGGGACTCGCGAAGCGTGTCCAGCTCGGCCTCCCCGAGCATGTCGATCATCATGGACTTACCCTCAAGCTGCTGCACATGGACCAGCACCACGCTTTCCGGCGGGCGCACCATATTCTGGAATACCGACAATACCGCCTTCGAACCTTCTGTTTCGTCTACTGCGATCAATACTTTCTTCATAACAACCTCCTTTTTTATCTGGCACCAACTCTGTCAATTCTGTTTAATGAATAACGGTAACTCTCTGGAGAATGACTCCCAGAAGGAACAGCGCGAAGGCAACCGCGGTCGTAACGGAAACCGCGGCCCAAGCATCCTTTTTCGTGAACGGCTCTTCACACATGAGCGGCCTTCGTGCCACCATCACCGGTACCGTGGCTTTACTTTCCACGTACTTCGCGACCTGTCCGGTGATGAACCGGTCAAACCCTCTTCGGCCGCTCTGTCCGAGAATGATAAGCTCCGCACCGACCTCTTCCGAGACCTTGAGGATCTCGTCGGAGGGGATTCCTTCCCTCCTCATGGTCCGTATCGTGACCTGACCATCATTGAAGAGCTCTTTCTCGTAGAAGGCCAGGATCCTTTCCGATCTCCGGTCCAGTGCTTCTTTATACTCCGTGCCGTTCAGCATTTCCTTGAGCGTCGACATTTCCGGATCGCCGAGCATGTCGATCATCATCGAACGGCCTTCGAGCCTCTCGATATGAAGCAGGACCACTTCCACCGGAAGTTGAACGAAATTATGAAAAACAGACAAAACATTCCGTGAGCCTTTTGTGTCGTCTACCGCTATCAATATTATTCTCATATAAATCACCTCCGCAAGTAGGTAAAACACTGTGTTACTTAATTTGCTCTTATACATAGCAAGCTTCATGCCTTTATTGCTTATTTTAAATGTACCAATATAACATATAGTTATAACTCATAATAATATTATGATTGACTATCAAGTGTTAATATGTTAGTTAACGTTAATGATGTTAAGTTAACACTTAACATATTTCTAGTTAACGCATTTCATATTTCAACACTATATTCCAAGGTGCCCTATGCCGAATATCGAACAGTTATTCAAAGAACCAACCTTTCTTATCAACGTTTTCGAGACCATGAGAGATGGCCTCATGATCGTGGACAAGGACGGTAATATCATTTTCTTCAACCGTTCCGCTGAAAAGATAACGGGGTATCGCAAAGAAGAGGTGATCGGGCAGCAGTGCACCATCCTGGACAGCGACACGTGCGTCATGCTGACCGATGACGGAATAAAGAAGGATTGCAGCGTATTCAAGACAGGTTCATTACAAAACAAGAAATGCCGGATACGGACAAACGACGGGAGGGCCGTATACCTCCTGAAGAACGCCACGGTCCTGAAGGACGAGAAGGGCGAAATGATCGGGGTCGTGGAGTCCATGACGGACATTACGTCGCTCTATATGAAAGAGATGGAGCTCGAAGAACTGAAGCAGGAATTGCGCCAGGAATACTGGTTCATGGGCCTTCTTGGTAAGAGCGAACCGATGCAGCATTTATTCGAACAGATCCGGAACGCAGCAGGGAGCGAGGCGCCCGTGCTCATCTGCGGCGAAAGCGGCACCGGCAAGAACCTCGTGGCCCAGGCGGTCCACAGCCTGAGCAGGCGCAAGGACGGCCCCTTCGTGGCGTTGAACTGCGGATCGCTCAACGATTACCTGCTCGAAAGCGAGCTTTTCGGCCATAAGAAGGGTTCCTTCACGGGGGCCATGAGCGACCGGATGGGCAGGTTCGAGGCCGCGCACAAAGGGAGCATCTTTCTCGACGAGATCGGGGACATGCCGAAGGTCATGCAGGTGAAACTGCTGCGGGTCCTCGAAGAAAAGGTCGTGGAGCGCGTGGGAGATCATCGGCCGGTCCCCGTCGACGTCCGCCTCATCTCCGCGACGAACAAGGACCTGAACGCGCTGGTCACTTCTGAGGTTTTCCGGGAAGACCTTCTCTACCGCATCAACTCCATTTTGATCACGGTCCCTCCCCTGCGGTCCCGCGCGGAAGATATTCCGGTGATCACGTTCCATTATTTGAAAAAGATCTCCCATATCAACAGTAAGGACATCCGAAGGATCAGCCCGGAGGCCCTGGATATCATCACGAACTATAGCTGGCCGGGGAATGTACGACAGCTGATCAACGCCCTGGAGCATAGCGCGATCACCTGCAAAAGCGACACCGTGGAGGTAGCCGACCTGCCGGAATATGTCTTCCAGGAAAAGAAGCCCGAGGCACAGAACAAGTCCCTGGACCGGGACAAGCTGGTCTCCTCGCTGGCACAGTTCAAAGGGAACCGCACGCTGACGGCAAAGCACCTCGGGATCAGCAGGGTGACCCTTTGGAAAAAGCTGAAGGACCAGGGGATAGAATAATTCAGGCTCTAAGGGAATACCCTTTTCTCGCAAAGACGCAAAGTCGCAAAGAAAGAATAAGATTATATAACCGCAAAAAGATATGAAAAACTAGACCGTAGTCTAATAAATATCTTCGGCTGCAATTCTAACAGTCTTTCTTAAGCCTCGGTCGTTGCATTTCTTTGCGCGCTTTGCGGCTTTGCGAGAGAAAGCCGTTCTTTATGGTTTTTCTTTTTACGATGAACTGCAACTCTGGTTATTTGGTCCGCAGTAGCAGGTATTCCTTCAACAGCGAGGGGTACAGCCGCGGATTGAAGAGGATGTTGGTCATATAATAACACTCGTGGGTGCAGAAGCATTCTTTGTTTTCGATCGAGTCATTCACCCGGCGCGCCTTCTCCGAAAGGACCACCCTCCGCATATCGTATCCATAGTCACGGACATTTCCAAAGGACTCCTTGAGCACTTCGCAGGGAAACACGTCTCCCCCTTCTTCGAGGACCAGATTGAGCCTCCCGGCATAACAAGGCAGGAGCCTTGTTCGCTCCGCCATGGTCCGATGGATAAGACGGCGCTGGACAATGTCCTGCGCAGCCTTGACGCGCCCGCCCCCGAACCGATAGACGCCGGACTTTCCCTCTTTCAAATTCCGCTCGAGCTTTTGAACGGCAGCAAGATATTTCTGGGGGTCCACCTGCCGGTATTGTTTTTCCTCAAGGCTTCCCCGGACGAGGGATATGGTATGCGTCCCGACACCGGGTAATTCGCGCACGTACTCGATGATCCCGTCCATGGAGTCTTGGTTCTCCGAACAGAACACCGTGTTCACCCCGAGCTCGATATTCGGATACCGGTCGGCCAGTTCGGCGACCGCCTGACAGGTCTGCAGGGTCTTCTCAAAGCTTCCCGGCGTTTTCCGGAGCGCGTCATGGGCGTCACCCAGGCCGTCCAGGGACAGTTTGAGCGCAACAACGCTCCTTGGACAGGATCGCGCGACCGATTCGATCCGCTCCCGGATCAACCCGGGCAGCAGGCCGTTCGTAGGGAACAGCATGATCGCCGGCCGGTTGTTCCGGTAAAAGGTCCTGGCGATCTCGACCAGATCGTCGCGCAAAAACACCTCCCCGCCCGAGAACGCAAGCCACAGCAGGGGCCCGAGCGATGAAGAGACCTTCTCGATCTCCTCCAGGGACAGCTCGGGCCGGGCTTGAACAGCGCCCTCGTCCGACCTGAGATAGAAACAGAAGGGACAGTTGGCGTTACATCGCCGGGTAACAAAAAAGGTCAGGTGGATCGGCCTTCTCTTCCATGCTATGTCAGGTATGTGTCGGAATGGTGAATACAATGGTTTTTCCTTTAAGTCTATAAGCAACCGTTGTAACCACAGATGAACACAGATGGACACGGTTCAATCCAAAGATCAAGAACGTATACGGTTTTGCATTTGACTATGGTACTAACCGTGTCGCTTAGAAGCGCCTACTTTTGGTTATCCGTGGTTAAATGATTTTCTCAGGTTAATTGGTTTTTCCCTGCAGCCCCGGTAAAGGTTACTATGTTGGTGACTCACGTTTGTAATAGTACTGGAACATACCTATGAAAAACCCTGTCCAGACGGCAGCAGGATATATAAGGGAATAATAGCAGCCTGCCACAAAGGCAAACCATGCCCCCCCTGCCTTCACGAATGCGCCATACAGGTGCCGATTCACGTACAGGTTCGCGGCCCACAGGAACGGCAGAGGGGCCAGAAGCGACCGTTGTCCGGTTGTGACGTACAACAATACCAGCGAAGCCGTGACCAGCCATGTTACGCCATTGACCTTTATTTCCTTCGATGCTGTTCCTGAATCCGCGAACAGGTCCCTGTTTGCCAGTGAATATTCGGTCCAGTACCGCGTTTTTTTGACGGCGTTCCGCAGCGACCTCACAAAAGAATGGTGAAAGATGTGACGGACCTGGAGGTCCGGGTCCATGACCAGCCTGAAGCCGTTCCCGCGCAACCGGTGGCTGAACTCTACATCCTCCAGGATCGGCAGAAAATCCTCTTTAAAACCTCCGGTTCTTTTAAACGAATCGGCGCGGATCACAAGGGCATGCGTGGCAAGATAGTCCGGATCGTTCCCGTTCTTCGTCTCGAAATAATTGATGAACGCTGACTGAAATGAGCTGAAGAACCCGGCGTCAAAGGGTACCGCAGTATAGGTGCCTCCAACCACGACATCTCGCGGTTGTTCGGAGAGGTTCTTCCTTACCCTGGGGATGGTTGTATCGGTCACGATGCAGTCATTGTCGATAAAGAAGAGGACCTCGCCCTTGCTGCCGAAGGCGCCCGCGTTCCGGGCAGCTGAAGCGCCGGCATGTTCCGTGAGGCGGATAAGCGTGCAGGGATATTTCCCGATAACGCCGACGGACCCATCTTGCGAACAGTCATCAACGACCACGATCTCGCATGCATCGTCGCAAGACGCGATGACGGCATCCAGGCAGGCGCCGATCGTGCGCACGCCGTTGTAGTTGGGAATGATGACCGACAGAGATGGTTTCGCCATTTCACCACGCTGATCAGGAACTAAGGAACGCAAATTCTACTAATACGGCAATAATATTTTTGCCACAAAGACACCAAGACACTAAGAAGATCAATAAAATTGCCGGTTAATCAGAAAGAAAGCGCCATTCCAGTATTTCTTTGTGCCTTCGTGACTTCGTGGCAAAATTGGCACTGAATTTTCCGGGTTAAGGAGGAGGGAAGATCACTCCTAAAGCAAGGACAGTATAGTTAATCCGATAACCGACGCCAGCAAACCGAAACCGACAACCGCGGCCACCGGACGCTTTCCGAGCGATCGTTCTTTACTGCTGTCCAGGAAGGGCGCCAGGAGCAGCGTGCTGAACCCGAGCCCCGGCAGCAATACTGCGCCCACGAACGTCCATTTTCCCGGAAAGTACTTTGTGAGCTCATAGAGGAAGAGAAAGTACCATTCTGGCCGGGGACTGAATTGGGCCGAGAAATCGATCTCCCTGCCGATTGCCGGCGGGAACAGGACCGCCAGGATCAGCACCGCTTCGAGCGTGAACAACGCAACCACCGTTATCTCGAAGAAGTAATAAGGAAAGAATGTTTTTTCGCTTTTCGTAGTTTGCATTGAAGTTATTGTTTCTGTCCCCTTGTCGTCCCCAACAGCAAATCATGAATCTTTTTTTACCGCAGAGGTCGCAGAGGGTAAAGCAAGCGAGGAAGGCAACGGCT
This sequence comes from uncultured Nitrospiraceae bacterium, assembly GCA_964412455.1. GTDB lineage: Bacteria > Nitrospirota > UBA9217 > UBA9217 > UBA9217 > JAAXXJ01. The sequence continues at coordinate 2,173 of CAYPOT010000097.1, read as the reverse complement.
TGGGTCCGGTTTTAAGACATAAACCAAAAAAGAGCTTTTGATCTATCCCTTTGATGTTGCCGTCCTCTGCGTCCTCGCTTAGAAGCGCCTACTTCTGGCTGCTGTAAAAAGGCCTTGCTCTGTCTTTTCTTTCAGGATTTCTATCCGCACCTCGCACTCCGCACTCTAAAGATTCCCCGAAATCCCCGTTCTCCTGATCATGTGGAAATGCATCCACAGGAAAACCGTGGTAAAGAAAGGGAGCCAAAGGACGTGCATGCTGTAAAACCGGAGGAGCGTCTGGCCAGACACCTCTGCCCCGCCCCGGACCAGCGAAGCGAGGAACGACCCGATGACCGGCACCGAACCCACCATGTTCGTACCGATCACCGTGGCCCAGTAGGCCTTCTGGTCCCAGGGCAGAAGGTACCCGGTGAAACCGAAGGACAGGGTCAGCAGCAGCAAAAAGGAGCCCGCGACCCAGTGCAGCTCCCGGGGGTTCTTGTAGGAGCCGGTCACGAAGACCCGGAGCATGTGCAGCACGATCGTTACCACCATGAGGTTCCCCGCCCAGTGGTGCGCCGCGCGGATGAGCGTCCCCAGCGGCACCTCCCGCTGCATACGCTGGATGCTCGTATAGGCGTCCGCTTCCGCGGGCGTATAGTGCAGGGACAGAAGGAGTCCGGTAAACACAAGCGTCAGGAAGAGCGTGAAGGTGATTCCGCCGAAACAGTTGAAATAGCTTATCCCTGCCGGCACAGGCCTGTCCAGGACCCTGCGGTGACGGCCGGTGAAGCCGAGGCGGTCGTTGAAATAGTCGAGGAGTCTCATAAGAGTTTTTTACCGCAAGCAACGGAAAATCATGAATCTATTTTTACCGCAGAGGACGCAGAGGACGGCAACGTCAAAAGCAATTGGACGCGGATCAAATCTGATGACCAAAAGCAGGCGCCTCGAAGCGACGCGGATAGATCAAAAGCATTCTTTGGGTTTACGTCGTAAATCCAGGCCCAATCCGTTGCCTTCCTCGCTTGCTCGATAAAGCCCAATCTCCCTTTTTCCCTCTCCAAAGATGATGCCCCCTCTCCTCTTATCCTCTCCCTCAGAGGGGAGAGGAAGAGAAGGTGAGGGTGAGTCTTCATTAGGGCAGGGGTGAGGGTCGTTTTTACCCTCTGCGTCCTCTGCGGTGAAAAAAGGTTTGGCCTATACCTTCACCCCTATCATCACCATGCCGTTCTTTATCTCGACCGGATATGTCGTGAGCGGCGCCGGCGGGGGGCCTTCGATGTTTTTACCGGAGATATCATATTTCCCGCCATGGCAGGGACAGACAAACTCTTTGGATTCCTTCCGGTAGTTCACCAGGCATCCGAGATGACTGCAGACGGCGGACAGCACCGCAAGTTTCCCCGACGAGGAAACAATGAACACGCGGGCCTTCCGCTCCTTGCCGGACATGGCGTAGACAAGCTCGGACTTTTTTACACCGGAGCGGGGCACTTCGTCCTCGGGAACAAGCGGAAACCAGGCAAGCTCCCTGTCCTGTCTGCCCGAGGGCGCGAGGACCTTGAGCCCCGCGAGCAGGCCACCGAGGCCGAGCAGGGCGAACACGCCGTATAGGGCCTTTTTGATGAACTCTCTGCGATCGTGTTCCATGTGGGGGTATAGTACGCTAGGGGGCACGGGATGTCAATCCGGAGGAAAAACGGGAACGGGAAAGAAAAATGAAATGGCGGTAGTAAGTAAATTCGGCTGATGTCAAACCGCAAGACCAAGGGTCTATTGTCTCACAACATCAAAATCAATAGGTGACCCTAACCCGGACAAGCCGGAACCAAAATTTGCCACGAAGACTCGAAGGCACGAAGAGTTACAAAAACCTTTCAAGATACTGTTTTACTGTTTAGATTATGGCCGTACTTCGTGTCTTAGTGCCTTTGTGGCAAAATATTCTTGCCATTTTGAGTAGAATTTGATTCTTTAGTTGCTAAAGGTTCACCGCTTGGTACTGTCCCTGCTCCGGTATGCGGCCGGGATACTGGTAGAGTCCCTCAAAGGCCTCACGAAACTTCATCGCGTCCATGAATTTCTCCAGCGCCGGCAGTCCGCCGAAAGGGGAGGGCCGTTCGCTGCAATACTCATAATGTTTAGGCTTCTTTCTGAATGCAGTGCTCAGAAAGAAGCTGGTTGGACT
>CAYPOT010000096.1:0-13667 GCA_964412455.1 uncultured Nitrospiraceae bacterium | reverse complement strand
CGATGACCGACACCACCGCAAGAATGATAAGAAGCACCACGGCAAGTTTTACCGAGGAGAAGAACTTCCATATTTTATCAGCGATTATTTCAATCAAACCTTTTTGATTTTCCAAAGCTTTTCCTCCCGGCCAAATGCTTGATAAGTTAACATATTGATATAATGGCTGCTAAAGCCGCACTTCACAGAACCCCAGAACCCGAATTTCCCTTCTTTGAAGGCAAGGTTCGTGAGGCCCAGATTCTCCATAGCCTTGCCGAGAATATCTTTTTTGAAAAAGGACAGCTCTTCCGCCGCCGTGACAAGATCCGCAGGCCTCCCTGATTTCGCGTTCGATGGACCGTTCAATGGCAGAAGTGGGATGAGCGGACAGCAAAAGAGCGCACGCAAAGATAATCATTCGCGTCATGAATACACCTCACTTGTTTAAGAAATTGATGCAACTGGGGCGTGAACTCGCACTAGTACTGTAACAAAGTAATTGTAAAACATCATGAAGTGGTGCGGACCGTTCGGCGAACGGTCCCTACGATATATTATTGAAGTCGTAGGGCGCGTTTCCCAAACGCTCCGAACCGCCAAGGTATGTTTCGTTTTTAACGTGTCGTGGTACTAGCACAACGAGTGACAGAGATCACTCGCGGCACAATGCGGCTGCAGGAATATATCTGTGGGGGTTAGTTCTGAGGCGGCTTGTTGATTGAATACGATGGACTTGACAAAGCGATCAACTTCGGAAGATGGTTCGTAAGACTGATCCCGGACGGAGCGCCGCAATACACGGTGCCCATGGAGGCGGCGATATTGGCGCAAACAGGACAAAGGTCCTGTGCGGTGCCGGTCAGTTGCTGCGCGGGACGATCGGCATCAGACGACAAGATATTGCCATCTGTATGCTCCAATCCCGTCGTTAACTGCTGCTGCATATCTGGAAGGGGAACAATGTCCCTGCAGTCGTCGCAGGCAATCGCATCCACGATGGGGGCGGTAATAACGATCAGCATCAAGGACACTATGAAAAGCCGGTTCAGGCGCATAACGCACGCATGCTACGTCAGTTTTCCGCGCAATGCAAGGGCAAAATAGGTCGGGCAGTCTGCATAAACCTGTACGCCGCCTTGAGAACGTTCAATATGTATGAAAAAACCGGGACCCTTGAGCGGGGTCCCGGTCGGATACAAACAGGGATACGGCGTTGCGTGACTAGATGTCGTAGTACAGAAAGAACTCGTAGGGATGGGGACGGAGCCGGAGGGCGTCCACTTCCTTGGTCCGTTTGTAGTTGATATGCATCTCGATGGCGTCCTTGGTGAACACGTCTCCCTTCATCAGGAAGTCGTGGTCCGCCTCAAGGTTGTCCAGCGCCTCTTCAAGCGAGCCCGGCATGGACGGTACCCCGGCCAGTTCTTCGGGGGCCATATCGTAGATGTCCTTGTCCAGCGGCTGGCCCGGATCGATCTTGTTCTCGATGCCGTCGAGGCCGGCCATCAGCATGGCCGAGAAGGCCAGGTAGGGATTGCACGACGGGTCGGGGAACCGCACTTCGACACGCTTTGCCTTCGGGTTCGCGCTGTACATGGGGATGCGAATGGACGCCGAGCGATTCCGGCTCGAGTAGGCCAGGTTCACCGGAGCTTCAAAACCCGGGGTCAAACGCTTGTAGGAGTTCATCGTCGGATTGGTGAAAGCGGCGATCACTTTCGCATGCTTCAGGATGCCGCCGATGTAGTGGAGCGCCATCTGGGACATGCCGGCATAGCCGTCGCCGTGGAACAGGGGCTTGCCGCCCTTCCAGATGGACTGGTGGCAGTGCATCCCTGAACCATTGTCGCCAAATATCGGCTTCGGCATGAAGGTCACGGTCTTTCCGTTCCGTTTGGCCACGTTCTTGATGATGTACTTGAAGTACATGACCTGGTCGGCGCACTTGACCAGCGGGTTGAACCGGATGTCGATCTCGGCCTGTCCCGCGGTGGCCACTTCATGATGCTGCCGCTCGACGTAGATGCCGACCTTCTGCATCTCCATGACCATCTCGGAGCGGAGGTCCTCCTGCGAGTCGATAGGCGGCACCGGGAAGTAGCCTTCCTTGTGACGGGGCTTGTAACCGAGGTTCGGCTTTTCGTCGCGGCCGCTGTTCCAAATGCCTTCAACGCTGTCGATGTGATAGTAGCCTTCATGGGAGTTCTGGTCGAAGCGTACATCGTCAAAGATGAAAAACTCAGGCTCGGGGCCGAAGAAACAAGTGTCGCCGATGCCAGTCGACTTGAGGTACGCTTCGGCCTTCTGGGCGATGTACCGCGGGTCGCGGCTGTACCGCTCCTTGGTGATCGGGTCCACGATATTGCAGATGAGCGACAGCGTCGCATACTTGGTGAAGGGGTCCATCACCGCCGTCTCCGCATCGGGAACCACGAGCATATCGCTCGTATGGATGGACTGCCATCCGCGGATGCTCGATCCGTCGAACCCGAGGCCTTCTTCAAAAATGCCCTCGGTCAGTTCGTCCACGGGAACGGAAAAGTGCTGCCACAGCCCCGGGTAGTCCATGAACTTGAAATCCACCATCATTGCTTTGTTCTCTTTTGCCATCGCAACTACATCTTTGGGTTTCATTGCATCCTCCTCCGTAATTCAGTTTTTAGTTTTTAGTTGTTAGTTCTCAGTTTTCTGTTGTTAACTCAAAACTAAGAACTCAAAACTCTCAACTGTCGTTATATTGCCGCTTCACCCCGCTCGCCGGTGCGAATGCGGATCACTTCTTCCACCGGGAGAATGAATATCTTCCCGTCACCGATGCGGCCTGTCTTTGCAGTCGTTTCGATCGTTTCAATGATCTTCGATACAAGGTTGTCGGCCGCGATGATCTCGAGCTTTACCTTGGGCAGGAAATCCACTACATATTCAGCGCCGCGGTACAGTTCGGTGTGGCCCTTTTGCCTGCCAAAGCCCTTTACTTCGGCCACCGTGATCCCCTGGACGCCGATGGCATTCAAGGCATCCTTTACCTCATCGAGTTTAAAGGGCTTGATGATAGCTTCTATTTTTTTCATGGATAGCCTCCGATGGAAAATATATAGCAATTCCAGTGCTAAATCAATATCGCAAACATTTCAATATGTTACTATGACATAAACGACAATCGACTGCTTAAATAGTAAGCAGCCGATTAAATTATAGGCATTGGCAACGCCTATTTCTTGATCTTTTTGGTCTTCTCTTCCCGTTCTATACGAGCGCCCTCTTCCAGGAACTTGAAAGATATCTCTTTCTCTATGTCCTCCTTGATCGCGTCAAGAGATATATAGTCGCCCTGCTGCAGTTCCTGGATCTTGGTGGCCACATCGCGATAGGACGAATCGATTGCAAAGACCTTCTGGAATTCCTCGAGGGACGACGGGTTGTTCCCGACCCCCTGGAAAGCCAGGCCCAGGTCGTAGTGCATCCCGATGCGCTCCTCGCTGGCTTCGGCGAAACTATAGGAATAACCGAGCGCGTTCTGGATCTCGGTGATCGCGGTCTCGTAGTCCCCCTTCTCCATATAGCAGAGGCCGAGCATATAGCGGCTCTGGATGAACTTGGGCTCACCCTCGTTGGTCATGTTGAACTCGGAAATGGCGTCGTCGAGCAGACCCATTTCACGGTAGGCCACGCCCAGGTTGTAATGGGTGTCCTCGTCCTCCATCTTCTCGTGGTCCTCGACGCCCTTCTTGAACTCCTCGAAGATCTCGTCGAGACTCTGATCGTGGGACGTGGCCGGCGTATTCTGGGCCGGAGCGGCGCTCAGTTCGTCCCGAAGCTCCGCTGCCAGATCGAAGAACTCGTCGGAATCTCCCGAGTCCCCCTGCTCCGCGGGAGGCGTCGGCGAAAAGGCTTCGGGGACCGCGGTGCTCTTAAGTTCCCGTGCAATATCGGCGAAGGAATCTTCGAACTCCGAGGTCTCGTCGACCGGTTCCGGCTCGGGGACCTTCACCGGCTTCTTTCCGGCAGGGGCGGCCTTCTTACCCTTCCGCATATCGGTGATATCCTGCATAAGGGACTTGACCGAGTCAACATCGGTCGCGGTCACCGTGTCCTCGGCCGCCCCGGGTCCCGCCTCGACGATGCTTTCGAGACCCTCGACGGCATCGGCAAGACGGGAAAACTCCTGGTACTCTTCCTTCTCCCGGGTGAGCTCGACGACACGATCCATGGCGCGACGGTCGCCGGGTTTCAGCTCCAGGACCCTCTCATAGTACTTCCGGGCCTCGTCGAACAGCCCCTGCTGGTAGTAGAACTCCGCTTCGGCCCAGAGTTCGGCAGTGTCCGTTTCGGAGATGGATCCCTGAACAGGGGCCGGGGCCTCGCCCTCCGGTTCCTCAAAGGGGACCTCGTCCCCAAAGGATACTTCCTCGGCCGCTTCGAGGATCTCGAGCTCATCGAAAGCGGCCTCTGCCGGCGTTTCAAGTTCCAGGTCGGGAACACCGAGGTCCGGAACTTCCGGGATCATCTCAATGGCCTCGGGCTCTTCGATCGTCTCTACATCCTCGGGTTCCTCGGCCGCGTCCATCCCCAGCTTGGCCATGATCTGAACGTTTCCGGGAGCCAGCTGCAAAGCGGCCTGGAGCACGGACTGGCGCTCCTGTTGACGCCCTTGCTTCTCATAAAGCTCGGCGAGCATCAGGGCCTGTACCACGGCCTTCCCGGTGTTCTTCTGCTCCCGGTACAGATCGAGAAGCTTTGCGCGTATCCTCGGATTTTCGGGATAGATCCGGACGACCCCTTCGAGCTGCTCTACCGCCTTGGCGCCGAGACCGTACTTGATGAGCACTTCCACTTCGGTGAGCGCCTCGATGATGGAATGGTCTTCCTCCTCGGGCGGCGCTTCCATGACCGGCGGCGGGGCCATCCCCGCCTCCGCGGGCAGTTCTTCGAGGACCGCTGCAGACGCTTCCGTAGTGAATTCCTGTACCGGAGGAACTCCGGACGCCTTTGTCGCTGCCGGTATGCCCGACAGTTCGCTGAGTTTAGCCTTGACCTCGTTCAGGTCCGGGGCCAGGATACCGGCTCTTGCGAGCACGTCGCGGGCATCGTCGTGGCTTCCGGCCGCGATGAGTGCGTCCGCCGCCTGCACGAGCTCCCGTGCGCCCTCCGATGCGCGGCCGAGCTTTGTGTAGAGGTCGGCAAGGGCCGACGCGCCCGCGATCGGATCATTCGTAACGACGATGAAGCCCTTCAGGATCTCGGCGGCTCCGGGGAAATCCACGCTCTCCGCCTTGTGCTCGGCAAGGACGACGGCCTGCTGGAGCGCCTTGTCATAGTCCTTCTTGGAAAGGTATATCTGGTAAAGCTTCTCGCGAAGCTCAAGCCGTGACGGATCGAGCGCCAGGAGCTTCTTATAGACCTCCTCGGCATCCCCCGCTCGACCGGCCTTCGTAAGAGCCTCCAGGTAGAGACTGATGAGATCCTGGTTCTCCGGATCGTTCTCGAATGCCGGCTTGAGCGCCTTACAGGCCTCAACGAACTTCCCTTCTTTGAAGTAAACGATGCCGGCCTTGTGGTAGACCTCTTTATTGTTCGGCTCGACGGCCAGGACCTTCTCGAACATCTGGCGCGCTTCCTGGAACGCATCCTTGGCCACATGCTGATCGGCGGCATCAAGATAGGCCTTGACCCCCTCCTGCTGCAGGCCCTCCTTGAGATACATCTCCGCCAGTTTCACGCGGAAAGCCACATTGGCGGGGCTCAGATCGGCCATCTTCTGGTAGATGCCCAGGGCCTTGGCGGTGTTGTTCTGCTTCTTGTAGTGGTCGGCGACGAACTTGTAGTTTTCGAGGGCGTTCCCGGTGAGCCCTTTCTCGGCATTCATGTCGCCGAGGGCAAGATGGACATCGAGCTGCGTGTCGTCGATGTTCAGGACCTTCTTGTAGAGAGCGATGGCCTTTGAGGTGAAGCCGTCCTCGGCGAGAAGGTCGGCGGCGCGTTTGTACGCAACCACGGCCTCGGCCTTGGAGTTCTTCTTGAGGCACAGGTCGCCGATGGTATTGAAGAGGGAGGCGTCGTTCGGCGATTCCTTGACGAGCTTCCGCCATTCAGCAATGGCCTTGTCGAACTGGCCTTTGCCCGCGAACTTCTGCGCTTCTTTGATAATGGTATTTCTGTCTACGGCCATAGCGTAACAAAATACCACACTTGCCGGGAAACTGTCAACACTGATTCAAGCGAAAAGGCCATCTTTCCCTTGATTTTTCAATATAATCGTGGTAAACATGGAACCCATGGCAATTCGCGAGATTAAAAAGTTTCCAGACCCCGTCCTGCGTAATAAAACAGCCGTCGTCGGGGCTATCGACGACGACCTCTGCCATCTGATCGACGACATGGTGGAGACCATGCACGCTGCGCCGGGCGTCGGCTTGGCGGCCAACCAGGTGGGAGTCCCCCTCCAGGTCGCGGTCATCGACATCGGCGATCACGAGGAGGAGGGAAAGAAACACCCTCTGGTGGTCCTGATCAATCCCGAGGTTGTTTCCCTGGAAGGCGCCATCGTGGCCGAGGAGGGTTGTCTCAGCGTCCCGGATTTCACCGAGAAGGTGAAGCGCGCGGCGCGGATCAAGGTCCGGGCGAAGGACCGCGCGGGCAGGACTTTCGAACTGGAAGCCGATGGTCTCATGGCAAAGGCCCTCCAGCACGAGATCGACCACCTCAACGGCATTCTGTTCATAGACCGGTTAAGCCCCATCAAAAAGAGCATTTTCCGGCGAAGACTGAAAAAGGCTTTGGCGGAAACAACCTGATATTCAAAGCACCAATTTTCAAATTGCAAATCCCAAACAAATCGCAATATTCAATATCCAGGATAGGGCCTTTAGATCATTGTGATTTTTATACTTGGTGCTTATTTGTGATTTGTCATTTGTGATTTGGAGCTTCAGATGAGAATCGTCTACATGGGCACTCCCCCCTTCGCCGTTCCTCCGCTCCAGGCCTTGATTACGGCGGGCCACGAGCTTGCGGGCGTGGTCACCCGGAGAGACAAACCGGCTGGAAGAGGGCGATCATTGACACCGCCGGCGGTCAAGATCGCGGCAGAACAGGCGGGGATCACCGTTTTCCAGCCGAAGCGGGTTCGGGAGCCGGAGAGCATCGCGGCTATCCGGGCGATGGGGCCCGAGGTCATCGTGGTCGCGGCCTATGGCCAGATCCTGCCCCGGGAGGTCCTGGCGATGCCGAAGTACGGCTGCGTCAACATCCACGCATCGCTCCTGCCGGCGTACCGGGGCGCCGCGCCCATCAACTGGTCCATCATCAACGGTGAGACGCGGACCGGCATCACCATCATGCAGATGGACGAGGGCCTGGACACCGGCGCGATCCTCGCTCAGGAAGGCATTCCCATCGACCTCCGGGACACCACGGGGACCCTTACGGAGAAGTTGTCGCAGACCGGCTGCCGGCTCGTCGTCGACGCACTGTCGCGCATCGAGGCCGGAGAGATCTCTCCCGTCCCCCAGGACCCCGGCAAGGCGACGCTCGCCCCGCTCCTCAAAAAGGAGGACGGCCTGATCAACTGGGAACTGCACGCCGCGGCGATCCACGACCGGGTTCGGGGCCTTTCGCCCTGGCCGGGCGCTTTCAGCTTTTTGGACGGCGCGATGGTCAAGGTCCTCGAAACCGAGGTCGTCCCGGGCAACGGTGATCCGGGAACGCTCACCTCGCAGGGAAAGGACGTCCTGGCCGTCGGAACGGGAAACAAGCTCCTTCGCATCGTCAGCATTCAGCTCGAGGGAAAGAGACCAATGACCGCGGCGGAGTTCCTGCGCGGACACCGGGGAGTGGTTGGGAAAAAATTTAATGTACGTCGGTGACGACGCCCGTTTCGGTCACGTGTCACGTTGTTCGTCGTTACTACATTACCGATAGACGCATGACGATACGGGCTTCGTTACCGTTCCCTTTAAGATTATGCCTGAACCCAGAAAAAGAATCTTCATCGGCCTCATCGTCTTCACGGTCTTCCTCATCACGGCGATCACCGTGGGGCTCTATCTGATCCCCTACATCGGGCTCAAGAACATCCACCCCCTTGCGCCGGCGGTGGTATGCCTCACCATGGGTCTGGTCATAGGCACGCTCATCGTGGGCGTGGCGCTCCTCATCGCCACGCTCATGGCGGGAAAAGAGATATTCTTCGCGTCGAAGCTCCGGGGCGTTGTGGTCGAGGTGCTCTTCCCCATCATGATCGTGGTGGGCAAGCTCCTCGGCATATCCAAGGAAAAGATCCAGCAGTCCTTTGTGGAGGTGAACAACCTCCTCGTCAGGGCCAAATGCAACGGTTCCCGTCCCGAGCGCATCCTGCTCCTGATGCCCCACTGCCTCCAGTTCAGCGACTGCGGCATCAAGATCACCAGCGACGTCAACAAGTGCCAGGCCTGCGGCAAATGCAAGATCAAGGACCTCGTGGAGCTGGCGCAGAAATACCAGGTCCATCTCTCCGTCGCCACGGGCGGTACCCTGGCCCGGCGGCGCGTGGCGGAAGCAAAGCCCCAGGCGATCATCGCGGTGGCTTGCGAACGGGATCTTACCAGCGGCATCCAGGACTCCTATCCCCTGCCCGTTTTCGGCATTCTGAACGACCGGCCTTTCGGTCCGTGCTTCAACACCAGCGTGGACATTTCCAAGGTCGCCGAGGCCCTCGAGTTCCTTGCGCGTGGGCGATGTGAAACCCGTGGCTCAAAAGGATAGACCGCGGGAGCGGACCCTCGCCGTCCTCTGCGGGGCGGAGCGGGGCACCTTCGCCGACTCCCTGCTGGAGGCCGCCCGCAGGGAGTTTGACGGGCGGGACAGCGCCTTCATCCTGGAACTGGCGTACGGCGTCCTCCGGAACCGTTCGTGGCTCGATTGGACCCTTGATCAGTACTCGGCAAATCCCCTGGCAACGACCGATATTGAGACCCGGAACATCCTGCGCCTCGGCGCCTATCAGCTCCTGTTCCTTGACAAGGTGCCGGCCAGCGCCGCCGTCAATACCTCGACGGAACTGGCCAAAGAGTATGGAAGAAAATCGGGTTATGTGAACGGTCTCCTCCGAAACCTGGAACGGAACAGGAACGCCCTGCCCCGTCCCGCCTATGACGAACCGGTCCGGCAGCTCAGCGTGCAATACTCGCATCCCGAGTGGCTGGTCCGGCGCTGGGCCGCACGGTTCGGGAAGGACAGGACCGAAAAGCTCCTCACCGCATGCAACCGGCCCGCACCCCTCATTATCAGAGCGAACATCCTGAGAACAACACGGGAGGAGCTCAAGCAGGCGCTCGCCGCGGAGGACGCGGAAGCGCGGGAAACGCAGTATTCGCCCGCAGGTCTCGAGCTGCTGTCCTCGCCGGGCCTTAACAATCTCGCTGCTTTTCGCGAGGGCCGGTTTCTGGTCCAGGACGAGGCCGCCCAGCTCGTGGGGATGATGGTGGCGCCTGCGAAGGGAGACACGGTGCTGGATGCCTGCGCAGCGCCCGGCGGCAAGGCGACCCATCTCGCCGAGCTCATGGGCAACCAGGGAAGCGTGGTCGCCCTGGACAGCGATGCAGGCAGGCTCAACCGGGTGGCGGAGAACAGCGCCCGGCTCGGAACGACCATCGTCCGGCCTGTGGTCGGAGATGCCGCGCTCTACCGGGAGGCCTTCTTTGACAAAGTGCTGGTAGACGCGCCCTGCTCCGGGCTGGGAATCCTTCGGCGGCATCCGGACGGGAGATGGACCAAGAACGAGAAGATCGTACGGGAACGACAAACGGTCCAGAGGAACATCCTGAAGAACTGCGCCGCGCTCCTGAAGCCGGGCGGTGCGCTGGTCTATGCAACCTGCACGACGGAGCCCGAGGAGAACGAGGATATTGTCAACGCATTTGTCGCGTCAGGGCGGGGAGAATTCCGGATCGACGACCCCCGGCCGTTCATTCCTCCCTCCGCACGTCCGCTTATTGGTCCCGAGAGCTTTTTCCGGACCTTTCCCGAGAATCCGTCCATGGATGGGTTCTTCGGTGCGAGGATAATAAGAAACAAGTAAATTCGGGGATCAGGATTCTGCTTATTTTACCTTTCCCTCTTACCCCAGACGCCTATCGCTAACCCCCGGCCTCCTGGACCATATAACCCCTGCTGTATGCACTTGCATATTCTCTTGACTGTTGGTAAAATACGGCCTCATCTTCAATCATGAACCGTTTTATTAAAGGCATCGGCATATTTCTGGCGCTGATCGTGGTCGGCGTGATCAGCGCCTTTGCGGTCATCGCCCTGCTGCTCCGCCAGGAGGAGGTCCGGGTTCCGGACCTGACCGGCAAGGACATTGTCTCGGTCATCGAGGTGGTCGGCCAGCAGGGTCTGCAGCTCAAGGTCGATCGCCGGGAACCGAGCCAGACGGTGCCAAAGGATGCGGTGATCTCCCAGGCCCCGCCGCCGGGAACGGGCATTAAAAAAGGCCGTGCCCTGCGGGTGGTGGTAAGCCAGGGTCCCAGCGAACTGCTGGCCCCCAGGCTTGTCGGCGAACAGTACCGCAAGGCGGAGATCCTCCTGCGGCAGGGAGGGCTCTTTTCCGATATCGCGCGGGTATGGTCCGATACGATCGAGCGTGATGTGGTGATCGCCCAGGACCCTCAGGCAAGTACGCCGATCGAAGGGGGCGGCAAGGTCAGCCTCCTTGTCAGCCTTGGAAAAAAAGCCAGGCTGTACGTCACCCCCAAACTTCTGGGAAGAAAAGCGGAAGAAGCGGTGCGGCTCGTAGACCGGATGGGACTCCAGCACAGGGTGATCTCCCGGGCCTCGACATCCGGCCCCCAGGGGAGTGATCGGACCATCGTAAGCCAGAAGCCGAACCCCGGCTATCCGCTCGCGGCGGACGGTGTGGTTGAACTGATAGTAAGCAAGTGAGACCGGAAAGGCATTGGAAAGGTTAAATTGGAAATTGTAAATTTCAAAAGTTACGCCGCAGATACATCATCTTCAATTTGCTATTTGCTATTTACAATCTGCAATTTACAATAATTACCAAGGACCTATCTCTATGACGAAAATAATCAGGGTTGCGCCGTCGATCCTCTCCGCCGACTTTTCCCGCCTGGGAGAGGAGATCAGGGCCGTCGAGGCAGCCGGTGCGGACATCATCCATGTCGACGTCATGGACGGTCACTTCGTGCCGAACATCACCATCGGCCCCCTGATCGTCCAGGCCGCCCGGAAGGTGACAAAGCTGCCGCTGGATGTACATCTCATGATCGAGAATCCCGAGCTGTACATCGCTGACTTTGCGAAGGCGGGCGCCGATTATATCACGGTCCATGTAGAAGCGGCAACGCACCTGCATCGTTTGATCCAGAACATCCGCGAGCACAAGGGCGTGAAGGCCGGCGTATCGCTCAATCCCGCCACACCGCTCGAGACGCTGGATTACATCATCGGCGACATCGACCTGGTGCTGATCATGTCCGTTAACCCCGGCTTCGGCGGACAGGTCTATATTCCCTCGGCAACGGACAAGATCCGCAGGCTCCGAAAGATGATCGACGACCGGAAGCTTTCGGTGGAGATCGAGGTGGACGGCGGAGTAAAGCCGGAGAACGCCGCAGAGATCGCCGGGGCCGGCGCCGATATCCTCGTAGCGGGTTCGGCGGTCTACGGCGCGAAGGACTACGCCGCGGCGATCCGGGGAATCAAGGGAATGTAGAGCCGTACATCGTAGCAAATGCAAGTTGTTAAATGACCTTTTGGTCTTTTCAATTTGCAATTTGAAATTTCCAATCTTCAATTTTCAATTCATGTGTTGTACGTGGAGGTTGCAGTGTCAACGAAGAAACAGAACGTAAAGATCCCTTTTGAACTGAAAGACGTGAAGGAGCCCGTCCTCTACCGGGACATCTTCCCCTACACCAGCGTGCCCAAGATCACGTTCGAGGACCGGCTCATCCAGATCAATATGCCCGAAGACATCTGGCTCACCGACACGACCTTCCGCGACGGCCAGCAGTCCCGACCGCCCTACACGCCGAAGCAGATCGCGGACATCTTCGACTTCATGCACCGCATGAGCGGCCCGAACGGCGTGATCCGTCAGACCGAATTTTTTCTCTATTCCGAGAAGGACCGGGAGGCAGTGCGGCTCTGCCTGGAGCGGGGCTATCGCTTTCCCGAGGTCACCGGCTGGATCCGGGCGAACAAGAACGACTTCAAGCTTGTAAAGGAAATGGGGCTCAAGGAAACAGGCATCCTCACCTCCTGCTCGGACTACCACATCTTCCTGAAGATGAACCTGTCCCGCAAGGACGCGCTTAAGGCGTACCTCGACATCGTTGCCACGGCCCTGGAGCAGGGCATCGTGCCCCGCTGCCACCTGGAGGACATCACGCGGGCGGACTTTTACGGGTTCGTCATTCCCTTCGTGCAGGACCTCATGAAGCTCTCCCAGGCCGCCAAGATGCCCGTGAAGGTGCGGGCCTGCGATACCATGGGCTACGGGTTCCCCTTCCCCGGGACGTCGCTGCCGCGCGGCGTACCCGAGATCTTCTACGCGCTGATCCACGAAGGCGGCGTCCCGTCGGAGCTCCTCGAATGGCACGGCCACAATGACTTCCACAAGGGCCTCGTGAACGGCACGGCGGCGTGGCTGTACGGCTGCTCGGCCGTGAACGGCGCGCTGCTCGGCTTCGGAGAACGGACCGGCAACACGCCGATCGAGGCCATGCTCATCGATTACATCAGCCTTACCGGGAACGACGCGGGCATCGACACCGCCGCGATCACGGACATGGCGGAATACTTCCGGCGGGAGATGGGCTTCTCCATCCCCTCCAACTACCCCTTCGTGGGCTCGGAGTTCAATTCCACGGCGGCCGGCATTCACGCGGACGGCATGATGAAGAACGAAGAGATCTACAACATCTTTGACACGACCAGGATCCTCAAGCGTCCCATGGGCGTGATCATCACGGACAAGTCCGGGATCGCCGGCATCGCCCACTGGGTGAACAGCCACCTCGCTCTTGATGAACGCATGAAGATCGACAAGCGCCACCCGGGCCTCGCCAAGATACACAAATGGGTCATGGAGCAGTACGAGCAGGGGAGGACCACCAGCATCTCCCTCGAAGAGCTGCTGGAAAAGGCGAAGAAATATCTTTCCGAGTACTTCATCTCCGACCTTGACCGGCTCAAGAAAAAAGCCTCGGAGGTGGCGAGGCACATCGTCGAGGAGTTCGTGGAGCGGCCGGATATCCGGACCATGGATCCGGTAAAGCAGGAACCCGTGATGGAGAAGCTGCAGAAAGAGGACCCGTATATCCAGTTCGCGTACGTGGTCAACGCGCAGGGCAAGAAGATCACGCGCAACATCACGGACATCGAGAACAAGGCGAAATTCGAGACCGCCGGCCTCGGTGACGATTTCTCGAACCGCTCCTGGTTCATCAACCCCATGAAGGACGGGAAGAGCTTCGTGTCGGACTTCTACACCTCGAAGATCACGGGCGCCCTCTGCATCACGGTCTCCGCGCCCATTGCGGATGATGAAAGCAACATCGTCGGAGTGTTCGGCGTGGATATCCGGTTCGAGGACCTGGTGCGGGCGGAATAGCCGAGCCTCATCACCTGATCGGGTAGGAGGCGGGGTCGCCCCCGCCGTCCTCCCACACCACCGTACGTAC
>CAYPOT010000095.1:0-13917 GCA_964412455.1 uncultured Nitrospiraceae bacterium | reverse complement strand
GTTGCACTGGGGGCAGGGGCGGGTAACGGGCTTGTCCCAGACGGCGAACTTGCAGTCGGGGTAGTTGGCGCAGGAGTAGAACATCTTGCCGAAGCGGGAGCGGCGCTCCACGAGCATGCCGCCGTCCTCGGGGCAGAGCACGCCGGTGGACATGCCCTGGGTGTGTTTGCATTCCGGGTAGCGGGAACAAGCGAGGAACTTGCCGAATTTGCCCCGCTTGATCACCATGCCGGAGCCGCACTTGGGGCAGAGCTCGTCTGTCGTCTCCTCGGGCGCGGCCTCCACGCCGCCGTTCTCGGTGCGAACGAAGGGCTTTGCGTTCTTGCAGTCGGGATAGCCTGAGCAGGCGAGGAACTGGCCGTTCCGGCCCCACTTGACGATCATGGGTTTGCCGCACTTGTCGCAGTTGATGTCGGTGGGCGCCTGGTCGGCATTGAAGTCCTTCATCTCGGCCATGGCGGCCGCGAGGTCCTTTGAGAATGGGTCGTAGAAGTCCTTCACGGCATCGGCCCACTTCACGGCTCCTTCTTCGATCTTGTCGAGCTCTTCCTCCATCCGCGCGGTGAACGTGACGTTCAGGATGTCCGGGAAGTGGGTGACCAGCAGACCGTTCACGAGCACGCCGAGCTCGGTGGGGTGGAACTTGTTCTCCACCTTGTTCACGTAGTCGCGGTCCTGGATGGTCGAGATGATCGCGGCGTACGTGCTGGGTCTGCCGATCCCTTTCTCCTCCAGCGTTTTCACGAGCAGGGCTTCGGAGAACCGCGGAGGCGGCTGGGTGAAGTGCTGCTTGGGGTCGAGCTTGACGAGTGAGAGCAGGTCACCCTCGACAAGCGGGGGGAGGACCGCCTCGCCGTTGTCGTCGTCCGACGGCGCTGCGTCTTCGGACTTCTCCTCCATATAGACGGCCATGAAACCCGGGAACTTCACGACCGACCCGGAGGCACGGAAGGTATAGGCGTTGGCCTTGATGTCCACCGAGGTCTGGTCGATGACGGCGGGGTTCATCTGGCTGGCCACGAAGCGGTTCCAGATGAGCTTGTAGAGCTTGTACTGGTCCGGTTCGAGATACTGCTTGATGGCGTCGGGCTCCAGCAAAGCCGACGTGGGGCGGATCGCCTCGTGCGCTTCCTGGGCGCTCTTCGCGCTCTTGTACACCGGAGGCTCGGCGGGTACATACTCCTTGCCGAACTTGGCCGCGATCAGCTCCCGGACCTCCTGCTGGGCCTCGGGGCCCACGCGGGTGGAGTCGGTCCTCATGTAGGTGATGAGGCCGACGGTGCCTTCCTTGCCGATGTCCACGCCTTCATACAGGCCCTGGGCCACGGCCATGGTGCGCCGTGAGGTGAAGCCGAGCTTCCGTCCGCCTTCCTGCTGGAGTTTGCTCGTGGTAAAGGGGGGGACGGGATTGCGGCGGCGCTCCTTTTTCTCCACTTTGGCGACGGTGTACGCCGCGTCCTGGAGACCGGCGAGGATCGCCTGCACTTCGTCGTTGTTCTTGACCCTGAGCTTCTCCTCGTCCTTCCTGAGCAGCTTGGCTTCGAACTGCGGCGGGAGCTTTCCTTCAAGAAGCGCGGTGAGCGACCAGAACTCCTCGGGAATGAACGCCTTGATCTCTTCCTCTCGCTCGCAGATGATGCGCAGGGCCACGGACTGAACGCGGCCGGCGGACAGGCCGCGGCGCACCTTCTTCCAGAGGATGGGGCTGATCTGATAGCCGACGAGACGGTCGAGGATGCGGCGCGCCTGCTGGGCGTCCACCTTGTTCATGTCGATCTTGCCGGGTTGCTCGATCGCCTTCAGGATCGCCTTCTTGGTGATCTCGTTGAACAGGACGCGGTAGACCTCTTCGGTCTTGGCGGTCTTGGCAACGGCCATGGCCACGTGCGCGGCGATGGCCTCTCCTTCGCGGTCCGGGTCGGTCGCGATCAGGATGCGGTCGGCTTTTTTCGCGGCCGACTTGAGCTCGTTGACGATCTTCGCCTTGCCCTTGATCTGGATGTACGAGGGTTCGAAGTTCTTTTCGATGTCCACGCCCAGCTTGCTCTTGGGCAGGTCCATGATATGGCCCACGGACGCCTTGACCGTGAAATCCTTGCCCAGGTACTTGCCGATGGTCTTGGCCTTGGCGGGTGATTCGACGATGACGAGTGATTTCATATTGGGCAAACCTTTTTACCGCAGGGAGTAAAATTATTAAACCTGACAACGTCTTTTGACACGGATAAAAGCGGATAAGAACCGGATAAAAACGGTTAGTTCATAAGAGGGAGCGCCACCTTATTGGTGAGGATCTCCTGTTCTATCCTTATCTGCGCTTATCAAACGCTAATCCGATTTTTCCGTGTCCAAATGCTTTTCTTAGGTTACAGGGGACCAGGTCGCATGTTCCTCGCTACCGTGTTTCCCTGTCAGTTTTCAGTTCCATGCCGTGCCTTTGACACTCAGGGAAGACAGGAGCAGGTCCTCGTCCTCCTGAAAATCAGTAAAGAGGTTCAACGCGATCAGCGTCTTTACATGGGAAAGTTCGATCCTCCGGGCATGGAGGTTCAGCGCCTTTTCAAGAAGGTCTTCCCGCAGGTCTCCGGTGATGATCCCCAGGTGGGCAAGCTTGGTGATGAAACTGAAGGCTTCCATGGCGAACCGGGACCGTTCCTCGGTGTTCATCGCCCGCATCCCGGCCGGGAGAAGGGCATTTCCCTCCGCGGAGAATGCGTCCTCTTCGTTCTGCGCCAGGGTCTGCATGAGTGTCAGCGCCGCGTCCGCCTCATGGAGCCGGTACCCGCTGTTCATGAGGGAGTCCATGATCTTCCCTTCATTGCTGAAAAGCTCCTGTTTTGTCTGGACCTGGTCGGCGATGAGTGAGACCAGGTTTATGATCCGTTCGTCCAAAGTGATCTCCCGCATTTCACCACGAAGGCATTAAGTCACGAAGAGATCCAGACAGTAACGTCTTTCTTCGAGTCCTGGCGGCTTCGCGGCATTATTATATTAACGATCTTCCCGAACAAAATATTTACCCGGCAGCTGCTTTACCAGGCCCTTCAACTCCAGAGTGATCAGTACGCCGCTCAACTTGCCCGCTGTGCTGCCGCTTTCCGCCATGATGACATCTATATGCTTCGGCTCGTCCGTTACGGTCTTGAATACCGATGTTTCCTCGTTCGTCAAGGAAGGCAATTGCCGGGATATCGCGGTCGCTGATTTACTTCTATATATATCCAGGCCCGTCAGGACATCCCCGGCCGTCTCGACGAGCTGGGCCCCCTGCTTGATGAGGCTGTTCGTGCCGCGGCTCAACGGCGAACTGATGTTCCCGGGCAGGGCAAATAGCTTCCGGCCCTGCTTGAGAGCATAATCTGCGGTGATCAGGGACCCGCTGTCCTCAGCGGCCTCGATGATCACGGTCCCCGCGGCCAGGCCGCTGATGATCCGGTTGCGGGCCGGAAAATATCCGCTTTCCGGCTTTGTGCCGAAGGGGTTCTCGGTCACGACGGCGCCGGTTCGGGCGATCTCTTCCATGAGTCCCCGGTTCTCGGGCGGGTAGGCCGTATCGATCCCGCAACCGAGCACCGCGATGGTCCTGCCCCGTGCGGCGAGCGCGCCCTTGTGCGCCTGGGTGTCAATGCCGCGGGCCATGCCGCTCACGACCGTGATCCGTTGCGACGCGAGCTCGTATGCCATGCGGTGCGTCACGGTAAGTCCATAGTGCGTGGGCGTTCTCGTGCCGACCATGGCGACTGCGTTCCCATCCTCCGGCAGGAGAGAACCCTTTATATACAGGAGGAGGGGAGGATCCGGCGTGTTCAGCAGCGGTCCCGGATAGTCCGGATCTTCCGCGGTGACGATCGCAACACCCGCCCTTTCCGCTTTCACCAGCTCCTCGTCCGCGCGTTCCTGCCATGGGAACGACCGCAGCTCGCTGCTGATCTTCTCGGACAGACCTGCGCTTTTCCGGAGTTCTTCCCGCGAGGCGTCAAGGACGGCCGCAGCAGACCCGAAGTGTGCAGCGAGTTTTCGAAAGGTCACCCTGCCGATACCGGGGATGCTGCTCAGCCCGATCCAGGAGCGTACGTGGTCTTTGTCCTGTGACATGCTGTTGTCCTCGGCAAACCGGGCGCTTAGGGCAGGAATTATACAGGAGCAATGTCGTTAGTCAAGGTATTTTTTTCTTATGCCTGTCCGGGGACAACAAAAAAGCGCGTTTTGCTCTGCTTTATTTCTTCTTTCCCAGGACCTTCGCCAGCAGCTTGAGGACCGGGTTGTTCCTGAGCCGGTCCACGTACAGGAGCTTTGCCGGCTGTCGCACCACGTCCGCGAAGGTCGGATAGATATGGATCATGGGCGCGATCTTCGTGAAGGAGAGGTTGAGATATTTGAGAAGTTGCGCTTCGTGGATGAGTTCGCCTGCCCGTTCTCCCAGGATATGTGCGCCGACGAGCCTGCCGCGGCTGTCGCAGATGAACTTGGCCCTGCCGAACTCGACCAGGTCTGTGCGCCCCCGGTCCGTGTTCTTATACTCGTAGCGGTAGATGCTGATGGCGTCGCCGTACCGGTCGCGTGCTTCGCTTTCCGTGAGGCCCGCATGGGCGAACTCCGGATCGGTGAACGTGCACCAGGCAACGGTGTCATAGTTCACCTTCTTCCCGAAGGGCAGGAACGCATTCCGGATCGCCGTTACTGCCTGGTATTCGGTCATGTGGCTGAACTGGTAGGGCCCGACGACGTCCCCGCAGGCAAGAATGTTCGGCGCGGTCGTTCGCAGGAACTCGTCGGTCCTGATGCCCTTCGGTGAGTATTGGACGCCCGCTTTTTCGAGGTCCATGCCTTCGACGTTCGGTTTGCGGCCCACGGCGACGAGGATGCTTGCTGCCTGGAGGTCCCGGCGATGTTTTTGTGCGTCCTCAACGGTCAGGATGATGGCGCCGTCCTTCTGCGCGGCGCGCACTGCCTTCGTTCCCGTCAGGAGTGAAATGCCTTCTGAGACAAGATGGTCCGCGAGGAGCTTCGCAAGCTCTTCATCCTCCCGTATCATGATCCGCTCGGACATCTCGACCACGGTGATGGCTACGCCGAGGTGGTTCAACGCGGACGCCATTTCCATCCCGATGGGGCCCGCGCCCAGGACGATCATGGACGCGGGGAGCGTTTCTATTTCGAAGAGATTCTCGTTCGAGAGATAGGGGACCGATGCCAGGCCCTCGATGGGCGGGATGAGAGCTGAGCTGCCGGTGGCGATCATGAACTTGTCCGCCGAAAGGACCTTGTCTCCCAGGCTGATGTGGTGGCTGTCGATGAACTTCGGCTCACCGAACAGGACGTCGATGCCGAGCTTCTCGAAGGCTGCGGCGGGGTGGCTGTCGTAGACCTTCTTGACCGCGCCCCGGACATACTGCATGACGTTCTTCGTAGAAAGGTTCAGCTCTCCTGTCGTTTCCAGTCCGTAGTTTCGCAGATGCTTCGCCTGGTGCGCCACCGCGGCGGCCTTGATCAGCGCCTTGCTCGGCACACAGCCGCGGTTCGTGCATTCGCCGCCAAGCAGCGCCTTCTCGATCATGGCGACCTTCTTGCCGAGCCCCGCGGCAAGCTTCGACGAGACGAACCCTCCCGCGCCCGCGCCGATCGCAACGAGATCATAATCATATTTTGGCATCGAACACCTCCGCTGAGTTCACTTTGTTCTTGAGAAATGATAGATAGTTCATGGTCCCGCTCGCGCTGAAATCGCCGTTCCTGTTCCGGCTCATCAGGTCCTTCACGTCTTCGATCGTGTCCACGTCCTGCCAGGAGGGGAGCACGGAGACCTCGCGCCGCTCCCGCTCAAATACCCGCAGGGTCCTCGAGAACACGGTGCTGGTGCTCCATTCGATCCCGCGGAATATGCCGGGAAGGAACGCGTCGTTCCGGAAACCGATGAGATAGTAGCCGCCATCCTTCGCCGGACCGATGACCGCTCCGGTCCGATCGAGCCGTCCAACAGCGTCCCGGAGCAGGGCGGGAGGCAGGTCCGGGATGTCGCTGCCGATCAGGACAGCCCGGGAGGCTCCTTCCGAGAAGACCCTGCGGAAGGCCTGCTCCATTCTTTCTCCGACATCAGTGCCTTCCTGCGCCATATACCTGAAGCGATCGCCAAGCCAGTTCCTCACGGTTTCTTCGCTGTCGGGTGGATGATAGCATATCCGGCATGGAACGCCAATTGTTTCGATCGATGCCAGAATGTCGAGAACGAAGTTCCGGTATAGTTCGAGCGCGGCATCCTGCCCCAGAACTGCGGCCAGACGGGATTTCACGTGGCCCTTGCATGGGGCCTTGATGAAAAGGAGTATGAGCGGGTTATCTGGCATTCTTTGGTTCCATCAGGGCCGGACATCGTTTGCTTTCGCTGAAGTAAGTATTGCATAATCGGTGTGACAGTTCAAGGGCTATCCCTGACGGGACGATCGACTTTGCAATGCAAATACTGGCGCTACGCAAAATATATTTACCGTTCATCGAAATTAGTGCTATACTATAGTCAAACAGGAGAGTAAAAGTCTTGTATGAAGCAGAACGCCGGGCCCTGCATGATGTGGGATTTCGATAAGGGTTCAAGGAGGGAGTGATGGGGACCGTAAAAGACATAAAAAAGAATGCTTATTGCGATGAAGTGCTTGGAGAGCTTGGCTACATGATCCACGGCGTCAATGAATTGCGGGAGATGTTGGGAAAGACCTACGAAAAAGATTCCGAGCTGTTCAGGGTCCATGATCGTCATCTTGCGGAACTTGCTGATTACATGGACTGGAAACTCCAGATCCTGACGACGGCATGTCCCTTCGAATGGAAAGGGCTCGGTCCGGACGTGCAGAGCGAAGTGTCGGTCCGGGAGCCAGAGATGGCCGCAGGGCGTGATATTTCCGGCGGGTATCTCGGCGGATAGATCAGCTGATCGCTTACCATTACATGTTCCTGGCCGCAGGGTTATGTTGCATCCTGCGGCTTTTGTGGGTCTGCATTTCATTTTCGCCGCGGACAGTCGCGGATGGGGCAGGCCTCGCAGTTCTCGTCGTCATCCCGTTCAAAGCCGAACGGTATTGTTTCCCCGCACCGGCATTGCCAACAATCAGCGGTACGGTCCTTCAGCTCGTTCTCGCATATCGGGCAGGTAAGCATGGGGCATCCTCTAGGTCATGGTACTCCGATCGCCGAACGTCCGGTATGATGCATATCACAAGGGAGGGAAGAGGAGGAATAACGGAAAAACGGCAATTGGACGCGGATGAACGCAGATAAAAAGGGGAAAAGTCTTTGCCGCAGAAGAGGCGGATTGGTAAGAAGATAGGGTCGGATACAACGGAGCAATTAAGAACGATTAAGCAGTGGACCGCTCCTGCATTAACCGCAGTTATCAGGATCTTTTATCCGTGAAAATCAGTGTCAAGGGTATTTTGTTATTTCATATCAAAAAGCCTTGAGGCGCTCCCGGAACACGTCTATAGATTGGGCGCCCACGATGCGGTCTTTCTCGTTGAAGAGGAAGGTCGGAGCCGCGGTGATACCAAGGCGGTCAGCTTCTTCTTTCGCCGCTTCACGTACGCGACGATAGGTTCCCGTTTGCAGGGCCTTTCCCATGGCATCCGCATCCAAGCCGGCTTCTTTGCCGATCTGTTTTAGGACGTCGATACTCCCGATGTCCTTTCCCAGCAAAAAGTAAGCCTGGAAGACCGCATGATGGAACTGCTCAAACCTGCCTTGCTCCTTCGCGAATTCGCCGGCATCAAGGGATATTCGTGAGTTGGAGATGTTCACGATCTTCCGGAAGGTCAGGCCGAAGGGCGCGCCCATGCTGTTCAGGCGGCGGGTCATGCTTTCAATATCTGCGCCGGGAAATAGCTTCACGAGAGGTATGCCTTCCGGCGGCGTCTCGGGATGGATCTCGAATCCCAGCCATTCCACCTGGAGGTCGAATTCCTGCTTCAGCTTGTCGACAAGACCCATGCCGATGTAGCAGTATGGTCAAATGTAGTCGGAGAAGATGCGGATCCGTATGCTCATGACCATCCCCCCGTGTCCCCCTGACGGAGACTGAAAGAACACGCCGCCTGACGACGGAGTGCAAGTATCAAGATGCGACCACAAAGAGTTTCAGGGTCAAAGATTCCCCATTTTCCTTTGCGCCGCGATCGTTAAGTTTCTCCAGCCGGGCTTGCCAAATGCGCGATCAAGCACTTTAAGGGTATGTCGCTGCATTCGCCTGAATTCTTCAGCGATCGGCTGTTTCCCAAGACGCCTGTAGAGTTCAATATAATCCTCCACCAGATGGGAGGCAGAGATAACGTTCTTCGGAAGCGCCTTGGCGCCGACGGCGGAGATCATGTTTTTCCATCCCGGTTTGCCGAAGACCCTGTCCAGGACTTTCGGTGTGTGGCAACGGGTTAAATATTCGTTTATGCTCGGACGCCGGCCGAATACTTGCTGGAGCCTGAGAAAATCCTGGATGAGGTGCTTCGCGGTCAAAGACGACCGGCTTGCTCTCGATTGTAATATGGAAAATCTTAAGAACTCCTGCCATGCATTCTCGCCGAAGCGGTATCTGATGTTCTTGAGGGAGTAACCGGAGAGCTTTTGATACTGCCTTAAATTCGGCGCTTTTCCCAACTGCCTGCTGATAGAACGAAATGCGCTTAACATCGAGGCCTTTGACGGGCCTTTCAGGTTGTATGTTCGCGGCCGGTTGGAATCTCTGACGGATTTAAGCAGGCGGCTCCATCCTCTGCCCTCGAACAAGATCCCCAGCATTGCACTGCTGCAGCACTTCTTCTCATATTCTTTTCTATCGGGGGCCCTTCCCAGTTCGGATTTCAGGCGCCTGTAGCAGTCTTGGACGGATTTTCTTGAAAACCTGCGATAGGGCTTCGCGCCGACTGCTGCGAGAAGTTTTCTCCATCCTGGATTTCCAAAAACATGCGCGAGCGAGGAAATGCTGTGGCAGTTCTTAGCGTATTCCACACAGGTAGGTTGTCTCCCCTGTTTTCGTTCGAGCTCGCGATAATCCTTAATGAGATGATCCGTGGTTATTTTTGTCTTGCAAGTGCTCATCTTCCACCTAGTTGCGTATTTTTGTATTTTGTCCGGTCTGATATTTCACCGGGGTCTCGTGCACGGCGGAATGACGCATGGATGCTGCTGCATCATGGATCGCGAACCCGCGTTCGCGCAACACGTCGAGCATGACAGGTTTGCGGCGCAGCGCTTCTTTGCTTTCAAACATTCATTTGATATCAACGGTCATTTCGGACCCGATAGCATAGCGCTCGATGACGCCGTCTTTCTCCAGCCGATGATAAATGCAATGACCCGGGATATGCTGCTCGTGAAGCTGCTTCCGCTCATGCGATTAATTGGCAGCCCCATCACAACTTTACGGCAACTCGTTCGGGTGCCATCCAAAAAACCGGGAAAGCTGTATAATTCCTGTAATCCTGTATAACTATACCGCATAATCTAATGGCCTTCAACACTCCAACTGAAGAAAAGCGAGGCGCAAAATACGACCATACGTTTCTCTGCATTTCATTGCTATGATGAGAGCAACCGTCCCATGAGTTTCCGGTGATTTAAATAAAGGTATGCACCGTAAGAACTAACGTCACGAACATTGTCCCGCATGCCCAAATAGCGGTATGGTCAGATGTAGTCGGAAAAGATGCGCAGGTGAATGGCCAGAGGTCTACCTTGTTCATTTGAACACCTCGATATATTCCAACCACGACACCGCTGATTCTCCCGTATTGTCCGAGTCGTTCATTATGGCGATGCGGGCCCGGGCAGGCGGTTTGGTCTTGAACGCCTTCTGATAGTCCGCCAGGATGTCGATCTCTTCATCCACCCATGTCCCGACCTTTGACGGACCTTTCTCGAGCAGCACCATTACGGCCTTGTCCGTGTAGGGGCTGATAACAAATGTCCCGGGATCGTCCCTGCTCGACCAGATATAGCTCAGGCTGCTGTGGGGCGGGTACTCGCCGTAGAGGGACTTTGCGAAGCCGTACTTGATCCCTTCCACGAAGCCCGCCTTCCCGGGATCATACTCGAACATGATGTATACCCGGACCGGGTAGTCGTCGCCCTCTTTGGATCTCACGTCGCCCTTGGCATAGACGTTATGCACCTTCCAGCGCCATTTCACGCGGGGATGCGTATAGACGTCAAAAACGTCCCTGTACACGATAGCCGAGGCAGATGCGCTGCTTTCCGTCTTGAGAATGTGTTTTTTTCCTTCTGTAGCGATGGTATAAAGGGAATGCTTCTTGATCTTGGGGAAGGTGAAGGGCTTCCAACTGTCGAGGTTTGCGAAGTCCTCGCGGAACAGGACGGCGTGGTCATCGGCCGACGCGAGAGATGCAGCCGCAAGGAGGGCCGTTGCACAGAGGAAAGCGTTCAGTTTCATACGATTCTTCTCCACCGGCACAATATACAACAATTTCCTGACCGCGCGCCACAGGTGAATTATCGATAGAACCTGGCCAGCCGCTCCGGAGAAACTCCTAAGCAGTACAGGGCCTGAAGCATCCAGTTCCGAAGCGTTCCGAAGATGATCCCGTCCTTTTCCCAACGACGCGCCGAGGTCATGACCTTTTCGGGGATGATACAAATGGCGTCTCCCCGCTGCCTGATCCGCCGCATGAGGTCCACGTCCTCCATGATCGGGATGTCCCGATACCCGCCGATCCGCTCGAAGTAGTCCCTCCGGATAAAGATCGCCTGGTCGCCGAAGGGGATGCGCGTGAGCCGCGAGCGGAAGGCCACATATCTCTCGGTGATCCGGAAGACTTTCTGCTCCGTGTCGATACCCAGGTCAAAAGCGCCGCCCGCATGGCGGGTGACTTCCATGCATTTCCTGATCCGGGCAAAAGCGTTCGGCGGGAGGAGCGTATCGGCGTGAAGGAATAGAAGAATGTCGCCAGTTGCCTGTATGGCGCCGCAGTTCATCTGACAACCCCTGCCTTTTTCCGCGATGGCAGTGATGATGCCGGGATGGCTGATGGCCTTGATGGTGCTCCCCGCGGTACTTCCATCCACCACGACGATCTCAACAGCATCGACGGCGGCTTGCGAGCGAAGATGCGCAATGACGACATTGATGTTTCGTGCCTCGTTCAGCACGGGAATGATCACGGAGATCGTCGGGTTTCTATTCATCGAAAGCGGCATACTAGTTGGGGATCTGCAAGTTCATTGACTCGCGCAGGTCCTCGATCCTTTTCCGGTTCACCCCGAGGTCGGAGGACCCGACGCGGGAGGCGGAGCGCAGATGGATGGTCCTGGCGCTTTCGTCGAGCCGGAACTCGACGTCGTCCACGAAACGGAACAGGGCGCTCGTGAATTCGGCATGGAGGTAATTCTCCGTCGCCGTCACGATCCTGGCGCGCGGCATGGTGGAGAGAACCACTTTCAGCTTTGCCATGGCTTCAACAGGAGTGCCGGTGAACGGGAAGGGCTCCACGGCATGGTCCTTGTCCGAGCTTTGGCTCGAAACGCAGTTCGGCGAAGCCGGGCAGGGCGCCAGTTTCCCGTCATGAACGCCCAGGCTCATGGGCCGGGTGCCGGTGCAGCCCGCGACGAGAAGGCCGAGGGACAGGACGGAGGAAAGAGCTTTTATCATCGCGAAGGCCTCTCAAAACACATTAAAACAAAAATACCGCCACGAAGGCACTAAGACACAAAGGTAGTTGCAAAATACGATTTCAATAGATTGCAAATTAATTGAATTTCTTCGTGCCTTCGTGTCTTCGTGGCGAAATTGGTGCTGACTTGTCCGGGTCAGGTTGCTGACTTTGTAAGGCCGTCCCCGTAATGGTCCTTTTCCGGATGTATCTTAGCGATCAGCGACGTATCAAAGATCTCGTTCTTGTCCAGTTCCCGTCTGATATAGCCCAGCTTCTTGAGAGCTTTGACGAAATCCATGGTCGAAGCGATGTATCCCCCGGTGAGAGCGGCACAGTATTTCGGTGAGACCTGCAGGGTCTCGAGCACGAACTCCCGGTCGATGATGCCCACCTGGTCCGCGATCGCCTGCGCGGCATCCGCGGGCTCGTTCCTGAGGACCGCCTCGGCCTCCTCGTGGGCGATCAGGAACCGCTCGACCCTCTCCCGATGCGCGTTCAAAAATGACCTGTCCACGACGATGCCGTAGCTCGGATTGTCCGGCCAGAGCTTCGCGGCGGGATAGAGTATCTTTCCTCCGGCGAAGCGCCTGATCGCGATCGCCAGGGCGGGGGTCCCGAAGGCAGCCGCCACCTCATCGTTCACCACGGCCTCGGTGACGAGGTCCGCCCAGGGGTAGTTTCTGACCGTGATGTTCCTGCCGGGCGCATACCGGGCGATGCAGTCCTTCAGGATGACATCGTGGATGGAACCGTTCCCGGGAACGCCGATCGTCCTGCCTTCGAACTGACCGAGGACCGCGCCAAGATCGTCGGTCTCCGGAAAACCCAGCCAGCGTGATTTTCCGGCCATGACCGTGCCTTCCATGTGGCCGCCTGCGATGCAGACGACCCGGCGGCCCTGTTCCATGCCGATGATGGCAGGGGGCAAGCCGATATAAGCCAGATCGAGCTCGCCTCCGCCGAAGGCCTGCATGATCGCGGGACCGGTGCCCATGAGCGTCCATTCGGCATCTATCCCCAGGAGGGACATAATGTCCTTCCGCGCCATCAGGAGGATGGCGGTATGGTAGAAGGTGGAGAGGTGTCCGATCCTGATCTTCACGGCTTCATAATAGTCAACATCCCTTGCTTAGTCAAGCAGAGGGAATTGCGGATTGCGGATTTTGGATTGCGGAATGAAAAAATAAAATGAATTGCTTACGTCAACGAGCTTGCATTCAGCTTGTGACTTAGTGCGGCGCGCTGGATAAAAAGCAGAAAGACGTCAAATCCGCAATCCGCAATCCGAAATCCGCAATTGAACCCTGCTTTGCTATTGAAGAAAAGCGGGGGAGTGTGCTACTATGACCCATGAAAACCGTGCTTCAGAGCGACAGCGCGGAACTCCTGAAAGCCTTCGATGTCCTGAACCTGCCGGTGTTCGTCATCGACGCGGGCGGCAAAATCGTTTCGTGCAACGAAAGCGCCCTCCGGGCCTTCGGCTGGCAACGGGACGAGATGGTCGGCCTCGACGTCGCAAGGTTCCTATCCTTCGAAGGCACGCGGTCCGCTTCTACTGCGATACCCGTCGTAACTGCCCCGTCTCCCTGTACCCGGAAGGACGGCAGTTCCTTTCATTCGCGCATCGCCGTCATTCCCGGCCAGGACCCCCGGTCCGGCCTTCGGACGGTGGTGGTGCGTGACGCTCCCGAGGGCGGCCTGTCCGCCTGCGCTCC
Source organism: uncultured Nitrospiraceae bacterium (assembly GCA_964412455.1). Taxonomy (GTDB): domain Bacteria; phylum Nitrospirota; class UBA9217; order UBA9217; family UBA9217; genus JAAXXJ01. Next base: position 554 of record CAYPOT010000095.1, on the reverse strand, counting down.
CCCCGGCAAGGTGGCGCAGGTCGAGCTCATTAACGAATTATCCGGGATCATCAACTCCAGCCTCAGCATCGGCACTATCTTCCGCATGGTGGTCTCGGAATTGCGCAAGCTCATAGCCTACAGCCGAGCGAGCCTCCTTCTTTACAATGAAACGGACGACAGGCTTCTCATCTTCGCCCTGGACACGGAGATGAAGACGTCCATGAAAAAAGGCGTCAAGGCGCCGATCGAAGGGACCAGCGCAGGATGGGTCGTCAGGAACAACAAACCGTGGATCAGCAACGACCTGGAAACGACGCAGTTTCCCCTTGACCGGAAGCTGCTGCGGGAAGGCATCCGCTCCACCGTCAGCATCCCCCTCTACCACGACCGGATGCTCGGTGTGTTCAACTTCGACAGCACCGAGCCCGGTCAGTACACCGAAAAGGACCTCGATGTCCTGCTGATGGTTGCCAAGCACATCGCCGTCGCCCTTGAGAACGCCCTGCTCTTCGAGGAGATCTCGAAGGAGAAGAAGGAGTGGGAGCGTACCTTCGACGCGATCACCGACATGG
>CAYPOT010000094.1:0-13923 GCA_964412455.1 uncultured Nitrospiraceae bacterium | reverse complement strand
CCGCCCCTCACCCCCGCCCCTCTCCCTCGAGGGGAGAGGGAAAAAGGGAGAGGGTACTTAGCAATCGACGACCGAGCATGCCGTAAAGGATTTTCGCCGGGTGCCCTTCTTTGGGTCACCTTTCTTTGGGCACGCAAGAAAGGTGACAAGAGGCGTAGTTCTTCGCTGATGTTCGGGTGCTGATTTTTTTGCACATCCCTTTCGCGTCCTGAATGAAATTTCTGACCCCTCTAAGGCCACGTCCGCTCGCCCGCGCAAACTCGGCCTGCGGCCTCAAACATGCGCGTTTGCCCTGTCGGGACGCTGCCTTAGGCCTTGATGGGTGCCCCAGAAATTTCATAGGGCCGCTCCAGGGACGTGCGGGTTGGGGGTTGGGGTAAAACAGAGTAGTCCCATGCAAAGTGCCACAGCCGTTTGTACTTGGGAGCTTAAACGCACAGTCGTCGCGACCGAGCAGCCCGGGGTTTGAGTAAGGCAACTTCAGCAAATAATCACACCTTCACGGTCATCGCAAGTCTTCTGCTGTCCACGAACAACAGGTATCCTTCCACGGCTTCCAGCCGGAACATCTCCTTGACCGCTTCGCAATAGATCCTGACCTGGGGCCGGTAGTGTTCCATCCATGACTGCAGTGCCTCGTCGTTCTCGATGGTTATGGCCTTGTAGTCGACCACATACCCCCGTCCTTCCTTGACGATCACGCGGTCGATGACGCCGCTCACGATCTCGTTCCCTTTCCGGTACAGGAAGGGGAGTTCCGAGTATGCCGTCGGCTGACGGTGGAATATCCATGCCAACTCTTCGCTTTCCGTGAGGTCGCGGACCACGGGTTCAACGCCGGCAAGGAACCTCTCCCGTTCTTCTCCGCTCAGCGCCCGGACCCCCGGAAACTCGCCCGCGACAGCCGCGCAATCGCAGCTTCCCGTCTTCGCGTATTCTTCAAGGCACCGGTGAAAGATGCTGCCGCGGATGAGCGGCGAAACAGTGCCGCCTTCCGGAGCTGACGTCTGCTCAAGGGACCATTCCTTTTCCTGGACAAGATAGTCGGTCGCCTTCTTCCACTCCGGTGACCGGGAGGCGGGGATGGAGGAGATGTTCGCAAGGACCCTGTCCGCATCTATCGTCCTTGTCTTCTTCTGCTCTTGTTGGCGTGATCCAGCGGCAGGCGCATCAGCCGGCAGCATGCGCGCCGTTCCCTCGGGGCAGACATATTCGATGAGCCGCGACGCCGGTCCGATCTCGATCTCCGCGGCAGGTATCGCCTGGTGAAGCCAGGACAGCCAGGAGTTCTGCTTGAAGGGCCTGCTCCCGTTGTCGATGGACCCGAACATGACGAGGTGGTCCCTCGCCCGCGTCATGGCCACGTACAGGAGCCGCTGGTGCTCGCGACGGAGCTCTTCCTGCTCCCGCTCCCACATCTCGTCGTAGACCGGGCTTTCCCGGCCCTTCACCGCCATGCGCACGATGCCGTCACGGTCCTCGACAATGACCGGCGGGCCGGCAGTGACGGACCGGGTCTGCTGGTTCATGCCCGGAAGGAATACGACGGCGAACTCCAGTCCTTTCGCCTTATGCACGGTCATGATGCTCACCGCGCCCCGGGACCCGGGCAGGTTCATGTCCGCCGCGGCCTCGCGCTGGTCGGAATCACGGATGCTCTTCACCCACTCCACGAAATCCTGAAGCGTCGTGTAGCCTCTTCGGTCGAACTCGCGCGCCCTGTCGAGCAGCTTGTCCAGGTTGAATATCGCCTGGGGGTTGCGTTTCCCGAACCGGACGTAGGCGCCGGTGTCCCCGATGACGCGTTGGACAAGCCCGGCAAGCGGCTCGGTCATGGCATATCGCGACCAGCGGTCCAGCAGCTCCGCGGTTGAGGGATGGCTGCTCCGGAGGTTGTTCATCAGGTCTCCGCCGATGCATACCTTCACGATGTCCTGGTCGGTGAGACCGAAGAGCGGGGACCGGAGCGCGGCGGCAAGGGCGAGCCGGTCGTCCCGGTTCCACAGGAAGAAGAGCACGTTCAGCACCGCCTGGACCTCGTCCTCCTCGTAAAAGCCGATGCCGCCCACGACGCGGAAAGGGACTCCTTCGGCCTGGAGCGCCGCTTCGTACTCCTTGAGCTTCGTCCGGGACTGGATGAGGATCGCGCAGTCATTGTATCCCGCGGGACGTTGTCTCCAGCCGCTGCCCTCCTGCCCGGGCAGGCTGTCCGTGGGCGCCGGGGACCGTTCACAGACGGTCGTCCCGCTCTCGATCAGCGCCCTGACCTCCCTCGCCAGAACATCCGCTTCTGTCGTGCCATCGCCTGTCTCTTCCTTCGGTCCACGCGTCAGGAGGAGTTCAACGAGCCTCACGCTTCCGCGGTGGTCCTTCCTGTCTGATGCGGAGGGCTGATACTCGCCGCTCCAGAGCGTTGCGAAGACCTTGTTGACCGTAGCGATGATCTCGGGCGCGGAGCGGTAATTCGTATCGAGCGTCCGGATGTTCCTCGATGCGTCCGGGAGCTTTTCCATCTTCCCGCGGATGATCTCGATGAGCCGGTAGTTCGCCTCGCGAAAGCGGTAAATGGACTGTTTCTTGTCGCCCACCACGAACAGGGTGGGTGCCATGGGCTTGTCCGCCCCCTGGCCCGCGAAGATCTCTTCGGTCAGGCGGTCCAGGACGGCCCACTGGATGTCGCTGGTGTCCTGAAACTCATCGACCAGGAAGTGGAGGATCTTCCGGTCGAGCCAGTAGAGGATGTCCGGCGTCTCCGGGGACCGCAGGAGTCGGTAGGCGTAGATCTCGAGGTCGTCGAAGTCCAAGAGGCCTTCACGGAGCTTCGAGGTCTGATAGCGCTCCTCTGCCCGCTGGAACAGCCGGAGCAGACTCTGCGCTTCTTGCCCGGCCTGGACACGGGCGTGGAGATCGCGGAACCGCACCAGCAGGTCCTGGACCGCGAAGAACGCCTCTTCGTATTGCTTCCGTTCCTTTCCGGTGAAATACTTCTTGGCGATATATGGGTTCTTCGCGGGGCTGCCGTCCTTGTTGAAATAGACCGGCGCAAGGTCCCTGGTGATCGCTGAAGCGGCATCCGCGTTGGTCGCGTCCGCAAGGGACAGGTGCGTCACGGCCCGGCATGTTTCGTAATAGTCTCCCTGCGTCTTCAGACGGGACTCCATCGTTCGGAGCGCGGTGAGCCACTCGGCGTTCGTTATGAGGTCTTTCAGATCGTTCCCGGCCGGCGCGGTCCCCATGCCGGAGCTGACGGCACGGAGCAATTTCTCCGGTCCGCCCGCATCGATCTCCCTGCGCTTGAGCCTGCTCCTGATCCCAAGAATAAATCCGATGGTAGCGATGAGGCTGTCGGCGGAGAGATCGCGCAGCGGGGCCATGAGCCCGGCGTCGCGGTCCATTTCCTCAAGGGTGTCTTCGATGGCCTTTTGCATCTTGTACGTCTGGTCCCGTTCGTCCAGGATCCCGAAGTCCGGCGGGAGCCCCGCTTCGAGCGGGTATCGCTTCAGGAGGTTCATGCAGAAGGAGTGGATGGTCGAGATGCGGAGGTCCTGCCGGCCCCGGATGATCTTCTTGAGCATGGGCTCGGGCAGGCCCTGCATCACCCGCTGCTTGATCTCCGCCGCCGCCTTGTCCGTGAAGGTGATGGCCACAGCCTGGTCTATGTTGAGCGCGCTGCGGTCGAGCAGGTCCAGGAGCGCGAGATAGCGGTCCTTCAGCGCGCGGGTCTTACCCGAACCGGCGGAGGCCGAGAGATGGATGGAGCGGGAGGTGTCGGGGTTCTGGTTTTGACGATTATTAATCATGATGCGCTTAGTTTACCTGTCGGTATCGGCTTGATCCTTTCGCTCAGGATTCTCCTTGTCACTGTCCCATCCCGCAGGATTGTTGACGATATATTCCCGAATGGCATCCAGATCGCTTTCGTCACGGATGACGTGTTCATAGTAGTTCCGTTGCCACAATTTTCCGGGAAAGGGACGCCATTGATTCCGTTTGACACCACGAATGTACTCGTTTGTCGTCATGGTCTTGAACCAATCGATCATGTAGCCTACTGTAGGGGCAACCCTATGTGGTTGCCCTCCTGGGCGGGCCCCTGCGATATTGGGATCTGAACCGTCAGGGCGGCCACGCAGGGCCGCCCCTACGATGGCAATAATACCATGAAAATGGTTTGGCATGACCGTACAGGCATCCGTGTCGATCATCGGATATTTATTTGTCAATTCTTGCCACCATCTCTCGATCATGCTGCCTGCCTCATTCAGGATCATAGCGTTCTCGTGGATATGTCCGAACAGGGATTCCCTGTTGTGCGTGCACACCGTCACGAAATACGCTCCCGGCTGGGAATAATCGTAGTCCTTCAAACGGATGGACCGGCGGTGATGGATGTCGGGATCGAATGTCATTGGAATGTTTTTTCAGAGGCAACCGTGTGTGGTTGCCCACCAGGGCGGCCACGCAGGGCCGCCCCTACGAGTCTAATTTCGAGCACATCATCCCGTTTGGGCAATTCCGGCACCGGTTCTCGTCCTGCGGAGCGGCGGGGATCAGGCCCGCCCGGATGCCCTCGATCGCCTTCCTCGCCTTCTCCATGCTCTGTGTCAGGATGGCCTCGAAGTCCTCCGCGCTTTTGGGGCTTGCCTTCGGCTTTGTCGAGGGCTGGTCTTTCAGGGCTTCCTTATTATAGAGGACCAGGTCCCGTGTGGGTCCCTTGTTCTTCCCGGCCAGGTCATAGTAGGCAAGACCGATGGATCTTCTGAGCACAGGGTCTGCTTCCGACAGGGCTTGCCGCGCCATGACCGCGTAGACCGGCAGCTGGAAAATATCCTGTTCGACCGTCATCCCCGGAAGGGGATAGGCGCCGGTCTTGTAGTCCACGATGATGAAGTCGCCCTGCTCGTCCACATCGATGCGGTCGATCTTGCCGTGGAGCTCGACCCTGGTGCCGTCGGTCAGCGTGAGGTTGAAGGACTCGATCTTTTTTTCGAAATAGGCGGGCCGGAAACCCTGCTGCCAGAACATTTCCTCGGCATCGAGGAACCGCCCTGCCATGACCGTGACGAACACGTCCTTTTCGCGGCGGTTGCGGAAGGTGTCGGCCTCATAGCGGAACTCCCGGTCGGCGAACGCGGTGAGGAGCTCTTTTGCCTTGTCCCGGTTCTCCGCGGTCACCGGCACTTTCCACTCTTCGTAGAACCTCCGGAGGATGGCGTGCGCCTTGCTTCCCCGGTCAAGGGCCGAAATATCTTCGGACACTTCTTCGAGCGGGGAGAGGCTGAGCAGGTGCTTCACATAATACGCGTAGGGACACTTGAGATAGTCGTCCAGCTCGGTGACGGAGAATTCCGTTCTTTCCTGCGGCGCCAGGGACCCCGACGTTTCACCGTGCGTGTAGCCGAGGCCGCGCGTTATCCCCGCCATGCTTTCGCGATCGCTGTCCAGGACCTTATCCAAACCGATAAGGTCTCCCGCGAGGCAGAGGGATTTCGCCAGCTCCGGAAGGCTCCGGCTTTCCTCGACCGTGAGGCTGAACTGGACGTGCGATGCTTCTTTCAGCACGCCGGCGATGCGGAGCGGGGTGAGCTCGGCGAGGAACGGCGACGGCACCACGGGCCGGTCGCCCACGTTCTCCGGCCAGGTGAGCGTGACACGGTGCGCCGAGAGCAGGAGACGGTAGAAATGGCCGGCAGCGTTCAGACGGGCGTTCTCCAGCGTGCGCACGCCGAGGGCCTCGAGGGTGGCCTCGGGCAGAAAGATGTTCTGGGGCAGGCGCCGGGGGAACGCGCTGTCCATGAGCCCGCCGAGATAGATCTCCTTCCAGGCATAGCCGGTGCTTTCTTCCATGCCCAGGACCTGTACGCCGCCCTCGTCGTCAGGCGGGACCTGAAAGCGGGCATGCATGAAGGTCTTCTTGAGCAGGAACAGCCATTCGCTGAACGTATAGGTGTATTCAGGGAAGAGGTCCCCCGCCTGGCGGAGGGACGTAAGCGTTTCGGCCAGCTTTTTATAGGCCTGGAGGTTCCTGTTGAGGGGGCCCTTGATGAGCGTCACCCGCCCGCTGAGGCCTGACCAGGACAGGAGTGAGGACAGGCGGTCCATCCATACCGTGAGCGACGCGGGGTCTTTCGAAGAAAAAGGCTCAAGCGCTGTAAAAAGATCCATGAGCGGTGCCGTGAGAACATCAGGGCCCGCTGCTTCAGGCGAGGAACGCTTGAGCGCGGCCAGAAGTTTGTGCCTGCCCCCGGTGATGCGGCGGTCCGCCATCAGACGGGCAAGGGCCGGAGCGAGGGAAGGGTCCCCGCCGAACTTCAGGAACGGCGAGCTGAATATGCGGAGCAGCGAGGGCCCGGAAAAATCCTCGCGGCAGGAGGACAGGAGCGATACCACGGCGGTGGTCACCGGCGAGGTGCTGAGCTGGCGGCCGAGGGCGCGGTTATACGGGATGCCGAAGTCGGTGAAGAGCTCTTCCGCGAGCGGGCCGTATTCATCGAGTGACGGAAATGCCACAAGGATGGCGTCGGGGAGCGTGCCGGCCAGGAGAGACTGCTTTACCTCGCCCGCGATGTACGACACCTCCTCGCGCATGTTGATCGCCGAGAGCAGGCGGAGGTCCTTCCGGAACGAGGGCGTGGACTTCTTCGCCGCTTCTTCGAAGGAACCTGCCGAGAACAGTGCTTCGGCGAGGAAACGATCATCGGCATCCGGTGACGCCGCTGATGCTCCGATCATAAGTCCGATGCGGGCCAGGAACTCCTTGAGGAGCCTCAGAGGGTGGTATGCACCGGCGTTCCGTATGCTGTCGGCCGAGGGCGCGTCCACCAGGAAGGTGCAGTCATGGTGCGCGGCGATCTTCCGCAGAAGCCTGACCTGGAGCTCTGTGGCGTCGTGCAGCCCGTCGATGATGATGGTCGAGTACGACGAAAGCCAGGACGGATCGAACCGGTCGGCAAGATGGGAGAGCATGCCCGCGGGATCGGCAAGCCCCCGGTCCGCCAGGATGCGCTCGTAGGCGGCGTAGGCCTCAATGAGCAGCTTTACCTGCGGTTTGTCCGAGACGTCGGATAACGCCGCGGCCCCCGCCAGTTGCTCCGGCGAGATGCCCGACGCGGACAGCTCTTCGATCATGTCGGCCACCGCGGCGGAAAGCGATGGCGCGAGAATGTCCGGCGCAGTTCCGAACGCCGCCTTCCCGGTGATGGACGACTTTACGATGCCTTCGAGCAGGATGAGCCGGCCGTTCTCGTCGATGAGCGCGGGGCCTCCGGCTTTCGCGGAGAGCCGCTGCAGGAAGAGATGCAGGGTCTGGACCTCAGGCTGCACCAGGGCATGGCTTCCGGTGGTCCGCTCCGTAATGTCCAGGAACAGCCTGCCGTAGGTCCTCCTGAGGCGCGAGGAGGGGACGATGAGCAGAACATCGTTATAGAGGAACGGGGGGCCGGCCTTTTTCGAGAATAGCTCCTCAACGATCCGGACCTTCTCGCTCCAGCCCGCTGCTCCATATGGCGCCACGCGTGTTTGCATCGAGAAATGATTATGCCACAAGTAAAAAATATTGACAACATGGGAAGCGGGAGTCTATAATCCAGAACAGGTGCACTATGTATTACGTGAATCGAGATAAATGCACCGGGTGCGGGACCTGCACCGACGTGTGCCCCACCGAAGCGATCAAGATCGAGTCCGATAAGGCCGTTATTACCTGGGAATGCATGGACTGCGGGGCTTGCCCGCGGGTCTGCCCCGAGGGGGCCATCAAGAAACAGGACGTAGCCCTTGCAGCGCCGGGCGTACATTAATTCTTTAGGAGGCTGGCATGGCTGAAGCGGTAACGAGCGCAACATGGAACCAGGAAGTACTGAAAGCAACGGACCTCGTCCTGGTGGATTTCTGGGCGGTGTGGTGCGGGCCCTGCAGGATGGTGGCTCCGATCGTCGATGAACTGTCGAAGGAGTACACGGGCAAACTGAAGGTCTTGAAGCTGAACACCGACGAGAACCCTGAAGTGGCGGGCAAGTACCGCATCATGGGCATCCCGACCCTGATGTTCTTCAAGAACGGCCAGACCGTCGACCAGGTGGTCGGCGCGGTCCCCAAGGCGCAGCTCAAGAGCAAGATCGACGCGCTTCTTCAGAAGTAAGCCACCTGCAGGCGCTTCCTCCGATCACTCCTAATTTTCCGGCGGCCGTGCAACCTGCGGCCGCCGGGTCTTTGTTCAGCAATATGATCCATCGCGCGACCTTTGGCCGCAACCAGAGCAAGAAACAAAAAGCTTTCGATCTTTGGCAGGATCATTCGACGGGCTCATGATAAAAGTCGGATAAGGACGAATTTCAATCCCGATCCCATCCTGTTGGTCCTGCTATCCTGTCAAAAAGATTTGGTCTTTCGTATTTTAGTTGAAAAAAGCTGAACAAACCAGAAAACGAGAAAGGCTAAGATTTGTCCGCAGATTTCACAGATTTCGCAGATTAAAAAACGACCGTTCTGGACCGTGGTTAAAGACTAAATCTGCGTAATCTGCGTAATCTGTGGATAAGTTTTTTCTCCGAGCCTTTGTTTCTGTGACCATGCCTTGCCTTTTCAACTTTATTGCGAATGAAGCAAAAGATTTGCTTTTTCAGCTGGAAACAGCAGCGTGATTATGTCGATTTTTGAAAAGAAACATCATAAGGAGCCGTTGTAATGTCCAAAAAAGCGATCGTCATGATCAGTATCATTACCCTTGCCCTGTTTGCCGGATGCCCGAGCAAGGAGAAGGAAGGCGCAACGGCGGGAGCCCCCGATTTCACGCTTCAGGATATTTCCGGGAAGAAGGTCCGCCTCGCCGACCTCAGGGGCAGGGTAGTCCTGCTCGAGTTCTGGGCGACCTGGTGCCCGCCATGTCGCGACGAGATCCCTACGCTCGAACGTTTGCATATGCAATACGGAGGCAAGGGTCTCGTGATCCTCGCAATTTCAATGGATGAGGTCGGTTGGGATGAGGTGAAATCCTTCGTTGCGGACCGCAAGATCAGCTATACGGTGCTGCGGGGCACGGAGGACGTTTCCACGGATTATAAAGTGCGTCTGATCCCCGCGATGTTCCTTATCGATAAAGAGGGGATCATCAAGAAGCAGTATATGGGAGGCGGGAGCGACAAGGCCGTCGAACAAGAGATCAAGATGCTCCTGGAGCAGCCGGTCAAGCCATGAGCCGCGCCTGATTTTTGATTGACAACCTCTCCCCGCGTACTTATAATGCTTACCACAAAGCGGGCGTAGCTCAGTTGGTAGAGTACAAGCTTCCCAAGCTTGGGGTCGCGGGTTCGAACCCCGTCGCCCGCTCCATTTAAACAGACAACAGACAGCAGACAGAGGCGAGACAACAGACGAAAACCTTGAAATGGCTGCATTGGTTTTGTCTGCAGTCTGACAGTCTGTGATCTGATCGTCTGAACGTACCCCTGCCTGACGAACCAGGTGGGGTTTTTTTGTCTAAGGAGGGGGCCATGACGATAACCGGATTTTTGCAGAGCATCCTCGTTGTTCTTCTGGCGGTGTCTCCTGCCTGGGCGGAGGACCGCCTGGTCATAGCGGACTTCTCCTCGGGGGTCGACGCGAAAGGCGTCCCCCCGGGATGGCAGGTGAAGGAAAAGTCGGGCAAGGCGGACTTCGCCGTGGTGAAGGACGGCGATCTGCACGCTCTCGCGCTCAGAAGCGCGAACACCTCGTTCTCCCTTCAGAAAGAGGTGAAGGTGGACGTGAAGCAGTACCCGGTCCTTTCCTGGAAATGGAAGGTGACGAAACTGCCGAAGGATGGAGACTTCCGGAGATCAAGGACCGACGACCAGGCCGCCCAGCTCTTTCTTGCCTTCACCAAGACCAAGGCGATCGTCTATATCTGGGACACCACGGCGCCCCAGGGTCTCATGGAGTCCACCTCGCCTGTGCCTTTCATGACCGTCAAGGTCGTTGTCGTCCGTTCCGGACCGTCGGAGCTCGGGAAGTGGATCACCGAGACGCGGAACGTCTATGAGGACTATAAGAAATTCTACGGAGAAGATCCTCCCGTGGTAAGTGGTATGCGGCTCCAGATCAATTCCCAGCACACCGAGACCTCGGGGGAAAGCTGGTTTGCTAATGTGGAGTTCAAGAAGCAGTAGACAGGAGGCAGGAGACAAGGGCAGGGTTCAGGGGACAGGGGTCAGGGGCCAGGGAAAGCGCAAACATCATGTCGAATAAGATCTACTTCATCACCGGCGGTGCGCGGTCCGGAAAATCCGCCTTCGCGGAAAAACTGGCGGCTGATATCTCCGGGAAACGGGCGTACCTTGCGACCGCGCAGGCGCTTGACGAGGAGATGGTCGCACGGATCGAACATCACCGCAAACGGCGCGGGAGCGCCTGGGACACTTTTGAGGAGCCGCTTGCCGTTGCCGAGCTGTTTCGCAAACTTACGGGTACCTATCAGGTGGTACTCCTTGACTGCGTGACCCTGTGGCTCAGCAATATTATGGCCCGTACTGAAAAGGACGACGGAATTCTGTCCCGTGTCGACGATCTGCTGACCGCGCTCAAGGCGTTCAGCGGAACATGCATCGTCGTGTCGAACGAGGTGGGTTTGGGCATCGTTCCTGATAATGCCCTTGCCCGCCGGTTCCGCGATCTGGCAGGCATCCTGAACCAGAGGATCGCCCGGACAGCTGACGATGTGTATTTTCTCGCGGCGGGGATACCGATGAAGATAAAGTGATGATAGTGCGGAGTGTCGAGTGCGGAGTGCGGAACAGAATATCATGATGACTGATCAGAGAAGGAGACTGTACGGTGAGCAAACTACAGGAAGTTCTTAAAGCTATCAAGCCAGTCGACGAATCACGCGCCGCGGCTATCCAGGCGAGACTGGACAATCTCACCAAGCCCCTGGGCAGCCTGGGGCGGCTGGAAGAGCTTGCCAAGCGTTACTGCCTCATCACCGGCAAAGACAAACCGGTGATCACGAACAAGATCATCTTTACCTTTGCCGGCGACCATGGGGTGACGGGGGAGGGGGTCAGCGCTTTCCCGAAGGAAGTGACGCCGCAGATGGTCTACAACTTCCTGCGCGGCGGGGCCGGCGTGAACGTGCTGGCACGCCACTGCGGCGCGCGGGTCATTGTCGTCGATGTGGGGGTTGACCACGACTTCGAACCGGCAGAGGGGCTCGAGATCAGAAAAGTGGCGCGCGGCACGAAGAATATGGCCATCGGGCCGGCCATGACCCGTGAAGAGGCGGAGCAGGCCATCCTCGTCGGCGTCGAGATGGTGGAAAAGTACAGGGACGGCCTCGATATCATCGGTACGGGCGATATGGGCATCGGGAACACGACGCCGTCGTCGGCGATCGTGTCGGTTATCACCGGGACCGAGCCGGAGCTGGTCACCGGCAGGGGAACGGGGATCGACGACGATTCGCTCAAAGGCAAGGTCGCGGTCATCAAAAAGGCGATCGCGGCAAACCGGCCCGACCGGCGCGACGCCATGGACGTCCTGGCCAAGGTCGGCGGGTTCGAGATCGCCGCCATCGCGGGCCTGGTGCTGGGCGCTGCGCTCCATCGCATACCCGTTGTTGTTGACGGATTCATCTCGACGGCAGGCGCGCTCATTGCCGCGGAATTGAACCCGTTGGTCAGGGGATATATCATCGCCGGGCACCAGTCCGTGGAGATCGGACACCGGAAGATGCTGGAGCACCTCGAACAGCGGCCGCTCCTGGACCTGAACCTGAGGCTGGGAGAGGGCACCGGCGCGGCCCTGGGCATCTCGCTCGTCGAGGCAGGGGTGAAGATCCTCATGGAGATGGCGACCTTTGCCGACGCAGGGGTCTCGGAGAAGAGCGAAGAGCCGGTGAAGAAATAGAAACCACCTGACACGGGGACTTGGAGACACGGGGACGGGGAGAAAAGAGCCGGATACGAATCTACTACAATCGGATTTTCTGTGATGTGGTATTGTCCGTATTACGAACAATCCGATCTATCCGCCTTTATCATAAGTCAAATCCGATTCTTCTGTGTCTAAATGGTCGTTTCGGGAAAGGGGAAAGGCAGAACGATGCTGCATGGCTTCATCACGGCACTCCAGTTCCTGACGATCTTCACGGTCAGGAAGAAACACGAAGTTGACGAGAACGACCTGTCGCGGTCCATGGTCTATTTCCCGTTCGTGGGTTTTGTCATCGGGCTTGTTCTGGTGTACGCGGACAAGGCCCTGCTCTGGATCTTCCCGGACACGGTCTCCAACATATTTCTCCTCATTCTGTCCGTGGTCATTACCCGAGCCCTCCATATCGACGGTCTGGCCGACAGCATCGACGGGATCATGGGCGGCAGGGACCAGGAGTCCCGGCTCGCCATCATGCGGGACAGCAGGATCGGCACCGCAGGCGTCCTCGGCATCGTCTTCGTCCTCATGATCAAGTACGCATGCCTGAACACCCTCTTCTATGACTACAAGACCGCGGCTTTGCTGACGGCGCCGGCTTTCAGCCGGTGGTCGCAGATGCTCATGATGTTCGAGGCCGGTTACGGCCGGGAGGACGGCATGGGCAAGGCCTTTGTGGGTCATGTCCGGCTGAAGGGGCTCCTCGCCGCGTCGGCGATCACCGTCGGTCTTTCCGGATTTGTGATCTATCAGTATGACACCCGGACCGCTGTTCTTGCGGTCGGCATTCCCCTTGCGGTGGGACTGTTGACCTTCTTCTGGAGGTGGTTCGTCGTCCGCAAGGTCGGCGGCGTTACCGGAGATTCCGTCGGAGCGGTCAGCGAGATGAACGAGGCGCTGACGCTGTTGCTGTTCGTGTTCCTGCTGAACGGAGGATAGGAGAACCATTCAAAGTTCAACGTTCAAGGTTTAAGGTGCAAGGAGCGCCTGTAGGCTGATTAACTATGATCACTCGTGTCTATCTCATGCGCCATGGCGAAGTGGCGAACGGCAGCGAAAAGCGCTACAACGGCCATATCGATGTGGATATCACGGAGCGGGGCGTTGAGCAGATGCACCGGCTTGCCGGTCTTCTGGAGGGGAAGCCGGTAAAAGCGGTCTATTCCAGCGACCTTATCCGGTCGGTCAAGGGCGCGCGGATCGTCTCGGCGCGACTGGGTCTGACCCCTACGACGGTCCGCGTGCTCCGTGAACGGAGTGTGGGGAAGTGGGAAGGGCTCACGGCAGAGGAGATCAAGCTGCTCTATCCCGAGGAGTTCGTTGCCTGGCGTGCTGATCTGCTTAATTACCGTCCGCCAGACGGCGAGTGCCTGATCGATGTTCAGAACCGGATCTTGCCGGAGTATAAGAAGATCGTCTCATCCCATCCGGACCAGGAGATCGCCCTGCTGCTGCATGGCGGCGTGAACCGGGTCATCCTGGCGGACGCGCTGGGGCTCGACCCGATGAACCTGTTTCGCATCGATCAGTCGTTCGGTGCGCTGAACATCATCGACCATTTCGAGGACGGCATGACGGTGGTGAAGCTGGTGAACGGGTAGAGACCTATAATATCGTTGACTTTTGTCCTCTCCGTGCTGTATCTTACGTTATCATAAAGCTGGGGGAGCCGTAAGGCTGAGAGTCCTTTTGAGGACGACCCTTGGAACCTGATCCGGGTAGTTCCGGCGTAGGGAAGGCGAGAACGAACATGCAATATCAACTCTCAAGCCGTATCCTATTCCGGGATACGGCTTTGTTGTTTGCCAGGAAAACGCCAAGACCCGAAGAAGAGCGAGAAAAAATATTTTATCACGAATTGCACGAATGAAATGCCGCGAATGACACGAATGAAAACAAAGCCGTTGCCGTGCTTACAGAACAGAGCAATACGCCGTTGGCCGTTATTCGTGTTAATTCGTACACATTCGTGTCATTCGTGGTAAACAGGTTTTCTGATGCTTATAATATTAAACGGCG